>JAQTOA010000035.1 GCA_028713555.1 Sterolibacterium sp. | reverse complement strand
GGCGGGCAAGGTGTGCTGTTTCGTGCCGCGCACGCCGCAGGGCTGAACGCTTTTCCGGCACCCGGCGGGCAGTTCAGGGCGCTTCCCGGCATTCCCTCTGGTAGCTGCAGAAATTCATCTGGTCGCGGCCCTTGCGCTTGCTTTCGTAAAGCGCATCGTCGGCGCGCTTGAGCAGGATTTCCGGCGATATGCATTCGTCCGGCAGGGCGGTATCGAGCGCCACGGCGCCGATGCTGATGGTGATGTGTCCGGCAATTTCCGAGGCGCGGTGTTCGATGCCGATGTTCGCCACGCCACGCCGGATGGCTTCCAGTATTTCGCAGGCTGATTTTTTATCCGTGCCGGGCAGTATGACGACAAACTCCTCGCCGCCAAAACGGGCGACGATGTCGGTTTCGCGCTGGCACTGGTTTCTGATTGTCCGGGCTACCTGCTTGAGGGCCGCGTCGCCGAGCTGGTGGCCATAGGTATCGTTGTAGTGCTTGAAGTAGTCGATATCGCACATTGCCAGGGTGAGCGGGGTTTTGTCGCGGCAGGCACGCTTGATTTCGAGTTCGAGCTGATGGTCGAAGTGGCGGCGGTTGTAGAGGCCGGTGAGGGCATCGGTGACGGCCAGTTGGTCGAGCAGCCGGTTTTTGAGCCTGAGTTCTTCCAGGGCGTTGATGCGCTCGGTGATGTCAAGCATGGAGCCGATGGTGCCATAGGCAACCCCATTCCAGTCGACCAGCACGTGCGCGTTGACCTCCACCCAGCGCAGATTGCCGTCGCTGCGCTCGACCCGCAGCTCCTCGTGATAGTCGTCTGTCTGGCAGGTCATGAAGGCATTGCACTTGGCCAGGCCCCTGGCACGGTCTTCTTCATGAAGGAGATCTTGCCAGTGCATGCCCAGATATGTCTTGGCCGGGTATCCGGTGAGCGTCTCCCAGGACGGGCTCAGGTAGGTTATTTTCTGTTTCAGGTCGGTCTGGAAAATAACCTCCTGCAGGTTGTCGGCGATAATCTTGTATTTCTGCTCGCTGCTGCTCAGGCGCTTTCTGGCGATCCGGGCGTGCGCCTCGGCCGGCTTGACGTAGCGTACCTCGGGTGGAAGCGGGGAATCCGCTGGCACGGCGTAAAGGTCGAGATTATCGTTCCTGGTGATGTCCTGGAAAGCCAATATGATCTGGCCCAGGCCGATATGCAGCGAATAGCCCTGGTTGCGGCCATAGCTCTTCGATCCCAGGATGTAAAAACCCGGCTCCGGGTTCTGGATGCTCTCTCGCCCCAGTGCCCATGGCGTATGGCGAAAATCAATGGTGTCGTTAAGCATTGCGGCGGCGGTGTTCATTGGTGCGCCGGAGGCATAACACAGGTGAATCTGCAATTCGTCAAAAAGCGAGGTATCGGCGCCGAAGCCCACGCACGCTGCGATGTGGTCAGCGGCAATGCCCACTTCGCCGTGCGGTCCCTTGACGGTTACCAGGAATCCCTCATCTTGCGGGTCGATGCGCTGGATTGTGCTCTCCTCATGAATGATTACATGAGGATCGTCTGAATCGAGGAAGTTGTTGGCTGCCTTGATGAATCCGACACGTTTCGCAAACAGGTCATTCTTGAGGTTGACGAGATAGGGCTTGCGCCCCTGTTCGTCAATGAAGATGAGGCGGGTGCGATCATCGGCCTCGATGGCCCGTCTGATCTGGTCCACAGCCAGGGCCGCACCGTGGGTATTGCCGATGACCAGCCAGGTTTTGCCGCGTGTGCCGCGCGCCATTAGGGCGCACGGCGTGTGCATGATGGATGCGAAGTGCGCGCGTTCATTGATGGCCGGCATTCGCCCTTCGCCCATATATAGCGGGCGATCAAGCACGCCGGAACAGTCGATGATGCGTTCTGCGCGCAGGCAGGATTCGCGTCCGCTCATGTCGGCAAGAATTGCCTTGAAGGGGAAATTCTGCCGGTTGGCACCGAGAAGATCCGTGCGCTCTATTTTCGCCCGGCCGATCCGCTCCACCCGCGTGGTAAAGAGGATGTCGAGCTCGCCCAGTTCAGCCAGCGGGCAAAGGTAGTTGTCCAGATAGCTTCCCCAGGTCTCATATTCCCCATGTGCTGTGCTTCGGCGCCCCGCCTGATGCAGGAGTTCGATGCCCAGCGGCGAGTAGTTGTAATGACTGGGCGAGAACATTTCGAGATGGGCGCAAGCACGCATGCCGGCGCCAGGATGCGCGCCTTTTTCCACCACCTTGACGCGCAAGCCCAACTTTTTTGCATACAGTGCCGCTTCAATACCGGTTGGGCCGGCGCCGACAATCAGCAAGTCTGTTTCTTTGCTTGGCATTTTTGTTTTTTATCAATTTAGTAGCTGAAAATTCTAGCACCATGTTGCGCCGGAACGGAACAAATTGCCGTGCATGGGCTCATATCCGGATTAAACTGGCCTGCATCTTTTTGCTGGTTTGTTCGTCTTCTTGTTCATGGGGCGTATCTTGTTCGCCCGACTAGCCCATTCTGGAGATGCACGCATGCAAACACTTGTCGTCAGCCTGAA
>JAQTOA010000034.1 GCA_028713555.1 Sterolibacterium sp. | reverse complement strand
AAAACCACCATTCGATCGCCCAGTCCTGCACCGATCTCTGCCAGACACTGCGCCGAGAGCGCAGGATAGTTGCCGTATTTGTCGAAGGTGGCCGTGTAGAGCGCATGTACCTGAGCCCATAATTCCGGCGTGATGGCGTTGCCCGTCAGCGCTTCGATCTCGATGCCGGCCTCAATCACTTTGCGCCGCTCGGCGCGTACCTTGCGACGCTTGTCGGCGGCAAAGCTGGCGAGGTAATCATCGAAGTCGCGGTAGGGGTGATCTGTGCGCTGCTGCCAGTGGTACTGAATATCGTGCCGCAACAGCAAGCCGGCCGCTTCCAGCGCAATTCTGTCGCCGGCATCGGGGAAAGCGATATGCCAGGATGGAAAGCCGTGTTCCCGGGCCAGTTCGATGGCAGCGCTGATCAACAGGTCACGCAGCGCGCCGGCATGTTCACCGGGACGAACCCATAGCCGCGCACCGGTCGCCGGCGTGTAGGGAATGCCAGAAAATAGCTTGGGATAATAGGGCCGGCCCGACTGCTCGAAGGCGCGCGCCCAGGCCCAGTCGTAAATGAATTCGCCAAAGGAATTGGTCTTGATGTAGAGCGGCAGCAATCCCCTGATCTTGCCCTGCACATCGCGTGCGACGAGGTGTTGCGGTATCCAGCCGAGACGCGGACCTGCCGCGCCGTGTCGTTCCAGTGCTCCCATGAAGGTCTGTGACAGGAAGGGATCGCCAGCAGGCGTCAGACTGCGGAAGCTTTCCGCGTCTACGTCAAGGATCGAGTCGACTTGGCTGACGGTAAATGCGTTATTCATGGCATGCAGAATCCGGGTAGTAGGTCTGCGTAATGAGAAAAAGCAAAGGGATAGCAAGACTCGGGATTCAAGCCCAAGCGACCGATCAACTCGATTGCCAAGTGTTTGGCATCGTGATGCATCAGGTCAATTACACCAACAACGATAGCGAGTGCAGCAATTCCCTTCGTGGCGTCAAGGATTGCTCTTGCACGTAAGGCCCGCTTCGCAGTTGGACTCATGTTTTCAGGAAGATAGAGAGAATCGTATAAGCACTACAACACGCTGTTACACAAACTCTGTGACCTAAATGGTCGTTGAAGCGTTAAGTACACAGAGAGGATTGGATAATGAAAACCATCAAATCAGTACTTGCATTATCGACACTGTGGATAGTAGGTGGCTGCGCCGTGGTGCCTGTTGGTCCGGGTTATTCTGGTTATTATCCAGCGCCACAGGGCTATTACGATTCACCACCTGTTTATTACACGCCCCCAGCGTATTACTTTCCATCAATCGAGATTGGAATCTCTCGTGGCTGGGGTGGGCATAGGGGCAGACGTTGATCACTGGATTGGTGCCTTGCCCGCTTCACTAAAGATTTCCTGAACAAACCGTTACACGATCCAAGTCATCACCATTCGTCATCGCCCGTTATTGGACTCATGGCTGCCACGTTGGCATCGCCAAACAAGGAGATATAAATGCTTAAGAAGATCGCTGTTGCTGCCCTGATTTCCAGCTTTGCCATTGCTTCGTTTGCTGCTACCGAGACAAAGGCTGATACCAAAGCTACTGTAGCTCCTGCCGCTACTGAGCAAAAGGCTGAGACACCCAAGCCCGCAAAGCATGTGAAGCATCACCATGGCCAGAAGGCAGTAGCCAAGACTGAAACGCCTGCCGCCAAGTAATTAGCCAGGCAGTAGCAAGGAAACCCACCGATTCCAAACCGGTGGGTTTTTCTTTGTTGAGGCCCTACCCATCATTTCAGCTGATGGGCTATCGACAAGAACTGTAATTAAACATTTCAATTTCGATTTTGTTTCTGATGGGGGCAAAAATATTCTTGCGGTTTCTGTATAGACCGGGCACATAGGAAACAGGTGTGCGAGGACATACGAAACACTTCGGGTTGATGAAACCGCCCCGAAGGATGATCGAATGCCCTGGATAACCCGTGATCTTATGACCCTCCGTCGAGAATTTATCGAACTTGCTTTCCAAGAGAGTGCCAACCGGCGTGAGTTGTGCCGCCGTTTTGGCATCAGTCCCAAAACAGGCTATGCGTTACTAGCCCGATACGCTGTTGAAGGCTCTGCCGCCCTGCAAGTCCGATCGCGACGACCACTCAGTTCTCCCACTCGTACCAGCGAGGAAATGGAAGCAGCCGTACTCGCATTGCGGCGTGAGCATCCGGCTTGGGGTGGCCGCAAGATCAGCCGACGCTTGACTGATCTTGGCTACCAAGGGGCTCCGGCTCCCAGCACCGTCACCACCATTTTGCATCGCCATGGATTGATCAATTCCCAAGCCAGCGAAGCCAGCACGCCATGGCAACGCTTCGAACATGGTCAGCCCAATGAGCTTTGGCAAATCGACTTCAAAGGTCACTTCGATACGCCCGTCGGCCGCTGCCATTCGCTCACACTGCTGGATGACCATTCCCGTTTCAATCTCACGCTATCAGCTTGTGCCCGTACTGACACGCCGACGGTGCAACAGCATCTGACATCAGTATTTCGTCGCTACGGTTTACCCGTGCGCATCAATGGCGATAACGGTCCGCCTTGGGGATGCCCAAGCCAACCTCGAAACGAAATAACCACCTTGACCATCTGGCTGATCCGCTTAGGTATCCGTATCAGCCATAGCCGCCCATTTCATCCGCAGACCAACGGCAAGGATGAGCGCTTTCATCGCACCTTGCAGGCCGAAGTGCTGGCAGGTCGAGCTTTCTCTGATCTGCTGCATGTGCAAAGCGCTTTTGACCACTGGCGTGAGATATATAACCATGTCCGCCCACATGAGGCAATTGGCCTGGATACACCAATACGGCGCTATCGGGCCAGTGAGCGAACTTATCCCGAGTGCCTACCGGAGATTGAATACAGCCCCGACGATCATGTCGTCACCGTCGGATGGGACGGCAAAGTCGTCTTCAAAGGCAGGCGTTTTCGCGTATCCAATGCTTTGCTGAAAATGCCTATCGCGTTCCGCTCAGTCCCTGAGCAAGACGGCCTCTACCGTGCCTACTTCTGCCACCATCGAATTCTGGAGGTTGATCTCCGCCTCCCTCCTTTGTCGGTATAGTGTTACCCATGTCCTCGCACACCTGTTTCCTATGTGCCCGGTCTATACA
>JAQTOA010000033.1 GCA_028713555.1 Sterolibacterium sp. | reverse complement strand
ACAAGGCCTATCTGTTTCAATTGCATCGGGCGGATGGGCGCACCTATCTGCTCGAGCTGCTGCAATCGGAACAGCTCATCAAGGTGGGCTTCGGCCTTAAATCGGATCGCGGGCATATCTACGCGAAACTGGGCGTGCATTTCAACGCGGTGGTGGATCTCAATACGGTGTTCCGCATGGACGGCTACCACAAGGAGATGGGCGTCCGGGCGGCGGTGGGGTTGGTCTTCAAGCAGCGCTTTGCCAAGGCGAGGCATGTGACCACCTCCAACTGGTCGCAGCCCCAACTCACCCCGCAGCAAATGCTCTACGCGGCAAACGATGCCTACGCGGCGCTGAAAGTTCTGGAGGCATTGGGCTTGGCCCGTGAAGATTTGCCCATCATGGGTTTGCCTCCTGAAACTTCAGGGAAAACTTCGGGGGAGACCTCAGGGACGGAGCCTGAGTAATTGCAAAGAGAAAGCCCGGCATGCCGGGCTTTCTCTTTGCAGCAATTTCTTAACCCTTCTCGAACGAATTAAAGGGGCCGGCCAGATGATTTTCAGGGCTTCGCATTTCTATTTGAACAAATCGAATTGCTTCGCCCTTCTCTCAAAAAACGCCTCTACCCCGCCAGCCCCACATAAACATTCTGCACATCATCATCCGCATCAATCGCTTCCAGAAACGCTTCCACTTCTTCGCGCTCGGCATCGTTGCCGAGTGTGACGGCATTCTTCGGGCGATAGCCCAGCTGGGCAGAGATGACGGTGAAGCCTTGTGCCGGCAAGGCGCGGCACACGGTATCCAGATCAGTGATATCGGTGATGAACAGGGTTGCGCCTTCGTCGGCCGGTTCAAAGTCCTGCGCGCCTGCTTCGATGGCGGCGACTTCTGCATCGGCTTCCTTGGAGTTCGGTGTGGCTTCAATCATGCCGACGTGGCTGAAGTCCCACGAGACGGAGCCTTCTGCGCCGAGCTGCCCCTTGCGGAACAATACGCGCATGCTGGACATGGTGCGGTTGATGTTGTCGGACAGGCATTCGACGATCACGGGGACGCGGTGCGGCGCAAAACCTTCATAGACGAGGCGTTCCAGATTCGCGCCGCCGTCGAGCAGGCCTGCGCCCTTCTTGATGGCGCGCTCCAGCGTCTCACGCGGCATGGAGGCTTTCTTGGCTTGCTCGACCACGAGGCGCAAGCGCGAGTTCGAGTCCGGATCGGCCCCGCCTCGCGCGGCGACCGTGATTTCCTTGCACAGCTTACCGAAAATCTTGCCCTTTGCGTTCGCTGCGATTTCTTTGTGCCTTGCTTTCCACTGTGCGCCCATAGCTATTCTCTTGTTTGTCTGTGCAAAAAATTCAGGGAGCGTATCTTGCCCTAAGTGTGGAGATGCATCAATCTCGAATGGGATTTTCGGAAGGAAATCTCGGCTGCCAGAACACCAAAGGCGTACCGGAGCCGAATCGTTTTTGGCGGGCTAAACCAAGGAAGCAATGCGGTGATGGCGCATGCGCGGGGAATCTTGCAGGCAAAGTTGTAACGCGCGTAAAACAGAACCCGCCATAGGGCGAAAAAGCACCTTTCGCCCTATGCTTCAGATGTCACTCACATCCGGCGGATAACGCCTGTGTGAACTCTGACGGCAAAACCCGCTACGGGAGCGTTCTCGCGAGACGAAAGCCGAGGTTGTAGTAACTGTTCCCAGGCTCGTTCCAGTTGCGGCTGGCCTCTTCCCCGACCCGCGGACTGACGATCCACGATCCGCCGCGCAGCACGCGGTTCGCGCCATCACCCTGCCATGCGCTGCCGTCAGCCGGGGCGCCGTTATAGTCGGCATGGTGGCTGTCCTCTACCCATTCCCATACGTTGCCGCTCATGTCGTACAGGCCGAAGGCATTGGCCTGTTTTTCAGCCACCGGGTGGGTTCGGTTGCCGCTGTTGCCGTCATGCCACGCCACGCTGCCCAGATCGTCGCTGCCGCAGTATGCCTGCCGCCCTCCCGCATGGCAGGCATATTCCCATTCGGCTTCGCTCGGCAGGCGGTATTGTTTGCCGGTCTTGGCGTTGAGTTTCTGGATGAATACCTGAATATCGTTCCAGCTTACTTGCTCCACCGGGCAGTTGTCGCCGCAACTGGTAAAGTTACCAGGGTTGTTGCCCATGACCGCTTTCCACTGGCCTTGCGTGACTTCGGTCTTGCCCAGCGCAAAGCTCTTCAGCGTCACCCGGTGTTTCGGTCCCGTTTCACCCATGTCAAAGCTGCCTGCGGGAATGATGGCCAGTTGGGGGCAGTCCGGGCAATCGAGGAGGGGTGTTTCGGCTTTCGGGGCGCTGGGTTCGACCTTGCTGATGGCGGCAAGTTTTTCCTGTGCGGCGGCGGTATGGCTGCCGTTGGGGTATTTGTCGAGATAGGCCTGCACGGCCTGGGCGTTTCCTCCGGCCTGCACCTGTTGCCAGAGCTGCTGTTCCTGCCGCGCGGCAATGGCGGCAGCATGGCTGCCAGTGAGGTACTGGTCGAAATAGGTCTGCACTGTTTTGGCATCCTCGCCCGACTGCACTCTTTGCCAGATATCTTTCTCATCGCGAGCCAGCTGGTTGGTTTGAAGTTTTTGGATGCGGACCTTTTCCTGGTCATTGGCGTCCGCCCCCTTCGCGATCAACAGTTCGGCAAGATCCTTGTTTCCCCAAAGGGCCGCGATATTCAGGGTGTCGACTTTAGCGCCCTTGGCGATCAGCAGTTCGGCAACCTCCTTGTATCCCATAACGGCGGCGAAATAAAGAGGAGTGCCGCCGTGCTTTTCCCTGGCATTGATATCCGCGCCTTTGGCGATCAGCAGTTCGGCAACATCCTTGTGCCCCGAAAGGATCGCGAAATGAAGAGGCGTGGCGCCATCATGGTTTTTGGCATTGACGTCCGCGCCATAGACCAGCCTTTGGCTGACTTCTTTTACGTCACCCGATTCTGCCGCCGACAGAAGACCATTATTGGTGCTCGTAAGCGTGTTTGTCGCGAAGACACAGACGGCCAGCGTCAGTATGAAGCAAAACATTAGGCCTGATAACTTCGAAAATTCAAGATTCATAATGTCGTATTCCTCTGGCTAAACAGTTGAACAAATGCCGTGGCCTGTTCACGACAGGAGCGGGCTTGGCGAGGTACCCCAGCTGCTGCATGTAACCGTGATGGGTGCCATGCAGCAGCGTTTTCATTGCCGCAACCACTCTGGACTGGCCTCGTGGCATAAAGCAATTGAATAGATCAAACCTGATATGTGTCAGTGAAGATCCTTCCAGATTTCCTTCTTCAGCGCATAGAGCAGCACAAAGAGCACGAACAGGAAGCCCAGCACGAGGTAGCCCAAGTCATAGCGCACCATTTTCGACGGGTCGCTCATGAAGA
>JAQTOA010000032.1 GCA_028713555.1 Sterolibacterium sp. | reverse complement strand
TTACGCAACACGCTGGAGAAGTTGCCGACCTGTCTCAACAGCCAGATTGATTCGCTGTTGCCGCTACGCTCGGAACCTGTACAGCAAACTCCGTCGTGAGTGAACCTGGCAGGGCCTAACGCTTACTACTCAGCAAGCGACCGGCATGGTGAACTGGCCGGACGCCGCCACAATGAAACGCGTCCACGGCCGGTTTTGCTATATTTCCCTACCGGCAGCTGTAGCCGCCATCTACTACAAATTCCGCACCGGTTGAGAAGAGCGATTCATCGGAAGCCAGCATCAGCATCACGCTGGCAACCTCGTCCGGTTCGCCAATGCGAGCGGCGGGCGTTACAGCAGCCCCCGCGCTTTCACTTCCCGAAGCCATCGGCGTGCGAATGCTGCCGGGGTGGATTGAATTGACGCGGATGTTATGCGGAGCCAACTCAATCGCTGCCGACTTGGACATGCCGCGCACAGCGAATTTTGAGGCCGTATAGCCCAGCGCGTTGGGTACACCGATAAGCCCGGCAATAGACGAAATATTGATGATGGAGCCGCCGCCGGCACGCCTCATCGAAGGCAATACGGATTTCATGCCGAGAAATACCGATACCTGATTGGCATCAATAATACGCCGGTAGTCCGCTTCCTCGAGCGTTTCGATCGGACAATAGGCGAGGATGCCGGCGTTGTTGACCAGCACTGACACCGGGCCAAAGGCGGCTTCGGTCTTACTGACGATGCGCTTCCATTCTTCCTCTTTGGTCACGTCGTGATGGAGGAAACGCGTATTGGAACCCAACACCGCTGCCGTGGCTTCGCCTTCCTGATCCAGCACATCGGTCAGCATTACCTTTGCGCCTTCCTCTACCAGCTGTCGGGCAAACGCCGCTCCCATGCCGCGCGCCGCGCCGGTAACAATGGCAACCTTGCCGCTGACTCTGCCCATATGAATTCTCCCCCTATAATTATTTGATGAAGAAACTTTATGTTACTACGGAGTCTCTTGCAACAGCCGGAATGGACACGAGTTTTCCGGGATACAGCACATCGACCAATACCGTTTTATGTCCGACTGTGCCAATGCAAAGGTACAATTCGCGGTTGGTGCTTATGAATAATCGAATAATCTATAAATCAGAGAGGAAGAAAAATGCCAAGAAACATCCAGATGTTGAAACAGGTTCGCAATGTTACGACGGCCGTGAACCAGACGACAATCGATCCCGAACACAAGGCATTGTTGTCGGTAGCGGATCTTTATCTGAATGAATTGATGTTGCAAGATGCGCCGGCGTTTTATCTCGACTTCCTGAAACGCGGCAAGGCCCTGTTGGCGGAAGGCAGGAGCCTGGCGACCAGACTGGGTAAGAAGCCCGCCGAGCCGGTTGCGCTGCGCAATGATATAGATGCCGAGAAGCGCATTGAAGTGGTCAACGCGGAAATCGAGGCGCTTTACGACTGCATGCTGGAGGTCGTGAAAGCCATCGACGAAAGTCGGTCCGCAGAGGAAAAGGACTATCTGGTACGCATGACGCAATGGGAGTGCAGCCTCTATAAACACCGTCTTGAACAGGCTGCGAGTACTCAGGCTGCAAGCACGCGGGAAGAACAAGCCAAGCCGATTACCCAAGTGGTGTTGCAAGCCTACCTTGAGAAGAAGTTCCCGAACTGGAAGGGGCTCAAGATCAACAAGTTTGTTACCCTGGATGGCGGCATCTCGAAGAAAACCATATTTTTCGAGACCGAGGATGAGGTTAACGGACGGCAAGAACTGGTGCTTCGCGCCGAACAGCCGGTGAACCTGCTTCATCTAGGCGGCTGCAAGGTTGCGAAGGAGTTCTACATGATCCAGCTGATGTTCAGGGCCGGGATGCCGGTTCCGGAAGCGCTTTGGCTGGAAGAAGACCCCAGTCATCTGGGCCATCCTTTCCTTGTTTCACGCAAGGCCGAGGGCAAGACCTTCGGCGGCACCCTGGGCAGCAGCAATACCCCGTCCGACGAACTGCTCGAGTCGATCATGTCGACGCTGTTCCAGATGCATGACATCAAAATTGATCCAGCGGACCCCCTGGTGCAAAAGAGTCACCTCATGGAGTGGACGCCGCACAAAACGGTACGCGACTCAACGCGGTATGGCGTGCTGGAGTGGCTGCCGAACATGATCCAGCTAGCCGGAATAAAGGTATCGCCCCAGTTGATGCGCTGCTTGCGCTGGCTGGAGAAAAATGTCCCCGACTGCGATGAGCCGCCGGTCGTTTTGCATTATGACTATTGCTACAACAATATTTTGGTACAAAACAACACCGTGTCAGCCATACTGGATTGGGAGACCAGTTTCCTCGGCGATCCGGCTGGCGACATTCACCATACTCAGCCCAACCTCGGTGTTTATTCGATGCCTGAGTTTCTCAAGGTATACAAGGTACGCACCGGGCGGGAGGTCACGCCCTACCGCCTTGCTTATTCTGAATTGATGAGAGTGGCCATAAACAACATCGCCGGTCCGGTTGCCCTGCAAGCCATTGACAACAACGACCATGCACCACTCCACATGGGTGTCATGGCCTTCAAATACATGCCCATATTCGGCTCGAAGGTCGATGAGTTGATCGCGGCGGCGGAAAAGGCCAAAGGGCGCTGATTTCGAATAGGGGCATGGTCGAGTTGATCGAATGGGTGGCAAACGCCACCTTACGCAAAACATTGGCCAGCCCTATTTTGCCAAGCCAGCTCTGCTGAAAAAAGTGTGGCGGTTTCTTCTCTCTGCAATTAAAATTTCTTACTGCTCAGTCGTCAACAGATCCAACTAGAAACGTAACCTCGTGAACTCCACTCCCAGCCGTGGCGAACTTCTGGAACAGCTGTTGCCCGTCGCACGGGCGGCAGGCCGGGCTATCCTTGATGTCTACGCGACCGATTTCGAGGTAAGGGGCAAGTCCGACGCCTCTCCTGTTACCGCGGCGGACGAGCATGCCGAAGCCGTCATCCTGCCGGAACTGGTCAGGCTGACGCCAACGATCCCGGTGGTATCCGAGGAAGAAGCTTCAACGGGCCGCATACCTGCCGTGGCCGATCGTTTCTGGCTGGTGGATCCTCTGGATGGCACCAAGGAATTCATCAATCGCAACGGCGAGTTTACGGTGAACATTGCACTCATCGAGAACGGCCGCCCGGTCCTGGGGGTGGTTTTCGCCCCGGTTCTGGCACGCCTGTTCGCAGGCGCCGAAGGCCTGGGTGCGTTCCTTGAAGAGAAAGGTCAGCGTCGGGCCATTGCCTGCCGAGTCGAACCCGCCGCCGGCCTGACCGTGGTTGCCAGCCGCTCCCACGGCGATGCCGATACCCTGGATAAATTTCTCGCCGGAAGAAAAGTTGCGAGCCGAACCAGTGCGGGCTCCTCGCTTAAGCTCTGCTTGGTAGCCGCCGGTGAAGCCGATCTTTATCCGCGTCTGGGGCGCACCATGGAATGGGATATCGCCGCCGGTGATGCCGTATTGCGGGCGGCGGGTGGCATGGTGAGAACCCTGGCTGGTGTTCCACTCACCTACGGCAAGCCAGACTTTGCCAATCCCCACTTCGCGGCCTGGGGGCTGGAGAGCTAAACATGGTGTGCTGATCCCTTGAAGCGGCATCCCTATGTATGATCAGCACGTAAACTTGTTTTATTGATTGCAAACAGACCAACAAACAATTTGGGAGAAAACCGTGACACGCATTTACGATGGACCCTGTGTACACCTTCTGGCCTTGAAAGATGGAGTTGTGGAACTTTGTTTTGACCGTCGCGACGATGCGGTCAACAAACTTGATGGGCCGGCGCTGGCCGATCTGGCGGCTGCGGTTGGTATATTAGGAAACCGCCCCGATGTGCGCGGCCTGCTGATAAGCAGCGGCAAAGAAGGTTTCCTTGCCGGTGCGGACATCGGCCAACTGCTGCCCAAACTGAATCGTAGCGACGACGAGATTGCCGCTCTTCTGCGCGTAGGGGTGGAGGCTTTTACTGCTCTCGCCGATCTGAACATGCCCTCGGTGACGGCCATCAACGGGTTTGCCATGGGTGGCGGCCTGGAAACGGCGCTGTCCAGTGACTATCGCGTGTTATCGACCAGCGCCCAGATTGGCTTGCCCGAAGTAGGACTGGGGATCATTCCCGGCATGAGCGGCACGGCGCGTTTGCCCCGCCTGACGGGGAGCAAAGTTGCGCTGGATTGGATCGTCGGTGCCCGCTCGTACAAGGCGGAGGCCGCACTGCAATCAGGCGTGGTCGACGCTGTGGCAGGGCCGACACAGTTGCGGGACGAGGCCCTCGCGCTGCTACAGCGAGCCATGGCCGGCCAGCTTGACTGGCGCGCGCGCCGGGCGCAATGCCAAGGTCCTTTTGCGCTGGACCAGGAGGCTCTGGCTCGGGCGCGCCAGCAGGCAGCACGTGCCGGTGTTCACCTGCCGGCGGCGCGAATCGCCGTAGAACTGCTCGAAGCTGCCGCGGGCGTAGGATTTCAGGAGGCGCTCGATCTGGAACTGAAAGCATTCCTGCGCGCAGCGCGCACACCTGCGGCAGGTGCGCTGATGATCCAGTTCCTCAACAATCAGCAGCTGCGCAAAGGCAGCCGCAGCCTGGCCAAGAGCGCACGGCCGGTGAAGCGAGCCGCCGTGCTGGGTGCCGGCATCATGGGTGGCGGCATCGCCTGCTCATCGGCCCTGAGCGGTGTGCCGATCCTGATGAAGGACATCGCACAGAGCGCACTCGAATCCGGCCAGGAGGAGGCACGCAAACTGTTGGCCAAACAGGTTGCCTCAGGTCGTCTGACGCAGGACAAGGCTACAGCCATGCTTGCCTCGATCACGCCGACCCTGGAGATGAATGGTTTTGACGACGTCGATCTGGTGATCGAAGCCGTGATCGAAAAAATGGCGATCAAGCACCAGCTGCTGACTGAGGTCGAAGCCAAAGTGCGGCCCGGCACGGTGCTGGCGTCAAACACTTCGTCGCTGTCCATTGGCGAGATGGCCGAGGTTTTACAGCGTCCCGGCGATTTCGTCGGCATGCATTTCTTCAACCCGGTGCCGTTGATGCCGCTGGTGGAGATCATCAGAGGCCCCAAATCGAGCCAGGAAGCCATTGCCACCGCAGTGTCCTATGTGCTGACGCTTGGCAAGGTACCGCTGGTCGCGAAAGACTGCCCTGGCTTTCTGGTGAATCGTCTGCTCGCCGCCTACCTGTTCGGCTTCATGCAGATCATCCATGACGGGGCGGATTTCGCCGTGGTTGACCGTGCCATGGAAGCCTTTGGCTGGCCCATGGGGCCCGCCTATCTTCAAGACGTGGTGGGTATCGATACGCTCGACAAGGCGCTCGCAGGGATTGCAGCGGGCTATCCGCGCATGCGGCTGCAGTTTGAAACCGCGCTGCAGTTTATGGCGCGGCTGGGTCGTTACGGACAGAAGAACGGCTTGGGCTTCTATCGCTATGAAACTGACCCGGCGGGCAAGCCCAAGCGCAGCGCCGATCCCGAAGTCTACCGGTTGCTCGCGCAGATACAGCCCAGCCAAGGCGTCAGTTTCAGCGACGAACAGATCGTCGAGCGCTTGATGATGCCGATGGTGATCGAAGCCGCCCTGTGCTTGGACGAGCAGGTGGCCGACGGCGCGGCGGAGATCGATGCGGCGATGCTGCTCGGTGCGGGTTTCCCGCGCCATCTGGGTGGGCCGCTGTGGTACGCGGATCGGATCGGTCTTGGCGAATTGGTAAAACGGTGTGAACGCTATCTGGCACAGGGAGGGCTTTACGTTCCCGGTGAAGGCCTGCGTGACCGCGCTGCCAAGGGAGGCTGTTTCTACCCTCAGGCTCGCTAATAACGTGGTCGTTCATGCCACAGGACGTTTACCGGTCGAGTCCATGGGCTTGCGCAAGCTGATGCTCTAAGCGTATGCTTGCCGGCATAAAATATGTCAAGAAACTACGTGAGGAACCAGCATGGCTGAACAACCGTTTTACCTGTCGAACAACAAAGGCTTTGGCCCCTGCAGCGATCGCGACGATTTTCTCCACCCGGAGGCCAACGCCAAGCAAGATGGCGACAGCCTGACGGA
>JAQTOA010000031.1 GCA_028713555.1 Sterolibacterium sp. | reverse complement strand
CCGGCTCTGCATCGCGCGCCAAGGCCAACATGACGCGACGGATGGCGGCATTGCGCGATTCGTCGGCGACAAACGCTTTGGGCTCCTGACGCAGCCGGCTGCGATCACGTATCACGATCGTCTCGGCGGGAACGTCGGCGACCTTCAGATTCAGCTTCCAGTGCCGCCCGGCATCGTCGGCGACGAACAGTGTCAGGAACGACTTGTCCGCGGCGGGCTTCACGTAGGCCACCCCGCTCTCCTTGTCCGGCGTCACCTGAAAATCCCCCTCGACACCCTGGATACGACGAATCTTCCGCCCCTCGATCCGGATCAGGTTCGGTTCGCTGCGCGACACGGTGGCGATCAGACCTTCGTCCGGGTTGCCCTCCAGCGTTTGCCCGGCATGGGTCGCCAGGCTGGCGCTAGCGAGGCACAGTGCCAGCAGCAGCGACTTGAGCATTGGCGGCAGCGCCGGCGATCCCGAACGGATCCTGGTCGCTGGTTTCCTTGAACTCGGATACATGAAGTCTCCCGTTGAGATAACGAAAACCGACGACATAAGTGGTTTGCTTTTCGGCGGCTTTCTTGTCGCTGACCCAGGTTTGCAGCACGCCGGAAAGCGCCACCTTCATGGCGCCCTCGTCCACCGTCATGGCCTGTGTGGAAAACTGGGTCGAGGTGTTGTTCTTGCGGATGAACTCCGCCCGCGCGCCGAACTCGGCCTGTAGACGGCCGTAGTCGCCGGGGGCGGTGTATTTGAGGAACTGGTCCTTCTGGTAGTCGGCGACGTGGGGCGTGATGTTCAAGGCCAGCCCCGCATACCAGTAGGCCATTTCCTTCAGGTACTCCACGGAAACCTTCTGCCCGCTCACCCAGAAGGATTGATGGATTTCAGGGGGGACGAGAATCGTCCGTTCCGAACCGGCCACGGTGAGCGAGGCCCCCGCATTCGCCAGTAACGCCAGGACCAGCCCCGCGACCGCGATCCGCATGAACAGGATCTCGTTGCGCTGGTTGTCGCGTTCGGCGGTGAATTTGCTGAACTTCATCGGTCAGCCCAGAAAGAAGCGGTAATACGAGGGCGGCGTGGCCCTGGCACGGATCACGATCCAGCTGGGAAGCCACCAGTACATGGCATGCAACGCGAATTTCGGGTGCTTGCCTGTCTTGATGCGTCCGTATTGCCACGCCACCATGCCGCCAAAGACCATGCCGGCCACCATTGCCCCTGACACGACGCCTACGCCCATCACCAGCAGGAACAGGATCGCCTGGTCGAAGTCCCACCACAGGAAGCGCTCCTGCGCTTCCAGAGATTTGGGGATGTAGCCGGTCTCGTCCATGGCGACTCAGATCGTCGCCGTCAGGATGCCGGAGGCAATCGTCGGCGCGTACTGAAGGAACACCGCAAAGCCGATGCCCGACAAGATGGCAATCGGATTCAGACGCGCCAATGAAAACAGTGCGCCCAAGCCAATAGCGGCGACAGCGGCAGCCTTGCCGAAATAGCCCTGCACCAGCCCGGTGAGCCAGGTATAAAGGCTCTGGAATTCCGTTCCGGTGGTGCCGGCCATGGCGCCCGTGGCGGCAACCAGCAACAGAAGCGCGAGCGCGCCCTTGAACGCATTACGACTGCTTTGCATGACTTTCCCCTTGAAGGTCGATAAAACACTTGATGAGCCAGCCCAGGCCCAGCCCCACCGAGATGCCGCCCAGATGTGCTTCGAAGCCGTTCTCGATGGGCGAACCCGGGGCGAGGATGCCGATGGCGATGAATCCGCCGGCGATGGCGATGTCGCGGATGAACCCGCGGGTATGAGGTAACTTCACTTCATTGCGCTCCCTTGCTGTTGATGACCGCATCCCGCTTTGCGACGGGATGCACCAAACGGATTTCCACACGACGATTGCTGCGACGGGCCGTTTCCGTCGTTGCCGGATCGAGGTAGCAGCACCTCCCCTCGGCGCGAACTTCGATCGGCGCGCGGATTCCATGACGGATCAGCCAGTCCCTGACACCTTCCGCACGCTGCCGAGCAAGTCGGTCGTTGTAGGGCTTGGAGCCGATGTCGTCGGTTCGCCCCAGCACTTCGATGCGGATGGCCTTGCGGGCTTGGGGCATGAGATCGCGCAGGGATTTCAGTTCGCTATCTGCCGGAAGGTATTGGCCGAAGGCAAAGCGGATCGTTTGAGCGACGATTTCTTCGGATACGATCTCTTTGATTGATGGCGCCGTTTCGACCGGCTCGGGCAACGGAATAGCCAACGGCTTTCGCGGAAGTCCAACCCGCGCCAGTGTCTTCTGCGTGGGCTGGGGGCAGTTCGCGCCGGCACAGGTCTCAAATTGGCGATTCAGCCAGCCGATACCGTGGCGGACAGCTTCCGTTGGCTGCACCTCGGGGATGGCGCCACACCCGGCGAGCGTGAAGATCGCGCCCACGATAATCAATGCGCGAGTCAGGATCGCCATGGCTTGAGTCGGGCAGCGACCCGATGGGAATAGGCGATGCGCTTGGCCGGTGATCGCGCGTTATAGGCGCCGACTGCCTCCCAGCCGTAGCCATGCCTGCGAATATTCTGCGCAAGAATCCAGGCTCCGACGTGGGTATTGAGACAGGGTTCGAAAAGGCCCTGTCGGTCGATACCGTAGCTTGCAAGAACACCAAGCCAGCGGCTGTTGATCTGCATGTGACCGAGATCCTCGGAGCCGTCCCGGTTCAGATTCCGCGCCTGCGGATTTCCGCCGGACTCGACCTTTGAAATCGCTTCGAGCAGAGCCGGCGCAACGCCGTAGCGCGCGCCGGCCTGCTGGAAACAGTTGGCGTGGCACGACAGGGAAAGCAACAGCAGGAGAGCGGCTACAGGCAGTCGAATCATGGCCTGCATGGTAGGAAGCCACCGCCTGCCTGCGTCGCCGAAATGTGACCTTTACGGGCGCATTTCGAGAATCAGCGAGTGCTGAACTGACATAGCACATCAAGCACTGGCTTTCGTGGCAGCCCGTACGCACGAATAATCAAGACAAGCAAATGGTTGCTACGACACACTTAATGACTTATTATGCGTTTTATGAAAAGCGTTAAAGCCTCATTGGAGCCTCCCCCTCTCCCGGAGGATGTTCTCCTGATCATCAAGCGTCTGGGCGAAAGGATTCGCGCTGCCCGTGTGAGACGAAAGTTGCGCCAAGAAGATCTGGCCGCAAGAACTGGCCTTTCCCGTTCCTTTATTCAATCCGTCGAGCGGGGGCAGGCCAAGTGTTTCGTTGGTGGCCTGATCAACATTTTGTGGACGCTGGGGCTTGCCAATGAGATTGAGCTGATCGCCGATCCAGGACTGGATCGGGACGGGCTTTCCCTGGCGCTCAGCAGCGAAAAGAAACGCGTCTTCATCCCCAGAAAACTCGACAATGAATTCTGAAGTTCTTTTCGTCTGGATTTATCTGCCGGAGGAAACCATGCCCGTCGTGGCGGGCCGGCTGAACATCCGCGCAACGCCCACCGGTTCAGTGGGTGAGTTTGTCTACGGGCAATCCTACCTGGCACGCTCTGATGCCGTTCCCCTCGATCCGGTCAGTCTGCCACTCAACAATTCAGCAACCCCCTTCACCAGCTTGAGCGGATTTCCCGGCGTTATTCTCGATGCCTGCCCCGACCGATGGGGCATCGCGGTCATTGACCGTCTTCTGGGCAAGAAATCCTATCCCGCCGGCTACCTTTTGATGAACGACCCAGGCAGAGCGGGCAACCTGGGGGTTTCGCTTGCCGCCAATAAGCCACCGCAGGAACTGGAAAGCCGGGAATTCCCGCTCGCGGAACTGCTGGGGGCAGCCGTTGCGGTCGAAACCGGCCAGCCCGTCGATCCCGAACTTCTCCGAGCCCTGCATCCCGGCACAGGCGGAGCTCGCCCGAAGTGCAACATTATCGATGGCGATGCGGTCTGGATTGCGAAGTTCCCCAGCGTCAAGGATTCCCCATTGATCAGCATACCGCGCCTGGAACATGCCACGATGCGACTCGGTCGGGAATGGTGCGGCATCGATAGTGCCGAAACAAGGCTGAAAGTCGTCGATGGTAAGGATGTCTGTCTGGTTCGGCGCTTTGATCGAACGGTTCTGGACGGCAAGACTTTCCGTAAAGGATTTATCAGCGCCAGAACCGTGTTTTATGCCGACCCAGCCTATGCCGCCGTGGTAACCGGTTCCTATGGACGTTTCGCTCGATGGGGGCAACGCTTTGGTTGCACAACCGAAGATCGGCGACAGATATTCCGGCGCATGGTCTTCAACTGCGCCGTACGAAACGCCGACGATCACGAGCTCAATCACGGCTTGATTCATACCAAGGGTAGCGAGTTTCGACTGTCGCCGGCTTTCGACATTGTGCCAATACTGACCGCTCACGAAATCCATCGCCATGCGTTGCTGATAGGCGACTCCGCCTTGGGAACGATCGCCAATCTCGTGAGCAACGCCAACGCCTTCGGGATTAACCGGGATGAAGCACTGGCGATCATTACCAACATCCAGGCCGCCATCGCCGAGCGCTGGCGCGAAACCTTTTACGAAGCCGGGTTTGGCGAAGAGGATCTGCGCAGGATCGAGCATGCTTTTCGGCCGATCCCGATTGATGCAGAGATCAGATAAACATGGGCGAAAAAGTCGGCGCTGGCGGGACGGCAGTCAATTGCTCATGGCCCCCTCACCTTGCCATCCAGAAACCAAGCAGCTGATTCGGCCATCCCTTGTTCGTAGGAGACCCTCGCTTCCATATTGCTTATCGACCACAATTTGTCAGCGCTGTGGCCACAGGTTCTGCCGAATATCCGCACGATCAGCGGGTGCAGCATGGGTTCACCGGTCAGCCGCAGCGCCCGATACGGCATCGCCAACGCATGCGCTGCTGTATCGGCCACGATGAAAGGCAGGTCGATCACCCAGCCGCGACCACCGATCAACACCCTGAGATCATCAATGAACCTGCCCCACGAGACTTCGCAACGATCCCTTACATTGAAGATCTCATTCACCGAGAGCTCAGAGAATGCCGCCCAATGCATGTAATCGATCAGGTTATCCACGTGGAGCAGGCCGGCATGCACGCCCCCGCCATCGATAGTCAGCATCAGGCCGGACATCAGTTCATTACCGATCCGTTCGATGAAAGGGCTACGCGGGCCGATGATGTTGGTTGGACGCAGAATGGTATAGGGAATGCCGTGTACCTCGGCAATCTGTCGCAGTCGCAACTCCCCTTGTCGCTTGCTTTCGCCATAGGGATAATCGACCTTATCGAGAATGGCTGTTTCGTCGGCCGGTTCCACTGGAAAACCATACACGTCAACAGAAGACAAATGAATGAATCGCTGCAAGCCAGGGTTGCATCGAACCACAGCACGGGCGAGGCTCTCGACGCCACGTATGTTGGCGGCCTCATAAGCGGGCCACTTGTCCCAAGTGCGAACATTGGCGGCACAATGAAAAATGACGTCCACGCCTGCAACAGCAGCCTCAAGACTGGCCGGTTTATCCAGATCGCCAACAATCACCTCGCACGCTGAAGAAAGGTGTGTCGGAAGTTTTTCCGGCTGGCGTACCAGCACACGTACGTCTGCGCCCATTGCCACCAAGCGCTCAACCAGCCGACGGCCGACAAAACCCGTCGCCCCCGTCACCAGAAATTCAGGCTTCATCTTTACAATATGCCCTCAAAACCCGTATGAGCCAAAATGTATAGCATAAAGATATTCAACAGCATACGCGATGTACCCCTTGATCAATGGAACGCTCTCGCGTCGGGGCACTCTTGCGCCTTTTCCCATGAATTCTGGGAAGTTCTTGAAGCCTCGAATCTCAATGACTTTTGCTACCAACATGCCTTGGTTTATGACGAGAGCCAATCCGCAGTAGCAATGGCAAGTTTTTACACGCTGACAACGGATATCGCCATTTTTTCAACGGGATGGCTAAAAGAGTCTTTAGGATTCATCCGCAGGTATTTCCCGGGTTTCCTAAAATTCCGGATGCTTGAGTGCGGAACGCCCATCACGATGAACAGGCCATTCATTGCAAAAGAAGATAGCAACGAAGGCGACATATTCAGCTTTCTAGGAAAAGCCCTGTCCGATATTGCAAAGAAACAAAGGGCTTTTGTTGTTGTGATAAGGGATTTTGAGCCGAGATACGCTCACCTTGAGACGCACTTGAAAAATCTGAACTACCATGTTGTCGCCAGCTTGCCAAACACGCACATGGACATTACGTGGTCATCCCCAGATGAATTTCTCTTGTCATTAAAAAGCCATTATCGAAGAAAGATACTTATTCATCAGAAGACCAACAGGGATCGCGGCATTCATTCCGAACTTCGCGACGATTTTGCAGAACTTGCCGATATCCTCTGCAATCAATGGATGGTTGTCCATGAGAACGCCAAAGAATTCCAGCGAGAAAGACTAACCCCGGAGTTTTACAGAGAGTTCTCCTTGAAACTAGGATCTCGCTCCAAGGTATTGCTGTTCTACCGTAACGATGAGTTAGTTGGCCATGTCCTGCTTCTGCTGGACGGAGAAACACTTCGATGGCTGTATGTTGGCCGAAATGAATCCGTCAAGGACAACCTCTACTTTTATATGTGCAACAAGATAGTGGAAACCGCAATCCTCCTGAAGGTAAAGCGGCTGGAACTTGGCCTGACGACATATGAGCCAAAACTTAATTCAGGCGCGAAGATGTTGCCAGTTAACATTGCAATCAGAAACACCAATTCATTATTCAATTTATTTGCGGGCTACGTATATACGCTGCTCAACGACACCCCGGAAATAAGGGACAGAAACATTTTCAAGCATGGCGGTGACAAGGCAATCGTATAGCAAGGCATGTACAAAGTCAGAATACTCGAATGTGCGCGCAACCTTCCGTTGGAGGAATGGAATGCCATTGCGAACACCCATCCTTACACCTATTCTCCGGAGTTCCTGGAGATGGCAGAGTTTTTGAATACAAGCGATTGTTGCCATCGTTACGGGATGATTTATGACGAAAACGATTGCCTTGTCGCATTGACACACTTCAACATAACCAGAACAGATATAGCGATTTTTTCATCCGGGTGGCTTAGAACAGCGCTTGCCAGGATCCGTAGCCTTTTCCCGAGCTTTCTGAAGATCAGAATACTGGAGTGCGCCTTCCCGATTTCTTCAGAGCATCACCCCGACTCCATACGACAGCATGACGTAGAAAAGTCATTGCAATCGCTGGGGAAGCCCCTGCTTGAGCTCGCCCGCAAGCAAGGAATACTTCTCGTCATCATCGGGCCTTTCGAGCCGCAAGACCATCCATATGAGCCGGTCTTGAATGAACTGGGCTATCAATTTGTACCCTGTCTTCCGACAGCGACCCTAGACATTGCATGGAAAACCCCGGATGAATACCTGTCTTCCATGAAAAGCTACTATCGCAGCAAACTGCAAAGACACTTGCGCATCAACCAGTCGAAGGAAATACGCCATGAGTTGCGGGACAACTTTGATGACCTTGCCGAGGTTCTTTGGCGGCAATGGGTTGTCGTACATGAACACGCCACCGAATACAACGGGGAAACTTTGACGCCAGACTTTTATAAAGACTTTTCACTCAAATTCAGCGAGCAATCAAAAGTCCTTTTGTTTTACTGCAAAGATGATCTGGTAGGCCATGCCCTGCTGCTGTTGGACGGAGACACGCTCCGCTGGAGAAATTTCGGGCGCAACAAGGCAGAGAATGACAGCCTTTACATCTATGGTAAGCGACTAGCGGATCCACCTGTAGTTCTTGGCTGAGCTGTGCAATCGTTTTGCCTTTTCGAAGGTGAGACGAATGGCGAAGAGGCACGGACTGGAATACTGGCGCAGGCATTTGGAGGCGTGG
>JAQTOA010000030.1 GCA_028713555.1 Sterolibacterium sp. | reverse complement strand
CGTGCGGCATTCCTGATCGCATCGCCCGCGTAAAATTCAATCGGCGAAATGACAAATGGCACGAATAGTCTCGTGCCATTTGTGATGCCCCGTCGCCGAGAAATCGGGTTTTTCTACAGCTTCAACGGTGAAAGTAAGGCCAACGGCATTCCAGGTGACGATCTGCTTCAGCACGGAATTGATGACCCACTCGCCAACGGCAATCTCGAGGTCGCTGCCGTCGAGGTAGTGGAGAAATTCGCCCGGCAATAGCAGACCCTGTTCAGGGTGTTGCCAGCGAATCAAGGCCTCGGCACCGATTATAGCGCCACTGATCAGATCAACTTTGGGCTGGTAATGCAGCACGAACTCATCATTCTCCAACGCTACTCTTAGACGCTGCAGGTGATAGCGATGCGCCCGCATCTGGCGATCGTGGTCCGGGTCGAAAAGGTGGTAACGGTTCTTGCCGGCTTCCTTGGCGCGGTACATGGCCTGGTCGGCATGACGCAGCAGGGTATCGGCGTCCACATCGTCGGAGGGGAAAAGGGTGACTCCGATGCTGGCCGAAACACTGATTAAAGCGTGATCGATCAGTACCGGTGTACTCACTGCCGCCAGCACGCGGTCAAACACCAGATAGCTTTCCGAATGTTGCGGGAGATCGGTGAACAGCAGGACGAACTCGTCGCCCCCGAGACGAGCCAAGGTATCCTCGGCGCGCAGAACACCTTTAAGGCGCTCGGTGATTTCGACCAGCAGGAGATCCCCGGCAGCATGGCCGTGCTTGTCGTTGATCGGCTTGAAGCCATCGAGATCAAGGTAGCAGACCGCCAGGGATTTTCCCCCGCGCCGGGCGCGGGCGATAGCCTGTCCGAGGCGGTCGGCAAGCAGGCGCCGGTTGGGTACGCCGGTCAGGGGGTCGTAATGGGCAATGCGGTGAAGTTCGGCTTCATGCGTCTTCAACTGGCTGATGTCGGAGAAGATGCCAATGTAGTGCTGCAACTCACCAGCCGTGTCGCGAACAGTGGATATCGCCAGCATCTCGGCATACACCTCGCCGTTCTTGCGGCGGTTCCAGATCTCGCCGCGCCAGTAGTCATGCTCGCGCAGGGCTTCCCACATCTGCGCATAATATTCTGGGGGTTGCCGTCCGGAACCCAGAATTCCCGGATTCTTGCCGATGACTTCGTCACGTTCGTAGCCCGTAATATGGCTGAACGCCCTATTGACGTCGATGATCAGATTTTGGCCATCGGTGATCATGATGCCTTCCTGACTGTTGCTGAAGACACTGGCGGCCTGGCGCAGCTTGGCCTCATTCTGCTTGCGCTCGGTGATGTCCCGGACAAAGGCGAAGAGGCGCTCGCTGAGATCGGGCACATACAAGACGCCAACCTCGACGTTGATGATGGTGCCGTCCTTGCGCCTGTGCCTGGCCTCAAATTGCACATGCCCGGTTTCCATCATCTCGCGGGTATGGGCAGCGATCTCCTCCGGGGACTCGTCCACCTCGATATCGTGGATGCTCAGGCGAAGGAGCTCCTCTCGCGTATATCCGTGCATCCGACAAACGGCCTCATTGGCATCGAGGATCCGTGTCGATACGTCGGTAATCCAGAAACCCTCGATGGAAATCTGGATGATGGTGCGGTACTGCTCGGCAATGTTCTCCGCGCGCTTGCGCTCTTCCACCAGGCCGTTGAAGCTTTCGACCATTTGGCCGATTTCGTCGTCGCGCCGCACCGGCAAGGCCGCAAACGCCTTCTCCTCATGGCTCATCAAGCGCATCGCGCTTGATATCTCCGTCAGCGGCGTCAGTTGCCGAACCAGAATGTAGCGCAGCACCAGGACCAAAGCCAGCGATATCAGCAGGGCCGCAAAATAGATCCGCTGCTTCAGTTTTTCGATCGGGGCAAACGCCTCCTCGCTGGAAATTCCGGCAATAGTGATCCAGCCGGTGGTCCGCAGCTTGCGGCTCACGCTCAAATTCTCGATGCCCTGCGAATTGACCCCGACCATCACGCTTTCGACACCCTCGTCGAGGCGCTGGTCGACCACTACATTCACGCCATGCGCAGGCAGCGACGTCAGAATGCGGCTTTTGTTGGTGGCCGAAACGATCAGGCGATCCTTGGGAGAGACCACCAGAAAGAACCCGGTCTTGCCTATCCTGGTCTGCTCGAGCTGGCCAAACAATTCCGGGCCTGACAGGATCATGGCGCCGAGCAGCACGCCAGCCGTAGCGCCGGAGGAATCATGCAGGGGCAAAGCGATGGCGGAAATCGCCTGTTTCCAGAATCGACCTTGGATCGGCTTGCCGATGACCAGTTTACCGCCGGCCATGATGCCGCGGAAATAATCACGGTCGGCGACCGAACCGCCGAGGCGGCCCTCCACCCGAGGATGTTCGGCGATGTTGACGCCCTGACGGTTGGCGACAAAGATCCCGATCGGGAAAAGCTGGCGGGAGATGTTGCGCTGTTCGAGCAGGCGGTTCAGCTTGGCGGAATCGGCCAGTATCTCTGGGGTAATCGTCGCCGCGATCTCCTGTAGCGCCTCGATGCGCAGCTGGATCTTTTTGTCGATATCCTTTACGACGTAGTCGACGGTTGCCGCCAAATGATCCGCCGCCATCTGCTCAAGGTCGGCGCGCAACACCGCGGCAACGTGCGCTGCCAGTCCCCAGATGCCAACCAGCACGAACAGCAGGACCCAGAGCAGGATTCTGAGTTTGAGACTATAGGCGGATGTCGGCAAGTAATGCCGAACAGCGCTAATTGCTTTGGTCAAAAACAATCCAATTCCTTCCCGAAACAAAGGACAATATTTTTGAGGCTAAGACATCGGGCTGTGGCTGTCAAATTCGATGCACAACTAACCGCATGCCAAAATGCGGATTTCCTCCCAAAATGCCTACGCCATTCCCCGCAGTTCGCGCAGGGCGACGGACAGCATCGAAATATCCGGCACCGGTACCTTCCTGATTTCGGAAAAAAGCTGTCGGCAGCGTTCGAACTGGAATTCACGCCGCCCTTGCCAGGCAGAAACAAGCTGCCCCGTATCCGCCAAGCCGGGATTCTCCCGCAACACTTGGGAGGTCAGACCGCGCACCTGGGCAGACAAGTCATCGCTGAGCGCGGCCCGAGCCAAGCCTTGCCAAGGCGTGACGGCCTGCAACAGCGTGATCTGATGGCCGAGCCAATGCAGGTCGAGCAATCCGCCCAAGGCGAAATACACTTGCGCCACCAGTTCGACAGGCCGGCCGAGTTCGGCGGCGATTTCGACAATATCCAGCACGGCATAAAGCTCCGCTAGCGCCGCGATCCGCCGCGCCAGGGCCGATGGAACATCCCACTCGGTGTAGTGCCGGATCATCTCGTCCAGTTTCGCTTGGTGCTCTGCGGTGACGACGGCATAAATGATATTCGCCAGTTGATCGACACTGGCGGCAAAGCGGCTTAGCGTGGCGTTCAGATCCGTCAGATATTCACGGCGACGGAGGAACCACAACATGCCTCGCCGGATCAGCCGCAAGCCCTCCAGCGTCATGGCGGTTTGCGTCGCATCGGCCACCTGGTTATCCAGCGCTTCTATGGCTTGCCACAAGGAAACCAGGCCGAACACTTCGCGAGTGGCAATGTAGGCGCGGACGATATCAGCAGCGTCCGCGCCAGTCTCCTCGCGCAAACGGAACACGAAGGTGGAACCGACGCGGTTGACCATGCTGTTGACGACATGGGTGGCGATGATTTCCCGGCGCAGCGGATGGCGTTGCACCTGTTCCGGGAAGCGTTCGCGCAATGCTTGGGGGAAATAGCGCTGCAGCGCCGTGCGGATGTAGGGATCCTCAGGCACGTCGGAAGCCACCAGCACCTCAAACAATTCCATTTTGTGGTAGGCCAGCAGCACTGCCAGCTCCGGGGTGGTAAGTCCGACGCCGGCTGCCTTGCGTTCGGCAATCTGCTCGTCGAAAGGCAGGTATTCGATGCGCCGATTGAGCTTGCCGCTGTTGGCAAGATAGCGCATGTAGCGGGCCTGTTCATCGAGCAGCGCGACACCCTGGGCGCGGGTCATAGAAAGGATCTGGGTCTGGAAGTAATTGTCGCGCAACACCAGGCGCGCCACTTCGTCAGTCATCTCGGCCAGCAACTGGTTGCGCTGCTTCTCGGTGAGTTCCCCGTCCTCGATGACGGAATTCAGCAGGATCTTGATGTTGACCTCGTGATCGGAGCAATCCACGCCGGCCGAATTGTCGATGGCGTCGGTGTTGATGCGCCCGCCATGCAGGGCATATTCGACCCGGCCGAGCTGGGTGAAGCCGAGATTGCCGCCCTCGGCCACCACCCGGCAGCGCAGCTCATTGCCATTCACCCGGATCGCATCGTTGGCGCGGTCGCCGACATTGGCATGCGACTCCTGGCTGCTCTTCACGTGGGTGCCGATGCCGCCGTTGTAGAGCAGGTCCACCGACGCCAGCAGCACGGCGCGGATCAGCTCGGACGGCGTCAGGCTTTCCGCCTCGATGCCGAGAATCGCCCTGGCCTGGGGCGAAAGCGCGATGGATTTGGCGCTGCGCGGATAAATGCCGCCACCCGGCGAAATCACTTTCGCATCGTAGTCCGCCCAGGACGAACGCGGCAGTTCGAACAATCGCCGGCGTTCCGCAAGGCTCGCTACACAATCCGGATTGGGATCGAGGAAAACATGGCGGTGGTCAAAGGCAGCGACCAGGCGGATATGTGGAGATAGCAACATGCCGTTGCCAAACACGTCGCCCGACATGTCGCCGATGCCGACCACGGAAAAATCCCGGGTCTGGGTGTCCAGCCCGAGTTCGCGGAAATGTCGCCGCACCGACTCCCAAGCGCCACGCGCGGTAATCGCCATCTTCTTGTGATCGTAACCGGCCGAGCCCCCCGAGGCAAACGCATCGTCGAGCCAGAAGCCATATTCCCGTGCAACGCCGTTGGCATAGTCGGAGAAGCTCGCCGTGCCCTTGTCGGCGGCAACCACCAGATAGGGGTCATCCTGATCCCGGCGCACCACGTCCTGGGGTGGAACCGACTTGCCGGCCACCAGGTTGTCGGTCAGGTCCAGCAAACCATGCAGGAAAAGGTGGTAGCAGGCGATGCCTTCCTTCATCACAGCTTCGCGATCATTGGCTGGCGGTGCATTCTTCACATAGAAACCGCCTTTCGAGCCGACCGGCACGATCACCACATTCTTGACCATCTGTGCCTTCATCAGGCCGAGCACTTCGGTGCGAAAGTCCTCCATGCGGTCAGACCAGCGCAGGCCGCCGCGCGCCACCTTGCCGCCGCGCAGATGGATGCCTTCGAAGCGCGACGAATAGACGAAAATCTCAACCAAGGGCTTCGGTTCCGGCAGGCCCGGCACCTGGCGGGAGTCCAGCTTGAAGGACAGATAGGGCTTGGGGGTGCCATCACTTTGATGAAAATAATTGGTGCGCAGCGTGGCCTGGATGACGGCCAAAAATTGCCGCAGGATGCGATCCTCGTCGAGATTGGCCACCGCATCCAGCGCCGGCTTGATCTCCGCCTCGAGTTGCGCCGTGCGTTTGCTCCTGCCGGATGCGCCATCCGGATCGAAATGGGCCAGGAACAAGGCCACCAGTTGGCGCGCGATCACCGCATGAGCCAGCAGGGTCTGCTCGATGTAGGCCTGGCTGAAGGTGAACCCAATTTGCTTCAGGTATTTGGCATAGGCACGCAGTATCGCGACTTCGCGCCAGTCAAGCCGGGCAGCCAGCACTAGCCGGTTGAAATCATCGTTTTCCGCAGCACCGCACCAGACCTGCCGGAATGCCTCCTGAAAGATACCGCGCACGCCGTCAATATCCAGGTTTTCCGCGCCCGGCAGGATCAGGCCGAGGTCATGCAACCAGACCGTCCGACCTTCGCGGTGAATTGCGTAGGATCGCTCTTCCAGGACTCTTACGCCCATGTGCTCGAGCATCGGCAGCGAAACCGAAAGCGCGATGGGTTCCGTATCCCGCAGGATCTTGAAGCGCAGATTACCGGTGCGCGCTTCCAAAGGCAGATACAAATTCATCGCCAGGCTGTCGGCGCCGCCCAGCGACTCCATCAAGTCGATATCGCCAACCGCCGCGCGCGCCTCGTAGTCCTCCTTGTAGTTGGCGGGAAATGCTTCCCGGTAACGAAGGTACAGCAGATTGCCGCGTTCCTCGCCGTGGCGCTCGCGCAGCGCCTCGAACAGTTCGTCCTGCCAGCGCCGCGCAATCTTGACCAGACGCTTTTCGAGCGTCTCCACAGTGCAGTTCGGTATGCTCTCGGGGCGGGTATGGACCAGCACATGGATTCGCGCCAACGCCGATTCCGAGAGTTGCACATTGAACTCGGTGGAAATGCCGTTCAGCCCATCCATCAAAACTTCCTGCATGCGCTTGCGCAAGACCGTGTCGAAATTTTCGCGCGGCGTATAGATCAGACAGGAATAGAAACGGCAGAAGGCGTCGCGCCGCATGAAAAGCCGCGTCCGCTGGCGCTCGCCGAGGCCCAGAATTCCCATGACGATAAAGTAAAGCTCGTCGACCTCCACTTGCAGCAGTTCGTCGCGCGGGTATTGTTCAAGAATTGTCAGCAGCGCTTTGCCCGCATGGCTCTTGGCGAGGAAACCGGCACGCTCGGCCACTAGCGCCAGCTTGCGGCGCAGCAGCGGAATTTCGGCGGGATTGGCGTTGTAGGCCGTGGAGGTAAACAAGCCAAGAAAGCGGCACTCGCCAATCACTTCGCCAGCGGGCGAGAAACGCTTGACCCCCAGATAATCGAGATAACCCGGACGGTGTACGGTCGAGCGCGCATTGGTCTTGGTCAGCACCAGCAACTGCGGTTGTCTGGCGATCTCCATGGCCTGGGAAGATAAAACGGCGCGCGTTTCGTCCCCTTCCTTGCCGGTTTCGCGCAGTATCCCTGCGCCGGTGCCGACCACGATGCGCAACACGTCCTTGCCATTCACGCTCGCCAACTGATACTCCCGATAGCCGAGCAGGGTAAAATTGCCATCGGCAACCCAGCGCAAGAAAGCACTGTCTTCGGCAATCTCGGCGGGAGTTCCAGGGGGAGGATGGCGCTCGATATCGAACAGGACGTCATTCAAGCGCTGCAACATCCTGGGCCAATCTTCGACGGCCGCACGCACATCACCGAGGGTCCGTGTCAGACCCGCTTGCAACGCCTCCAGAGTTTCGGCGCCGGTGCGCCGGTCGACCTCCACATGGATCAGCGACACATAACTTCCACCCGTGTCCTCGGTTCCTTCGGCAACACAGGCCAGATGGCCGTCAGCGCCTTGCTGCATCTTCATGATTGGATGGATGATGAGATGCTGAGTGAGTCCCTGGCGGTTCACTTCCATGGTGATGGAATCCACCAGGAAAGGCATGTCGTCACCGACGATTTCGATGATCGTATGCGAGGACTGCCAGCCATGCTCTTCCGGTCGCGGGTTGTAGGCGCGCAGCAGCGGAAAACCCGAAACGAAACGCCGCGCGAAGCGCCAGTGGGAAACAACGGCGCCATACCAATCCTGTGCCGAGCGCTCCGCCAAGTCTTCCGTGGCAACCTGCGCATAGTACTGGCTGGCAAAGGCCTGAGCCAGAACCGTCTCCTCCACCGGCAACCGTTCGCCAATCAATTCATTCACGGCAGCCAGGATATCCGATCTTGTTTGTTCCTCGCTGACCGTCATAACCTCATCTCCTATGGAAACATACTGAACGCTGCCGCTGTAACGGGATGTAGCAACAAAGGATATTCCAGGAAAGGAAAATGTTGTGAAGCCTAGCAAGAAACCCTGGACTGTTCGCGGGTCACGGTTACCGCCTCATTGCCGCTTTATAAACCCTGTTGCGCTCACGTTTCCCAACGTGCAACGATCAAGACTACAAGTTCATTATCGCGAACCTCGTATACCAATCGATAGCCAACACTTCTGAGTCTGATTTTGAACCGATCTTTTTGCCCCGACAATCTTGAAGCAGAAACGCGCGGATTTGGCATGCGTTCCGCTAATTTTTTCTTGAACAGATCGCGAACAGAATAATCCAACCTCTTTCACTCATCCAGAGCGTCCGGATGAAAACTCAGTTCATAGGTCATCCAGCTTCACTTTCACCGGTGTTTTTCCGTCAGTCAAACGGGCATCGGCGATTGCGTTCAGTTCGATGTCTTCCAACTTGTTCATCAGCGCCTCAAAGGCTTTAGCCGGAACACAGTAAAAAGCCATTTCATTGCGGTTGAGGATCGCAACGGGAAAACCTTCGCCAACAGCGACGGTGCCCATCGGATTTTTCTTCAATTCAGAAACACTTGCGGTGGTTTCCGCCAAAATCACATTCGACACGACACTCTCCAGTACCAATAACAGTGCCAGTTATAGAACCCTTAACAGGTCTCTACAAGTGATTGGCAAGAAACTGCGATCTGCCCCCCCCGATTTCCAGGGAACGACCAGCGCTTCAACCCTTTGTGGGATTGATGAGGCTCAGAACACTGGACTGATTGGCGTTGTAGAGGGCAAGCGCCTGGGTAGCTGCCTGCTGCTGTATCGCGTTGCGACTGAGGTTGCCCGTCTCCCGAGCATAGTCGGCATCGCTGATGCGGCTCTTGGCAGCCGCCAGGTTTTCGTAGGTGCCGCTCAGGTTGGCCAGGGTCGAGCCCAAGCCGGCCTGGGCGGCCCCGATTTCCGCGCGCATCGAATTGACCTTGCCCAGCGCGCTGTCCAGCGCATCGATCGCAGTCGCAGCAGTCGCCGAACTGGTCACATCCAGCGCAACTACCCCCAGCGCCTGCGGCGTGCCGTTGCCGATGGTCAGCAGCCGGGTATCGCCCGGATTGGGGCCAGCCTGAATCTGGCCGTTATAACTGCCGTCGAGCAGCTTTTGGCCATTGAACTGAGTCGTGTTCGCCAACTGCTCCAGACCTTGCCCGATCTGATTGAACTCGTTCTGCAGTGCCTGACGATCTGCTGCGCTATTGGTGCCATTGGCCGCCTGCACGGCCAGTTCGCGCATGCGCTGCAACGATTCGGTCACTTGGCCGAGCGCGCCCTCCGCCGTACTCGTGAGAGATAGCCCATCGTAAACATTGCGGATCGCCTGATTGCCAGAACCAAGCTGCGCGCCCATCGCCTCGGCGATCGCCAGCCCGGCCGCATCGTCCTTCGCCGAATTGATCCGCTTGGCCGAACTCAACCGGGCCAGCGACTCGGCCAGGGCGGTGTTCGCGGTATTGAGCGTGTTGAGAGAAATGCTCAGCGTCATGTCACACCTCCAGGTTGCTTCAGGCAATTAGGAGTCTAAGAGTCGCCTATATTAGTAGATGTATAGGGCAATGCTTCCTGTGCAAGCTCAAGACTCTCAAACTCAGAGTTCCTATGGACCAGAATGCCACCAGACAGTTCCGCACTAGCCGCAATCCACGCATCGGCTAGCGAAAGCCTATTGCCGGCCTTGATTGCCGCGGCTCTTTTCAACAACTCGGCCGTTTCATGTATCCATTCGATCGGCAGTGACTGGCACTGTTCATAGGCAAGGCGTCCGGCGTGTTCGCCTTCATCTTTCCAGACGCGATAGAGTATTTCCATCAGAGTAATAAAGCAGCCTTGGCATGAAACCTTGCTTCGCCCTGCAAGCGCCAATAGCTCGGCAACCCTGTCGGCACCAGCCTCATCGTCTCGCAACGCAAACAAGGCCGAAGTATCGAGGAGATACCGTTTCACTCCTTGCTCCGCTCGGCAATACGATCTTCCAACAAGCGCGCCGCTGCGCCACCTTTCCCTTGCCCACGGAAGGCCTGAATCGGGTCGATATTCACCGGAACAACACGCAGACCATCAGACTCGATGATCCATTCGAGGCGTTCCGAGGGCGTTAATTTGAACTTGCGCCTTATTTCGGCTGGAATCACTGTCTGGCCACGCTCGGTAATAGTGCTACGCATTCCCGCCCCCCAGTGAATTACATTTTTAACAAAAAGTACTTCAAGTACATTCTATAGATTGCACACATTGCTGGCAAGGCTTTATAGCCAAAATGGGATGTCAGCACCAGCTTAGGAATATTGGATCCGTGTAAAGCAATGCATTACGCACAATTAAACAATTGCAGGACAACTTTACTCAAACTGGAGAACATTCGAAGGACCAGCTTCAGATCAGACAACTAAAGAAATTCCACTTCCTGCCGTTCACTCAAGCCTATGAGGGCTTCCGTCATGAAGCCCCGCGAGGGCGCTCGTCAGAAGAATGCAGATCAGTACCAACCTATCCGCGCTGAACACCACCCGGCAAATGGCCCGTTCGCAGGGCAACTTGCAGATCAGCCTGCAAAGGCTTTCGTCCGGGCTGCGCATCAACAGCGCGAAAGACGACGCGGCGGGGCTGGCTATCGGCGACAGGATGACCACGCAGATTCGCGGCGCCAACCAGGCCATCAGAAATGCTCAGGATGGCGTGTCATTACTGCAGACAGCAGAAGCCGCACTTGGTACTGTCACCGACAACCTCCAGAGAGTGCGAGAACTCGCTATCCAGGCATCGAACGGTACCAACAGTGCCAGCGACAAGCGAGCACTTCAGGGCGAAGTTAACCAGTTGATGGCGGAAATAGACCGTGTGGGTTCGACTACCGCCTTCAATGGTCAGCAGATTTTCTCCCAGTCCGACGCCAGCATTGCGGGTGATACCAATAAGCGGGCAGTGCTGGACGGGCTCAAGCTCGGCTGGCTGGAAAACTCGGAAGCTCGCATCAAGAAATATTACGGCATCACTGGCGATGGCGCCCAGTTGGACGTGCAGCTATCAGACTTCACCGATGGCGCGGGCGGAGTCGCCGCACAAGTGGTGGGGTCTTTCTCCGGCTATTCCGGGAAGGGCACGAACCTCAAGCTGCAGGTCGATATGGCGAACTTCACACCTCCCAACCTGCCCAATGGCGGAACAGAACCTTTCTATAACGACCGCATCATCATGCACGAGATGGTCCATGCCGTGATGTATCGGTCGATGAACTTCGGCTCACTTCTCAATGTGGTTCCAGCTCAAGCCAGTAACTGGTTTACCGAGGGCATGGCGGAATTTATCCACGGCGCCGATGAGCGGCTGGCAGCAGACATTGTGGCAGCAGAGAATGCCGGCGCTGGAGGGCGCGCCATCCTCACTGGAACTGCAAATCTATCCGGCACAACCGATCTTTCCGTCGCCGCAAGCAAAATTTTCACGCTCAATTACAACGGTACAGATCATACAATCGACCTGACTGGTGAAGCTTTTAGTTTGACTGTGTCATTTAAGTTACCTCACGTTCCCGCAACAAGGACATTGCCTGAGTTTTTCTGCGATGGCTGCGGCGATCAGAACGCGAAGCGTTGGAATCGAATCGGGCACGTGGCGTTGGGC
>JAQTOA010000029.1 GCA_028713555.1 Sterolibacterium sp. | reverse complement strand
ACGCAACACGCTGGAGAAGTTGCCGACCTGTCTCAACAGCCAGATTGATTCGCTGTTGCCGCTACGCTCGGAACCTGTACAGCAAACTCCGTCGTGAGTGAACCTGGCAGGGCCTAACGCTTACGAACTGACGCTATTTCCACATGGATATTCAAAAAATTATTAGTGCCGTCTTCACCCATCCATGGGTACTGGGTATGTTTTTCTTTGTGACCCTGATTGTGAATTTAATGGCTTTGCGGCGGATTCGTAAAGAGGAAACCTACAAGTATCCAAAGCTGGACAGGCGGGAAGGCTAGCCTGGAAACAACGGCGGACACTAGCCGAACAGCACCAGCCCCCAGATTATCATGACATTCGTCAGGGCGATCAGCACGGCGGCGCTGCCGATGTCCTTGGCGCGTTTGGAGAGGCGATGCTGGTCGAGCGAGATGCGATCAATGGCTGCTTCGATGGCCGAATTGAACAGTTCGACAATAATGACCAGCAGTACGCTGGCGATCATCAATGCCTTGCCTTGGACATTGGCAGGCAGCAACAGCGCGAGAGGAATCAGCACAGCTGCCAGCCACAACTCCTGGCGAAAGGCATCCTCATGCTGGTAAGCGGCGCGCAAGCCGGCCAGAGAATAGCTTAAGGCATTACAGATTCGGCTCAGGCCGGTTTTGCCCTTGAAGGGGCTTTCGGCTTCGTTGCCGGCATTCGCATCTTGTCTTTCATTGGGCATAATGCTCCTCCTTATGATCAGGGAGTTCATGCGGCTGGCGATCATGCACCAGGGCTGCGTCAGAGAACCATGGTTCCCAGCCGCCAAGCGATTGCGGATATCACCGCTGTTGCCGGTATGGTAAGTATCCAGGCCCAGACGATGCTGCCGGCGATGCCCCAGCGTACGTTGCGCGTGCTGGTAGTGGAACCGACGCCGACTATGGCGCCGGTGATGGTGTGGGTGGTCGACACGGGAATGCCCAGCGCCGTGGCAAGGAACAACGTAATCGCCCCGCCGGTTTCGGCGCAGAAGCCGCCGACCGGTTTTAGCTTGGTGATTTTCTGACCCATGGTTTTGACGATCCGCCAGCCTCCAAACAGGGTGCCGAAACCCATTGCCAGATAGCACATGATGATCACCCAGATTGGCATGGGTTCGCTGGCCGCCGTATAGCCTGTGGCGATCAACAGCATCCAGATGATGCCCATGGTTTTTTGGGCATCGTTGCCACCATGGCCCAGACTGTAGAGCGAGGCGGAAACCAGTTGCAAGCGGCGAAACCAACGGTCTACCCGCACTGGTGTCGACCGGAAGAATATCCAGGATACAGCCAACATCAGCAACGAGCCGAGCAGAAATCCAAGCAAGGGAGAAATGACGATGAAGGCTACCGTCTTGCCGATACCTGACCAGATCAAGGAGTCGCTGCCGGACTTGGCCAGTGCCGCGCCGACCAAGCCGCCGATCAGCGCATGGGATGAACTTGAGGGTATGCCAAAATACCAGGTGATGAGATTCCAGGAAATAGCCCCAACCAACGCGCCGAAAACCACGTAATAGTCGACGATGGCAGGGTCGATGGTGCCGCGGCCGATGGTCGTTGCCACCTTGAGTTGGAAAACGAAAAGTGCGATGACGTTGAATACGGCAGCAAAGGCCACTGCCTGATGCGGTTTCAGAACGCCAGTGGAAACTACGGTGGCAATCGAGTTGGCGGCGTCGTGAAAGCCATTGATGAAGTCGAATACGAAGGCCAACGCGACCATCAGGACCACGACCCATAGGCCCAAAGTGTAGGATTGCATCTATTCGCCGTCAGGAATTTTCGAGGACGATTCCCTCGATGATATTGGCTACATCCTCGCAACGATCAGTCACGGTTTCCAGCATTTCGTAGATGCCCTTGAACTTGATCAACTGGCGTACGTCGGGTTCGTTGCGAAACAGCTTGGAAACGGCGGAGCGCATGACCCGGTCGGCGTCCGATTCGAGTTGGTCAATTTCCCTACAGGTTTTCAGTATGCTTTGAGCGTGCTCCATGTTGTGCAGCAACGCCACCACCGATTTCACTCGCTCACAACAGGATTGGGCAATCTCGGTCAGTTGTAGTGCTTCCTGGGTTACCTTGCGAACATCGTATAGCACTATCGATTCGGCGACATCCTGAATCAGGTCGAGGATGTCATCCATTTTGCTGATCAACTGGTGGATGTCGTCGCGATCCAGCGGTGTGATAAAAGTGCGGTGCAGAAGAGCGACGGTTTCATGGGTAATCTTGTCCGCGCGAGTCTCGATGCCATCAATGACCTTTGCATGTCCTTCGGCGGTGGCGGCTGAGTCGCTAATCTCATTCATCATTGCCGCCAACTCCCGCCCGCCAGCGACGATCAGTTCCGCATGGGCATTAAAGAGATCAAAAAATTTCCCCTCGCGGGGCATGAATCGATCAAACATGGATGTCTATTGGATATGCGAAAGTGGGGATTTTAGCAACAAATCGCTGCCAGAACCGGTACTGTACGATTAAAGGGCTTAGGTCATGGCAGGTTCTTGCTGTGATGAACAACCTGGGTAGTAACACGAATCTCGGCCAGATTCTGCCTTGGTACTGCGCCTTCGAACCCATCCCTGTTTCAGGGCGTGGGTTATTCATGGGATAAAGGTTGTTTTACTGCTTTTACAATTTCCGATATTACCCATTGATGAAATGGCGAATTCAAAGTGCGTTCATGCTGAATTAAGCAAAGATTTATTTTTCCTCGAGCCAACTGTGGAATGTGGTCAACGGGTAAACCGACGATTGTGTCGCTCAACATTTGATACCGGAATATGTAATCCGGCCCTAACATGACCAAATTGGTTTTGCTCATGACCCCAAGCGAAATCAGCAAATGACTAGTATGCAAGATCACGTCATGGCTAAAACCGGCTTGTTCTATCTCTCTTATAACTTCATTCAGATGGTCCAATTTAACGCTGGGTGCGTCAAATGCTATTTTCGGGAAGCTGCAAATGTCTTTCAGCGTCACTTCCGGACACTTGGTGATTGGATGACCTTTACGGCACCAGAGTGTCGGCACGGAACAAAACAAACTATGCTTGATGTACTCGTCCGGGTATTTCTGCTCGATATAAATAACGAAATCGAGAGAACCCTTAGCCAGACGCTCTAAATAGGCGTCTCCCAAATGTTGCGATTCGAATTGTAGCTTCGGTGCCAAGACGTGCAGTGCCGCCAGTAGATTAGGCATCACGGCGACACCAAATGTTTCAGGGTAGGCAATGCGCAATTTCCTCCGGACTTTTTTTGGATCAAAGATTGTTGGCATTACCAGGTTTTCTAGATGCTGGATGGTGGTTATCAACTGGTCGGCCAATTCCTCTGCACGCGGCGTTGGTACTAATAAACCACCTTCAGTGTGCACAAGGAGTGCGTCGTCAAATGCATCGCGTAAGCGATGTAGCATCTTGCTCATTGCCGAAGGGGTTACAAAAAGTCTTTTTGCGGCTTGCCGAAGATTTCGTTCCTCAAGCAAAATGTGGAGGCCCTTTAGCAGATTCAGATCTAACAGTAATAGTTTTCGTTCCATATGAACCCTCTCAGCGAGACCGTTCGAGTATGGCAGAAAAATCGTTCACGACTCTGAGAGCGGCAGACACAATGCAAAACCGGACGATCAAAACTCATCAGAAAGCGAAACTGGCCATCCACACTACCGCTATCGCTGTGCTGGTCAGAGTGCGCTCCTGTTGAGAGGCACGCAAGAGGCAACGCTACCGGGAGTTGCTGAAGTTACTACCCCGCCACGGTTTGGCGTCCTTCCAGACGCCGCAGGTCGGTATTGCTGGTGGCGAAAATATTGGGATAGACGATGCCCGGCTCGTGCGCGCAAAGTACCGGTATTGCCTGAATCATCGGCACCGCGGTGGCGTACCAGGTGGACGAGGTCGGATCGCCCGGATAGAACTCAAGATTGTCCTTGAGCGAAGCGAAGGCCCCGATCTCGCAGCGTAACGACACGGGAGTGCCTTCAAGCTCGATGAACCAGCAATTTTCCGACTTGATCGGGAACGGCGAATTGTGCGGCCGCAAAAACCAGTTGACGCTGATCGTCAGCCGCGGCTCGTCATCGAGGAAGCCGGTGAAAGCATGCGTCATGGCGTGGACCCTGCCCTTGGGAATCGTCAGGTCCATCGGATCCCCTTTGCTCTTATCGAGGACAATATCCCGTTCCGCAAAAAAATATTTTGGCGTATGCACAACCCGGTCAAGGTGGCGGCCGAACAGCGCCATGCTGCCCATGTTGAGGCTCGAACCGAAATAGAAGTCCCTCCACAGTGCCTCGGCGGGACCCGGCTTGCCGACAGTTTCCGCCGTAGCGCCGATGTAGATTGCGGCCAGTGACTTCGGCATCATGCCACCCGTGGAAAGATCGGCAAACTCGTGCAATTGCAGATGTTCAACATGGTTGCAGATACCGGTCAAAGTAAGTGCGACGCGTTCGAACCAGAACCCCGGATTTTCTCCGGTGCCATGCAGGCAGGATTTGCCCTTGCGGCAGGCGGCCTCGAATTTATCGACATAGGCTTGCCCCTGGCTGCGTGAATAGTGAAAGGCTGCGGATGAAATAACGTGCTTGCCGGATTCAAGGAGGCGGATAACGTCGCGTTCCATTGATGGCATATCGAACTTCGGCGTCGCCGACCAAAGCACGACATCGGCGTCCAGCGCGAAGATCGCTTCCTTGTCAGTGGTGGCTTTAACCCCGATCGGTGCTTGATTGATCAACTCACCCACGTCCTTGCCATGTTTTTCCAGCGAATGGGCCAGTACCCCGACGATCTGGAATTCCGGTCGTTTCACCAGTTCGCGCAAGCAGGCACGGCCCACCCCTCCTGGCCCCCAAACAATGACGCGATAGGGGTTCTTTCTCATTTCATTTCTCCCAAAGTAGAGGAAAAGTCCGACGAAGTTGCCTGGTCCGGAATAAACGGAATTTCAAAGGACACGATCAAGCGCGCCGGAAATGCGCCGGATCATTTCTTCATAGTAATTGTCGCCGACCACGACCGCGCCGGCTATTCCTGGTTCGGCCCCCGAGGTGAACGAACGCGTCACCTGACAAATCATGGTGCCGAGCCGCGTCGCCCCAAGCAGGATGTTGTAATTGAGCTGTTCCTCATCCGGGATCGGCATGCCGGCTTTAGCGTAGGCAGCCAGGAACTCTTCCCAGGAGGAAAGGGCTGTCGCCTGGGTATAAAAGTAGCCCAGGTCATAGGCCGGGTTGCCGATATGGGCGAACTCCCAATCCAGAATTGCGCTGACCTTGTTATCGTAGATGAGTATGTTGTTCAGGCCGAAGTCACCATGCACCACAGTGCGCGGGGCCTTGTCATTCAGGGCAGCATGACGCAGCAGCCATTCAAATGCCGTCTCGAAGACCGGCGACGGCATATCGAGGGGCCGCCACGCGGAAAAGCTTCCCTTTACCCAGTCCAGCACCTTTTCGCTGGTACGGAGGTTGGCGCCGCTGACCCGGTTTCCGGCTGCGGCAAGTGGCACGCGATGAACGGCCGCAAGCTGCGCCGCAACATCGTCGCTCACGGACTTGTTCGGCTTCGGCAGGTTGAACTGGCCACCGATGATTGTGCTCGGTTTCTTTTCCACCAACAGGAAAGGTGAACCGAAAACCTTGCCGGTTTCTTCGACCGCCAGAGGCTTGGGTACGCGGACACCATGGTCGTACATGGCCTTGATCAAGCGATACTCGTCGACGACCGAAGCACCGCCAAAGCCGCCGCTGGCATCGCCGCGCAGGATGATGTCCTCGGGCAGCGTTCGGGTATTCGACAAAACGATGCTCACTGTAAACTTGGAATACCCGCCCGTCACAAATTCGCTTCGCTTGATGCCGAGATCCGCTTCCTGCGGAAATGATTTTCGGATGAAATCGAGCAACTTTTCCTCGTCGTAGACTTTCGCGTTTCTGGCGGTCGCGGCAGCCTTACTTGTGGACGCGGTTGCGGACGCGGCTGATTGTGCAGCGACCGCCGCCTCGAACTTGCGGTTGTAGTCCGCTTCGATCCTGACGATGGATTTGCAAAGCGCCATTGCCGGCGGCGCATTCAGCGCGAAGAGGTGGCGCTGAATCTGCCCGGCAAGCTGAAGACAGCGGTCAAAGGCGTCCGGCTCCGCTTCGCCACAGATTGCTTTCAGTTCCTGTACCGCACTGGCTACGCTACTCGCCGGGGTGATTTCCTCGGCCTTGGAAGGCAAGCCAACTTGCGCCGGGGCAGCCGGTGGTCGCCCTACTACTTTCTCGATGGCAGGCAACAGTTTCAGCAATGCGGCATAACAGTCGGCCTTGAGTTTCGGTGCTGCCGTTCGCTGCTCAATCATGTAATCGAGCAGGCGGTTTGCCGCCCCGATTTGCATCGCGATATCCGGGTTTCCGCTTAACGATGCAGAGAGGCTATTAAAGGTGCTTTTCAGGCAATTCAGATAGGGCAATGTCTGGATATTCATGGCGGCTTGGGTAGGGTCAAATGGGATGTTTATCGAGGAAGGCCGTGCTACTTCTTCGGCTGTATCGAGTTGAAACCTATTTCAACCAGGGCATGGCCCTGTTCTCCGGTTTCCTTCAAGGTGACCGGACAAAAGTTTTCCACGATGTTGTATGAATAGCCGCTGGCAGCGCCAGCTTCGACCACCAGCGGGACATACCCCATCCGCTTGGCAATATCGGCAATCACCGTAAATGATTTTCCATAAACATCGTTCAACTTGTATTCGACCGTGGCGGGGACCCCCGCTGATATTTCTCCATGATTGACGATCTCCACCTCTTTGAGCGAGCGCACTCCCGAGGAGTCATAGACATAACCGGAAGTCATGGAACTTCCCGGTCGGAACATGCCGGTCAGGGATATCGCACCGAACACCGTCGTCGGGAAATACAGGAAAGACCAGACATGCCTCAATACCATGTTGTCGACCCGCATGCTGCGGGAATGATCGCGATAACCCAGACCCTTGAGATTGATGGTTTCGCCCTTGGCGCTTCCGGTTTTCATCTTGAGGGTGCCGGAGATGGTCAAAGCCTGCTGCTGGTTGTCGAATATCTGGTTCGTCGCGAAATTCATGATTTCCTGCATTGAAGGCTTTTCCGGATTGGCCGCTTCATAGGCTTCGTAGTTGAAGGTCGGGGCAAACTTCAGGAAGGACATATCGAGTTCAAGGTCATTGCTGTGCAACTGCATGTCGAACCGCGTATGGGCTTCCACGAACTTGAGTTTGAGTTTGTCGTCGCCGATTTGAGGCGACATTGCGAACTCGGCCGGAAAGGGAATCTGATTGCCGTACTGAAACATTTCGCCGCGCACCATCAGATTGCAGGAAACACGTGCTCGATCAAAGCCGGGTTCGTAGTTGAAGTGCGCCATGCCATAGACGCTATTGCTGACGTCAAGGATGATGAAAAACCAGTTCTCCTTGTAACGCAGATAGGCGATCGGGGGAACCGGGTGGGGAAGGTCGTCGTGTGTCGTCGTCATCAGAAATATCCTTTGTCCATAGAGGTTGGAAAGTTTTCGAGACCCGCATGAATAGTCTTCGCCAATGCCGGCTTATGTTCGAAAAATGTATTCTTCTCGGGATTGATATTGGCCGGCTGTACGACTTTAGCCCACCACGTCCGTGCGCCCCTCCAGCAGGCGGTAATCCGGTACGGCATGAGAAAAAACGGATGGCAGAACAACGCCAGGCTTGTGTGAGCAGACAATCGGAATAGCCTGGATCATCGGCAGTACCGTGATATACCAGGTCACCGAGGTCGGATCGTCCAGGCGTTTCAGTTGATGACCTTCGAGCGTGGCAAATGCGCTGAATTCGCAACTGAGCGACACCGGTTTCCCTTCAAGCTGGATCCGCCAGTAATGTTGGTCCTTGATCGGAAACGGCGCATTTTCAGGTTTAAGGTACCAGGTCACTTCGTCCGTCAACCTCGGCCTGCCATCCAGGTAGGCCGTGAAGGTGTGTGTCTGGGCACTGACGCGGTCTTTCTCGATGCGCATGTCCATCAGGTCGCCCTTCGCCTTGCTGAGAACGATTTCCTTGTCGGTGGTATGGAAGGCCGATTTGCGCTCAATGCGTTCCGGTGGCCGATTGAAGAGTGCCTGGCTGGCCAGTGCAAGCGTTTCGCCGAAGTGGTATTCCTCCCACACCTTGGCGACCTTTTGCCTTGGCACCGAGGCCTGTTCGACGGTCTGGTTGAAGCCGACCGAATACAGGGTTCCAGCTGAAGTGCCGCCATGACAGTCCACGAACTCTTCCAGTTTCAGGTGCTCGACTTCCGAGCACAGGCCGGTAAGCGTCAGCGCCACGCGCTCGAACCAGAACCCCGGGTTCTCGCCAGAACCATGTATGCAGGTGCCGCCTTTCTGGCAAGCTGCTTCCAGCCGGTTCATATACGCCTGACTGTGAAATTGCGGATAGTGGTGCGAGGTTGAAGTCACGACATGCTTGCCGGACTCCAGAATCCTGATCAGATCCCGCTCCATGCTTTCCGCGTCCGCCGGGAAAGCCCCGGTGTAGAACACACAATCCGCATCGAGGGCAAAGATCGCCTCCTTGTCGTTGGTGACCTTTACTCCGATGGGCGCATGACCGATCAGTTCGCCGACGTCCTTGCCGATCTTGTCGGGACTGTAGCCCATCACCCCGACAATTTCGAACTCGGGACGCCTGAGGAGCTCGCGCAGACCCGCTTTGCCGACGGCCCCCGGACCCCAGACAATGACCTTGTATGGTTGCTTCATGACCCGTTGTCTCCTTATGGGTTTTTGTCAGGTCTGGCGTATCTCGCCTATCCGTACTTCATCACATATTTGAGGGTAAGGCAATGTGGACACCGTGATTAGTTCAGGCACTTTTGCCAGCCCCGCTAAATCAGGACGGCGCCTTCGGCGAGTCCCGGCCGCGCCAGTTCTTCGATGCGCCTTAACGTAGGCTCATCGAGCACTATGCTTGCAGCCTGCCTATTTTCCTTGACGCGACCCATGCGCCGGGTGCCTGGAATCGGGAAAATATCCGGTCCCTTATGCAGCAGCCAGGCAAGAGACAGTTGCGCCGGTGTAACGCCAAGTTCGGCGGCGATCGCCATGAAAGGTGCAAAACGGTCTTCGTTGGTTTTCAGGTTGTTGCCCGCGAAGCGCGGGTTGGATTGACGAGTAGAACGATCCATGTTGTCAGAGCGAATCGTGCCAGTAAGAAAACCGCTGCCAAGCGGCGACCAGGCAACGAGCGCAATGCCCAGTTCGCGCAGCACAGGAAGCAGGTCATATTCCGCCTCGCTCCTCCAAAGCGAATATTCGTACTGGACTGCTGCAATCGGATGGATCTTGTGCGCGCGCCGCACTTCCTCGGTCGTGACGTTGCTGAGACCCAGATAGCGTACCTTGCCCGATTTAACGGCTCTCGCCATGGCATCAACGGTTTCCTCGATCGGGGTGCCAGGGTCGGGGTAGTGCGCATACCAAAGATCGATTTCGTCAACCTCGAGCCGTTTCAGGCTGCGCTCCAATGCCTTGCCAGCATAGGCCGGCGTTCCGTTGATTTTGAGCGACATGCCCCATCCTGTCGCCAGATTGCGGCCACTTTCATTATCATCGTGGACAATGCCAAACTTGGTGGCGACAAAGGCCTGGTTGCGGATATCCTTGATCGCACGGCCCACCAGCGTTTCGTTGTGGCTATGCCCGTAGAAATCCGATGTATCGATCATCGTCTGTCCATCACTCAAGGCGTAGCGAATGGTATCGATACCCTGGCTATCGTCGGAGGCACCGTAATACCCTTCCAGTCCAGCGGCGCCATAGCCAATGCAGCCGATAACCGGACCCGACTTCCCAAGCATTTGCTGTCTGATCACGATACGCCAACTTCCCCCGTCATTTATTTGACAACTTCTTCTCCAATACGGTTATTAGTCCTGTCTGTCAGGAGCAGACTAACTGAACTTCTCTCTGAATCCAAACGGTATCCGAGGAATTCCATTCTTACCCCCAAGGAAGAAACTTCATGACTCGCTTGTGGTTTTCGTTAAGTTTGATGTTAGATTGAAGTTCCAGACAATTCAGCCACTCCAGGACTGTTAGCGGCAAGTCAGGCCGCAAGCGATCGCGTACTTGGCTACTACTAGTCGACAGCGCGATTCGTCCAGGGCCGGCAGCAATGGCAACAAGCGCCCCGTCCGGTTCGCCGGCAGGGGCTTCTGTTCTTTGGTCTGCCTTGGTCGTGCGCACAACGTAAGGCAACTTTTGAAAGGAATCATGGATATGCTCAGCAAATACGACGAATTTCCGGTACACCAGGCATCGCGCCCTTTTGCTCACATCCCGGTAACGGATTTGAGTTGGGACGATGGTTACTACTTCGGGGTCTTCAGTCCCGACGAGAAGTTTTACCTGATGGTCGGAGCGCGGGTCAATCCGAATGCCGACATGATCGGGGCCTACGCCGGCATCAGCCTGGCCGGGCGTCAATATACGACTCGCTTGTCGCGTTGCTGGCGACGCCAGATGGATACCGTGATCGGACCGTTGCGCTTCGAGTTTCTCGAGCCGATGAAGACAATCCGCCTTGTTCTCGAACCCAACGACTCCGCCCTGTCGTTCGATCTCGTCTGGACCGGCACCGCGCCTGCCTTCGAGGAAGAGCATCACTCTGCCGAAATTCGTGGCCGCGTCACGACCGATCAAACCCGCTATTCGCAGCCGGGAGTCGCCAGCGGCTTCATCCTGTTCGAAGGCAAGCGCTATGAAGTGACGCCCGAGAAATGGGCGGCCGATCGCGACCATTCCTGGGGGCTGTATGCAGACCGCAAACCGCTGGGCGGGCACCGCGAATTCTTGCCGCCGCGGGTAATCCAGGGGATCCCGCGCGCGCTGCATATCTGGACAATGTTCAAGGCGGGCGATTGGTCGGGTTTTTACCACATCCACGAATCGCCAACGGGCGCGCAGGTGAAGTTGAACGATGTGTTCAGTACTCCTTTCGAAGGCAGGTTTTACAAGGGTTGGGATACCGAGGTGGTGCACCTTGTCTCTGCCCGACACGAAATGCGTTTTCAACCCGGCACGCGCATCTTCAGCGAGGGCACCATCTATCTGCTCGATGACCAGAATCGGACATGGACGCAGTATTTCAAGGTGGCAGCGCCTCCCCATGTGCCGCAAACCCACGGCTACATGCTGGGAAGCTGGAAAGACGGCGGCACCATCCATACCTATCATGGCAATGAAGAACTGGCCATCGAATGGGACGATTTCGATTTCAGCCAGCAGCCCTTTGATTTCACGGTATACCCCTCGAAAGATGGCGTTGCGGTGACGGGCGCACAAGCTTCCGCGGAATTCCGCTTGACGACCGGCGACAAGCTGCACGGCGTGGAATTCATATGCTGGACCGAACTGACCGAGCCGGACGGGACAAAGCATCCCGGCTTCGCGCATTTCGAAAACTTCATGTTTGGAAGGTACGATCCCTACGGATTCAAGTGAACCGATGATCGATCGACCCGATGCCCGGCATTTGGAAAAAGATTATTTGCTTCTACGTGGGGGAATATTCACATGGGCGTGACCATTGGATTGCAAGTTGCTCCACAGCATGGTGGCATGAAGCGCATGCGCGAAGCTTGGATGGACGCTGAAGCCCTCGGAGTAGAAAGAATCTACTCGGCAGATCATTTTCATGCGCAAAATTTCAATCTGAAAAATTACAATGAAGGGCAGATGGTTGTGCCCGAATCTGGCCAGAACTTTGAAGGGACCACGATTCAGGCGGCAATGGCGGCCACTACGACAAAGGTTGAAGTCGGAGCGATCGTACATGCCATTGGTTACCGCAATCCAAATTTGCTGGCCGATATGGCACGGACCATCGACCATATTTCGGGCGGGAGGTTCATTCTGGGATTGGGCGCTGGCTATTTGAAGGAAGACTACGAGGAATACGGCTACCCCTACGGCACCCAGAAAAGCCGTCTGCTTGACCTGGCCGCTGCCATTCCGGTCATCAAGTCGCGTTTCGAGAAGCTGAATCCGAAACCCTTGCGCCGGATTCCGTTGCTGATTGCCTCGATGGGAGAGCAGATCGGCATGCGCATCGTCGCCGAGCATGCGGATATATGGCATGCCTTTGGCAGCAATGATAAGGTGCGGGAAAAGTGCGAAACTTTAAAGAAGCTTTGCGGCGAAGTAGGCCGTAATCCAGACGAGATCGAGATCACAACCTACTGCAATCCGCATCGAAATCCTGAGGAAAATCCCGACGTTCTATATGGGGAACTCGGCATCAAACATCTCATTAGCTCCGCCACTGGACCCAATTGGGATCTGGGCCCGTTGAAGGAATTGCTCGCTTGGCGCAAGGCGCTGGCGTCGTGCTGAACGCTGCACCGCCTGCCCCGGCACCAAAAGAGATCATTTGTTTTTACGTGGGGGAATATTTACATGAGCGTCACCATAGGATTGCAACTTCCGCCCCAGCATGGCGAAATGGCGCGCATGCGGGAAGCTTGGCTGGAAGCCGAGGCACTCGGGGTGGACCGGATCTGGACCGCAGATCATTTCCTTGCCCAACAAGTCAGCCAGAAGGATTACGCCGCCGGCCAGATCGTCACAGCCAAAGGCGGCAAGAATTTTGAAGCGACGACCGTGCTGGCAGCGATGGCGGCTACCACGCAGCGGGTCGAGATTGGCTCCATGGTGCTTGCTGTCGGCTTCCGCAATCCGAATCTGGTGGCCGATATGGCACGAACCATCGACCATATTTCAGGCGGCAGGTTCATTCTGGGATTGGGCGCCGGCTATCTGAAGGAAGATTACGAGGAATACGGTTACCCTTACGGCACCCAGAAAAGCCGCCTGCTCGACCTGGCTGCTGCCATTCCGGTCATCAAGTCGCGTTTTCAAAAACTCAACCCGAAACCCTTGCGCAAAATTCCGCTGCTGGTCGCCTCGATGGGAGGGCAGATCGGCATGCGCATCGTCGCCGAGCATGCCGATCTGTGGAATGTGCTTGGAACGACGGAGAAAGTACGCGAGAAATGCGAACTGCTGCGGCAGTACTGCACTGAATTCGGCCGTCGTTTCGAGGACATCGAAACCACGACATTCTGCATTCCGCAACTCAATCCGGATGTCGATCCCGACGTTCTGTATGGAGAGCTCGGTTTCCGCCACATCATTGCGTTCGCTGAGGGACCGGACTGGGATCTGGGCCCACTCAAGGAATTGCTCGCCTGGCGCAAGGGACTGGCAGTGCGCTGAACGCTGCTTGCCAATGGACATCGAACGTTCGATGCATCAATGAAATTAGCGAGGAACCAGCATGGCTGAACAACCGTTTTACCTGTCGAACAACAAAGGCTTTGGCCCCTGCAGCGATCGCGACGATTTTCTCCACCCGGAGGCCAACGCCAAGCAAGATGGCGACAGCCTGACGGA
>JAQTOA010000028.1 GCA_028713555.1 Sterolibacterium sp. | reverse complement strand
CGTCTTTACATCTACAGCTACCACCCTGACCTGAGCGCCGAGGAGATTTACGCTGAGTTTGTACGCTGGGGCGACCGTTTCCCGGTTCCTGCGGACGACAGATTTCCGGCCCTGAGCCGGGAACCGGCGCGGCGGCTGCGGGTGGGCTATGTTTCACCCGATTTTCGTCAGCATACCTCGCGTTTTTTCTTCGAACCGCTATTTGCCCACCACGACAAAAGCCAGGTGGAGCTGTACGCCTATTCCAACGTACTCCGGGAAGACGAGCATAGCGAACGCTTCAAGAAGCTGTTCGATCACTGGCGGCCGATACGCGGGGTTGGCGACCGGGCTGCGGCGGAACTGATACGCGGGGACGGGATCGACATTCTGGTGGACTGCTGCAACCACATGGCGGACGATCGGCTGGGCATTTTCACCCTGAAGCCGGCGCCGGTGCAAGTGACATGGCTGGGAGCGGCCTGGACCACGGGACTGCCGATGGTGGACTACGTGCTGTTTGACCGCCACATGGCGCCGGAAGGGACGCTGACCCGGGAGAAGATCATCCGGCTGCCGGGATGCTTTGTTGCCTTTCGTCCGCCGGAAGGAACGGCGGCAGTGGCGCCGCTGCCGGCGCTGAAGAACGGCCAGGTCACCTTCGGCTATTCGGGGCGGACGGAGCGACTGAACCACAAAGTCTTCCGGGCCTGGGCAGAGATACTGAAGAGGCTGCCCGAAGCCCGGCTGATCCTGGACTTTGCGCCCTTTGCCGATCCGCCGACCCAGGCCTACTATCGGGAGTTTCTGGGCGGGCAAGGCATCGACATCAAACGGGTGATCCTGCGCAAGAGCGAGAACATTTTTGAGGGGCTGGGGGATATCGACATATTGCTGGACTGTTTTCCGCACAGTGGCGGCACCATGCTCTTTGATGCACTCTGGATGGGGGTGCCGTTCGTCACGCTGGCGTCACGGCCGCCGGTGGGCCGGATTGGGACCAGCCTGAAGCGCAACCTTGGGCTGGACGAGTGGGTAGCGGCGGACGAAGGCGAGTACATTGAGAAGGCGGTAGCCTTCGCCAAAGACATCCCCGCGCTGGCCGTCTTGAGGGCGAGCCTGCGCAGCCGGATGAAGCAATCGCCGCTGATGGACGAGGAAGGGTTCTGCCGGGGCGTCGAGGCGGCTTACCGGAGCATGTGGCAGACCTGGTGTCGCGCCGCATGAAGCCGCAAGAGATCAATGCACTGGTGGCTCTGTTCAACGCGGGGCGATACGCGGAAGCGGAAAGCCAGGCACGGGAGATGACAGCGCGTTTTCCTGATTATGGTTTTGGGTGGAAAGTATGGGGTGCGGCACTCAAGCAGATCGGGCGAAGCAGCGACGCGCTGGCACCGATGCGGAAGGCGGCGGCATTGTTGCCGAATGACGCCGAGGCGCATAACAATCTGGGCGCCAACCTTCATGACCTGGGCCGACCGGGCGAGGCTGAAACCAGCTTTCGTCAAGCGGTAAAGATCAAACCGGATTTTGCCGAGGCGCATTACAATCTTAGCAATCCCCTCCTGGATCTGGGCCGACCGGGCGAGGCTGAAACCAGTTGCCGACGGGCGCTCGACATCAGACCGAATTACGCCGAGGCCTATCAAAACCTGGCGGCCGCTCTCGCCGATCTGGGGAAATTGGATGAGTCCGTCAACAACGCCAAAAAATCCCTGGCACTCAACCCGAATAATGAAAAGGTACTCTACCAGCTTCACGCGCTGTTACTTGATCACGTGGATTTGAAGCCTTGCATTCATCATATGAAAAGGGTTGTTGCCCTGAAACCCGAGGTAAAGGCTTTCAGGTTTTTTTTGGGGTGCCTGCTTGAATATGCGGGCGATAAAGAGGCTGCGTCAGTTCACCTTGAATCTGTCTCAGCAGGATCGGACCGTGAACGTGCTCTTTTGGATGCCTGGAACTATATCAAGGCATCATGCACCAGAATGCCGCCCATTCTTGGGAGCAGCATTCGAACATTTCAGCTTGGCATCGATAGTGCGCCCAGTACGGGACTCGTATTGGAGTTTGGCGTGAGGCATGGAACCTCTATCCGACAAATTGCATCTTTAGTGGCTCAGGAAGTACATGGATTTGATAGTTTTGAAGGTCTTCCCGAAGCTTGGCACGACGAGCCTCGTGGCAGTTATTCCACAAATGGGAGGATTCCCGCCGTGCCGGAAAACGTTATTCTGCACAAGGGATGGTTTGAAGACACAATCCCGGGATTCCTGAAAAAGCATGGCGCCCCTGTCCGCTTTATGAATATCGATTGCGATATTTACAGTTCGACCAAAACAATTCTTGAACTCTTTGCCGAACGCATTCTTCCCGGCACGGTAATAGTTTTTGATGAATACATCGGCAATAAGAGATGGCGCGAAGATGAATTCAAGGCATTTCAGGAAGCTGCCGACAAATACGCCTGGAGCTATGAATATCTCGGATTCAGTTTTTGCACGAAGCAGGTGGTTCTCCGAATTATGCCGGGGAATACCACCGGCAAGACGGGGATTTGATTTGTTAGCGCCTCATATGCTTATTAAGGCCGATGGTTAAATCACCCCTGTACCCTCTGATGCCAGGAGACGCGGAGGTTCATAGCAACCTGGGAGCCACCTTGGGAGATCTGGGGCAGCTTAATGGTGCGGTGGCGAGTTTCCACAAGGCGCTGGAGATCAAAGCCACTCAGCCGATCCGCCGTAGCCAAGCGCCGGGCCAGTGGGTGATGTTCTCGGTGAGGGAGCTCTCGTTGAAAGGCCAGGGGGGCTGCTCAAGCACGAATTCGGGATGCTCGCGAGCGAATTCCGCTGCGGCGGCGGTGGGGTGATCCCACTGCCAGTCGGCGGCCCCGCGAGGTACATCGTGCAGGTCGAACATGATGCCGTCGGTGGCGACGATATAGGAACCGGGAGTCACCAGACCACAGTAGGTTTCCAGTTCGGCGGCGACGTGGGCCTTGCTGTGGTTGGAGTCGAGGATTACCAGCGCGCGCTCGCCTGTCTTGACCATGCTTCTCACCTTCGCCGCGACGTCCGTCGCGGTGGAGCCGCCTTCGACCAGGGTGATGAAACCGGACAACTCATGCGACTCTATGGCGGCGCGGTTGTGCGGCCGTATCTCGATGTCGATGCCGATGACGCGTCCCTTGTCCATGGCTTTGCAGAGACTGGCGTAGAAGATCAGCGAGCCGCCGTGGGCGACGCCAGTCTCGATGATGACATCGGGCTTGAGCCGGTAGATCACCTCCTGGATGCGCAGCATGTCCTCGGGCAACTGGATGATGGGCCGTCCCATCCAGCTGAAGGTGTACTGGTACTTCTGGTTCCAGCCGACACGTACCCACTGGCGCGACAGGCGCTCGAACGCTTCCTTGCTGTAGAGATCAAAGCGGCGCGTGCCGCTCGCATCTTCCTCGGTCAGGGTTGCAGTTTCGGTGTCTATGATCAGTTTCATGGCGTTTTCACTCGATAAGTTGGACGTGCAAGCCGGCGGCTGCAAGCAGGGCTTCGTTTTCGCCGCGATAATTGGGATTCATCAGGATGGCGGTACGAATGCCACGGGCAGCGAGGTCGGTGACGCCGACGATGGGATGGGCGCTGCCGGGAACGAATTTCCCCTGCTTATTGGGGTTCAGGTCGACCAGGCAGTCGATCAGAACGCACTCGGGATCGATCAGATTGGCGAAGGTGCTACCCTTGGCCCCGGCGCCCCAGATGGCAACCTTGCCGCTGTGGCGCAGTTCGTCCAGACGCACTAACCACTCTTCGCGCAGGCGGGCTTCAGCTCGCGCGTAGTCCTGTGCAAGCTGTAGCAGATTCTCTTCGGGAATATCGGCGGCGGCGCCGTCCAGGCCGGCCTCCAGCCACAGGTACTGGCCACCAAAGACGTGGCGAACCGCGCGCACGACGAAGCCGCAACGCTTGAAGGCCGTGGCCAGCGAGGCGGCGGTAAACAACGAGCAGTGTTCGTAAAAGAAATCCCAGATCACCTTCTCACGCAGTATCCAGGCAACGCAGGGCGTCTCGAAATAGATCCGCGCTGCCTTGGTCTTGCCCAAGGCGCCGTGCACGGCGCGCAGGATTTCCAGGGGTTGCGGCACATGCTCGATGACGTGGCGACAGACCACGATGTTGGCCTCCGCTTCGTCGGCACAGCTGGCGTCATAGAAGCTGCGCCGGAATTGCAGACGGCCGCCCAGGTCCGAGTCCGGGCCGACGTAGCTGGGATCGAAGCCGATGCCGACGTTGCCGCTGGCGACATCCTCGACCAGCATGCGCAGGAAGTCCCCTTTGCCGCAGCCAACCTCGACGATGCGGCAGCCGCGCACACTTTCCTTGTGTATCAGGTGTTGCGCCAGTTCCTTCATATGGCGGGAAAAATAGGGCGAGTGCGACTGCGTGTTGTCGTAGTCTGCCCCGTAGTCCAGCTTGGCCCCATCGAAAGCGGCGTTGAAAATGAATCCGCAATCGGCGCAGAGAGTCAGGATCAGGTCACCGCGCTTTACCCTTTGCGCGGTATCTCGGGTGGCGAAAACCAGGTTCTGGTGTACCGGCTGGTTGGTGCGGCGCAAAAACTCCTGGGTATTGGCACTGCTGCAGACGGGGCAGGTATCAGCCACGGTCGAGTCTCTGCTGCCAGTGCCGCACGGTCTGAGAAACACCGCTGGATAGATTGTAATGCGGTCGCCAGGCAACCTCTTGGCTCAGACGCCGCACGTCGGCGACCAGCAGCGGCGGCTCGGCATCAGGCGCAGTCAATGCGCCGAACTCGACTCTATCGCGCGCATTCAGAAGATCTGCCGCCGTCAGCACCAGATCGCGCAGCGTCATCGGGATTCCCGACGCGATATTCACGGCACCTTCGACCGGGCTGTCGAGCAAGGCGACGAAGGCGGCGGCGACATCTTCGACGTGCAGGAAGTCGCGTAACTGCCGGCCGTGGCTGCAGCGCGCCGTCTCGCCGCTTAACAGGGTGTTGATGACATGGGCAAGCAGGCGCGAAGGGTGTTCCTGCGGGCCGTAGAGAAAAAAGATGCGGCCCCAGGCAGAGGATAGTCCTGCCTCCTTGCTGAAGGAGCGCAAGCTTTCCTGCAACCCCTGCTTGCACACACCATAGGGTGTCGTTGGCCGGCAGGGCGTCACCGCCTCCGAGCAGTAGCCGTAATCCCAGTCGTACTCGGCGCAGGTGCCAGCCATCACAACGCGCTCCCCACCCTGCTCAGCGAAGAGGCGCAGCAGAGCGATGCTTGCTTCCAGCCAGCGATAGTTCTCCTGAGCGTGCCAGAATTTCCCCGGTTCCACGTACCAGGCCAGATGCAACAGATGCGAAGGTTGCACCGCCGCCAGCAGCTTGGCGGTATCTGCAACATCGAGCAGATCGGCGCGATGCCAGCACATGCTCTCGCTATCCTTAGTGCCGTGGCGCGAAGAGACAGCATGCACCTCGTAGCCGTGGGCGGCGAGCAATGCGCCGGTGTGACGACCGATGAAGCCGCTGGCACCGGTGATGAGGACGCGCTTCATTCGGCGAAATCCGGGTAGCCCTGGTCACGCGCCGAGATCTGACGCACAGGTTCCGGCCAGGCAATGGCGAAGGCGGGATCGTTCCAGCGCACCCCGGCGGCGCACTCGGGATGGAAGAATTCGGATATTTGGTAGAACACTTCACAGGCGTCGCTGAGCGTCAGAAAGCCGTGGGCGACACCTTCGGGGATGTAGACGGCGCGGCGATTGTCGGCACTCAGTTCGACGCCGTGCCAGCGCATGAAGCTTGGGGATTGCGGACGCAGATCGAGCATGACGTCGTAGATTTTCCCCATGGTGCAGCGGACCAGTTTGGTCTCGGCGTATGGTGCGCGCTGGTAGTGCATGCCGCGCAGAGTGCCGTGTCGCTCGTTATAGGATACGCTGCACTGGACGAGACGGGGATCGAGGCCGTGCTCGACGAATTCCTGTGTGCAGAAACTGCGGGCGAAGAAGCCGCGCTCGTCAGAGATCGCTTCAGCCTCTACCATGAACGCGCCTTCCAGAAGCGTCGCGACGAATTTCACGCGAGCACCTCGACTCTGGGTATGGGCAGGACGAAGCGCCCGCCCCACTCGCGGACATGCGCCATCTGCTGGACGATTTCCTTCCTGAGATTCCAGGGCAGAATCAGCAGGTAGTCGGGACGCGTCGCGCGTACCCGCTCGGGCGGCAGAATGGGTAGCTGGCTGCCCGGCATGAACAGGCCCTGTTTGTGCGGGCTGCGGTCAACCACGTAATCGATGAAGTCGCTGCGGATACCGCAGTAGTTGAGCAGGGTGTTGCCCTTGGCGGCAGCGCCGTAGGCAACCACGGTCTTACCTGCGCGCTTGGCGGCGATGAGAAATTCAAGCAACTGGCGCTTGGTCTCGCGCACCGGCTCGGCGAAACCGGCATAGGTCTCGATGCGCGCCAGCCCTGCGGCCATCTCCTTGGCCAGCAACTCCGCAACGCGACTGGTGACGGCCTGCATAGCGTTTTCCTGATGGCAGGCGTAGATGCGTAGCGAGCCGCCGTGGGTGGGCAACTCCTCAACGTCGAACAGACGCAGGCCGTGCTGTGCGAACAAGCGTTTCACCATGAGCAGGGAGAAATAGGAGAAGTGCTCGTGGTAAATGGTGTCGAACTGGTTCTCCTGCATCAGGCGCAGCAGATGCGGGAATTCCATGGTGATGACGCCGCTTGGCTTGAGCAGTACTGCCATGCCGGCGACGAAATCGTTGAGATCAGGCACGTGGGCCAGGACGTTATTGCCGAGCAGCAAGTCGGCCGCCATGCCTTCGTTGACCAGGGCACGCGCCGTCGCGGCGCCGTGGAAGTGCACGCGCGTGGGAATACCCTTGGCCTCGGCCACGCGGGCGACGTTGACGGCCGGCTCTATGCCCAGCACCGGCACGCCGCGCGCCTTGAAGTACTGGAGCAGGTAGCCGTCGTTGCTGGCGATTTCGATGACGCGCTGCGTCGGTCCCAAGCCGCAGCGCGCCAGCATGGCCTCGGCGTAGTCCTCGGCGTGTTTGAGCCAGCTCTCGGAATAGGAGGAGAAGTAAGCGTAGTCGCTGAAGATTTCTTCCGGCGATTCGAACTCCTCAAGCTGCACCAGAAAACATTGTGAGCAGACCCAGGCATGCAGCGGATAGCAGGGCTCCATGTCGTTGAGCTGGTCGGCGCGACGATAGGCGTTGGAGAGCGGCGCCATTCCCAGGTCGCAGAAGGAATGTGTCAGCGGCGCTGCGCAAAAACGGCACTGTCTGGCGCTCATGCCGGCAGGGCCATGTAGCTTTCCAGTTGCGCGTTGGAAAACTCGCGCATGTCTGCGCCGGAGCGCTGCGCCAGGTACCAGTCCAGGGTCCAGGAGAGCGCCAAGTCAAGGTTCAGGCGCGGTTTCCAGCCTAGCCGATCACGCGCCAGCGAGCAGTCGAGCTTGAGGTAATTGGCTTCGTGCGGTTGCGGTGATGTGTCGATGTTCCATCTGGCGCACTCGCCCCAGAGCGTCGCCACCTTGGCCACCACTTCGCCGACGGAGAGCGTGTCCTCGTCGCGCGACCCGAAGTTCCAGCCGCCAACGAAGGCTTGGTTGTCGCCGCAGAGGTGTTCGGCGAGCAACAGGTAGCCGGCCAGGGGTTCGAGCACATGCTGCCAGGGGCGTATGGCGCCGGGGCTGCGCAGCGTCACTGGCCGGCCGGCGGAGAAAGCCCGCACCAGGTCGGGCAGCAGGCGGTCAACGGCCCAGTCGCCGCCGCCAATGACGTTGCCGGCGCGGGCGCTGGCGATGCCGGCCAACCCCGCGGCGAAGAAAGAGCGGCGGTAGGCCGCCGTCACCAGTTCAGCGCAGCCCTTGCTGCTGGCGTAAGGGTCGTGCCCACCCATCGCCTCGTTCTCGCGATAGCCCCAGGCCCATTCACGGTTCTCGTAGCATTTGTCGCTGGTGATTATCAACGCTGCGCGCAGCGAGCCCACGCCACGTAACGCTTCGAGCAGATGCACGGTGCCCATGACATTGGTGGCGTAGGTGGCGACTGGCTCCTGGTAGGAGGCACGCACGATGGGCTGCGCCGCCAGATGGAAAACGATCTCCGGTTGCGCCGCGCGTACCGCCGCGCCCAAGGCGTCCAGGTTTCGCACGTCGGCAACGTGCGAACGGGCCAGAATGCTTCCAACTCCCGCCGTTTCAAACAGTGACGGGCTTGTCGGTGGGGGCAGCGCATAGCCAGTCACTTCGGCGCCGAGCCGGTTCAGCCACAAAGCCAGCCAGCTACCCTTGAAGCCGGTGTGGCCGGTCAGAAAGACCCGCTTGCCGCGCCAGAAGTCGAGGTTCAGATCCATACCTTCCAGGGCGCCTGGCCAGTGTTCCACAGTTCTTCCAGGGCCAGCTTGTCGCGCAGCGTATCCATCGGCCGCCAGAAGCCGGTGTGCTTGAAGGCCGACAGTTGTCCAGCAGCGGCGAGCTGTTCCATAGGCTCGCGCTCCCAGGTAGTGCCGTCGCCTTCGATTGTTTCAATGACCTTCGGCGAGAGCACGAAATAGCCCCCGTTGATCCAGCCGCCGTCGCCCTCGGGTTTTTCGCGGAAGTTGGTAATCTTGTTCTTCTCGATGTCGAGTGCACCAAAGCGTCCGGGGGGCTGCACGGCAGTAACAGTAGCCAGAGTCTTGCTGCGCTTATGGAAGGCGATCAGCTCGTGGACATTGACGTTGCTCAGGCCGTCGCCATAAGTAAAGCAGAAATCCTCGTCGTCAAGGTAGGGCGCGATTCGCTTTAGGCGACCGCCGGTCATGGTTGCCTCACCGGTATCAACCAGGGTCACCCGCCATGGCTCGGCGTGTTTCTCATGCACCTCCATGCGGTTGGTCGCCATGTCGAAGGTGACGTCGGAAGTGTGCAGGAAGTAGTTGGCGAAATACTCCTTGATCATGTAGCCCTTGTAGCCCAGACAGATGATGAAATCGTTGACACCGTGCACGGAGTAGGTCTTGAGGATGTGCCAAAGAAGGGGTTTGCCACCAATCTCCGCCATCGGCTTGGGGCGCAGTTGGGTTTCCTCCGACAGTCGCGTGCCAAGTCCGCCAGCAAGTATCACTGCTTTCATATCCACTATCGCTCCAAGGTGCGTACCCAATTTATTCAACCCCGACAGCTGCGAATTATATTTCCTTTCGCTGATCGGAAACTGCCGCAGCTTCTGGCAGGATGGGAGCGTATCTTTCCCCGTTTTGAAAGGTGATCACTATAGTTTTCCCTACTGCGGCAAAACCTTCCCTGCCAGTTCCCGAATCGCCTCCTCCGGCATGGGGCTTTTGCATCCTAGCGCCCACAGGTCAAACGACGCCGGTCGACGTTTGCTGGCGATGGTGGCAAAGCCGTTAGCCGCCAAAATCTCCACCAGCGACTTCTCGGTAAAGCCGGATTTGTGCGCCATGTAGTGATGCCCGGCGGCCAACGCAACGCCATGGCCATAGAGCATGTCTAGCGGCGTGATCGGGCCAGCCAGGGATTTGTACGCAGCATCGGTCAATTTGCCTGCGACGACCAAGGCGCACACCGCCTGCAGATCCGGGCAGGTCGCCACAAGGAAACCCTCAGGCGTCAGTACCCGCAGGAATTCCTTCAGAACCAACGGCACCTCATGAGCATAGACGTGCTCAATGTTGTGCGCGGAAAAAATTGCATCCACACTCGCGTCTGCCACGGACGCCATGTCCAGCATGGAACCAACGATGTCCGGCTCATTCGCAGGATCAATATCCAGGCGTAGCTCTTTCCATTCCGATGCCCGAAAGGCGGATGGAAGTTTTGCGCCATTCCGGCGATGCCCTGGGCCGACATGGAGGATGGTCTTGCTTGTCATGGCATGGTCTTTTCAAGGGTGGATATTTCCCGGTAGAGATCGATCAGGCACTGTTCAAACTGGCGGGTGAAGCCTGGTACATCCATCAACGACGAGGCCTGCATCCTCGTCCGCATTTCCTTCCGCAGTGCGGCCAGACCTTTCCTGTCCCCAGCCAGTTTTACCGCAATGCGCACGTAGTCGCTCCCATCCTGTGCTGCCAGTTCCCGCAAGCCAATCGCCGACAGGAATGCTAAAGTCTGGCGGCTAACCACCTGGCTCTGCGGCCAGGTGATTACCGGCACACCCATCCACAGAGACTCGCAACTGGTGAGACCACCGGTAAAAGGAAAGGGGTCGAGGGCGATGTCGATGTCGGCATATTCCTTCAATACATCGACGTGGAAGGAAGCGCCGCGCAGTTCGATCCGCCCTGGGGCGATGCCGCGTTGCGCGAAGGCCTCGCGCACCGATTGGCAGAGGGCCTCATCCTGAAAAGTGCGCCACTTCAGCACCAGGCGGGAATCGGGTACGGCAGCGAGTATCCGCGACCAGAGATCGAACACGCCGGCATTGAGCTTGGCGGTATTGTTGAAACTGCCGAAAGTAACATAGCCCTTGGCAATACTCGGTGGCGGTGCCACTTCCGCTGGCGCAAAAGGCACCGGCTGGTAGCAGAAACGCCCGCCGGGCAGACGCACGACGGCTTCAACAAAGTGAGCTCCGACCCCCTGCGGAGCGTGCCACTCATCGAGTATCACCGCATCAACCACCGATAAGCCGGTAGTGGCGAAGTAACCCAGCCAGCTTACCTGCACCGGCGCTGGACGGTGTGCAAACACCGTCAGGCGCGAGCCGGCAGTGTGGCCGGAGAGGTCAACCAGAACGTCGATATCATCCTGGCGTATCTGCTCGGCCAGTGCGGCATCATCATGCGCCGCCACATCGCGGAAGCTACAGGCGGTGCGTATGGCGGCCGTAACCCAATCATCAACCTGTCCCGCACTGTAGGCGAAGGCGGTCACTCGCCCGGCATTGTGGGCAAGGAGCACGTCTTTGACGAACAGCCCCACGGTATGCTGGCAGAAGTCGGCAGACACATAGCCCACGCGTAGCGGCCTTTTTTCCAGCGTTCGCTGAGTTGGGCGCGAGCGCAGACCGCCGGCCTTGGCGATGGCCCATTTACCCCAGGCTTTGGCCTGATCCAGGCGTTCGTCGCTTGACACTTCCGGATCGAATTCCAGGCACATCAGAGCATTGCGGCGGACCAACGGCTGGTCGGGCAGGCGCTTCAACAGTGCGGAATACATGCGGTTGGATTCCGCATGATTGCCGGCATCCCGCGCCAGGTTGGCCAGATTCGCCAACGGGCGCAGATCGTTTGGGGTAAGGCTGCAGGAGCGCGCAAAGCACTGGCCGGCAGCGGTGAGAAAACCGTATCCCATGAGCAAAGAGCCAACGCTTATCTGCGCCTCGGAGTCCTCCGCATGGTTGTCGAGGATTTCCTGGCAAGCCGCAAGGCAGGCATCGAAGCGGGCCTGCGAGGCTAACAGTTGTGCTTGAGCGAGCGCGGATGCCCAGAGCGGTGGAGTTGGGTTGTTCATGTAAGCATACTGACAAACTCAAAGGCGCCATGGATGAAGGAATCGGCAGGCTGTCAGGCCTGGCTTGGACATGACGAAACTTACAACTACAATCCTTGGCCAGCAAGCCATTTCACCCGCATTTTTATGACCGCTACTGTACCCCAAACCTTGCCGCTAGACGTCGTGTTGCGGCACGCCGTCGCCCATGATCAAGCAGGCCAGTGGCGAAATACGGCCAACGCATTGGCAGGTCGCCGGGAGGCCGTATGCGGGATATAAAGCAGACGGAAGCTGGTCCCACCTCCCATGAGATAGAAGTACTGGTCGCTCTGTTCAGCGAGGGGAGATACGCGGAAGCAGAAATCCTTGCTCGGGAAATAACCGCGCGCTTTCCCATGCATGGGTTCGGCTGGAAGGCGCTGGGTGTGGTATTGAAACAGATGGGGAGGGCTATAGACGCACTCGCACCCATGCGGAGAGCCGTCGAACTGATGCCGGATGACGTAGAGACGCACAACAACTTGGGCGTTGCCCTCCGGAATCTGGCTCAGCTTGACGGGGCAGTGGCTAGTTACCGACGGGCACTGGAAATCAAGCCGGAGTACGCTGATGCCCATAACAACCTGGGATACGCGCTCCAATATATGGGCTACCTCCACGATGCGGCTGCCAGTTACCGCCGGGCGCTATGGATCAAACCAGATAGCGCCGAGGCGCATAATAATTTAGGCAATATCCTCAGGGAGATGGGCCAGTTGGACGAGGCGGAAGCCAGTTACCGGCGGGCTTTGGGGCTAAAGCCGGATTTGGCCGAGGTGCAGAACAATCTTGGTGCCACCCTTCAGGATATGGGCCGGCTAAGCGAGGCCGAAGTTAACCTTCGCCGGGCGCTGGAGATCAAGCCTGATTACGCTGAGGCGCATAATAACTTGGGCATCACCCTACAGTATCTGGATAGGCTCGGCGAGGCCGAAGTAAGCTACCGACAAGCATTGGAGATCAAGCCTGATTTTTCTCAAGCGCACAGCAACCTGTTATTTTCCTATAATTTTTTACCCAAGCAAGCTCCTGCTGAGATGCTTGCGCAAGCGCGCGCCTATGGAAAATTGGCGGCTCAGCAAGCCCATCCCTTCATTTCGTGGCATAACGATCCCGACCCTTCCAGGCAATTGCGTGTAGGGTTAGTCTCTGGTGATCTTATCAGTCACCCGGTTGGGTACTTCATTGAGGGCATACTGAAGTCGTTTGCATCGCAGTTTGCCAGTCGGCTGGAATTCTATGCCTACACTTGCTTCTCACGCACTGACGCACTAACAGAACGACTCAGGGCCTGCTGTCGGGCGTGGTGTTCCGCTGTATGGCAGTCTGATGAAATTCTTGCCAGGCAAATTCGCGATGATGGCATTGATATCCTCATCGACCTTTCTGGGCACACCGCCCACAATCGCTTGCCCATGTTTGCCTGGAAACCGGCTCCGGTGCAGGTGAGTTGGTTGGGTTATTTCGCCACCACCGGTGTCGCAGCGATAGACTATCTCATTGCCGATCCCTGGGTACTACCGGAAACGGAAGAAGTTTATTTCACGGAAAAGATCTGGCGATTGCCAGAAACCAGACTATGTTTCACACCTCCGGATATGGATCTGGACGTTTCTCCGCTGCCGGCGCTCACCAATGGATATGTCACCTTCGGTTGTTTTAACAATCTGACCAAGATGAATGATGACGTTGTGGCGGTATGGTCGCGTGTGCTTGCGACAGTGCCGAACAGTCGATTATTTCTCAAGGCCAGACAACTTAATGATGCCTCGGCACGGCAACGCACCATTGATCGATTTTCGGCGCATGGCATTGATGCAAAAAGACTTATTTTGGAGGAAACCGAACCCAGAGAGAAATATTTGGCCGCTTACCGCCGGATAGACATTGCGCTTGATCCATTCCCCTTTTCTGGCGGCACCACAAGTGTTGACAGTCTGTGGATGGGTGTTCCGGTATTGACCTTGGCAGGGGAACGTTTTCTTTCCCGGCAGGGCGTTGGTATATTAATGAACGCTGGTCTTCCAGAATGGGTCGCTGTAGATACCGGAGATTATGTGGCGCGTTCAGCATTACATGCAATAAATCTGCCTCGTTTAGCCAAACTTCGCAATGGTTTGCGGAAGCAGGTACTGGCTTCACCGATTACCGATGCCAAGCGTTTTTCCATGCACTTCGAAGACAGTCTGCGAGCGATGTGGCGCAAGTGGTGTGATAAATAAATCATGACAAACGCGGATTCGTTACAGCAGGCCGATGTTACAGGCCAGGTATTGGAAGAGGGAAGGCAACGGCGTATACAGGGGGAAGCAGTGGGAGCTTTGGCCGGGGGGTTGGAACCCGGCCCGCAAGAGATTAATTCACTGGTGGCGCTGTTTACCGAGGGCCGGTACGCAGAAGCGATGGTTCTTGCCCAGACGATGACTGTGCACTTTCCGCTGCACGGGTTTGGCTGGAAGGTGTTGGGAGCAGTGTTCCAGCAGATGGGGCGGAGTGCCGATGCGCTGGACTCCATGCAAAAAGCGGCAGCGTTGTTCCCAAACGACGCTGGAGCACATAACAACCTGGGTTGTACTCTCAGGGATCTGGGGCGGCTTGATGAGGCCGAGGCTAGCTACCGACGGGCGCTGGAGATCAAGCCCGACTTGGCGGAGGCGTATAACAACCGAGGTAACTTCCTCACCGAACTGGGTCAGCTAGACAAAGCCGAAGTCAGCTGTCGGCGGGCGCTAGAGATTAAATCGGATTTTGCTGAAGCGCATTACAACTTGGGTAATATCCTCCATAACCAGGGCCGGCTGGGAAAAGCCCAAGCCAGCTATCGACGAGCGCTTCAGATCAAACCGAATTACGCCGAGGCGCAATACAACCTGGGAATCAACCTTCAGGAACAGGGCCGGCTAGTCGAGGCCGAAGCCAGCTTCCGACAGGCGCTACAGGTCAAACCCAATTACGCTGAGGCACATTACAAACTGGGCAACATTTTCCAGAACCAGGGCCGGTTAGAAGAAGCCCAGGCCAGCTATCGACGAGCGCTTCAGATCGAACTGAATTTTGCTGAGGCACATTACAACCTGGGCATCAACCTTCAGGATATGGAGCGCCTGGAGGAGGCCGAAACCAGCAGCCGACAGGCGCTACAGATCAAGCCCGATTACCCTGAGGCGTATTACAACCTGGGCAACATCCTTCAGAATCTGGGCCGCCTGGACGAGGCCCAAGCCAGCTACCGGCAGGCGCTGAAGATCAAGCCCGATTATGTAGAGGCGCATAACAACCTGGGTATCACCCTCCAAGATATGGGATGGCTAGAGGAAGCCGAAGCCAGCTGTCGACGGGCATTGGAGATCAGGCCAGACTACGTCGAGTCACTTCATAATCTTAGCGAAACCTTGAAGCTGGCTTGGCGTTACCGAGAAGCGCTGCTTTACGCACAGCACGAAGTGCAGACAAGTCCTGCCTATGCCGCCGCACACCAAGGCTTGAGCACGATACTTGGCTACCTGTCCGACTACCGGGAGGTCACCGCGCACAGCAACGCCGGACTGAAGCTCGCGCCGGATAACCTGAAGCTATGGGAGCCGCGTCTTTACATCTACAGCTACCACCCTGACCTGATCGCCGAGGAGATTTACGCTGAGTTTGTACGCTGGGGCGACCGTTTCCCGGTTCCTGCGGACGACAGATTTCCGGCCCTGAGCCGGGAACCGGCGCGGCGGCTGCGGGTGGGCTATGTTTCACCCGATTTTCGTCAGCATACCTCGCGTTTTTTCTTCGAACCGCTATTTGCCCACCACGACAAAAGCCAGGTGGAGCTGTACGCCTATTCCAACGTACTCCGGGAAGACGAGCATAGCGAACGCTTCAAGAAGCTGTTCGATCACTGGCGGCCGATACGCGGGGTTGGCGACCGGGCTGCGGCGGAACTGATACGCGGGGACGGGATCGACATTCTGGTGGACTGCTGCAACCACATGGCGGACGATCGGCTGGGCATTTTCACCCTGAAGCCGGCGCCGGTGCAAGTGACATGGCTGGGAGCGGCCTGGACCACGGGACTGCCGATGGTGGACTACGTGCTGTTTGACCGCCACATGGCGCCGGAAGGGACGCTGACCCGGGAGAAGATCATCCGGCTGCCGGGATGCTTTGTTGCCTTTCGTCCGCCGGAAGGAACGGCGGCAGTGGCGCCGCTGCCGGCGCTGAAGAACGGCCAGGTCACCTTCGGCTATTCGGGGCGGACGGAGCGACTGAACCACAAAGTCTTCCGGGCCTGGGCAGAGATACTGAAGAGGCTGCCCGAAGCCCGGCTGATCCTGGACTTTGCGCCCTTTGCCGATCCGCCGACCCAGGCCTACTATCGGGAGTTTCTGGGCGGGCAAGGCATCGACATCAAACGGGTGATCCTGCGCAAGAGCGAGAACATTTTTGAGGGGCTGGGGGATATCGACATATTGCTGGACTGTTTTCCGCACAGTGGCGGCACCATGCTCTTTGATGCACTCTGGATGGGGGTGCCGTTCGTCACGCTGGCGTCACGGCCGCCGGTGGGCCGGATTGGGACCAGCCTGAAGCGCAACCTTGGGCTGGACGAGTGGGTAGCGGCGGACGAAGGCGAGTACATTGAGAAGGCGGTCGCCTTCGCAGGCGACATTGCTGGGCTGGCGGCGTTGCGGGGGAGCCTGCGCAGCCGGATGAAGCAATCGCCGCTGATGGACGAGGAAGGGTTCTGCCGGGGCGTCGAGGC
>JAQTOA010000027.1 GCA_028713555.1 Sterolibacterium sp. | reverse complement strand
ACGCCTCCAAATGCCTGCGCCAGTATTCCAGTCCGTGCCTCTTCGCCATTCGTCTCACCTTCGAAAAGGCAAAACGATTGCACAGCTCAGCCAAGAACTACAGGTGGATCCGCTAGTCGCTTACTTAGTGACTAACCGGAAAGGCCGAAAACATGACATTGCCCACTAACGCTTTCCCAGCCGAAACTGACAGTCGCCAACCACCATGCCAGAATTATTACTGCCCCCTGATTTCCTATCCTCGGTGTAGGCGGTGAAGATGCTTATTTGTCTGGTGCAAATACGAGTTCGGGAACGACCATTTCCCAATGATCACATTCATCATTTATCCGGTCTTTATGCTTGTCGCCCACGTCCTTGATGCGGCGGACATGGATTGCTGCAACGCTGGCTTTGATGCAATGCATACCGTTTGGTGGCTTGAAGCTGCGCGACAACTTGCCAACAATGGCACCTTGCGTATCGCACAACACCCAGTTTCCTGATTGCTCTTGACGGAGTGTGAGCAAACTATCGACCGAGAGTGTGGCAATGTCGCGATGAACCGAGTGTTCCGCTGATTTGGTACCAGAAAAATCGAGATTGATCTCCCCCCACCCGAGGCGTTGATAGCGATAGGCCAGCTCTGGCATCGGCGGCGGCAGTGCGGTCGGCGGTCGACGCAAGATGGCGGGAGATTCCGGAAGAGCATCGATCAAGGCGTGACCACGATCAAAACGGGCCATTGTGAGTGTCGTCCTGGCACGCGTCATGGCCACGTAGTAGAGGCGACGCGGGGCATCAGCATCCTCGTCGGCACCCGTTCGATGCCAATCACCATCCAATACCGCGACATGGTCGAATTCGAGCCCCTTGGCTTTATGCGCGGTGAGCAGCAGCAAGCCCGTTTGCCGGCGACGCGCTTCTCTACCCCATTCGGCCAGCCATTCGAGAAAATGGTCGAGTGGCAATTCGGCCTCCCCGGCATCGAGAGCATATTCAGCAAGCGCCTCGCGCAAGTAGTACCACCAATGCGTGTTAGGCTTTGCTTCCAGCCATTGCCCGATCGTTGCGGCGTCGATCAGCCGACTGGGACGCATATGTAACCAGGTGATCAGCGACTGGGTTTCGCGCAGACTCCAGAATCCGCTACTGTTTTCATCCGCTTGCTGAACTGAAATGCCCTTCAGTTCGCAATAGCTGCGCACCGGGTCGAGCGACTTCCACTCGCGGGCAATGATGGCACAACGCGCCCAGTCCCACTCCGGCGTCAGGCAGGACATACGCTCGAATTCCGTCATCACGGCAAGCGCCTGGGTCTGGTCGTCGTTATCGGTAGGCAGTACCTGGACACGGCCCTGGCTGACCGGATCGATACTCTTCCATTTGCCGCCCGGTGCTTGTTTGGCTCGGGCAGCATCGATGGCGATTGGACGATCCATTTTCATGCGGTTCGATGCTGGCGCAATCATCAGGTTTGCGGCTTCGATAATATGGGCCGTAGACCGATAGTTGTGGGTCAGAAAAGCCGGCTTGGCCGCATAGTCGCTCTCGTAGCGCCGGATGAATTCCACCGATGCGCCGTTAAAAGCATAGATATTCTGGTCGTCATCGCCGACAGCGAAGAGATTGATCCGACCGTCTTCGTCGGCGCGGGTACGCCCGGCCAGCGCCGAAATCAGTTCGTATTGTTCCGGGGCGATATCCTGATACTCGTCAACCAGAATCCAGCGAAAACCCGCCAGCAGGCGGTCGCGTTGCTGGTCAGCCTCTTCCGGCGGCAGGCCTTCGCCTTTGAGCAGACTGACGGCCTGATCGATGATCTGCTTGAAGATATTGGTGTCGGCACCCGCATTTTGCTCAAGCAGGCTGGCGCCGACCAGTCGCATGGCCAGTGCGTGCAGGGTGAGTACCGAGACGCCGCGCGCATCATTGCCGATCAGCTCGCCGAGGCGCTGACGGATCTGGACGGCAGCGTGGCGGTTGTAGGCCAGAGCAAGTATGCCTTGCGGATTCTCTCGGCGGACACGGATCAAATAGGCGATGCGATGCACCAGCACCCGTGTTTTGCCCGAGCCTGGGCCTGCCAAAACAAGAACGTTGGTGCTGTCCCGGTCGTCGGCAACAATCTCCCGCTGCGCCCGATTGTTCAGCACCTCGACGATGTTGTGCCAGGATTGCGGTGTGGTCTGGCGAGTCAGTTCCTTGTCGCGCTCGGGTAACCAGCGACGCATGAATTCGTCGCGTTGCAAGCTGAAGTAGTCCATGGTCAGGTGCAACGCTTCGGCCATATCTTTGAGTCCACGCTCCACGTATTCGGCCATGACATGAATCTGAACGACCTGCTCTTTGTAGTGAAGTTTGAGGGGTACAAAATCCGGTGGCGTGAACTTCTTCTTCCAGTCCGGCTCCAGGCGAATCGTCATCGCCGGTCGGAAGACGGCGAGCCCCTTGTTCAGTCGGATGATTTCCTGTTCATGGAGCCACAACAGGGCGCGATCAAGCAATTTGGGCGTAATCGGCTTTTCGGCCTTGAGGACGAGGTCAGCCTCCAATGCCGCCAGCAGTTTGCCCAGTGTGGTTTCGGCCAGCTGGTCGTTGCCGCGCGCGGCGGTCGGCAGGCAGGCAAGCAGATGTTCGAGTAGCCGCTCGGCAGCGACACGACGACGTCGGGCGGTGGTTTCCAGACTAGACCATTCGCGTTGCAGTTCGATCGCGACGGATTCGGCATCGACACGGCGTAGCTTGAGACTGCCGCGCGCTTCCTCATCATCCCGTCCATCTGCGGCGAGGCTGTTTAGCAACTGGCGGAGCCGTTCCGGCAGAGTGTCTGAGTGGCCGGCGTCCTTCAGGTGCTGGTTGGCATGCCGAAGATGCAGGACGGAGGACTCGCCCCGGCTCAAGTCAGGGTGCTGCTCGCGCATCAGGTCGATCAATGCAGATTCCAGCGAGGCGACTTGATCAAAGCGTTTCCTCGAGGACTTTTCAACGGCGACGTGGACGTAGGCGGTCAGCGCCATATCATTGCTGGCCAGCCCCAGCGACTCAAGGTCGTAGAAGGCCGCACGAATTTTCTCGGAAGAAAGTCCCGAAACGGTCATCAATTCGTCGGTCGAGATCCCTTCATCGACCGGGGCACCCATCAGCGCGTCTACAATGGCAAGCAGGCTTTTCCGGTATTCCGGCGCGATCCCCTTCTTCTCAAGTTTCTTGCGCGCTTCGTCGAGAGAGGCGATGCGCAGCGAGGAGGGGAAGATCTGTACGTGATTTTCCTCGCGCGTGAGCAAGGCGGCTTCCTCCAGCCATGACACGGCCGTGCGTACACGGGTGTCGTCGGTCGCCGAATCGCGCTCGAAGGCGCCCGCCTCGTCCTCGGCGAGAATTTCACCGGGCGTGGCGATCAAGTCGCCCGCCTTGCCGCCACCTTTCCGTTTTTTTCCTTCAAGATGCCTCAGCGAGCTAAGGATGGTCTGAATTTCCTTCCGGGTCAGCCGTGAGCGCGCCGACATGCCGAACTGGCGTTCGACGTCTTCGACCGTGTAAAGCAAAACGCAGCGCGCCGCCTTGCGGTCACGTCCGGCGCGGCCGGCTTCCTGCAGGTAGTTTTCCAGCGAACCCGGAATATCGGCGTGGATGACGAGCCGCACATCCGGTTTGTCGATTCCCATACCGAAGGCGTTGGTCGCGACGATGACGCGCAAGCCGCCTTCGATGAAGGTCTTTTGCACGTGTTTCTTGGTTTCTGGCGTCAGCCTCGCGTGAAAGTGTCCGACCGCCCAGGCTTTTTGTTTCAGAAAGTCCGAGACCTCCTCGGTCTGCTTCCGGGTTGCGCAATAGACAATCGCCCCACCGCTGGATTCTGGTGGAAGATCGGCCTCCAGAATCTGATGAATGTGGGAATACTTTTCGGCTGGGCTGGTCGGTACGACACAGAAATCAAGATTGGTCCGGCTGACGCCGCCATTGAAACAGCGCAGTTCGATACCCACCCTATCCTTGAAATGCGCCAGGATATCGACAACGACATCTGGTTTGGCCGTGGCGGTCAGGCAGAGCACCGGCGGAATTGGCTGCTCACCCGCCTTTTCGCGGATGAAACGTCCGACGTAGCGATAGTCAGGGCGGAAATCCTGTCCCCACTTGGAAAGACAATGCGCTTCATCGAGTACCCAAGCGCCGATTTCGCGTTGCGCCAGCACCTTTCGTAGTGTACGGTTACGCAGTTGCTCGGGCGAAACAATGAGTATGCCGATAGCGGAATGGGTCCCGCACTTCGACGGCGCCTCTTAGCCGACGCGAAGGAAATCATTCGAGTAGGAATAGAACAGCCAGACATATTTGACCTAGCCGGCCTCTTTGAAGAAGACATCGGCCCGGATCGCATTAGTGACATGGTCGCAGGGATCATAAAGGTTGATCTGATCGGCTATACCAAACGCGTGTTTGTAGAGCTTGGCGTTATTCACAAGGGTCAGCCGATCCCCGTCAATCCTTATAACAATAACCCGATTTTATTGGTGCCGCGAGATGTATTGCGGGATCTTCCACTGGCCCTCGACTGGGATGACTTTGCGCTAGTCGCGTCTCACAACGCAGCACTGCGCGAAGAGGTTAACGAGCTAATAGGATCCACTTGGCGCAAAGTGGCAAATTACGCGTCCAAAAAGGACGTGCGAGATGTAATGCTTAAGTATCCGGAAATTTTGTCCGATCTGATCGAGCAGTATCGGCACAAGGCACGCATTAGATACAACTTTGATGAGGATCGCGCGGGCCAAGTGGTTTGGCATGAAGCGGCAAACGCGGCGGCGGCGGAACATCCCCTCAAGCTAACGCTTCCAGAAAAACCAACAATAGGCAATATCGCCGCCGTCGTGACAGCGATCTGCGAACGGTTCCGACACCGAAAGGAAGCGCTGAAGGTCTACAAACAGGTGGTGAAACGTTTTCCTGATTCACAGTTCGCGGAAGAGGCCAAGCAGGTATTGAATCGGGCAGGACAGGCAGATCTCCGGAAAGTTGTGGATGACGGGTATCGTCCGGATGCGGTTGAGTACATGATTGGCGCCATGAAGCGGTTCTCCGAGCTTCCGAGTGAGCAAGTCGGGCATGCGGTCATGGAGATCGCGCAGCTTGGCCAGACCGGGCTGGAGATCAACAATCCCTTGAAGCGCTATTCGCTCACGAACCTTGACGGGGATTTTTCCGGCCTACAGCTACTGTGCTACATGCATGTCGGCATGGCGCTGTTCGACCCCGGCGTGGATTGTGGTTCGGGCTTGCAGCGTGAGTACGAGATTGCCAAGGGGATGACTGGCAAGTGACTGCGAAAAACACATTGATCGAAGCACCCATCAGTACGCCGCCCAAAGCGTACATGGACATCATTAGCCCGCTGATCGACAAGGCTCGGGGTTTTCTGGAAGCTGGCCAAAAGCTTCAGCCGTTCGCATTTGTTTGCAGCTTGAGCACTAAACAAATCATCCCTGTAATGATCCAACCGGGCAGCGGAGAGGACAAAGATCAGTCTGCTCGTGAAATTCAGTCGGCGGCATTGGTTTTGGACGCTGATTTCGTGTTTACCATCATGGAAGCTTGGTCGCTTCGGCCGGACAAAGTTCCACAGATGGGCAGAATCCTCGATAAATACGGAAGCATTGCTGCCTCGCCCTATGCAGTAGATGTATGCCCGCTTATGCTGGAAACGAGGCGCGGAGTGTGGGTCGCACAGCCGCAGATTAAACCCAAGGGAATTTCAAAGAAGAAGCGAACCATTGGGGCGGTTGAGTTCAGGTTCTACACTGAGGTCGAAGGAAGATTTGCGCATCTGCTGCCGGCGAAGGAAGGCGATGAGCCGCCGACGATTTTGCATTGAGCACTTAAGCCAGAACTTGTCTTACACCGTTTTTCTCCCAGCTGCGGGTTTGATAGGCGCCCTGCCCTACAATCAAACGACCTCACCGATAGCTTATGACCTACCTGATACGCTAGCGCCCACTTCTGCTAAGCGCCTTTGATTTGTTTGATCTCATAAAATGAAACACACAATCTGGTAACTATAGCCAGATCGAGATTCGAGTGCCTCTGGGCGCTCCGTTGTGTACATCTTATATACAAACAATTTGTTTACTGTTTACCGGAGCCTGAAATCCAGTCCTAGCAAGGCTTTCCGGGCAGTGATGGTGAGGTACTTTGATGGTCTCGGTGAGACAGTTTGATTGTGGATAACCCGTAAAGTGAGACAGTTTGATTGGTGCAGTGAGGTACTTTGAGTTAGAAATGGGTAAAAAGTGAGGTACTTTGATTGCTAAGGCCTTGAATGGTGAGGTCCTTTGATTCTGAACGGTGAGACAGTTTGATTGATGAACTGGAACGGTGAGGTACTTTGATTGTTGCCCCTTCTTTGCGCGAACGGTGAGGTAGTTTGATTGCTACTCCTCTGTCAGGCACGAACGGTGAGGTAGTTTGATTACCTCCCAATTGAGCCAATATTCCGGTGCAACTCTCGTTCATATTTGCTCACCGTTGATGTATTCTGGCGGTTATGGGAAAACAACTTCCGGTTCCGATTAGCATCGACGAATCCGAATCCATTCGAAAAGCGCATCAAGCGATCGCAATCGTACCATCGCGCGGAACCCGAATCACATTGCTGATGAGGCGATTTTTCAATGTTCTGCTGCACCATGCGCAGGACCACAAAAACCGCAGCCAGGAGACCTATCGAAGGGATCTGAGGGGTATTCTGGCTGGGGCATCATTCGAATCAACCAACATCGAAGTTGCCAAGGCCACGCTGCGGCAGATGGCTAAGACGCCTGTGGAGTGGAATTCCGTAAACGATGAAGGTGAGCGATCATGGGGGGTCTCCTCACTGATCGCGGAAGCCGAAATCTTTGAAAAGGGTGGAAGTCTCTTCCTTGAGTGGTCTTATGGCCCAAAAATCAGGGCTCGCTTGCTCGACCCGGAACTCTACGTCCGGTTGTCGTTGCGGATGTATTCAAGCCTGCGCAGCTCGACTTCAGCCGCTTTGTACGAGATCTGTGCGCGCTATGTCACTAACCACGGTGGCCTCACGAACAGGGCGTCATGGCAGTGGTGGCGCCCTCGCCTAACTGGCATCCCCGATTCGGATTCGGAGGCGATAAAAGAATACAAATATTTCAAACGGGACACCCTTGCACCGGCTATTCGTGAGGTCAATCAGCTCACGGATATCACCATTGAGCTCATCGAATTCAAAGAGGGCCGGAAGATTGCTGATATTCAGTTTTCAGCAACCAAGAAGCAGCAGCAGGATCTACAGCTGGACGATAGCAACCTTATCGATAACCAGCTTCTGGAGCGTATTGCGAAGTTCGGATTCACTCACGAAGAAGCCGCAAAACTGTATTCTTCAAAGGAAGAGGCCACATTGAGGGCAACCGTAGAATATGTAGAAGCTCGTTTGAAGAAAAAAGGGCTCCCCCCAGTGGATTCAGCAGCCGCCCTCTTTCGGGATGCCCTGAGAAAGGGATATGGGAAAGCGGAGGTAACTAAAGGTAAGGTGGCAAAAATTACGGAGAAGCCCCCTGTCCTACCGATCAAACTAGATCCAGAAGCGGAAAAACAACGTCTGGCCGCTCTTGTGGCCTTTGACGCCTTGGATGAAGCTGGCCAAACAGAAAAGATGGCCGCATTCATCGAGGCGAACCCAGCTTTAAGTAAAGCAGCCAGGAAAAATCCAAACTCAAAGAGTGTTCGGACTTCCCTCGGCGGCTGGTTGCGCACCCAATCCTGATCGCGAAATGCGACATTTGGCTGGTTAGCCAAAACAGCTAACCACCCTGCCCTGCCCGACGCTATTTCTTCTTTGCAGCCTTCTTCCCTGCAACCGCCGCTTTGAAGGTGGCGCCTGCGGTGAACTTCGGCACTGTGGAAGCTGCAATTTTCAACGCAGCGCCGGTTTGGGGGTTTCTTCCAGCCCGCGCCGCACGCTTTGATGACTTGAAGGTGCCAAAGCCCACGAGGGCCACGCTATCGCCTTTGGAAACGGCTTTTACGATAGCTCCGAGGACGGCATCCAGAGTAGTCCCGGCAGCAACCTTGGTGATGTCAGCTTCTTTGGCGACGGATTCGACGAGTTCGGTTTTGTTCATGACCATTCTCCTGGTTATAGATACTTAAGATACCGTAGATACTGACAAAAAAAGTACAAGATACCGCAGATACCTGGGATACCGGCTAATCTTGGTAAGATACTGCAGAAACCAGAGATAGCTGATATATCCACCGTTACTCTGGATACCAAAGATATCGCAGATATGGCAAGATACTGTCAGAACTTAGGTATGTCAAGATATCATAGAACCTTAAGAAAGCATAGAATCTGTCGTTACTGGAGATACTTCGGCATCCACGGATGCTCAAGAGAATCTGGCGCGCCACAATTATCGTGGCTGAGTGCTGAACACAGAGCATTTTGGGCAAGGCGGTAACTTAAGATACCCAAGATACTTAGATACCATAGATACTACGAATACTGGAGATACTTATGATCACAGTGCTAAAAAGCGATAAGTCAGGAGATAAAAAGGCGATCCTGCTTCGGATCCCCAACACCCTGATGTCACAGCTCGGGGAAGTCATTCAAGGAGACCAGGCCCCAGCGCTCGTCAAGTTGCTCGAGATCGGGCTGTCTGCACACAAAGCATCTGGCGAGGACATCATCATCAACGTCGAACCGCCAAAGAAGGGGAGGGTGCCTGTTGCAGGAGGTACCGTATCTGAAGGTGAAAGCAACCTTGCCAAGGATCTCTCTAAACTGATGGCGCCGTCTGCCGGATTCGGCAAGAAGAGGAAATAAACCGTGGCTAAGATCATATATATTGGCGGCAACAAAGGGGGTAGCGGGAAAACCAGTGTTGCCCATTTGCTTTGTACAGGCTTGGCGCTGCTGAATCGCACCGCGGCCCTGGTGACAACGGACAATCGGCCTCTGAGATCCAGTCAGGGGCGGCCCTATAACATCCTGGATGGCCGGGAAGGAAAAGCCTTGGCTGCATTGATTGAGGCAGCCACAAGATCTAAGGATGACGCCTATCTGGTCATAGATGGTGGGGCAACCCGGCACGGAGAGTTTGATAAGACGATCTCTAAGTATGCTGCCTTGTTCTTGATCCCATTTACCGCCTGCATTGAAGACATGGAACTGGCCAGCGCCTATTGCCTCGAACACCCACATTCTTTTGTGGTTCCCAATCGTTGGACGACAAACAGTATGGCCGCCAAGGCGGACAAGGTACTGCTGGATCAAATGGAGGAAGCTCTGCCCGGGCGCGTCATGCCACCGGTGCCGGACACCAGGGGATCAGGAATGCTGCTGGAAAACGAAATCATAGCAAAGGACATCAATACCAGAACCCGGAATGTTGCTCGAGCACTTGCTATCAATGTGCTCGAAAAGTTGCTGCCGGCAGGGTAGGGCAGGGCGCTTAATATCGATGTTTTCTTGATGTTTTGATGGCGATTTCACAATGAATTGATAATGATTTCTTGGTGAAATCATACTTTTCAAAGTACGAAAACACCATTAGAATAATACGATACAAGGCTATCGGCCCTATAAGAATGCAGAGTATCTTAAGATACCGTAGTAGCTGTGGATAGCATTGATACTACGCTATCACGCGAAAACGAATGCGCCTTTTCCACCGCCCTGACGGTCGCCAATACCTAATCTGCGACCCAGAAAGGGACCTGCTGGGCTGTCGGCTTTCGCACCAACCATCGCCAGATCCCCAGCATATTGGCTGCCACAAACACCGACTGCATGGCCACCAGACCTGGTGCGGAAGTCAGAACGCCAAAGGCGATCCAGGCAGCGCATGACAGCAGGTAAATCACGAACGCCCAGGGCGACAGCCTGATATTGGCCGCCAGGAGGAGGGCGCCAATAATGCCTGTGGCGGCGCCGAACCCTTCGAGGAGCGCCATCATTAGACCGTCTTCCTTTCTGCCCGCCACGCCATAAAATCCTCCCATCCCCCATGCCACCAAAGCCCCTCTTTGGTTTCATGGCGCTCCCCGCGCAAAGGCAACTGCAACCGCGCTTTGGCCACCGCCTTCGCGAGTATCGTCACGTTACGATTGTGCAGGGCCTGCTTGATCTCAAACTCATCGATGTCCATGAGCGCCTTGTCCACGCCATGCTGCTGCCGTGCCCAGGATTTAATCTCGGTGGTGAAGGCGACAAGATCGGTTGCCATCGAGGTGATCACCAGCGGATCAGGCGACCCCCCAAACAGTTGCAGCACCGTTGCCGCGATACGCGCTTCCTGTTCGCGTTGGTGCTTGCTGTCTCGTACCTCTCGAGCAAATGCCGCTTCGCGCTGGGCAACGCCCAAGGCGTCGGTATAGCTGTTCAGCACGCTGGCGGCTTGCTCCAGGGATTCAATGTCAGCAGCCATGACCAGGCGCTTCTCGTAGGGAAGAGAATCAAGCAACTTCTTGATCTCCAGCACCGCGGTCGCCGCCATTTTGGTGTTCCTGCCCATCCGTTTTGCGGCATCTTCACCCCCATGATAGTGGGAAAATTGCTCTGTCATAATGCGCTGGCGATCTGTTGGCCAGATTGCCGGGTGCGACGATTTGGTGAGTTTTTGAGCGGATCTCTTCGCCGGAACGGTGACGATTTTCTCGACCACCTTTTCCACAATCTTGGGCGGCTGGGCAAGCGCATCCGCCTTCGTGCGCAGTTCAGCCAGCGCTAGCGCCTTGCGCTGCCGGTAGGCCTGCATTTTCTCAGCGGCCGAGGCGTATTTTCTGGGCTGGCCCATGCACGTTCCCTGTATCGTAACGTTACGATATGATAGATCGTTGTCCGGGCGAAAGCAAACACAATGGCAAAGTGTCCAAGTTCTGATACCCTACCCAGGAAGGTACCAGGGAAGAGACGCCGATCGACTGGCGCTGTTCTTCGCTGCAAGACAAAGACATTCAAGAAAGGCGTCAGAAAGTGACCATCGAGACCCCATCCGCGCACATCACCCCCGTCGGCGGCAATATTTTCAATGATTTAGGGTTTGAACCGGAAGAATCCGCGGCATTGCAAGCGGAAACCCAGCGAATCATTGCAGAAAAGCAAGCAATCAAAGCCCATTTGATGTCAGAACGGGGCAAAAGGATAGGCAAAACCAGCTGAAGCTGGCCGCGTGTCTCCGATCTCAGCCACCAGAAATCCAGCCCACCCGCCGCGTCTATCCCAGCTTCTCCATCTCCTTGGCCAGCTCCGTGTCACTGCCATGCTCGTAGCGGGCGGTCGCCAACTCGCTCTTGTGCCGGGCCTGCGCCTTTAGCGAGCGCAACGACACCCCGGCATTACGCGAATGGGTGATCCCGGTATGCCGCAGCCAATGCGGCGAAGCCGCAAATAGCCGCTCCTTCTGCGTCGAATCCAATGAACGACCCGCCGCCATCCGGAACACCTGCTTGATCACCGCAAACAGCGCTCTTTCCGACAAAGCTCTTTCCACCCGCGGCGGCACCTCCTCCCGAATCGCCCCGGTCGGCTCCCCAAAACGGTCCCTCAAGGCCACCCGCACCGGTGCAGACACCGGATGTTCCCGCCCCTTGCGGGGCAGCGCAAACACCGCCGGATTCCCCTCACGCGGCAGCGGATACGCAAAAATCCCCCGGCTGCGCCGATAAACCACCAGTTCCTCGATCAGCCGCGCCGACGCCCGGATCCAGGTGCTGTCGGTGGTTCCCTTGCCGGCGTGGATATACATCTGCCACCCGTCCTGGTCGCGCTCAAAATCTCCCATCTGCAACTGCGCCACCTCCGAGATCCGCAAAAACGAGCGGTAAGCCAGGTGCAGCACCCAGCGGCAGCGGTGATAGTGGCGTGGATGGCTCTCCTGCAAGCCCTCGATGGTCTCGAACACCAAAGACATATCGTCCAGCGTCAGGATCCGCTCCAGCGACCCGGCGCCGTTCTGCGAAGCCACCCGCTCCCCGGGCATCCGTTCGGACTTCCGGGTATTTCGAACCCGCTTGCTCTTGACCGGATTGGTGCTGCGCACCGGCACCCCCGGGCCCGCCTCGTAATCCGTCAGCGCCTCGAAGAAGGTCCGGAGCAGGGTGGCCGCATGGGCGACAGAAACCTCCGCCAGGGGCCGCGGCGCTTTCCAGAACGCCATCCGCTCGTTATTCCGGTTCTTGATCGGCCCGGCCTTGGGCAAGGGCGCCGCCGAGCGTAAAAACCGTAAATACGCCTCGATGTCCTGCCGGTTGATGCGCGCCAGGCACTGCCCGGGCGGATGCCCCTGGCTCAGCGCCCAGGTCAGAAACCGCCCCAGCTCCTTGCGATACGCCAACTCCGTATTCACCGAAGCATTCGCCAGCCCCGCCAGAAACGTCTGCACCATCAGCGCATCGTCGGCCAGATAAGTCGGCAGCACCTCAGAAGAGGCCGGCAACAGCGGCGGAACAGGGATCAGATCGGTCAGCATGAACCCAGTATAGCGCAAAACCGGTGAGATGACCAATAACTGCACTTATTAGAGAAGTAGACAATAAATACGCCATAATTACGTCATTACGTGCTACACTAACACAAAACACACTCCCCAGAGACCCTTCATGACCCCCCTCGACACCGCCATCGCCCAGCGCCTGTCCAACCTCACCGGCCGCCGCGAGCGGGTCTTCGCGGTCGCAGCCCTGGTGCATGAGGCCACCGGCAGCCTTCCCTCCGTCACCCAGACCCGCACCTACATCGGCTCCGGCTCCAACACCGACATCCACAAGGACCTGCAGGTCTACCGCGATCAGCAGGCCCAACGCCATGCGCGTCTGCTCGACCTGCCGGAACTGCCGGAGAGCTTTGTGCAATCCCTCGAATCCCTGGCCAAGGGTTTATGGGAACAATCGGCCACGGAGGCCAAGGCCACGTTCGACGCCGAGCGCCAGGCCTGGGCCGAGCGCATCCAGTGGGCGGAGAAGGGCAGGGCGGATGCAGAAACCCTGCAGTCGATCACGTTTACGGAACGCCAGGAGGCGGTGGCTGCCCGCGATCAAGCCCAGACCCAGCGGGACGCTCTGCAAATCAGCCTCACGGATCTCACAGACAAGTTCAACCAGGTCAGCACCACACTCACCAGTGTGCGCGAGACAGCCGAAACCGACCGGCGCCTACTCACGATCGAAGGGGATGCGGCGCGTTACGCCGAGAACCTGATGCAGCGGCAAGTCGCCAGCCTGGAATCGCGCGTGACCGACCTGACCCAACGCCTGGACGATAGCCACGTCTTGGAAAACGTCGCTCAGCAACGCGCCAACCACCTGGAAACCGAACTGGCCCGGGCCGACGGGCGCATCGAGGAGTTACTCAGGCAGCTGGCGGGGACTCCCCTGGCGAAGGAGACGGTCAAACGTCATCCCGCCACGGCCCAAGCGCAAGCTTTAAAACGCAGGCTGGGAAAGCGCTAGGTCGTATAAGAGATAACCTCAAAACAACCGGTACCCCCATCATGGTGACAGCGACATTGCAGATTATTCCGACGGACCAGGACGACGCGGAAGCCATCGCGGCGCGTTTGACTGAGTTGGCGCGGACGGGGATTCATTTGAAGCGGGGGGATCGATATAGCAACTTTTGGGTGTTTGAGAAGTGGGCGCAGGTCGACGGCGTGTTTCAGCTGACGCCCAACCCGGTGGCCATCGAAATATTGGGGCATGCCTTGTCTGGACGCGAGATGCTGTCGGCTGCGGAAGGGCGAGCGGCCAGGTAGAGGTCTGTGGCGTAGTGGAACGGTTGGGAATCTTCCGATAAGCGTTCCACTGCGCCTCAAACCCCAACTTCAACCCTGCTTGTGGCGGTGGGGGTGAATAAACCGGCGAAAGTCGTTAAACTTGCCAAAACCTCATGAAAGGAGCGACAGCATGGGTGCGACTGATCGTATTACCGAACTGATAAAAACCATGCAAGAACGCGAGATCGGCGAGGTACTCGATTTTGCTGAATTCCTGATCGCCAAGCGCGACCGGGAGCAGGCCGATGCCTGGGCGACGTTCGACAAACATGCAGGGACCTGGTCGGGCAAATTCAATCGCGAAGATTGCTATGACCGCAAAGTTCTTCGCTGACACCAACGTCGCAATCTACGCGCTCGAGGCTGATGAACCGAAGCGCCAGCAGGCGCTGGCATTGATGCATCGCAGCCCGGTCATCAGCACCCAGGTCGTCAACGAATTTCTGAATGTATTACTGGTCAAGCGCCAGCTCGACCGGCCAAGCGCTTACGAGTTGGCTCGCGCCCTGATGCAAGGCTGCGATGTCATCGCAGTCACAGCGGAGATCACCGAGCAGGCTATGGCGCTGGGCGAACGCTACCAGATCGGTCATTGGGATTCGGTCATTATCGCGGCGGCGCTAGTCGCCGGTTGCGACACGTTGTACTCCGAGGACATGCAGGACGGGCAGGTGTTCGAGGGCCGGCTGACGGTGAAGAATCCGTTTGCTGCGCCATGACCGACTTCGTCGCACTCGCTTCGGTGATTGTGCGGTACATGGGGTCTGGGGTGAGGTGCGGTGGAACGATGAGACTTGCTGCGCACCCGATCGGCGCTGAAAGTTTCTGATTGATCTCGGGGTTTAAAAGCAGTTCCTAGTCGTCATTTGGTTGCTGATGCCAAGCGTTGGTGATGAGATGTTGATACATCGGAGATGATCTCTCCTTCTCTCTTAACTCAACACGCCAGTCGGATCCGTCATCATCCTTGCGTGATGTGCGCGAGGGAATTCGAGAATGGCGTCGCCGGTGCGAGTACGTTCCATAACGGCGCTGCGGTGGCAGCAACATGAACATCAACAATCCCGTGACGAGGCTGCAATCGGCGAATGCCCAGTAATTGCCGATGATATTTCCGAGTTCTTTGCCCCATAGGACAAAGCCTGTCGTGCCGCCGAAAAATATTCCGAGTCGGGCCACAATTAATATTCCTGAATCTTTAGTCGGGCGCATACAAGCTCCAGTTCCTGGTAAGGTCCATGAGAGCTTAGTCAATGTGCCTCAGTGTTTTTTATATATTTTGAATGGGCTCCTTTTACCCAGCGGCCACTGGCTAAGTTAGCGTGGGCGGCCGGTTTCAAAAAACCTGGCGGGCAGGTCTGTGCCCTGAGCCGTCGGTCGCGCCCCGTGGAAGCGGTCGTTTGAATGTTGCAGAACCGTCCTACTGCAGGAAGGTCCAGTTGGTCCGCGGGTTACGCATCCTACTTTCCACGTGCGACGTCAATCTGTTGCTGGATGTACCCATCCAATTGTGCGGCGGCTTCGTCAATCTTCGCGCGAAAGTCCTCTGTCTGTCGCATGAATTCACAGTACTTCTTGAGGGCAATATCCGAGGTTTTCTCGTGGCGCAGGGAGTCGTGGCGTTTTCGCCAACTAGCTATGGGATCAGTTCGAACCTGCCAAGGATAGTTAGCTGAAAGCCAATTGACATAATTTCGGATGGAACCAGATGGGCAGCCATTATCCCTTGCCCATTTCTTTCCCTCTTCGGTAAACGCAAACGGCCAGGCCTGTGCGGCGATGAGTGCCTTACGTCTGGTCGTGGACTCAGGCGCGTCCGTAGAAAGAAAGTCGATCTGCCCGTCAACATGTTCTATCGTCTTCCCCATGTCCGTGTGGAGATCAGCTACAAGTGAGCCTCCAAGTGATCCGCCGACTTCTCGCAGGCGAGTGCATGCCTGGTGCAGCGCCTCACGGTGATTCATGAGTTTCGGTGTGCCTAGGTACTTAATAGCTCGATGAGAAATACGGTCACGGTTGCCGGTGGACCACCACATAGGCTTGAACCCCTCAAGAACCGAGCATGCGTTCTGGAAGTAGAAAGTTGCAAGGGAATGCAAAATTCCCTCGTGCCGTACACCCTGGTGATAGACCGTATTTCGAAAAGTGTGAAGATACTGGATACTATCCGCCACTGCCGGAGCTAACATGGACGTTAGCCGCGCAAGTTTCACCTTGGCCTCGAAACTCTGACCAAGTCCGGAAGCAACCATCTTTGGGTCGTGCCTCGGCGTACTTTCGCGCCCCCAGAGGTCGTTCTCGTTCGCCATCTCTCTTGCATGCTTGTGTAGTGTCAACTCAACGACATTGTCGATGAGCATCATTGCAAAACGATCAAAGTTTCGGTCGCGGACGGCAAGCTGGTCGAGTGCCAGGTCCATTTGATCAATTTGGTCAGCCACGAACTGCAACATTTCTGGACACCTAACAGTAATTCAACGGACCCAGCGGTCCGTGGTATTTAAACCCGAGGACCTCAGATGGTACTCTCGACCCTGAGGCGAGGCTCATGCTTTCAGACAGCGAACCTTCAACGTTGAAGTTGAGCGGCCGGCCACTCTGCCCGCCACGGTCAAGCTGTTCCACGGTCGCCTCGAACAAGGTTAGGCAGGAAAATTTGACCTTGGCCCCTTTGGCCCTAGGATTTTGAATGGAGTTCTACTGGCCTTCGGACTGGGGGGGCTTTCCATCCGCCAAGTGGCCCCCACGGAATTTCTGATCCGATGCCTGCATCGCCCTTATCCATTTCTGCAAGGTGCCAAGATCGATTGCATTACGATCGCAGTGCCCGTAATTGCTAATGACATCGTCAATATTCAGGTCACCCTTAAGTAATTTCTCCTTCTCGCTTTCGATCAGCAACTTCCCGGGATTATGTTTCGAAGCTTCCGGCGGATCAGGGAAACGCGGACATTCAACAGCAACTGGTACAAACACGGTCCCCTTTTCTAACTTCATACGCACATCCTTCGAAAATGGTATTGGTGAGTTCTCATCCAACACTTTAACTGCCCATTTCCTCAGGTCTTCATCCTGTCGCTCCTTCAGAATACTGATGGCGATCTGCACATAATCCTTACGTAAACCCTCGGTCGATATTTTGTCCTGCACCACATAGCCGACAATTGCTAGTATCAGCGGAATGGCGATGGACGCCGCGATGGAAGCAATCGATTGCCACTTAACCAAAGATTCTTGATTCATGGGCACAAGCCCCTTCAAAGATGCAAATTGCTAGCCTAAGGTTGTACCGGTATAAAGCTCCCTGGTGTCCACTAATTCAGTCGCAATGTTCTCTGTTCGATTTTCTATCTGGACAGCAGCATACAGGGCATCAGCATACACCCAGCGTCTCTGGGAGTCTGCTTTGGGGAAACTTCGCTAGTGGCCGAAAATGGCCGGGTCCGGAAATTGGCGGCGGAATCCGATTGCAGCCGTTGACGAAAATCGCTGATTTCCCAGTGGCGGCAATGCGGCACGACTCTCCACAGGCAAGTGCCGGCCAGAGGCGGACAGGTTGTATGCTGTATGATTGGAAGTATTCGTGGTCAATTGAGCTTAAGTGAAAATGGTATCTCCTAGGTTAATCGCAAAAATTGAATCTGAAGAGCCGATTTCCCGGCTGGCGGTGCTTATTGACGCCGATAACGCTCAAGCAACCGTCATTGAGGGCATTCTGGCTGAAGTTGCACGGTTCGGTGAGGCCACCGTAAAACGGATTTACGGGGACTTCACGTCGCCCAATAGTTCATCGTGGAAAAAGGTTCTCCAGAAATACGCCATCAAGCCAGTGCAACAATTTGCTTACACCACGGGGAAAAACGCAACCGACAGCACGCTAATCATTGATGCAATGGACTTGCTCTACACTCGGAAATTTGATGGGTTTTGCCTCGTCACCAGCGATAGTGACTTCACCGGACTCGCCACCCGGATTCGCGAAGAAGGGCTAACGGTATTAGGCTTTGGCGAGCAGAAGACGCCAGATGCATTTCGGAATGCATGCCATAAATTCATTTTTACCGAAGTGCTCCGACCCAGTGTCGCCGAAGTGGAAAACGTAAATGCGAACACCAAGCCAGATTCGACCCTCGCACCGTTGAAGGCTCCCCCACCTCCCAATCTTGCCCCGCAATTTCCGCGCAAGTTTGTACTTGATGCCCTGGAGCAATCATCAGATGAAAACGGCTGGGCTAACCTTGGGACGTTTGGCAGCTACCTGACCAAACTCCAACCAGACTTCGACTCCCGAGTCTATGGCTACAAGAAGCTCTCTGACTTGGTAAAGGCAAAAACGGATCTTTTCGTAACCGAAGAGAGGATGGCTCCCGGCCAATCACTAAAAAACTTGTATCTCCGGGCCAAGTAGATTCGAGACAACACCATCTCGTAGCAATGGTAGAAGTTCACTTTTGTCGGGAGCGGTCCGTAAGCTTTTCCGGGTGCAGCCGTTCAGACAGAAAAGCACCGCGAACGACCGCTGCACCTCCGACACCGGCCATGCTCACCGGCTTCCCATTGTCATGGCGAAAATCGAATGCAGCCGTTCAAAAACTTTGGGTTTCCGGGGACGTCTATGACGGCTCATGACCGGGGGCGGTCCGTGAAGCCGCGCGTCCCATTGCGGCCACTGGAAAATGGGATTTGAGGTGCAGTGGAACGGAAAACCGGGTTAAGCCGTTGTCATACAACGAGCTTAGGCTTCTCCCGCTTTGCTAGGGTTCGATTCCTAACAAACTCCACCAGTCCCGCGCGGCATGTAACA
>JAQTOA010000026.1 GCA_028713555.1 Sterolibacterium sp. | reverse complement strand
CCACCGCCACCGGCGCAACGCGAAGTGCACCGGGAGCTCCCTGCTCCCTCTTCCTGGTTTTCATCCGATTACTCCTCCTGAAAATGAACCGCCATCACATGACGACGATTTTGCTGCGCCACCGCTGTCCGGCTGAATCAGGGGGTGAATGCTAAAATCCCCGATTCAAGCGGGATTCCTGGTGATTCCGGGCGGTGTTGATTTAACGGCGATCGGCTGCTTGCCGCCCCCGGGTTTTGTCCCGGTTGTAATTTAATTAAACCTTACCGCTACCCTGTACCACGTTGTAGTTATTTTTGATATCTCCCCTTTTACCGGTCCTGGTCCTTTATCCTAAGGACTCAATGTTCCCAACAAACCGTTTAACAAAGACTCAAGCGAGAGGCAAAATAGCAGAGCATAACAAGGCCGTCAACTGCAAATGTCACCTGTGGCGTTTTAGAGCCTATTTCAGTAGGCCAGTTGCGCGCCAAGTGATAATGCCGCAGGCGAGATGCAACATGGCGATTCATGTCGTGACGGTTCGCGCCCTCAATCGCAAGCGCCAGCGGAATGCCGTCAGCTTCCGTCAGCAGGCTGCGCTTAACGCCCTGCTTGCCTCTGTCCGTCGGGTTCGACCCGGGGGGTTTGAGCCCGAAAGCGGTGCCTTCGTCATTGCTCCGTCCATTGACAGCCCGGACCAGTTGATTCCCTTCAGTCCATCGTACTCGATCAGTCCCTCCCGCCAGAAGGCTTCGAACACACCAGCCTCGGTCCATTCGCGGAAACGTCTGTATGCTGAACTGCACGAGCAAATCCTCCAGCGCATTCCACTGGCAGCCGGTGCGGAGCAGAAACAAAATGGCATTCATGGCATCCCGATCTGGCGTGCGAGGATTGTGGCAACCCAAAGGATGCGCTTTGCCCGGCGGTAGTAGCGGTTCTATTGTTCAGATACCCGCCATGTCGATGATCAGCGTCGACATCGGCTGCCGTGAACGAATGTGCTGCGGTAAATATGCCCTTTGCTGCCGCTAGGCTGATTTCACGGCGCCATTGGTACGCCTTCCCGACAGGATGTACCAACCATAGCTCGCGGCCTGCAATGCCAGCAATAGTCCAAAGGTACTCTGATAGGCCACGTGCAGCGGCAGTCCGCCGGCAACGAACCAATCCACCACCGCGCCAAATCCCCACTGGATGATGAAAGCGCCGATGAATGTAAGCAGGTTGAGTGTGGTATTAACCCGCCCCGCCAGTTGCACCGGAAATTGTGCCGACAGCAACGCATAGGAGAGGTTGCCGACGCTGAACACCAAGCCCATCGCGAACCAGAGTAGATAAGTCGATGCCGCGTCGATCACAATCAGCAGGGTGACAATCATGCCACCGCCCATGCCAGAGATCAGAATGCGTTCCGGGGATATGCCGCGCGCTGCGAGGCGGGTGACAAAGCTGGCAATCGAAACGAAACCGCTCAGCATGCCCATGCTCATCAGCAACAAGTGAATGGCCGCAACTTCGCGCGTCAACCCACCGAAATTCATCAGCCAAGGGACCGCCCATAGCCCCTGCATGGCCATGAAGCCGCCAACGACCAATGCCGTTTGCGGGGCGTAACGCCAAAAGGCAAAGCTGCTGAAAACCTGGCCGACACCGCATAACTGTTCAGCCAGAGTTTCCTTGCCGGCACCGGTCTGCTTATCCGGCGTAGTGAAAATCAGCAATGCGGCCAGCACTGCGAGTATGGCCAACCCGTAAAAGGCGCCACGCCAACCAATCAGCGGCAGCGCCCAACTCAGCGGGGCGCTGGATGTCAGCGCACCCAAGCCGCCGGCGGCCATAATCGCGGCATTCAACGAGGCCAACCGCGCAGTCGGAAACCACAGCGAGAAAACCTTGAAGGAAGCCATCAGGCAAGCGGACACACCGAGTCCGATCAATGCACGGGCCAATGCCAACTCGACAAGATTCTGGCCCAGCGCGAACAGTGCCGCGCCGATGGCGGTCAGCAGCAGCAACGCCGACTCGACCCGGCGCGGGCCATAACGGTCGAGCAGAATTCCCAGCGGCAACTGGAAGATGCCAAAAGCCGCCAGATAAACACTGGTCAATAAACCCAGATCGGCAGCGGTGAAATTCAATTCGCGCATCAACTCCGGCGCGATCACTGCATTGGCATTGCGCAACAAATAGGAAAGGAAATAGCCAACGGCAAATGGCAGGAAGATGCGCAGCCAAGGGCTAATCGTCTGTCTCATGAAATCACGTTCGCGCGTGCGATATTGCGAGACAAACGCTATGGCCTGATCTCACGATTTCACCTCCCCCACAACCACGCAGCGCCGCGCACGCCGGAGGAATCGCCGTGACGGTTGCTGACCAGTCGCGTCAGCACCTGATCGGAGAATATATGCTCGGCCCATAAGTTCGGCACATTCTGGTAGAGCCGCGTAATGTTTGACAAGCCGCCGCCGAGCACGATGATATCGGGATCGAGTATGTTGATGACCTGAGACAGCGCCCGGGCAAGACGCGCCTCGTAACGTTGCAACGTGGCTTCGCATGCGGCCACGCCCGCCAAGGCGCGCGCGACAATCGCCGGTGGCTCGAGAAATTCGCCGTTGATGATGAAATGATCCTGCCTCATTCCCGGCCCCGACAAAAGGGTTTCTATGCAGCCCACACGACCGCAATAACATGGAGCACGATAGCCATGCCGGGTTGAGGTGTTTGGCGCCGAATCGTCTGGCAAGAAATTATGCCCCCACTCGCCCGCAATGGCGTTGGCGCCGGCCAATACCCGACCCTGTACGACAATGCCGCCGCCCACGCCGGTGCCAAGAATTACGCCGAACACCACCTCAGCACCGGCTGCCGCTCCGTCGGTGGCTTCGGAAAGCGCAAAACAGTTGGCGTCATTCGCCAGACGCACTTCGCGCTGCAATGCCGTCTGCAAATCGCGCTGCAGCGGCTTGCCGATCAGGCAAGTGGAATTGGCGTTCTTGACGTTACCGCTGACCCTTGACAACGCACCGGGTATGCCTACGCCGATGGTGCCACGCCGCTGCGTCCGTTTCTCGACCTGTTCGACCAGGGCGACGACAGCCCTGACTGTACCCATATAGTCGCCCTGCGGTGTCGCCACGCGGTGTCGCAACAGTTCTCCGCCGTCGCAGTCCAATGCGACGATCTCGATCTTGCTGCCGCCAAGGTCTATACCAAGACGCATCACTGCGCGAAATTTATGCTGGAAGTGACTATGCGCCGTCGCCGACAAACGGGTTGTGGAGCCGTTCCTTGCCGAAGCTTGACATCGGTCCGTGGCCAGAAATGAAACTGACGTCGTCGCCCAGCGGCCAAAGCTTGGTGCGGATGGAATTGATCAGGGCGGCGTGATCACCACGCGGAAAATCGGTGCGGCCAATTGATCCCTGGAACAATACGTCACCGACGATGGCCAGTTTTTCTGGCGCATTGAAAAACACCACATGTCCCGGCGTGTGGCCGGGGCAATGCAGCACGCTTAGCGTGACTTTGCCGAAACTGACCGCATCACCCTCATTGAGCCAGCGATCAGGAGTAAATGGCGCGGCTTCCCGCAGACCAAACATCCGTCCCTGCTGCGGCAACTGGTCGATAATGAAACGATCTTCCTGCTGAGGTCCCTCGATTGGGACGCCAAGGCGAGCAGCAAGTTCCGCCGCACCGCCGGCATGGTCGATGTGGCCATGGGTCAGAAGAATGACTACGATGCTCACACCCAGTTGTGCGGCGCCGGCAAGGATGCGATCGATATCGCCGCCAGGATCCACGACGGCAGCTTGCAGGGTTTCCTCGCACCAGAGCAGGGAACAATTCTGCTGGAAAGGCGTAACCGGAATGACGCGGAATTTCATGGCGATTGATGGATTGAAACAGTCAACATCCTGTTTCACTCTTAAGAACTGAAATTGCTTCCAATAATTCAACGGATGCAAACATGTATTCGGTACTTGCCGCCAGCATGGCTTCGGCTTCATCATACTTCTTGGCATTGATGGCCTTCGCCACATTTCCTGCACACTGATGGAATCTCACATGCTTTTCGACGCAGTCTGCATAACTTCTCAGTTCGCCAAATCTATTCTTGGCTTCACCGTGCAACCATTTGCCTAACTTGCAGCAGTCATCGGCGGAAATTGCCGCCTCATCCAGGCTTTCTCTGTTGATCAGGGCGCTGCGAAGTTTTAGCTTCCATTCCCTATGAACAATCTCCGCTTCAGTAAAATCCATTTTCTTGAATCCGGCAAATGGCTGGCTATAAAGGCTTCCGTACCTGGCGATTTTTTCATGGTATCACGGGGCAAGCAGCCCAATATTCCGCTCCCCGCAGTCTGTCATCGATTCCCTTCGGCCAGCAGATCTTTTTCACCGACTGCACGAAGAGGGCCGCCACGACTCTAGCCGAGGCTGGCCGCCTGAGACCTGGCACTAACAACCTCCGCCGTGGATGAAATGCACGACGACGGCCACCTCGGCTTCCTGCTCGACATAGCCGTGCGGTGCGCGGCCTTTGCAGGCATCAACGAAACTCGATGATGGCCTGATCCGCCTCCAGGCTTTCGCCGGGTTTCGCCATGAGTTTCCCGATCACACAGTCCTGCTCGGCTTTCAAGACGGTTTCCATTTTCATCGCCTCGATCACCACCAGGTTCTCACCCGCCTTGACTTTCTGACCTGGCGCAACAACGATAGCAGTGAGCAGCCCGGGCATCGGCGACAACAGGAACCTCGATACAACCGCTGGAACCTGATGCGGCATCAGTGCCCGCAAGGCGGTGGCGGCATGTGCCGGCAACACCATCAAATCAGCCTGGGTGCCCCAGTGGAACAGGCGGTATTTCAAACCGACGCGTTCGACCTGCATGCAGAAGGCTTCGCCATTCAAAGTCCCACGATAGAGCGGCTGGCCAAACTGCCAATGCGAGCGAATGGCATAGTGGTCGCCGGCATGAACCATGTTGAATCCGCCTTCTACCCGAAAAGCTTCCACCGCGTACTGCACGTCGTTCAACAGCACCACGAAGTCGTTGCCCGGTTTGTATTCATGGCCCGGCAACTGGCCATTGATGGTGGCGTTGCGTTCCAGGTAGCGGCGATGAATGGCGGCGCCGACGACAACCAGCATGACCGGGTCGTCGTGCGGCAGGTCGACGGTATCGAAGCCCTTCGGATATTCCTCGGCAATCAGGCCGGTATTGAAATTTCCCGAGACGAAGCGTTGATTCTGCATCAATGCCGCCTGGAAGGCGATGTTGGACACGACGCCGCGAATCACGAACTGGTTGAGCGCGTCGCGCATGCGCGCAATGGCCATATCGCGCGTGGAACCGTGCACGATCAGCTTGGCGATCATCGAGTCGTAATGCGTCGTGATCTCGGCGCCTTCATAAACGCCGGTATCTACTCTGACGTGGCCAGTGATTGGCCGAGGCGGAATATATTTTATCAACCGTCCGGTCGAAGGCAGGAAGTTGCGCAAAGGATTCTCGGCATTGATGCGGCATTCCATCGCCCAGCCGTCGAGCTTGATATCCTTCTGGCCAAATGCCAACTTTTCCCCGGCAGCGACGCGGATCATCTGCTCAACCAGATCCAGGCCGGTGACCATTTCGGTGACCGGATGCTCAACTTGCAGGCGGGTGTTCATTTCGAGGAAGTAAAACGAACGGTCTTTGCCGACCACAAACTCGACTGTGCCGGCACTCTGGTATTCGACCGCACGCGCCAACATCACCGCCTGTTCGCCCATGGCCTTGCGCATCGCCTCGTCGAGGAACGGGCTGGGCGCTTCCTCGACGACTTTCTGGTGGCGACGCTGCAACGAACATTCGCGTTCCCCCAAATACACCAAGTTGCCGTGGCTGTCGCCGAGCACCTGGATTTCGATGTGACGCGGCTCCTCAATGTACTTTTCGATGAATACGCGATCGTCGCCGAAGCTTTTCTTGGCTTCGTTGCGGCAGGACTGGAAACCCTCGCGGACTTCCTTTTCGTTGAAGGCAATGCGCAAACCCTTGCCGCCTCCCCCGGCGGAAGCCTTGATCATCACCGGGTAGCCGACATCCTGCGCAATCGTTACAGCCAAATCGGCGTCCTCGATCACATCCGTATAACCCGGAATGGTATTGACATGGGCCGCCTTGGCCAGCTTCTTCGAGGCGATCTTGTCGCCCATGGCCTGTATCGCGTGAGGCTTGGGCCCGATGAAGACGATGCCGGCAGCTTCCAGGCGGGAACAGAATTCGGCATTCTCGGAAAGGAATCCATAACCCGGATGCACCGCTTCGGCACCCGTTTCCTTGCAGGCAGCAATGATCTTGTCGATGCAAAGATACGACTCCTTCGCTGGCGCCGGACCGATACATACGGCCTGGTTGGCCATCTCGACATGGCGCGCATCGAGATCGGCCTCCGAATACACAGCGACGGTGGCGATGCCCATCCCGTGGGCGGTTCTAATGACGCGGCAGGCGATTTCACCGCGGTTGGCAATCAGAATCTTCTTAAACATTTTCTCTTTCTCCCCGGCCATCACAGCGGAATGTTGCCGTGCTTGCGCCACGGATTTTCCAGTTTCTTGCGTTTCAGCATTGCCAGCGAGCGACAGATGCGCTTGCGCGTTTCGTGCGGCTGGATTACGTCGTCGATGAACCCGCGCGAACCGGCGACGAATGGATTGGCGAACTTGGCCTTGTATTCAGCCTCGCGTTCTGCCAGCTTGGCCGGATCGCCCTTTTCTTCGCGGAAGATGATCTCGACCGCGCCTTTCGGCCCCATCACGGCGATTTCTGCGGAGGGCCAGGCAAAGTTGACGTCGCCGCGCAAATGCTTCGAAGACATCACGTCGTAGGCGCCGCCGTAGGCCTTGCGCGTGATCACCGTGACCTTCGGCACCGTGCATTCGGCGTAAGCGTAGAGCAGCTTGGCACCATGCTTGATGATGCCGCCGAATTCCTGCGCGGTCCCGGGCATGAAGCCAGGGACGTCGACGAGGGTAATGATGGGAATGTTGAAAGCGTCGCAGAACCTTACGAAACGCGCCGCCTTGATCGACGATATGATATCCAGGCAGCCGGCCCGCACCATCGGCTGGTTGGCGACAACGCCGACGGTCTGGCCTTCCATGCGGACAAAGCCGATCAAAATATTTTTTGCGTAGTCGGGCTGCAACTCGAAGAAATCCGTGTCGTCGGCAATTTTTACCACCAACTCTTTCATGTCGTAGGGCTTGTTGGGATTGTTCGGCACCAAGGTGTCCAGCGACATATCGAGGCGCTCGGCCGGGTCGGAGGTTGGCCGCAGCGGCGGATTTTCGCGGTTGTTGAGCGGCAAATAGTTGAAAAAGCGCCGCAGCATCAAGAGCGCTTCGACATCGTTCTTGAAGGCCAGATCGGCCACGCCGGACTTGGTACTGTGCGTCATCGCACCGCCCAGTTCTTCGGCCGTCACTTCCGCATGCGTCACCGCTTTCACCACTTCCGGACCGGTGATGAACATGTACGAGGTGTCCTCGACCATGAAAATGAAGTCGGTTATCGCCGGAGAGTACACCGCGCCGCCAGCGCAGGGACCCATGATCATGGAGATCTGCGGCACCACCCCGGAAGCCATGACGTTGCGCTGGAATACGTTGGCGTAGCCACCGAGCGAGGCGACGCCTTCCTGGATACGGGCGCCGCCAGAGTCGTTGAGGCCGATTACCGGCGCGCCGACCTTCATGGCGTGGTCCATCACCTTGCATATCTTTTCGGCGTGCGCCTCGGACAGCGCACCGCCGAATACCGTAAAGTCCTGCGAGAAGACGAACACCATGCGGCCATTGATGGTGCCGTAGCCGATCACCACGCCATCGCCGGGAACCTTGTTTTCGGCCATGCCGAAATCTGTGCAGCGATGCTCGACGAACATGTCCCATTCCTCGAAGGAGCCGGGGTCGAGCAGAAGTTCGATGCGCTCGCGGGCGGTAAGTTTTCCCCTGGCATGTTGCGCGGCTATGCGTTTCTTGCCGCCGCCAAGCCGTGCTTGCTCGCGCTTCTCTTCCAGTTGGTGAATGATGTCATGCATGAAAATACCCCCTTAAATACCAGATTCGTTTCATTGCTGAAAATAGCCCAACAGCCGATTTGCCGCGACCGTGGGCGTGATCGTACTTTGTTCAACGGCGCGCAATAGTTCCGGCAGCGCGCCCCGCACTCTTGGATGCTCGCGAAAGCGCGCATGCAGCCCGGACTCGATCAGTGACCAGGTCCAGGCCAGCGCCTGATGGCATCTTATTGCGGCGATCTCCCCGGCCTGGGTCATGATTTTGCGGTATTCCTCGATAACCCGCCAAAAATTTTCGATGCCTTCCTTTTTCACGGCACTGACTTTCAGCACCCGCGGCTGCCAATGTTTCGAATGCGGATGCAGCATCTGCAGCGCCGAACTCATCTGGGCGGCGGCAAGGTCAGTCGCGCCGGGGTCGATATCCGCCTTGTTGAACACCACCAGATCGGCCAGCTCGACGATGCCTTTCTTGATCGCCTGCAAGTCATCGCCGGCATTCGGCAGTTGCAGCAACACAAAGACGTCAGTCATGCCGGCCACTGCGGTTTCCGACTGGCCGACCCCGACGGTTTCGACAATGATTACATCGTACCCTGCCGCTTCGCACAACAGCATCGCCTCGCGCGTTTTTGCAGCGACGCCGCCGAGCGCTCCGGCCGACGGCGAAGGACGGATAAACGCTTCCTCGCGCAGCGAGAGCCGCTCCATGCGGGTCTTATCGCCGAGTATGGATCCGCCACCGATTGACGACGATGGGTCGACCGCCAGCACGGCGACATGGTGGCCATTTTCGATCAGGAACATGCCTAGCGCTTCAATGAAAGTTGACTTGCCGACACCGGGAACACCTGAAATCCCCACGCGAATCGAGCCGCCGCTATGCGGCAACAGGGCTTCCAGCAATTTCTGCGCACGTGCCTGATGATCGGCGCGCGTCGATTCGATCAGGGTGATGGCCTTGGCGAGCGGTCGCCGGCGGCGCGCCAGGACGCCCTTCACCAGTTCGGCGTCAGCGTCTCTCAATCCCGCTTCGGACATGCCGTGCACTCCCGAGCCGGCTTAAACGCTGCCCGGCGCATGCGCTGCCCGGATGGTGCGCAACACTTCACGGGCGCACTGCGGAATCGGCGTACCCGGTCCGAAAATGCCCTCGACGCCAGCCTGGCGGAGGAATTCATAATCCTGCGCCGGCACCACCCCGCCGACAAACACCACGATGTCGCCTGCGCCCTGATCCTTGAGCGCTTTCACCAGCGCCGGCACCAGGGTCTTGTGCCCGGCCGCCAGCGTCGATACGCCGACGGCATGGACGTCGTTCTCCACCGCCTGGCGCGCGGCTTCTTCCGGCGTCTGGAACAGCGGACCGATATCGACGTCGAAGCCGAGATCGGCGAAAGCCGTGGCGACCACCTTGGCGCCGCGATCATGACCGTCCTGGCCGAGCTTGGCGATCATGATGCGCGGACGACGTCCCTCGGCGGCGGCGAAAGTCTCGATCTGTTGCTTGATGTCCATCCAGTCCGCGTCCTTTTCAAAAGCGGCACCGTAAACTCCCGAGACCACCTGATTGTTAGCGCGATGGCGACCCCAGGCGACCTCCAGCGCGTCGGAAATCTCCCCGACTGTAGCACGCAGCCGGCTGGCCTTGACCGCCAGGTCGAGCAGGTTGCCCTGGCCGGATTTTGCGGCGGCGGTCAGCGCCGCCAGCGCACTATCCACCGCCGCCTGATCGCGACTGGCGCGAATACGATGCAGACGCTCGACTTGCGCTTCACGCACGGCATGGTTGTCGACATCGAGAAATTCTATGTCCTCTTCTTTTTCCAGCTGGTACTTGTTTACCCCGACGATGACATCCTTGCCGGCATCGATGCGCGCCTGTTTCTGCGCCGCGCAGGCTTCGATCTTGAGCTTGGCCCAGCCGGATTCGACGGCTTTGGTCATACCGCCCATCCCCTCGACTTCCTCGATGATGGCCCAAGCCTGGTCGGCGATGTCCTGGGTCAGTTTCTCCATCATGTAGGAGCCGGCCCAGGGATCGATGACGCTGGTGATGTGCGTTTCTTCCTGGATGATGAGCTGGGTGTTGCGGGCGATGCGCGAGGAGAACTCGGTCGGCAGGGCGATCGCCTCGTCGAGCGAATTGGTGTGCAGGCTTTGCGTGCCGCCGAACACCGCCGCCATCGCCTCGATGGTGGTGCGCACCACGTTGTTGTACGGGTCCTGCATGGTCAGCGACCAGCCCGAGGTCTGACAGTGAGTGCGCAGCATCATGGATTTGGCCTGCTTGGCGCCGAACCCTTGCATGATGCGCCACCACAGCAGACGCGCGGCGCGCAACTTGGCCACCTCGAGGTAGAAATTCATGCCGATGCCGAAGAAGAACGACAGGCGCCCGGCGAATGCGTCCACATCCATGCCGCTGGCAATTGCCGTGCGCACATATTCCTGGCCGTCGGCCAGGGTCAGGGCAAGTTCCAGGGCCTGAGTCGCGCCGGCCTCCTGAATGTGATAGCCGGAGATCGAGATCGAGTTGAACTTCGGCATATTCTTCGCCGTGTAGCCGATGATGTCGGCGATGATGCGCATCGATGGCTCGGGCGGATAGATGTAGGTGTTGCGGACCATGAACTCCTTGAGGATGTCGTTCTGGATAGTCCCCGACAGTTGCGCCTGCGTCACGCCCTGCTCTTCGGCGGCAACGATGTAGCCGGCCAGCACCGGCAGCACCGCGCCGTTCATGGTCATCGATACCGACACCTTGTCGAGCGGAATGCCGTCGAAGAGGATTTTCATGTCCTCAACCGAATCGATCGCCACGCCGGCCTTGCCGACGTCGCCAGTGACACGCGGATGGTCGGAGTCGTAGCCACGGTGCGTGGCCAGGTCGAAGGCCACCGAGACGCCCTGGCCGCCAGCCGCCAGCGCCTTGCGGTAGAAGGCGTTGGATGCCTCGGCGGTGGAGAAGCCGGCGTACTGACGAATGGTCCATGGCCGCACCGCATACATGCTGGCCTGCGGGCCGCGCACGAAAGGCGCAAAGCCCGGCAGCGTGTCGGCAAACGGCAGGCCATCGACATCGGCGCGGGTATATAGCGGCTTGACGTTGATGCCTTCCGGCGTTTGCCAGTCGAGCCGATGTACATCGCCGCCAGGCGCCGACTTGGCCGCCGCCTTGGCCCAGGTTTCCAGGGAAGGAATCTCAACTTCCGGATACTTGCTCATGCTTTGTCCTTTCAGCGCACCACGCGCTACGCATACTTCGCCAAGCTTTGCCGCCATAAACTTTACTCCTTACGGCAGGCACCAAGCGACGCTTCGATGCTTGACATTGTCCAGGCAAGATAATACTGTATTCATAATTATGAATGCAAGAACTGAAATCAGTATTGCCTCGCCGGCGCTTTATCTGCAGGTCGCGGAGCGGCTGCGGACGCGCATTTTCGCTCATGAATTGCCTCCCGGCAGTTGGATCGACGAACAGGCGCTGGCGCAGGAATACGGCATCTCGCGCACCCCATTGCGCGAAGCGCTCAAGGTACTGGCGTCGGAAAATCTGGTCATGCTCAAGCCGCGCCGCGGTTGCTATGTCACGGAATTATCCGAGCAGGATCTTGACGAGATTTTCCCGGTCATGGCACTGCTTGAGGGCCGCTGCGCGGCGGCAGCCGCGCAAAAAGCCAATGAAGCCGATCTCTCCGGCCTGGTGGATATCCACAAGCAACTCGAAGAGCATGCCAGGAACGGCGATGCCGACCGCTTCTTCGACGCCAACCAACACTTCCATACCCGTTTGCAGGAGCTGGCCGGCAATCGCTGGCTCTCCCAATTGATCGACGAGACTCGCAAGATGCTGAAACTGACGCGGCGCGACTCGCTGCGCCTGGATGGCCGCCTGAAGCAATCCCTGGCCGAACACCGTGCCATCTTCAAGGCAATCCAGCAGCACGACGCCAACGAGGCCGGCCGTCTGATGCACGAGCATCTGCTCTCAGGTCGGGCGGCGCTGGTCAAGCTCCACACCAAGGCTTAGAGCCCATCCGTCGAGGATTGCGACAAGAAGCGCTCGTATTGTTGGGCAAGAGAGGATGTGGCGCGCTGTGTGAACGGCTACAACGAATGCTTCGCGAACTGCGGCGGCAGAGTCCAAACGATCATCGAGAAGTATTGAACCGCTGCCACCCCGAATGCCGGAATCCGCCGCTAGAACAAATGAATTGCCATCGGTGCAAGGAAACCGACCAGGCAAAAAACCGCACCGACCACCCCAAGCCCTCCCGCCAGCCACGCCAGCGCACCGATACCAGTGATGATGGTGGCGGACGCCAGGACAATTGCAATCTGCACCGCGGCTGACGCCAGCTCGTACTGATGATAGGCGGCCATCTCGTGGTCGCGCCTGGCTTCGGCCTCCTTGGCGCGTTCGGCGAGTTCCTTGCGTCCTTCCCTGGTTTCCGGTTCGCTCTCATAGCGCGCCGCCGTCTTGCGCCAGGCATCGATCTGCGCCTTGACCGCGGCAACGTCAGTAGCCCCGGCTTGCGCCTCGAGATTTTCCGCCGCGGTGCGCATCGTTGTCAGGCGAATGCTCTTCGCCTGGTAAAAAGACCAGAGATTGGTGGCCTCGATGTTTTTACTCAACGCGGCAGTCTGCGCCGCCTTGCCGAGCGTTTCTGAAAAGGCCAGCACCAAGGCGAGAATCGATATCAGAAGGGCAATCTTCTTGTTGGCGGGATCGATGTGACCGGCGGTTCCTGACATAAACGCTACTCCTTACCTGGGTTTGGCCGCGCATTTTACCTATTCTTGATGGCCGCTGAAACGGCGAGGAGTTGATCCCAGCGCGTAGTGTATTCCGGCGACATTTTCTTCCGGCGCATCCGCCAGTCCTGATCAACACCTTCCGCCGCCGAGCGCAGGGTGCCTCTGCCCCAGATCCCGTTGATGCGATCCATCACCGCCATCAGACGGGTATTGTCTTTGACTTGCGAGAATAGATTCATCTGCGACGTCGCGGCGTCGGTAATTTCCATCAACATCACTCCGGCCTTCTGGTAGGCATAGCCAGGACGGTAGAGGCGTTTCAAACCCCATAGCGCCGCCCGGATGAGCCGCAGCGTATCGTCGCCCGCCTCCGGCAGCGGGACGGTCAGACTGCGCTGGTATTGCGGGTGAGCTAGCCGGTGCGGATTGGTGCGAATGTAGACCTGCACCATGCCGGCGAGCGATCCCTGGCCCCTGAGCTTCTCCGCCGCGATGGCGATATGGCTCGCCACGGCTTCCCCCAACGATTCGAGGTTGTAAACATAGCGGCCGAACGAACGCGAGGAAATGATCTGCTGCTTGTTGGGGATCGCCTCTTCGAGTCCGATGCAGGGCGTGCCATTCAACTCCAGCAGCGTGCGCTCCAGCACCACCGAGAACTCGCGGCGCAGGGTCTTGGCGTCGGCTTTCCTTAAATTCTCGACGGTGGCGATGTTTCGACCAATCAATTGTTCCGACAAGTGCCGGCCGACGCCCCAGATCTCACCCACCGCGATGGTGGAGAACAGGCGGGAGAGTTCCGTTTCGTTGATGCGGGTGAAGTCGCACACCCCCTCTTTGCCGGCGAGATGCTTCTTGGCGCAGTGGTTGGCCAGCTTGGCCAGCGTCTTGGTCGCGGCGATGCCCACGCAGACCGGGATGCCGACCCACTGCCCGACGCGTCGCCGTATCGCCTGGGCGTACCCGGCGAGGTCGATGTCGCCGAAACCGGCGAGGTCCAGAAAGCACTCGTCAATGGAATAGATCTCCTGATCGGGCGAGAACTGGCCCAGCACCGCCATCATGCGGTCGCTCATGTCGGCATACAAGGCATAGTTCGACGAGAGGGCGATGATGCCGTGCTTCTTGGCCAGCGCCCTGACCTGGAACCAGGGGACAGCCATCTTGACGCCCAAGGCCTTGGCTTCGGCGCTTCTGGCGACCACGCAGCCGTCGTTGTTGGAAAGCACCACCACCGGCTGGCCTGCGAGCCGCGGATTGAAGACCCGTTCGCAGGAGACAAAAAAATTATTGCCGTCGACGAGGGCTATCGGCATGGCCCATGTACCGCATGAATGGACCAGCGCACGACACCCCAGACGGCCAATTCCTGGTCTTCCGCGACCAGGATGTCGCCATGGCCCTCGGCGCCGGAGCGCAACAGGACGCCTTGTGGGATGTGGCAGAGTTGCTTGACAGTGAACTCGCCATCAACCACGGCGATCACCACGCTGCGGTCGGCTGGCTGTAGCGCGCGATCGACCACCAGCAGGTCGCCATCGTAGATACCGAAACCGGTCATCGAATGGCCAGCGACACGGACGAAGAAGGTCGCTTCCCGGTGTTCGATCAAGCGCTCGTCGAGACTCAGGTGTTCCTCGGCAAAATCGGCGGCCGGAGAGGGAAAACCGGCCGGGACGGATTTCGCCAGCAGCGGGCAGCCCGGACGCGGAATCACTCCTTGTTCCGGGAAACGGGGGAAGACGGTTCCCTGCCGGGGAAAGGATTTCCCCGTGCTACGCGGGCAAGTCACGATTAGTCCCGGTAGCGCCTGACGAGGCCAGTGACCACGCCGTAGATTTCCAGTTCGCTCTTCGGCCGGATCACCGCATAGGCCTTGTTGTGCGGCTTGAGGATGAAGCGGCCTTTCTCCATCGCCAGTTCCTTGAGCGTGAATTCGTTATCGACGATGGCAATCACCAAGTCGCCGGCCTTGGCCGCCTTGCTGCGTTCGACCACGACCAGGTCGCCATCGTGGATGCCGGCATCGATCATCGAATCGCCCTTGACGGGGATCATCACGGTGCGCGAAGGTCGACGCACCAGATAGTCGTCGACCAGGAAGGCTTCGCCGCTGCCGCCCTCGACCATGTCGGGCGCGCCAGCGCGCACCGGCACCAGCGCCAGAGGGCGTTCGAAGAAGCGTTTGGCGGGCATCCAGGCGTCGTCATCGGGCGTGCGTTCGACGAAACCGGCGCTTTCCAGTCGTTGCAGCATCTTCCTGGCCGCCGTCTTGGAAGCGAAGCCAAGCAGCACGCAAATGCGCTGGTAGGACGGAATGCGCCGGCTATCGGCGTAGTAGTCGCGCAACTGGTCGAGGTATTGCCGATCCTTGTCCGATTCCATAGTCTGCTCCGTAGGTGTTCATTCGTTCACTGAATCTTAGTGCACGAATGAACACTCGTCAAGCTGACGTGAGTTTAGCGCGGGACGAGAAGGTAGATGCCAAGACCGAGCATGACGAGTCCGGCCACGAGCTTCAGCCGCCGCCCTTCCTTTTCCTGAAGCCGGCGCTGGCCTAGCGTCACGACGCCGATCGCCAGGACGACAATATCGTCGAGCATGTACATCAGGTTGTAGAGCAGCAGGTAGCCGTAGTAAGCGGCTTGGTCGAGCCGATGCAGGGTGAGGATGCGCGTATAGAGCGCCGGGAACCCCGAAGTGCACAGCAGTTCGACGATCTGCACCAGCACGGCAAGCAGCACCGTGCCGACGAGGGCGGGCCAGAGGCGCTCGGCGCGGAGAATCGCCCGCAGCCGGACGTAGATGCCCGGCTTGGCAGCCGCCGGAATCGACAGCGTGATGCCGCGCCCGAAGACCACGAAATCCTTGAGGTTGATCGCGCCGGCAAGGATGGCGAGCAGGGCGATGACGATCTCGGAAAGACGAGAAATTCCAACCAGCAGGAACAGATTGAGCCAGGCGGCCATGAAGGCGAAATAGGCGATTCCCTCGATCGCCACGAAGGTGCCGGCGATAACCAGCATCCGGCGCCGGTCGCCGAGCGTCGCGAGCATCGAAATCATAAGGATCAGCACCCACATCGAGCAGGGGTTGAGGCCGTCTAGCAGCCCGATGACGATGGTGAATATCGGCAGGCCGACATCGGCCACGCTCAGCCGGCGACCGGTCAGAGGAATCTCGATCGCTTCCTCCTGAGGCGCTGCACAACTGCTCACCTCCGCCACCCCGCAGACGGCGCCGCCGGGCAAACCGGTCGGCCCGGTGTGAGCCAGTGCCGCGCGGATCTGGGCGCCAGTGGTCTCCGGGGTATCGAAACCGACAATCAGCTCGTTGCCAATGCGGGTCGTCGGCACGCCGGGTTGACTGATGCCCGCCGTACGCCAGAGTTCGCGCAGGCGGACCAGCGCGCCAGGATCGTGCCGCACATCGATGAGCACGACACGAAGGCCGGGCCGCTGGCGCGCCAGTTCGGCCACGAACGCCTCGGCGGCCGCGCAATGGGAACAACCCGCGCTGACGAAGATCTCGATTTCCTGCTGCGTCCGGGGAGGCTCGTTTGACGCGGCCAGGACGCATCCGCTACTGAGGCATCCCGCCAGCAGGATTAATAGGAAAATGAAGTGGAAAACCGGAAACGCAGTTCCTGCTCGGAAAGGTCGGTTATGCATACCGACAGTATATGGCGGCGAACGTTACTCCAGGTTCTGGATTTGCTCCCGCATCTGCTCGATCATCAGTTTCATTTCCAGGCCGATGGCAGTGATCTCGGCCGACACGGATTTAGATGACAGAGTATTGGCTTCGCGATTCAATTCCTGCATCAGGAAATCGAGCCGTTTGCCTACGGCGCCGCCTTTCTTCAGGACGCGCTCAAGTTCGCTCAAGTGGGTCGCGAGGCGCGACAATTCCTCAGCGACATCGATTCTGGTGGCATATACACCGATTTCCTGGCGGATGCGTTCCTCGTCGAGATTGGCGACGGCTTCGCGCAGCTTGGTCGCCAGACGTTCCTGGTAGTCGGCCAGGGCGCGCGGCAGAAGCGGTTCCGCCTGCGTCACCAGTTCGCGCATGCGGGCGACGCGTTCGAGGATCATCGCCGCCAGTTTGGCGCCTTCACGTTCCCGGGTGGCGATGAATTCGTCGAGCGCCGTCGCCGCCAATGCCAGGCATTCGCTCTGCAGGATGTCCTGAGGCAGCGTCTGATCGCCGAGCACGCCGGGCCAGCGCAACACTTCGGCCACAGACAGTGGCGTGGTATCCGGCAAAATGCTCCGCACTTGGTCTTGCAACTTCGCCAATTGCGCCAGCAGTTCCGGGTTTGCCGCCAGTTCGCGCGTACCGGCCGTGGCTGAGGAGGGCATCAGCCCGCCGCGGCACTCGAACTTGCCGCGGCCGATGCGCGCAGCGATCAGCTCGCGCAGCGGCATTTCCAGGAAGCGCAATTCTTCGCCGATGCGAAAATTGATATCGAGATAGCGCGAATTGACGCTTTTCAGCTCAAGATGAAGAATTGCCAGTCCAAGGTCGCGTTGCACCGCGGCAAAACCGGTCATGCTGTATATCATGTCGAGAAGTCCAGGGTAATAAGGTAATAATCTTCGCGGTTGCCAAGCTTGGCCTGAGAGATAGTGAGTGTAACCTCCACACCATGTCGTCACAAGACATCAATTCGGTTTCCAATCGTCCGCTGGCGCCGGATTTCCGGCTCGGCGACTACCGCATAGAAAAGCGGCTGTCCCAAGGCGGTTTTGCTATCGTCTATCTGGCCCATGACGAGCAGGACATGCCGGTGGCGATCAAAGAATACCTGCCGGCTCATCTCGCCCAACGCCACGGGGAAAGCCCGCTACCCATCGTCAGCGCGGAGCACCAAGCGGCCTTCAACCGCGGGATGCTGAGCTTTTTCGAGGAAAGCAGGCTCCTCGCCCATCTCGATCATCCCAATGTGGTGCGGGTGCTCGACTTTTTCCGCGCCAACCAAACCGCTTACCTGGTCATGCGTTACGAACGTGGGCGCACCTTGCAGGAGCACATCCAGAAACACCAGGGGGAACTCAGCGAAAGTTTCATCCGCGACGTGTTTGCGCGACTACTGAATGGACTGCGCGAAGTCCATATGCATAAGCTGTTGCACCTCGATATCAAGCCGGCAAATATCTATTTACGCACTGACGGCCATCCGGTACTGCTGGATTTCGGCGCCACCCGCCAAGTTCTCGGCGCCAGCGGTTTGCCTCTGCAAGCCGTACATACGCCGGGATTCGCCGCACCGGAACAAATACAATCCGGCGAAGCCGAAGGACCGTGGACCGACGTCTACGCGGTAGGCGCGACGCTGTACGCGTGCTTGGCCAAGGGCACGCCCTTGGCCGCTGATCTGCGGCTGCCAAAGGACCAACTGGAGCCCGCCCAGCAGCGCTGGCGTACGCGCTATTCGCTGCAACTGCTGGAGTTGATCGACTGGTGCATGCAGCTACCCACCGCCAGACGGCCGCAAAGCGTATTTGCCCTGCAGAAGGTGCTGCATGGCGACTTGCTCGATCTGGTCGATCCGGCCTGGTTCGAAATGCCCGACGCAGCCAAGCCGCCATAGGCATCATGAAGTTCTCGGTATTTTTAAAAAGTCGTAATGGGGGGAACAACACGCCAATTTGCTGCATTGCAGTTAGGCTTGGAATTCTCACATTGGCGCGGGGTCTCGCGGGGGGTTGACAAATCTATTGTTGCGGTGCAATATACGTCCATTCTTATGGAAAACGTGAAGGAGAACAAGATGAACGCACCGATGATGCTTCCCTGGCTGGCTCGCAAGTGGGGTGTGAGCGATGCACACGCCTTGGAACTCTGGCGGCAATCTTGCCGGTATGCCGAAAAAACGGTTGGAGATAACTCCTCGTCGCGCTACTGGGACGTCGCCAAGCATAGATTGATCAACTTGCTGGACAACGAAGTGATTGCCCGGTATCCGGGAACCGAGACGCCGTGGATCATGATTCAGCTTAATTTTTTCCGCCTACTCTTCTGGCTCGGCGTAAAAGGGCATCGTTTCTCTCCGGTTCTCCATGCCTGAGGCAGCGTTGCAAACGCAACCGGACTCTGGGAGCGATACGCAGTAACTGCGGTAAAGCTTGAAGATCAGGGTGATGTCTAAGGGCCTGCCACATAAGTCGCACATGCGGTTTATGTGGCAGGCCCTTAGACTTTTGTCTTGAGCCTTCTTTGCCATGACAAGCTGATTGAACGTAAGCGTTAGGCCCTGCCAGGTTCACTCACGACGGAGTTTGCTGTACAGGTTCCGAGCGTAGCGGCAACAGCGAATCAATCTGGCTGTTGAGACAGGTCGGCAACTTCTCCAGCGTGTTGCGTA
>JAQTOA010000025.1 GCA_028713555.1 Sterolibacterium sp. | reverse complement strand
TTCCCGAAGTCGCCAGAAAAGAATGCTGGGATTGCCAGGAATGCTTCGCCTTGTGCCCCACTTCCTACGCCCAGGCCGCCTACCTCCTGACCAAAGCCCTCGCGTTTCCAACAACAACAGCCACACCGGATCAGATCAAGATGAACATGAAAGGGGCAACAGTATGAGATATGCAGAGGCAGGCTACAACCTGGAAATTGACCTGGCAACAGGCAACATTGAACGCGTGGAAACCGACCCGAAAATGACCAGGCTTCACCTTGGCGGGCTGGGTACCAGCGTCAAAATACATTGGGACAGAGTTTCCGCGGAAACACAGCCATTTGACCCGGAGAACCTGCTCATATTCAGCACGGGACTTTTCAATGGCACGCCTGTTTTCAGTTCCAATCGTTCCGTGGTTACCTTTCTTTCGCCTCAGTCCGGGTTACTGGCCTATCCGATGATGGGAGGGTTTTTTTCAGCGGAATTGAAGTATGCCGGCTATGACAAAGTTATTTTTGTTAACAAGTCCCCCACCTGGGTTTACTTGTGGATAAACAACGATAAGGTTGAAATACGCGACGCCACTCATCTGCAGGGTAAAGGGGCTCTTGAAGTTCAAGACCTGATTCGGGAAGAGTTGAACGAGCCGAGAGCCCAGATCGCCGCTATCGGTCTGGCAGGGGAGAATCGGGTCTTCACGGCTTCCATCGAACAGTCCAGGTCGAGTGCCAGCAGACTCGGAGGCGGCGCCGTTATGGGGGACAAAAGAATAAAGGCGATTGCTGTACGTGGAACAAAGGATGTCAATATCGCCCGCCCAGCTGAATTCATGGAGGAGATGAATGGCGTGACGGAATATATCAATTTTCGAAACGCCAATCCTATTCCAGATGTACCGACCATTTTGTCCGGAATCGGCTCGCCACAAGAGATGGTGCACACTGACGAGAAGTGGCACACGGAAAGTTTTGCCTGGGGGAATGCGCGTGTTCGGAGAAAAGACTTCTGGACCAAGGAAAACGAAGAAAACTGGACAAAGACCCAACTCGCTGCAGTAGAACGTTTTGTGAGTTGCTTCAACTGTCCGCAGCATTGCGGAGCCTTGGTCTCCCACAATAATGGCCCGCGCTACATGATGAAATGCTTTGGGAAACTGACCTATTGTTTGGGCGCCTACGTAGACGATCTGGGTTTTAACTTCCGAATTCTTCAGCGTGCTACCGAGTATGGCGTTGACTCTTTCTCAACTCCACAGATTTTGGCATTTGCCGTGGAACTTTATGAAGCCGGCATTCTGACTGACAAAGACTTTGAAGGATGCCCATCTGACAAGGAAGGCAGATTCTTCTGGCTGCTTGACAGAGTTGTCAGAAGAGAAGGCATTGGCGATATTCTGGCCGATGGCGTTTACTATGCAGCCAGAAAGATAGGCAACGGCGCCGAGGCCTATGATCACAACACCATCAAGAAACATGAGCAGCTCCCTCTCAAACTGGGAATGCTGGATCCCCTCTATTTTCTGATGTATTCCACCAATGAGAAGATAAGCATTACGCAAATCGAGGGGCAATGGCCGCAGACACCTTTCCCCACGCTGGAGCAGCGAGAAGCATTTGTAAAAGACTGGCCCCAGTTGCCTGATGAGAAGTTCAAGAAATACTTACTCGACTGGGAAATGCGCGGAGAAATGGCCAACCCGTACTACCCCACCCCGCAAATTTCCGCTGAGATTGTGGACTGGATGGAGATGCTGCACAACATCGATGATGCCACCGGCATTTGCTGTGGCATGTCTTCATTCTGCCTGAAACCGCCCTATCACATACACAACTATCCGAAATTGATCTCGGCAGCAACCGGGATGGACATTGATGAGGCGGAGCTGAAGAAAATCGCCAACAGAAATAGAAATTTGCACCGGGCCCTCAATAACAGGAAGGGGATGACCAGAGCCGATGAGAAGCCGCCGGCGGATCACTGGAAAAAGAGATATCCCGAACTTGAGGAGGAACTGTTGTCCACGTATTACAAGTTCAAGGGTTGGAATCACGACGGTATTCCAACGAGAGAAAAATTGGAAGAGTTGGATCTGGCCTATGTCGCTGACGATCTGGAACAGAGAGGAATATTGAAAAATGGCCAACACTAAGAAGAAGGTCAGGGTAATTACGATTGATGCCGACAAGTGCAATGGCTGCCGGTCCTGCGAGATAATGTGCTCCTCATATCACTCTGTTCCGCGATACAGCAGCATCAATCCGGCAAGATCCCGGATTCAGGTGATTACCGACCGGCTGAACAACCAGTGGCTTCCGGTGTTTGCGGGTGAGTATACTGCAGCGGAATGTACCGGTAGAAACAAGTATGTGATTGACGGAAAAGTCTATGGAGAATGCGACTTCTGCAGGGCTGCCTGTCCATCCAGGGGCCTGTTCAAAGAACCCGATTCCGGTCTCCCCTTGAAATGCGACATGTGTCTGGAAGAAGAGAAGCCCGTGTGTGTTCAGTGGTGCCTAAGTGATGTGCTGATATTTGAAGAACGCGAAGTGGACTCCGATGATGGGCCGGCTACAAGCGAGATGGAGACTGGCCTTAAGTCATTGATAGACGAGCATGGATTACAGAGGGTGATCGATACTTTCGCAAGATTGTCAAAGAAGGGCTGATGTGTAGTGGACGAGTATCAGCGGATACGTTTGCACATCCCCGAAGACATCAAGCAACTGATGGAGGATCGCCTGATCCGGGAGGAAGATTTGCAAAGGGCAATCCACCATGCCGAGACGACCGGGGAGAAATTTATCAATTCCTCCACAGGTCGGTTTCTCACGTCTTATCGGCCGGACAGAGTCACCTACTGGGTGGAATACAGTCCGGTCGATGAGCGCTATCAGATCCATTGCGCCTATTCCCACAGGATGGAGATGAAAAGGGTATGACGGATTCGGCAAATTCCGGCAACGACAGTGAATGGGTCTGCAATCTGTGCGAAATGTCCGTGAAAGAAAGGACAGTAAGACTCCAATACCAAAGAACAATCTTCGCACTTGCTCTGCCTGCGTGCCCCAAGTGTGGCATGGTCCTGATCAGCGAAGAATTGGCGACAGGAAAGATGGCCGAGGCGGAACAGGCTCTGGAAGACAAATAGTCTTCCGGCCGAGTTGGCAGTGGTGATGGATCGTTCTCCAAACTGGCAGAAAATCAGCCGCATAGTCGGGCCGTGCATAAGACCCGGCGGGCATCTCCTCACTGAGCGGGCACTTGAACTCTGCAGCATCCCTCCCGGTTCCCGAATTGCAGATATCGGCTGTGGTGCCGGGGGAACCCTGGAATACCTGGAGCGAACTGGTGACTACTCTCTGGTCGGTCTCGACTGTTCGGAATCGCTCCTGCGGAACGCAACTACCCGCCTCAAAACGGGATGTCTGATCCAGAGCCGGGCGGAACTTCTACCCTTCAAGCAAGGCGCCTTTGACGCCCTCTTTTGTGAATGCGTACTTTCCACTCTGGTCGATAGAACAACGGCATTGGGCGAATTTGCGCGGGTCATAGATGGGAATGGATTCCTGATCGTGAGTGACGTGCTTGCACAAGACCATCCCGGACAAACCGGTCTGGGTGGAGAATCGCAATGCATCAGTACAAATGGATTTCTGGCAAAGAGTGAGATTCTTGAGCTCTTGAAGCGATTTGGTTTTTCCATCTTTCTGTGGGAAGAGCATGAAAGGCTGGCCAAAGAATTCGCAGCCCGCATGATTCTTGCCGGTGCTGGTCTCCCTGATGGGTGGGGATGTGGGCCGAAACAGAACGGCAAGAATCCGGTAAGACTCATCTACTTTCTGCTGCTCGCCAGGAAGTCGGCCATCGCTGTTCAGTCAATCGAAAACTAGGGAGACAGCCAATTGTGGATGATTTGATTTTTCGATTGATAAAACGGAAGGCCCAAGGATATTGTTGCGCCCAGATTATCTTGATCCTCGCACTGGAGGCACAGGGAAAGACCAACACTGACCTAGTGAGGTCGGTCGGTGGCCTCTGTTTCGGCATCAACGGGAGTGGCGAAGTCTGCGGCGCTCTGTCAGGAGGAGCCTGCCTCATCTCGCTTTACGCAGGCCAGGGGAGCAACGAAGAGGCGCCAGATGACCTGTACTCGAAGATGATGGGCGAGTTTGTGGAGTGGTTCGGGCGGGTCGCTATTGACGAGTATGGCGGGACGCGCTGCGACGAGATTCTGGAAAAGTTTCCTGATCGCAGTATATGTGGCCGGATCGTTGCTGATACCTACGGGGAATGCATGAATATCCTGGCAAGCCACGGGTACGATACGGCTGCCGGCAAAAAAGATTGACGCCATGGAACAGGCTAACCCGAATGAAACCGAAAGCCTCTGTCCTGTTTGTCTCAAGCGGATCAAGGCGACCAGGCTGCTGCGGGGTGACGAGGTATTTCTGATCAAGGAGTGCGGAGAGCACGGTGTCTTCGAAACTGTCATATGGCGTGGCGAGCCATCCATGGTGGAATGGAAGAGAGCGAAAAAGCCTGTCCATCCCGAACTCTGCTATGGGCCTGTTGATAAGGGCTGTCCTTTCGACTGTGGCCTCTGTGCTGCCCACGAACAGATGCCCTGCTCGGTATTGCTTGAGGTAACGGACCGTTGCAATCTGCATTGCGCCTTCTGTTTTGCCGATTCCAGTTCCAGAAAGGCAGAAGACCCCACCTTGGAAAAAATTTCATGGTTGCTGGAACGGGCCATGGCAGCTGCTGGTTCTTGCAATCTTCAACTCTCGGGAGGAGAACCGACCCTGCGCAACGACCTTCCGGAAATCGTTGAGATTGCGCGAAGGATTGGTTACTGCTTCATCCAGCTTAATACTAATGGCATCCGCCTTGCCGCGGACAAAGATTACGCAAAGCAGCTTCAGGGTGCAGGTCTCTCCTCGGTCTTCCTGCAATTTGACGGGGTCGATGACGAGATCTATCGCACCCTGAGGGGAAGGTCGCTGCTGGATCAGAAACTGCAGGCCATCCGGAATTCAGGGGAGGTTGGTCTGGGTGTCGTGCTCGTCCCAACCCTCGTGAAGGGAGTGAACATCGATGCCATCGGGGCCATAGTCCGGTGCGCACTACAATTGTCACCCGCCGTGCGCGGCGTCCATTTCCAGCCGGTCAGCTATTTTGGTCGCCATCCGGAATTGAATGGCGATGCGGGTCGGTTTACCCTTCCCGAGCTGATGAGGTGTCTTGAAGAACAGACAGAGGGACTGATCAAGGTCAAGGACTTCTCCCCGCCTGGTGGTGAACACGAGCACTGTTCCTGCCATGCCTCCTACGTGTTGTCCAGCGAAGGCAAGCTGCGAGCCATCGGGGCGGCAAACAATGATGGCTGCTGCTCGGTAGTCCCCGGCTCGGATGGAATCAAGAAAACCGTAGAAAATGTGTCGCGCCGTTGGAAGCTACTGTCACCAGCCCCATCATTTAATCTCCCTCAGCCTTCTGCGAATAAAGCTTGCTGTAGCGGGAACAACCCGGATATCAAGAGAGCTGAAGGTCCGCTTGATCTGGATGATTTCCTGCGCGAGGTTGCCTCTCGAAGTTTCACCCTGTCTGCCATGGCTTTCCAGGATGCGGACAACCTGGATCTCGAGCGGCTCAGAGGCTGCTGCATATCGGTCATATCATCTGACGGCAGACTGATCCCGTTTTGTGCCTGCAATCTGACCAGTCGCGATGGAAAGAACCTTTATTTGACTCGAAACGGCTCGATGGCCAGATGATCAACATCACCCCCCTTGAGGCTTGGATCAGAGACAGGGCTCTCATCGGACACAATCTGTTAAACAAGCCTTTTCTGGAAACGCTCGCGACCTACCAACTCGCTCGGGTGAATGAGACGATCAAGTACGCCCGCAGCAACACCCCGTTCTACAGGCACCATTTGGCTTCCCTCCCGACGACTCCCCTGTCCATCCTTTCCGATATCGCCAGAATTCCTTTTACTACCGCGTCAAATATTACCGGAAACCCCTACAGGTTCTCCGCTGTGCGCCAGGACGACATAGCCCGCATCGTTACGCTTCGCACATCGGGGAGCACCGGGGAGGCGAAGCGGCTGTTTTTCACGGAAGCAGATTTGGAACTGACCGTGGACTTCTTCCACTATGGCATGTCCACTCTTGTCAGACCGGGACAAAGCGTAGCGATTCTCCTTCCCGGCGAAAGCCCGGACAGCGTGGGCGACCTCTTGCTTCGGGGTCTGCGCAGGATGGATGTTCGTGCCCTGGTGTATGGCCCGGTCGCTGACCCCAGCCACGCTGCAAAAGCCATCGCCTCTTTCGGCGCCCATTGCATCGTTGGCATACCCACGCAGGTTCTTGCTGTTGCTCAATCACGCGCGGGCAGCAGAGTCGGCAGAGGCAGCATAGAGAGCGTCCTGTTGAGTACCGACTATGTTCCGCGGGCGATTGCAAAGACTCTGGAGGAGGTCTGGGGTTGCCGCGTATTCACTCATTACGGTATGACCGAAATGGGACTTGGTGGTGGCGTTGAGTGCGAGGCACTGGATGGTTACCATCTCAGGGAGGGTGATCTCTACTTCGAGGTGGTCGATCGTGAAACGGGAGAGGTATGTCCCGATGGCGCGATAGGCGAGGTGGTGTTCACCACCCTGACAAGAAGCGGCATGCCTCTCATTCGATACAAGACCGGAGATATTGCCCGCATCATCCCTCACCCCTGTCCCTGCGGCAGCGTTCTGCGGAGAATGGAGCGTGTCAGAGGCAGATGGGATGGCGTGATTCGTTTGAGTCCCGAATGTACCCTGACTCTCTCTGACATGGATGAGTCGCTCTTCCTGCTTCCCGATCTGCTCGACTACCGGGTGACCGTCTCGACTGGCAGCGACGAAAAGTTCCGTCTGTGCTGCGACGTACTCATGGCGGAAGGAGGCAATCTGACTGATCGCGAAGTCATAGCCAGGCTCTCCGAAGTTGGCGCAATCCAAAAAGCTCTTGCGGGTTCGATCCTGAAGACGCCCAGCGTACGCTTCTCGGAAGATGGACGCTGGACCACCACCGGAGTGTCAAAGCGGAAGATCGTCTGGACGAACTCAGGCTAGAACCGGCAGGGCCAGCTTGGTTTCGGCCACGTAGCTGCAGCCGCCGCAGTGGAACCGGGCAACGAAGACGGATCGTACGCGCTTTACGTCCTGTTCGCGCCGGTGCGTCAGCGCCAGCGACCCTTGGCAATCCGGGCAGGTGCGCAACATGGCGAGGCTTACCTCTCTCCCTCTTACGATGGCGCCGCTGCGAGTAAGAAAATCCTCGTCCAGGAAAATAGTGTGGCGTTCGAAAGAGGCGATGCCCCAACTTTCGAGCTGCTCCAGAAGCTGGTCAAAAAATGTGATCGTCTTCCCGGCCTGCTCGGCGGCAAGCTTTTTCCCGCTTTCCGTAAACATGGATTGCGGTGCCGCCAGGGTATGGGTCAGCTCCAGGCTGAGCGTTTGCGCGAGCGCATCGATCAGGCCGCGTCCACGCAGGGCCGCCTTGGTAAAAAAAGCGCCCACGCCCATGGGTCCCAGCTTGTCGAGCCGATCCGCATCCTGCGCGATGCGGCAGGGAACATTACAGGGCAGGCGCTCGTCGTACATGGCTCGCAGCGCTTCGACCACAGCGTCGATAGCGCTGCGCTCCAACCCGAAGTCGGTCAGCATCTTCCCCGCCAGGAGCGCCGCATGCTCTTCTTCCGGTATGCCGTCCTTGTGGTATTCCCCCTCGTGAAACTTGCCGGCATCGTGGTAGAGGGCCACGAGGGTGGGAAGGACGGCATCGACCCCCTCCATCCGGGCTATCTTGATGGCGATGGCGGCTGTGCGCCGGCTGTGCTCCAGAAGGTACTCCGCTGGCGCCCGTCTGGTCTGACCGTTATGCTGTGCCTCTGCCTCGACAAGCATCTTTTCGATGGTGGTGTAAAGGCCGGGGAAGCGAGCATCCAGCATACTTCGTGGGTTGTTCATGGTCGTTTCCAAGCCCGGGTCCGTTTGTCCTAAAGGATCCCAGTCAAATAATTCGTTCGCTTTACTGCGAAGAGCGAACGAAGAGATCACGGAATAATTTGCTCCGCGATAGGCAGAAGCCATTAATTTCTATAATGACGAACAAGACCTGTGACTACCCCGAAGATTCTTAACTTGTTTTTCGGTCGTACTACAGGGTAGGCTGGATTGTGTGGCTTGAGAATGGAGTGTCCTTCCTCCATAACCAGCTCCTTGAGCATAATTTTGTTGTCGACTATGGCGATCACAAAATCACCGGTCTTGGCTGTCTTGGTGCGCTCGACCACAACGAGGTCGCCATCGTAGATACCGGCATCGATCATCGATTCACCTCTGACGGTCACCATGACAGTTCGAGAGGGATTGCACAGGAGGTAGTCGTTGACGAGAAAATCTTCAGCGGTTTTTCCATCAATCGTGCCCGAAGCGCCAGTGCTAACTGGAATTTGCTCCAATGGACGCTCGAAGAAAAGTCCAGTGGGAATCCATGCACTGTCATCCGTACGTTGCACGAAACCAGCGATTTCGAGGCGCTGCAGTAACGTGTGGGCCGAGGCCTTGGAGGTAAAACCAAGAAGCAAGCATATTCGCTGGTATGAGGGTATGCGCCGGTTGATGGCGTAGTAGTCCCGTAACCGTGTCAGGTGATCTTGGTCGTGGTTTGGGGTAGACATTAAAAGTTCGGAAATTTTCAGGCGCTAGTCATAACGGTCACGTCTGTAGCTTCCTGGCATTCAGCAAGCCCAGACTTGGGAGTATATGACTTGGCTTTGGCATACAAAATCACGGTTGACGCAAGAATACTTTATGCATCTGATAACATAAGTTGGCGATGGTGTGGATAATAAAATAAAGTTAACTAAGGATAAATATGTCAAAGTTTGCAACAAGCACCTTTGAACCACCGCGTTTGCGATGGAATTGGGATCTCAGCTTTGGGCTAAATGAGGCAGATACCAAGCACCTGTTTGCACTGCTCGCAGCACTTACTGAACCCTGTGCGTTAGGCGTGGCAGCGAAAACAGTGGGAATGTCCTATCGGTCTGCTTGGGGGTTGCTACGTCGTTGCGAGGAGGAGATGGGAGCACCTTTTGTTGTAATGGAGCGTGGCCGTGGTACGCGTTTGTCCGAGCTGGGGGAAGCGCTCCTGCAACTAGACGGCTTGGCACGAGTTGAACTGGACATCGTTCATGCGCCATGGGAACAACGTCTGCGGCAGTTACTTGAGCAGGTGAATCGGAATCCGCTTCCGCGATTGCGGATTGCAGCCAGCCACGATCTAGCCCTAGCTGATTGGATCGAGCATGGCAAACGCATTACTTTTGACATGTTTTGGCAGGGCAGTGAAGATGCGCTTGCTGGACTCGGACGTAATGAATGCGACATGGCCGGCTTTCATGTACCGGAGACATGGACGCCAGCGCAGCTGACAAAGTGGTTGGGAAGATGGCTTCACCCCAAACTTCATGTTTGCATTCCGGTAATGTGTCGCCATCAGGGTTTGCTGGTGGCGCGCGGAAACCCGCTGCGTCTGGCAACTTTTGCCGACGTTATTGAAACCCATGCGCGTATGGTGAATCGGCAGCGCGGCTCAGGTACCCGTGGTCTGATTGATCAACTGCTTATGGCGAACGGGCTGCGAACAGAAGGCATCCAAGGATACGCACACGAAGAATTTACTCACGAGGCAGTGGCAGCGACTGTTGCCGCCGGTCAAGCTGATGTCGGGGTTGGAATTCAGGCCGCCGCCGCCCGATATGATCTCGATTTTGTGCCTCTTGTCCGAGAACGCTATGGCTTCGCCATACGAAGCGCCATTGCGGTAAGCACAGAGGGAAAAGATTTCCTGGCGCGTCTATCGGGAAATACTTTTCGACAAAGGTTGATTTCTATGCCCGGATATGAACCTCTGCCTCCTTCACAGCCAGGAAAATGGAGTGAGTTTCTTGCCTAACTTCATCGCGGCCGTTCACGCTAACCTCCCGAATGGCTCCTCACTGCCTTGCCATGTTGATGACAATGTCTTCGCGCTTTCCCTGATTCGGAAGACAGACTGCCAGACCGAATCATTTTTTATTCTTGACTCCTATCAAGGAAATCGCCCCCTCAAAAACCTATAGTTCCCGCTCGCTGCGCTGGCAGTCACGTTATACCAACCAAGGGGGGTCTATGAGCGGCACTTTCACCACCTCGACGGCACGGAACATTTTTTTCGGCGGAACGCTATTTTTCGCCCTGGTGTTCCTGGCGTTGACATTCAAGAATGAACAAATGCTTCCGCAACGCGATCAGCGCGCGCAACTGGCCAGCAATCCGGCCATCGCTGCCGGCAAGCGGGTCTGGGAGACCAACCAGTGCATCGGTTGCCATACGCTGCTCGGCGAGGGTGCCTACTTCGCGCCGGAACTGGGCAACGTCTATAAGCGCCGCGGCCCGGATTTCATCAAGGGCTGGATCAAGGCTCAGCCTACCCACGCACCCGGCCGTCGCCAGATGCCGCAGTTCAACCTGACCGACAAGCAGTTGGATGACCTCGTCGCCTTCTTCAAGTATGCGTCGGAAATCAATACCAGCAACTGGCCGCCCAACATCGAAGGCTGAGACCGGAGGACTATGACTATGCAATATAAATCGCAAGCGGTCGCAAAGTACTACTTTGTCGGCGCCATTGGCCTGTTCGTGGCCCAGATCCTGTTTGGCCTCGTCATGGGCCTGCAATATGTCGTCGGCGACTTCCTGTTTCCGGCCATTCCCTTCAACGTTGCACGGATGGTGCACACCAATGCGCTGATAGTCTGGCTGTTGATGGGCTTCATGGGCTCTGCCTATTATCTCGTGCCGGAAGAAACCGAAACCGAGCTGTACAGCCCGAAACTGGCGATCGCCATGTTCTGGATCTTCCTGGTCACGGCGGCGCTGACGGTGCTGGGCTACCTGTTCGTACCCTATGCCGGGCTGGCACAGATGACCGGCAACAACCTGCTGCCGACCATGGGACGTGAGTTCCTCGAACAGCCGCTGATCACCAAGATCGGCATCGTCGTGGTGGCGCTGGCCTTCCTGTTCAACATCAGCATGACCATGCTGAAGGGACGCAAGACCGCCATTTCCCTGGTGCTGCTGATCGGCCTCTGGGGCCTGGCGATTTTCTTCCTGTTCTCCTTTTATAACCCCGACAACCTAGTCAAGGACAAGTACTTCTGGTGGTGGACCGTGCACCTCTGGGTCGAAGGGGTATGGGAACTGATTCTCGGTGCGATCCTGGCCTTCGTGCTGATCAAGGTGACCGGTGTCGACCGCGAGGTGATCGAGAAGTGGCTCTACATGATTATTACCCTGACGCTGATCACCGGCATTATCGGCACCGGCCATCACTACTACTGGATCGGCACGCCCGAGTACTGGCAATGGTGGGGTTCGATTTTCTCCGCCCTGGAGCCAATCCCCTTCTTCGCCATGACCTTGTTTGCCTTCAACATGGTCAACCGCCGCCGTCGCGAGCATCCGAACAAGGCTGCCACCTTGTGGGCGCTTGGCACCGGCGTGATGGCGTTTCTCGGCGCGGGCGTCTGGGGCTTCCTGCACACCCTGGCCCCGGTGAACTTCTACACCCACGGCACGCAGATCACCGCCGCGCACGCCCACATGTCCTTCTATGGCGCCTATGTGATGGTGGTGCTTACCATGATCTCCTACGCCATGCCGATCATGCGCGGCCGGGCCGCCAACTCCAACCGTGCGCAGGTGATGGAGATGTGGAGCTTCTGGCTGATGACGGTTTCCATGGTCTTCATCACACTGTTCCTCACCGCCGCCGGCATCCTCCAAGTCTGGCTCCAGCGCGTGGCGGTGACGCCCATGTCCTTCATGGACACCCAGGCTCAACTGACGCTGTTCTACTGGATGCGCGAAGTCTCCGGGGTGGTCTTCCTGATCGGCCTGGTGGTGTATATCTGGAGCTTCTTCTGCAACAGCGGGGAAAGCGCCAAGGCATGAACCCGAGTAAATTTGCCGTAGCCCGCGACCCGGCCGCAAGGTCGGGTCGCCTTCCATGATGGACATGCGCGCAACGGAACTGCCGTACTACGAGGCGGCGGGCAATGAGATTGCGCTTTTCGAGCATGCCTGGAAGAACCAGTTGCCGGTGCTCATCAAGGGGCCGACGGGCGTCGGCAAGACCCGCTTCGTCGCCCACATGGCGGCGCGAATGGGCCTGCCGTTGTTCACCGTCGCCTGCCACGACGATCTGACGGCGGCCGACCTGGTCGGCCGCCACCTGATCGGCGAAGGCGCCACCTACTGGTCCGACGGCCCGCTCACGCGGGCCGTGCGCGAAGGCGGCATCTGCTACCTTGACGAAGTCGTCGAAGCGCGCAAGGACACCACGGTGGTCATTCATCCGCTCGCCGACCACCGCCGCTTCCTGCCCATCGACCGCACCGGCGAAACACTCGTCGCACCGCCTTCCTTCATGCTGGTCGTCTCCTACAACCCGGGTTACCAGAACTTTCTCAAGGGCATGAAGCCCTCGACACGACAGCGCTTCGTCAGCTTGCGCTTCGACTTTCCCGCAGCCGAGCGCGAGGAAAGCATCCTCGTCGGCGAGACCGGCTGTGATCCGATGCTGGCCAAGCGCCTGGTCTCCATCGGCCGCGCCCTGCGCGCGCTCAAGGACGTCGACCTGGAGGAAGTCGCCAGCACGCGCCTGCTGGTCTACGCCGCCCTGCTGATACATGACGGCTTCGATCCCATCGAGGCCTGCCGCGCCGCTCTGGTGGAAAGCCTCACCGACGACGTCGAAGTCGCCGCCGCATTGTTGGAGGTCGTTCTTGCCACCTTCGGCAAATGAAGTCCCTGGCCGGCAAATCCCATGTCTATCCGCGCATCGATTCTTGCTGTCGATAGGGTGATCCCCATCAAACCCTGGTCTGTCCAGGTGGCGCCCGGCATGGCGGGCGCGTTGCAGCGCCAGCGCCTTTATTGGCAGATCAGTTTCTTCGTGCTTTTCGTCATGGCGCCGGTGTTAGACCTGTTCCGTTACGACCTCGACGCGGGACACGCGATCATCTTCGGACTGTCCTGGCGTCTCGGTCTCGACGACTTCTTCGCCGGGCGCATCGATGCGACACAGGCCGGCCTGAACATCCTGTTGCGTTTATTCCTGCCGCTCCTCGGCGGCGTGGCATTGTTCATCGCCGTCGCCTGGCGCTGGGGAAGACTCTATTGTGGTTGGCTGTGTCCGCATTTCTCTGTCGTCGAAACCATCAACCGCTTGATGCGCCATGCCAGCGGCAAGCCCAGCGTCTGGGAAGGCAAACCGCTGCCGGCGCGCAATCCCGACGGCAGTCCGTTTCGGGTCGATGCGCGCTGGTGGCTGGTTACCGTGCCGCTGGCAATCATCTTTGCCCTGCTCTGGGCGGTGGTTCTGCTCACCTACCTGCTGGCGCCGGCGGAGGTCTACGGCAACCTCGTCCATCTGGCGCCGACACCTAACCAGGGAATCTTCATCGGCGCGGGCACCGTGGTGTTGTCGCTGGATTTCCTGTTGGCGCGCCATCTTTTCTGCCGCTTCGGCTGCGCTGCCGGCCTGTTCCAGAGTCTCGCCTGGATGGGCAACCGCGACGCCATGGTGATCGGCTTCCAGCGCCAGCGTGCCGCCGAGTGCGTCGCCTGCTACCGCAAAGGCGCCATGGGTGCTGCCGCCTGTGAGGCAGTCTGTCCGATGCGCCTCAAGCCGCGCGTGGCCAAGAACCAGATGTTCACCTGCACCCAGTGCGCGCAGTGCGTAGCCGCCTGCGCCACCGTGCAGTCGGCTACGGGCACGCTGCTGACCTGGGTGGACCATGAAGCCGCACGGCAGAATGAGGCGCGGGTGAGCCTCACGGGCAATACAGACTAATGGAAGAATTCGTCGGCGGCATCTGGGATCGCCTGATTACCCGCGTTGCACGCCGCGATTACCCGGAAGCGGCAGTTCGACTGGTCGACATCGAGAGAACGCTGGGCGTGCTGTTCCGCGCCTTCGGCGGCGATGCCGGCCTGCGCGTCGCCGGCGCCGCGGAACAGCGCCACGGCGCGCGAAGGCGATTGCTCGACCGCATCGCCGGCAGCGGCGAGAAGTCGCCGTGCGCCGCGCTTGACCGCGAGACCCTGCGTCTGCCGGCGCAGATCGCCCTGTTCGCGCAGCGCGAACTCAACCGCGACCTCTATCTCTGGCTGATCGCTGCGGCAGCCCACGAACCCGCGCCTTCCAATGACGAATGGATTGTGCGCAACCAGCTTGCCACGCTGCGTGCGTTGTCGCGCTACCCCGGCCTCAAGCCGCGCTACCAGCGGCTGGTGGCAGCCGTGCTGGCCGAGCGTATCGAGCCCGCCGCCATGCCGGCCGACGAAGCGGCGCAGGAAGACGCTGTTCGCCAAGCTCTGCGCACGCCCGGCACGGTACCCAGCCTGCCGGTGTTGACCCGCGCCAAAGCAAAAGCGCTGCAACCGGTGCCGCTGTGGATCTACCCGTCGCCGCTGGTGGTGCCCGCTACGATTGCCCGCCACCACGCTGCACGCGAAGAAGGCGACGGCGGGCGCCAAGCCGAAGCCGAACGCAAGCAGTACCAGGCCGAACGGACGGACATGCCGGACAACGAATCGCCATTGCTGATGATGTTCCGCGCCGAAAGCCTGTTGTCATGGGCGGAATACATCAAGGTCAACCGCGCCCTCGACGACGACGATAATCCGGACGCCGGGCGCGCCGCCGAAAGCATGGATCAACTGACCGTGGCCGACGACGATGGCCAGCGCGTCGCCTCCAAGGTACGCTTCGACCTCGACCTGCCATCGGCCGCCGAGGACGATGCGCCGCTCGGCGACGGCATCGCGCTGCCCGAATGGGATTACCGCCGCCGTGAACTCAAGCCCGCCTTCTGCCGCCTGCAGCGACTGGCGGCGCGTTGCACCGAGCCCATGCCGCTGCCGGAGCGCCTGCGCCGGCCGGCGCACAAGCTCAAGCAGCAGTTCGCCGCGCTGGCGCCCGCCCGCCGCTGGCAGAAAGCGCAGCCCGACGGCAGCGAACTCGACATCGACGCCTGCGTGCGCCTCCATGCCGACCGCATGGCTGGCCAGCACATCGCCGGCGGCGCCTACCTTAACTGCAAGCGCCAGGAACGCGACCTCGCCTGCCTGGTGCTCGCCGATCTCTCGTTGTCGACCGACACCTGGGTCTCGGACTCGCAACGCATCATCGACGTGATCCGCGACAGCCTGATGCTGTTCGGCGAGGCGCTAACCGCCACCGGCGACCGCTTCGGCTTCTATGGCTTTTCGTCGCTCAAGCGCGGCAACGTGCGCTTCCACGAGATCAAGGATTTCGCCGCACCCTTCGACGGCGCGGCGCGTGGCCGCATCGCCGCGCTCAAACCCGGCTACTACACGCGCATGGGCGCCGCGATCCGCCACGCCACCTCGCTGCTGGAACAGCAGCCGGCCGCGTTGCGTCTACTGCTGCTGCTCTCCGACGGCAAGCCGCACGATATGGATATCTACGAGGGCCGCTACGGCATCGAGGACACCCGCATGAGCCTGATCGAGGCGCGCCAGGCCGGCATCAAGCCCTTCTGCGTCACCATCGACCGCGAGGGCGCCTCCTACCTTCCCCACCTGTTCGGCCCCGGCGGCTTCACCGTGCTGCGCAAGCCCGAGGAACTGCCGACGCGCTTGCCGCTGTTGTATGCCCAGCTTACCGGTAGCTAGCGGCACTTTCTAAGAAAGAGGTAGGTCCTACGAAGAAGGAACTGATCGTTTTCGCACCTTCCTGCCTGACTTCTGAACACCCGCGATATGCTGTGACTACCGGGAAAGCGGTAGTCAAAATATGGCATTCACAGTATTCCAAAGATAATTGAGTCGCCGTATTCTTCCCACATGCATCACGGCAAGATGATTGGTGACATGCTTTCAATCTACTCCTCCAGCCTCGCGCAACGCGGGGCCTTAAAACCCCGGCGTGAGCGATCCCTCCGAGGTTTTTCTTTTTGCAATCCACCTCAACTGGGAGGTTGAAATGTACGCGAATAATGGCCAATCGATCATTGGCTGGCTTGAACTGGCTGTGTCGTCGCGATGGCAAGGCGCAATAGCGGCCGTGCATCCGATTGACCTGGACCAACATCAGCCATGTTGCGGGGTAACGGTTGACCAGCGCTGGTTGTGCGGTAGTGACGGCGCCCTGACGCTGTTCGACTCCATATCAGCCGCGACCCGGTTCCTGAATTTGCTGAACGTGGAGCGTATCGCCAAGGGCGGACGCCGCGACTGCGTCATTGCGGAACAGAAGACCTTACAGTGCTTTCAACTCGGCGCAAAAGGCATCACGGCATGCAACAAGTGCCTCGCCAGAGACGGTGCGCACTCGTAGGCGTTTTACCTGTGGTGAAAAGCGCATCGAACGCGAAACTCACGACAGCTACAAGCTCCAGAAGAAGCCGCCAGAGCCGGCTGTCTGCCAAGACGACGGCGCCATTTACCAAAATGGCTGCTGACAATGGGGCAAGCAATGAGTTGCAACGACGCGCCGCACCGCTGTGTCGCATCTCGATGCCATCGAAAATATTCGCCGCTGCCGACTGCGTGATGCTACACTCCGTGCCGCGCTGGCCGTCTCATCAGTCAATTGCCGCGTATCGCGCTTAGATTCCCTTTCCGCGTTCTCCCCGTAAGCGTTTCTGCCTAGACTGGTTCGTGCCAAGCACGCAAGGCCGATTCCAGGAGCTCTAAAATGCATTTCACCGATCTCGGCCTGCGCGCCGAAATTCTTCGTGCTGTGACCGATCAAGGTTACGACACGCCCACCCCCATCCAGGCGCAGGCGATTCCCCTTGTCCTCGCCGGCCGCGACCTGATGGCCGCAGCCCAGACCGGCACCGGCAAGACCGCTGGCTTTACCCTGCCGATCCTGCAACTACTCAGCACGCGTCCCGCAGCTTCACGCGTCAAGCCGCGCGTCCTGATCCTTACGCCGACGCGTGAGCTCGCCGCTCAGGTGGAGCAGAGCGTGCGCACCTATGGCAAGCATCTGTCGCTCAAGTCAATGGCGGTGTTCGGCGGCGTCAGCATCGGGCCACAGCAGAAGGCGCTGAAAAGCGGCGTGGATATCCTGGTGGCCACCCCCGGCCGCCTGCTCGACCATCTTGGTCAGCGCAACGTCGATCTTTCCGGCGTCGAAATTTTTATCCTCGATGAAGCCGACCGCATGCTCGACATGGGCTTCATGCCGGATATCCGCAAAGTCATCGCCCTGATACCGAAACAGAAGCAGTCCCTGCTGTTCTCGGCGACTTTTCCCGATGAGATCCGTGCACTCGCCGCCAGCTTGTTGCGCGATCCGCAAACCGTCGAAGTGGCGCGCCGCAACGCCACCGCCGACTTGGTGACGCAGGCCGTCTATCACGTCGACAAGGCTAGGAAGCGCGACCTGCTGATGAAGCTGATCGAGGACCACAGCTGGCATCAGGTGTTGGTATTCACTCGCACCAAGCATGGCGCCAATGCCCTTTCCGAAAAACTCGACAAAGCCGGCATCAGTTCCGCTGCAATCCATGGCAACAAGAGCCAGGGTGCGCGCACGCGGGCGCTGGCCGACTTCAAGAGCCTCAAGCTGAATGTGCTGGTGGCCACCGACATCGCCGCGCGCGGACTGGACATCGACCAGTTGCCGCATGTGGTGAACTACGAACTGCCGAACGTCCCCGAGGATTATGTGCATCGCATCGGCCGCACCGGCCGCGCCGGTTCCAGCGGCGAGGCGATTTCGCTGGTGTGCGTCGACGAGCACTCGCTGCTGCGCGACATCGAGCGGCTGCTTAAGCAGGATATCGAGAAACGCCAGATGCCCGGCTTCGAACCCGATCCGAGCATCCACGCCGAGCCGATCGAGAACGGCCGCAACAAGGGACGCCAGGGCAAGCCGGGCGGGCAGCGCAGCGGCAATCGCAGCTCGCAGGGGCCTGGCAAACCGGTGCGGAGCAGCAGAGGTCCGGCGGCACAGCGCAACACCACCACGCAACACTTCGGTTCGCGCGCGCGCTGATTCTTCCGTCATCCTGCGCCGCAGGCGCGGGATGACGTTTGAGTCATTGTTAAAGCTGTTGGCTGACTTTGCGCAAGACGCCAAGCGCGTCCAGGATTTTCCGGAGGTTATTGCAACGCTGCCGCGATTTCCCTGAAGCTGTTCAGCCCGGCTTCCAGGTTTTCGATGATCTCTCCCGCCAACTCATCCGGTTCCGGCAGATTGTCCAGATCGGCCAGGTTCTTGTCTTTCAGCCAGAAAATATCCAGGCTGGTCTTGTCGCGGGCGATGATTTGCTGGTAACTGAATTTGCGCCAGCGGCCTTCGGGGCTGGTTTTCTCGTTCCAGGTTTCCTTGCGCTGATGGCGGTTGAGCGGATGGTAGCAGGCGATGAACTCCTGCAAATCTTCGAAGCGCAGCGGTTTCTTCTTCAGGGTATGGTGGATGTTGGTGCGGTAATCGTAGTACCAGACTTCCTTGGTCCACGGCGCTTTGCTGGCCGCGCGGTTGTCGAAGAACAGCACGTTTGCCTTCACGCCGTTGGCGTAAAAGATGCCGGTGGGCAGGCGCAGGATGGTGTGCAGATCGGCGGTTTCCAACAGTTTCTTGCGCACCGTCTCACCCGCGCCGCCCTCGAACAGCACATTGTCCGGCACCACCACCGCCGCGCGTCCGGTGGTTTTCAGCATGGTGCGGATGTGCTGGACGAAATTGAGTTGCTTGTTGGCGGTGGTTGCCCAGAAGTCCTGCCGGTTATACGTCAGGTCGTCCTTCTCCTGTTCGCCTTCCTCGTTGGTGAAGCTCATCGCGCTCTTCTTGCCGAAGGGCGGATTCGCCAGCACGTAGTCGTAGCGTTTGCCGCTGTCCGCCACCAGCGCGTCGTTAGGCGACACCATGCTGTCGCCGTCGATCTCGCCGATGTTGTGCAGGAACATGTTCATCAAGGCCAGGCGGCGCGTGCCGGCGACGATCTCGTTGCCGTAAAACGTTTCGTGCTTGAGAAACGTCCTTTGAGATCTATCCATCGTCGGATGCGCCGCCACCAGAAAATCGTATGCCGCCAGAAAGAAGCCGGCCGTGCCGCAGGCCGGATCGGCTATGGTCTTGCCCGGCTCCGGGCGCACGCATTCCACCATCGCCCGGATCAAGGCGCGCGGCGTAAAGTATTGTCCGGCGCCGGACTTGGTGTCTTCGGCGTTGCGTTCCAGCAGGCCCTCATAGATGTCGCCCTTCACATCCGCGCCCATCGTCACCCACTGCGTTTCGTTCACCATGTCGATCAGGCGATACAGCTTGGCGGGGTCCTGAATCTTGTTTTGCGCCTTGGTGAAAATCGTCCCGAGCATCCCCGGCTTTTTCCCCAGCTCAAGCAACAGTGTCACGTAATGCACTTCCAGTTCCGCGCCGCGCTTGGCCTTCAGGCTCTGCCAGTTGTAGGCGGCGGGGATGTCCACCTTGCGGTTATGCGGCGGCTGGCCGTATTCATCCGCCATTTTCAGGAAGATCAGATAAGTGAGCTGTTCCAGATAATCGCCATAGCTCACCCCGTCGTCACGCAAGGTAGTACAGAAACTCCAGACTTTGGAAACGATGGATGCGGTTGCGTTCATACATTGGCCTCGAACGATTTATCTTTCCCGGGCACATATCGCCCCTTGCCCGAAGGCACCAGCCCTTGGCAGCGCATCCATTCCAGCCCTCTGAGAAACTTCTCCCGCTCAATCCCGAGCTTGGATGCGTGCCAATTTTCCCGCGCCTCATGAACGATATCGTCATCACCGGGAGAGCGGCCGAGCAACAGCAAGTTATTCCAGGCCGCATAAAGCGTCGCCACGATTTCCACCTGCCGGGTATTCAAAGGCAGCAAGATCTGCATCAATTCATCGACCGCGGCGGCGCGATCACCGAGAGCTAGTCCGGTTTTGCCCAGCAAGTCATCGAAGCCGTGCGCCTTGGCGAATACATAGGCTCCGCCGTCTTTCTGCTGGTGCACATTAAACCAGTTAGCTTTCTGCGCACGAGATTCGACCTTTTTCAGGCGCGGATAATCGTTCGGGCCGGCAGCAGCCTTTACCGGCTCACGCCCCAAGTCAATTCCCAAATGTGCCTCGACCAAGTGCGCAATTTTCTCCGCCTTCACGTGGCCGAAATACGCCAGGTATTTCGGCGCGTGCTCATGGTGCTGGTACGCCCGCGCCAATATTCCCGCATGCAAATCCGTGGTGGAGATGTCGGCGATCTTGACTGGGAAAGGAATCACATTCGTCTTGGTCGGAGCAGGCTGAGTCTGCGCCTTTTGCGGCTTTTTCTGTTTCGCCATGGCCGCTTGGGCGGCACTCTCCGCCTTGATGCGCGCCAACAACACCGACGCAGGCTCGTCGTTGGCATCCTGAGCGACCAGTTGACCGGAAAAGGCTTTTTTCAGGATGGACTGGCGCAGAGATTCGGCTTGTTGCAGGGAGGCGGTGATAGTTTGGTCGAGTTGGTTAACAGCGGAAAGACGAGATTCAATTTCGGCGATCATGACTTGTTGCTCTACGGCGCTACACACAGGAATAACAACGTCCTTTAGTTGCGTTGTGTTAATGCGTGGCCTGCCAACACCGTGAATTAGAGCTTCGAGCTGTTTATATACATGCCTCGTTGACAGGAACATCACGACAAAGACATTGCTTATTGTCTCGCCAGAGAAACGGACGCAAAAACAATCTGCTTTGTTGATCGCCTTTTGAATGCTTGGTGGCAATAAAGCGACGCGAACATTTTCGGTGATAAATGACGAGAAAATAATATCCCCCGATGACACCGTATGTTTTTTCAGCAGCTCATATTTTTCTTCTGTAACGTATGACTCTTTCTCCTCGATGAACTCCAGAGCGCCAATATTCTCAAGGCGAATAACTCGTACACCGCTATCAACATAATCACTGCTTTTAAGGTTCGAGCCAAACGGGCCATCGGAAACTTCTACATTCGCATTTCCAAGACGAGTCCACACCCAACCCTGCGGCAGTTCGGGCAATTCGGCCAGTTCTTCAGCGGTCAGCGGCGGCAGGGGTTTCGGGGCTTTTGGTTTGCTGCCGCCCGAGGCTTGCCAGTCGGCGAGTTGTTGCTGGTAGTGTTGCGCGCGCTCTTGCTGGATGCGCTTCAGCAAGGCATCGGCAGTTTCGAGTTTGTCCGGATTTTCCTCGCGCCACCGCGCGGTGAGCCTGCCCTCGAAGGCGTGTTTCAGCAGCGCCTGGCGATACACCTTGAGCTGCGCGCGGGCGGTCTTCAGGTTTTCGATACCCTTGTCCAGCTCGGAAAACAGTTCCTCGATTTTGGCGACGATGCGGTGTTGCTCGTTTGTGGGTGGAAAAGGAACTTCACAACCGGTCAGATAAGGTGTCGTCACACGTCTCTGACCAACCGCGCCAGACATATTGTGTTCAGCCTCGCGGCGGAAACCTTGGGAGGATACGTAGTAGTAAACGAACTTTGCGTTCACACCAGATAGGGCACGAAGAACATGAAATTCGGTGGAGCCAAAGCCTATGCCATTTCTAACTTCTGGCACTACGGCCATTTTTCCGTTTTCCATGCAAGGCGTTATCTTGGCAAATAGAACGTCTCCTTCGAGAAAAGGCGTATAGCCTTTTTTTACTTCTGAAAATTTGCGTTTATCACTGACGTCGATAATGCCACTTTCAGTTTGTACAGCCGACATTGGTACAAATGAAACTTCCAGATCATCAGGAATCCCGGCTTTATCAAGCGTCGGGTTTACAGAGGTGATCTCAAAAATTCTGACATCACACCAAGTCTGGGGTAGCCCACCAACACTACTCATCTTCACGCCACCAACACTTCATTCAACTCGACCATCAAGCCACTTCCCAATCTTCCATCCGCAACCCCGCCACGCGGCTGAATTCACTGGAGTTGTGGGTAATCAGGGTGGCGTTATGGGCAAGCGCGGTGGCGGCGATGATCAGGTCGTTGGGGCCTATGGGCATGCCATGGCTGGACAGGTCTGCGCCAATCCGGGCGTAGTGTTCGGCTGCGGTATCGTTGAAGGGCAGACTTTTCAACGGCGTGAAGAAGGTTTCAAGCCGCTGCAAGTTCAATTCGACGCGTTGACTGCGCAGCGCACCGCGCAGCAGTTCGGCCTTCACCATGCTGCACAACACGGACGGTGAAAGCTGTCGATCACGCCGCGATGTCGGCCATTGAGTAGCTGTATGCAAACGTTGGTATCCAGCAGGTAAATCATTCCAGCGTCAGCCTCTCCTCAAATTCGCCTTGCGGGGGACGCACCAATTCTGCACCTTCAATGGGTACGAACAAGTCGAAATACCCTTCCGGCCAGCCGGTGCTATTGGCGGCATCGCGTTTGACCAGCTCCGCCAGATAACGCGACAGGCTTAACCCGGCCTGCTCGGCGCGGCGTTGCGCTTGCTGCGCAATGTCTTCGAGGACATAACAATGTAGTTGGGCCATAAGATTCTCCACGTATATGTGCTTTATGTGGATTGTAGCGAAATCAGGCGACCAGCACTTCTTTCGATTCACCCTTGCGATAAAACACCACACCCACGCGCTCGATATGCGCCAGCAAATCGGGATTGTCGATGTCGCACTTCAGCGATAGATCCACCTGATAGGGAATGGTGGAGTCTTCCAGCCGTCCGGCGATTTGCGCCAGCAGGTGATGATCGAGCCCGGCGCCCACCAGCGTCAGGTCGATGTCGGAGCCCTTGCTGTGTGTTCCCTTAGCGCGGGAACCATAGAGGATGGCTTCCTCAATCTCGGGATGGTCGCCCAGGATGGCACGAACGGTGGCGAGGGTTTGGTCTGACAACCCGAAACTGGTCATGCTTGCAGCCTGGACTGCATTTCTTGTTGCAGGGCGAGGAAGGCTGCGTGATAGCCGCCGACGATGGCGTTGACCAACTCTTCCGCGAGCTCCTTGTTGTAGGTGTGCGAGGAAAGATTGCGCTTCTCGATCATATCCATCCACAGCTCACCATCAACAAGCAATTCGCGCCTGAACGCTTCGCGCACCGCGCCCCGTGACCCCACAATGCCCGTGATGCCTTCATAGGCGAGGAAATCCTTGAGCACGTTCCAGGCCAGTTCGTGCACGATTTCAAAGCTCTGGATGACGCCTTGTTTCTCCAGATCGGAAAGAGGGCGCTGCCGGGAAAGTTCTACGGCCTGCGTCAGTTGTTCGAGCGCCCGGTTGAAATTGTCGAAACGTTGCTGCCAGCGGATGTCTTGTGTATTCATGCGACCAATACCTCGTTGAGTTCGTCCAGCAGCGACTCCATTTTTGCGCCAAAGAGTTGAACCATTTTACCCAAGCCGCCCTGTCCATCGAAGGGCGACATTTCCAGGTCGTCGCGCTCGATGTGGAAGGAGTTGGCGACATGGTTGCGGATCATGCGCAGCCAGTCCATTTGTTCCTCGTTGAACTTCTCGCCGCCGCCGGAGTGGTGCGCCATTATCCAGTTCTGGAAGTTGTGGCGCACGCTATCGTCGAAAGTGGCGAGCTTGGCATCCATGCCGCAGACGCGGCGGATCAGCGCCACCAGCGCGGTGAGTTCGCTGACGGGTTGCGCGCCCTGGTAGTCGTCCAACTGGCGGTAGGCTTGCCAGACGCGCAACGGGGCGAGCCTGGGTTTGTCGGCCTTGAGCTTGTCCAGCACCTGGCGGATCAGGTCGAAGCTGAGTTCGCGCCTTCGATACGGCTGGCTGAAGAAGATGGTCAGCGCGGTGATGTTGTCCCGATTGGTTCTCAGGTAATCGGCGAATTCATCGGTAAGGGCTTGCGCGTTGTTGGCGGCGTCCTTGTCCCACTCGGCGCGCAACACGGTGTCGAGGTTGTCGTGGTCGAGGGTTTGTTCCTTGTCGCGGCGGATGGCGTCGATGAGCTCCACCAGTTCGCCGTTCAGCGCGCGGGCCACTTCGGAGACCAGTTGCTGTTGCGCCAATTCACGCTTGGTGTTGCCGGGGTCGCTGCCGATGGAAAGGCCGGCCAGTTCCAGTGCCCTGGCTTCGATGTGGTCGGCATCGATGGCGGCGAACAACTTGCCGACGAGCTGGGTGAGTTCCATGCCGCCGGCGGTTTCGCGGATGCGCCGCTGTTCATCGGCGCTGAGTTGTTTATTGAGCCGCGCCAGCCGTCCGGCGAGTGAGCTCACCGTGTCTTCATCGGTCGCGCCCATCATCACCGACATCGCCAAATCCCTGAGCGACACGGTGGGTTTGGTGATCAGCGGCTGGCTGGCGGTCTTCAGTGATCTGGTGACGCCGATGGCATCGACGATGACATAGTGGGTCTTGGCGCTGACGGCGGAAGGCGTGACTTTCTTCAGGTCGTCCAGGTCCAGCGTGCGCGTGCCGCGGCCTTTCATCTGCTCGAAGTAGTTGCGGCTTTTCACGTCGCGCATGAACAGCAGGCATTCCAGCGGTTTCACGTCGGTGCCGGTGGCGATCATGTCCACGGTGACAGCGATGCGCGGGTAGTAGGCATTGCGGAAATCCGCCAGCACCGACTTGGGGTCTTCGATCTTGTAGGTGAGCTTCCTACAGAAGGCTTTGCCCTCGCCGAACTCCTCGCGCACGGTCTGGATGATGTCGTCGGCGTGGCTGTCGGTCTTGGCGAAGATCAGGGTCTTGGGGATATCGGTGCGACCGGGAAAAATCTCCGGCAGCTTGTCGTGGAAAGCGCGGATGACGGTACGGATCTGGTCGGGGTTGACGATGCCGCGATCCAGTTGGGTGGCGGAATAGGTCTCGTCTTCGTCCTGCTGTTCCCAGCGTTTCTTGCGGGTCAGCTTTTCGCGCCGCTCAACTTGCTGCTGAGCTTTGATCTGCGCGCCTTGCTGGGTGATCCGGGTTTCGATCACGTAGACTTCATTGCCGACATTCACACCGTCGGCCACGGCTTTCTCATGGCTGTAATCGCTGACCACGTTCTTCTTGAAGAAGCCGTAGGTGCGGTTGTCCGGCGTGGCGGTGAGGCCGATCAGGCTGGCATCGAAATAGTCGATCACCTGTTGCCACAGGTTGTAGATGGAGCGGTGGCATT
>JAQTOA010000024.1 GCA_028713555.1 Sterolibacterium sp. | reverse complement strand
CCACGCCTCCAAATGCCTGCGCCAGTATTCCAGTCCGTGCCTCTTCGCCATTCGTCTCACCTTCGAAAAGGCAAAACGATTGCACAGCTCAGCCAAGAACTACAGGTGGATCCGCTAGTCGCTTACAAACGAACACCTATTGTCGCTCTCGCGATGACCGATTCTGGCCGACAATAGCGGATGTTATCAGCATGAGCCGTGACTGTCCGCTCAGGCCGACATTCACTCCTTGGTTGTCCGCAGCCGATAATCAATAATGGAATAAGATTGAGAATCTGGAATCGAGTGTCCAGCGCTTTCCAACTTGATGCCCGGTAACGTATCCAAGTCCACACCTGTTCTTTCTGGCATAACTGTGACTGACGCTGACTTGCTCATTGGTTCGAGCCCCCTGTTGGAATGGCTGCCAGATGAAACCCTGTTTAGCCTTTGCAGCAGGCATCATCAGTATTGGGGTTACTCCACATCCTGGCAATCTGCCCAAGTGATGTTCGGCGGACGGAGAGCGGGTACCCACCACGACCTTCCGAGCGGGCTCGATGCGTTCGTCTGCCGCACCGACGCAAACTTTGGGACGGCAGACCAGATTGCGCGAGATCGAACGTTGTTACGGTACTACCGCCCATTTATCTCGCCGACGGCAACTGACACCGCCGTCCAGACCATGCGCGGTCCATCGGTCGCGCACCTCAAGTTCCAACTAGGGCTTCTCACTAGCCGGTTTCGCGCAAATCACCCCCTGAAGGCCTGCACTAGCTGCATGCGTGATGATGTGGAAAAGAACGGATGGGTGTACTGGCACTTGCAGCACCAGTTCCCTGGCGTCTGGGCCTGCCCGTTGCATGGCGAGCCCCTACTGACGTCGACAGTCAAGTCCACCGGGGTCGAGCGCTTCCTTTGGCATCTACCAGAGGACAACCGGTTGAATGGCGATTGGTTTGCCGCGTCGCATTCAGCGACCGAGGCTCTTCGCGCACTGGCCACGCTGACGACTGGCTTAGTCGAGTTTGCCGCCGATGACGGGTGGTTGGACGCGCTGGCTGTCCAAACGACACTTCGAACGCGGCTAGCAGAAAAAGGATGGATAACTGCTGGCGGAAACGCGCGGGTTACCGATGCGGCCGCCGACTTTCTCCAGCATTGTGCGGCTCTGCGCGCCGCTCCCGAACTCGCTGGACTCCCTTCGAACCTTGAGGAAGCGAAGAACCAGATCGGCCTCTTGATTCGACCCCTTCGGGCGGGGACGCATCCATTGAGACTGCTGGTCGCGATCGACTGGTTGTTCGATGGCATTTCAGAATTCATTGGCGCGCACGTCGGACGCACTGGGCCCGATGCGGCGGGCCACGAAGCCGACCTGGCCGGCGATCGGCCTGCCGTAAATGCATCTCAGGACGAGCGAAGAATGATGCTGGTTCGGCTTATTCGGTCTGGCGAATCCACGTCAGCGGCTGCCGCGAAGGTCGGCGTCGATGTGGCGACCGCACAGGCCTGGGCCACCATAGCGGGCATCGCAGTCGGTCGCCGTCCGAAGATCCTGAAAACTGACATTCGGGCAGCACTCGTGCAAGATCTCCGCAACGGTGCCGACAAGGTCGCCGCAGCGGGCCAGCATGGAATCTCGGTAGTCACCGTGACTAGGATTCTCCGCACGGAAGTCGGCCTGCATGTCGCCTGGCGGGCCGCAAGAACAGCCAAGGCACAGCAGTCGGCGCGCAAGGCATGGTGCGAACTGCTCGCAAGCCATGGCGCGCTTGGGACGAAGCTCATGCGCGCCATGAATCCCGCAGCCTATGCATGGCTATACCGGAACGATCGGGCCTGGCTTACGGAGCACACGCCCGGAGCGCGTGTCGATGCGACGGCTGGGCGGGCGAGTAGCGTCCGTTGGGATGAGCGGGACGACGAACTGAGCGGCACTGTGCATCGTGTCGTGCTGCGCCTGTCGCAGGATCAGGCTGGCAAGCCGCTCCGTCTGTGGCAGATCTATCAGGCCTTGCCGGAGCTCAGGGCCAAACTCTCGGTGTTGGAGCGACTCCCGTTAACAAAGCTTGCGCTCGAGGCAGCCTTAGGCCGCCGGCGCGTTCAAACCACCAACGCAGATCTTTTCAAATAGCGCGGCTCGCGGAGCCTTGGGGAAGCCCCGCGATTGCTACTTGTATGCATAAATGCGTTGTGCTATGCTTTATACATGATTAACTTGGCAATCCAGGCACGGGTAATGCGGGCTGGCGAAATCTGCCGGCAGCGCGGTATTACACAGGCCCAAGTCGCAGCGGGGGTCGGTGCCAGCCAGTCGCAGGTCAGCCGCATTCTGGGTGGCCGCGGACAGCGACCGTCCCGGCTCCTAGAGGAGGTCTGCCTGTATGTCGAGCGATTCGCCGGGGGTGTGACGGCGGATGCCGTCCGTGAGAACGCGGAGTTGGTTGATGCCATCAGATCAACGTGGGACGGGTCGGCTGCCCATGCCAATGCCTTGTCGACAGTGATCAGGTCCCTGGTTGTCCTAAGGCAACCTGGCAATGCTCCTGTAACGACGCCAATAGAAGGGGATTAATGATGCTACATCTTTTGCCATTGCCGGACGAAATTGCTTCTGCCTACAAAGGACGTTTGCTTAGGCACAACGGCTGGAGCAACCCGAATGAGGCCATGCGGTCGCTGCTGGCCTGGGCGGGCGGCGGAGGTGCTAATCGGTGGGAGGTCTCGACCGTCGAACTGCTGGCCAGGGTCGCCGGCATGGACACATCAAAGTTCGTCACAGAGCACACCACGGTGCCTCTGCGCAGGGCCGTCGTCGCCGAGCCCCCATGGATTCCACACGGCAGTTCGGAGCAGGGGTCGCTACTCTGGACAATGGCCTTGCGTGGCATCCGACCGGGGGCATACTTCTGCGTGAAGTGTGTGGAGGAGGACTTTGACCATCACGGCACACCTTATTGGCGGCGCGAACATCAGCTTCCAGGCGTTTACTGCTGCTCCAAGCATGGCCTTGCCCTGAGCTACGTCGAGACCGCTGACGCGTTCCTGTCTTCGCCGACGGCCTTCATCGATAACCATCAGGTCGTGTCGGAACCCTGGGTCGCCGATTTGCAGAAGAATGCGCAGGTTCAGCGATTCCTTGCGATCTGTGCCGACTTGCTCGCAAGAACTCAGCCTCTGGACGAACTTGATGTCTCCAGGGCCGCTCGTGCGCGCGCAATGGATCTCGATCTACATTCAGGGCATGGCATTGTGCGGAAACGTCTCCTGAGCGATCTGGTCATGCAACGGTTTGACAAAGCTTGGCTGGCTTCTGTCGTACCTGGGCTAATCGACAAGCAAGCAGGGGAGTATTGGCAAACAGTGGACGGCGCTGTAATTGGCAAGCGTGCTGGTGTCGGTTCGATCGTGTATGCGCTCGTATTCTCGGCGCTCTTTGAATCGGCAGACGACGCGATCAACGCCATGATCGCAACCACTTCAGCCGACAAATGCGTAGCGCCTCAACGTCTCGAGGCTAGGCAAATTGACGAAGGGCAGTTGCGTACCGCCTACATCGCAGCCAATGGAAGCCATCGCGGGGTCGCTGCTCAACTCAGACTCCGCGAATCTATAGCGACAAAGCGCCTTGGCGATCTCGGGCTTCCTCCTCTTGGCAATCTTCACGCTGTTAGTCTCAGGAATACCCTCAGTGCCGTATTGCAGCATGACATGTCGCTGAGCCGTGCATGCCGTAAACACGGATTAGCTCTTGATGATGTTAAGGCGGCGTTGAGGGGCGCCTTGGGACCACTTGACTCCGTGCTTGGACAAATCACAGGTACCGGCCCGAGACCGAAAGCCGCGCCGTCTGCGCCAAGACATCGGCCGGTCCCGCCACCGAGGCAGACGGCTCCCATCGCTAACGCTACGAGGGAAGCCGTCTGGAGCGGACACAGGGCCGCAGTGCAAGCTTGACTGCCGAGTCAGGGCAAAGTCATGTCCGACTATGATTTAGCGGCATTCTCCCAAAATTTTGCCCAAAACGTGGTGTCTCGCCGGACCAAGTCTTCGTAGCGTGCCATCTTGTCTGGATCTTTGGTCCGTAGGGCGGCGATCGCCGGTGCCAATGGTGCGAGCCACGTGCTGGCGGCCTGGGTAAAATCGCTCAGACGCAGGTCGTCCTCCTTGCGCTCAAATGCGACGCGATGCGCAACGACCCATAGGGCAATGATCAATCGCTGGATGCCGCCGGTCAGGTCGATGATCAGTTCGGCAAGGTTCTCATCGACTGCGAGCTTGTGCCGAACATATTGGAAGTTCCCTAGTTGTCCCAGGAATGTATTCAGAAACTCCGGCGCCCTCGGATCACTGAACGGCTCAAACGCATGGTATCCCATCGTGTTGATGCGCTCCAACGTGCTGAGCCGCCTGGTCAAGGCGCCGATACCATCCGGCGTGCCTGACACCAACAACGGGATTTGCCCACTATTCGTCAGGTAGAGCAGCCAGCGCAGCAACTGATCCTCAACGATGCTGAGTTCCGGCGCCTCGCCGGATCCTTTGCGATTTTTTCGTTGCTTCAAGCTGCTCAGCTTGAAGAGGTTCTGAATCTCGTCGAGGTGCAAGACTCCCAAGAAGTGGCCTACCGCAACCTGTCGCCATTCGTCCAACGCTTTCATGCCGTCAGTGATCTTGTCCTTGGCCAGCCAGTGGGCAAAACGGCTTCCGCCCGTCGCCAGGTCCCACGCCTCCATCAGCGCTCGCGCCAGATCGGCTGACTTGCCAGAGGCGGGGACTTCAACAGATAGCCAGACAGTCTGGAGCAGGCCGTCCGCCATCCGTGGGAAATTGGCGTGGTGAATAGTCTGCGTCGGAAAGCTGTGCAGGCAGCGAAGGCATGCCTGGGTCTTGCCCACTCCCGACAATCCCTCAACCGCGGCCGCGAAGGAGGGCGGCAGGAGGATCTTCCGTCGCTGGTTTTCGCCGCTAACGGCAGCCCAAGTACTGGAAGACAGGGGGTCGCGGTAACGGTACCCTTGACGCACCATGAGGTCGGTCGTCTGCAACAGCTGCCGCTCGATCAGCGGTGGAAGATGCAGATCGCGCACGGCCATCAGGTGATGCAACCTGATGTGCTGCGGAATGCCCTCCATCGTTCCAGGAAACACAGGAACCTGAGTCAATGACGTCAGTGCTGTCAAGGGTGAAGGGATATCGCCGAGCTTTGCAACGAGAATGTTACCGGCATACGGGTCAAGCGGATTAGGCAGTTTCATTGGTAGTCTCCTGGTGGTTGGCAGAGCGCAAGAGCGCGTCCATCATTTCCTGATGCGTTTGCATGGCTTCGTCGCGCACCTGCTCCTTGACCTGCGCTTCCGACCGCGACGGGTGGCTGGTGGCAGCAACCTCGATGGCCCGAGCCTCGGTCATCGGCGGCGCTGAGCCGGACGCCTTGGCAAGCGCTTCAGCGGTTAACTGCATGGCGTTATCCCGCAGAGCTTTGATGCGCTCAAGTGAATCGAGGGAATCCATTTTTCGCTGGTGTTGATCCATCGGACGCTTTGTCGTCGTGAGCGCCAGGACGTCCGACCATTCCTCGGTGGTGAGCTCTGGAGATGCGCGGGACTCGTCGCTGATCTGCAGTTTTAGCAGGCCGGCTCCGCCGACGTTGGGTGTCCAGATCGGACCCATCGCGCCCGGATAATAGTTGAGCGGTACATCCCACCCACCGAAGTTGCGCGCATAGGCCGTCCACTGCGCCTGCTCGATTTCTCTGGACGTGTAGTCACATCCCGCATGTCGCACAGCGTCACGACGCACGCGACCTGTGGAGCTTGGCAGTAGCTCGGTGATGAGGTCGGCCTCCTCGATGACGCGGCGGAATCCGATGCCCATCGCATGTCCCCAGCGCCACAGTCCAGCGGGACTCGGAAACACGCCCGCCGCCTGCATTTGGGCGGTTACCCGATGTTCCCGATTCGCCGTCAGGTTGTATTCGGTGAACAATTCATATAGGTATTGCGTGTACTCCCTGACTGTGAACACACAGTCCTCCGGGTTAACTTTCCGCAGTTCGAGTTCGGCGCGGCGGTAATCCATCGCCCCGGGGATAAACAAGAACTGAGCATCCTTCTCGATGCGGTGAATGACTTCGACCAGGCCCTTGAGATCGCCTCGATAGGGTGGTGCATAACTCGTTAGCAAGATCAACTTGAGGGCTGTCTCGCGATGCCCTAGCGAGAGGTATTCGCCACGGTCACATATCAGGGCGTAACACATTGTGGGCAGAGGATCGAGCGTCAGGATCGGCTGATATCCCCACATGTCCGCTACGAGGGAAGGATCGGCAGCGGCGTTGAACAGACTGACTTTTGCGGTGTTCCAACTCGGTCCGCACAGACAAACGTAGAAGCCGACGACGGCCGTGGACCATACATCGACGATGACGTAAACGATCGGCCTACCGACAATCCATGCGCGGTTGACCGATGAGCGCAGGTAAATATCGCCGACGGTACTGTCGATTGCCCACGTGTGGTTTGGGCCACCCACGCCCTGCCAGTTCCTCGCGATCAGGCCGCGCAGCGCCATCTTGAAGTGCGCCTTGGTTGTCCGTTCGATGAGCCGCTCAAGGCGCGTCTTGTCGATCGTCAACGCCCGTTCAATTTGCGCGTTATTTGGGTACCGCCCGATCTCCGGTTTCACGAGCACGATCTTTCCATCGATTTCCTTGGCTTTGGCGCAAAAAGCGCTTTGGACGATAAGATTGCACCGCTTTGGCATCGATGGCTTGGGCGTGGGAATCTGCTTGTCCGCGGCACGGATCGCAGCCGACCACTCGGAGCTCATTCCTGGCTGTGTCGGGTCAAGTACGATGCCGTAGGCCATCGCAATCCTCTGTGTGGTCGTCTTCCTTCCCGCCTTCTTTCTTCCTGGCGTGGTCGGATCGCCGCGATCGCAGGGGCGTTTGATACCCGGCCCGCCACTTAGGTCTCGCCTCGGCATCAGACTCCTTTCGTCGATTCCCCAGCGGCAGAGATTCGACCATTGCCGGTAGACAAAGGCGCTACTGACGACGGTTCTCGTCATCGCGTCACGAACGAGACCGGCGAGTCCCTCAAATATCACGATGCTTTCCTGTAGTTTCTTCAAGTCGAGGAAATCCGTCATCGCTAGGGTGCGGTGCTTGTATTCTCGCTGTCCGCGGACAGAGAGCGGAGGGGCGGCCCGCCGCTCAACTTTGATGGCCTTCAGCAGACTGTTGTCGGAAAGCCGCTGCAATTCATCCCGGTCCATCCAGAGTAGATCTCCGACCAGTGGCTGAGGAGGTTTCTTGCGCTTGCGCTTGAGGTCTTTGTCAAGCTTCTTCCGTCGCCCCCCGCGGCCTCTCTTGGGGCCGTCTTCAGGCTCGATCAGTACGGCGACAGTCTTTGCAATCAATGGCTCGTCGAGAATGACCCGGTAAATGCCGGGCAGGTATTCGGTGGACGGTTTCAACTCCTTGAGAATCCGAAAGGTACCGTTGGGGATTAGATCCATGACGACCTCCGTGCGGCGATCGGATTCAGCGCGGTGAACTCGTTTGGCGAGATGTGCTTGAGGGGCACATGCGGCCTCCAACCACACCTCAGGTCAACTGGAAGTTCGCCGTACCAGATGGCCTGCCACAGCGCTCGTTGCGCCAGTTCCAGGGAGCCGACCAACGCTTGAATCTCTTCCAGTAGGCGACTTACGCTATGGATTGGGTTCTGCCGAGCCACGTGAGCGGCAGTGCTCCTGACTTCGGCTTGAGCCTCCTCTCCGAGCGCCCAGCACGCGATCCGCCGCAGGGTAAGTACTACCCGAGCGTCGTATAAATCAGGCGTGATCAGCAGCCAGTCGATATCCCGGCATAACCAGAATTCGCGCTCGAGGCACAGCAACTGCCTGGTTCGCCTGCTTTTGTTCCAGCCACTGGGTTTGAACGCGAGGGCCAAGACGCGACGAGGACTGCGACGTGGCTTGAATACAAGCACCAGATCCGTTGTGGGTCTCCACAGGGCGGTCTCGTCAGCATCGCGCACGATCGGGTGCTTGATCCCCAGTTGCTTCGCGAGCTTCTCGGTGCCCGGGAAGAGCGTCAGATCGCGCTCCCCATATTCTGCCAGCGGATGTGACGCGTCTTCGGGTGGCAGTTTGAACTGCTCAAGGCTGTCATCCAAGTCTGGCAGCATGGTGGCGGACAGTTGCTCGCCCAGTTCGCCATCGGATAACAGCTCTCGAAGCCGATCTCGCCACATGAGCAGGTGACTGCGACCGGAACTGGCAGGATCTCCCCGGGAGACCCGGTGCCAAGGCACGTAGTCGGCGTAGGTACCTTCGCCGCGACCCTGCCGGATGAACCTTGCGATGACTTTCGGGGTAAAGCGTTTGGTTGTTCTCATTGAAATCTCCATTTCCTTAGGCTGAGCGAGCCCGTCGGTCGCCGGGCGGCGCTCGAAAAACGAAAATGGGGGATTGACGGACAGAGAATCTGTCGTTAGACTTTGGACTACACTGTAAGTCCGTCTGGGAATCCCCCAGGCTGAAAGAAGCGCTTGGTCTAGCCACCTCGCGCTTTTTTTATGGCTGGGTTATGGCTATGTAATTGTCAGTGGTTGTTCCCCCTTTCTTTACTGTCGGGTGCTGCCGCGGCATCGAAAGCCGCATGCCCTCCCCAGTTCTACTGCTTATAAGCGGGCTTTTGCGCGCAAGTTAACGCCGATCAACAGCTACCCGGCTCTCTATTCGTGGGACTGCACAAGGCGTGGTTCATTTCATCGGCATGTTCTTGGGTATCGGTAATTGAGGTCTTGCGCCTCTTCTGGTATCGACCCGGCCATATCTCATCGCAATGTTTTCCAATTCGCGCGGCAATCTGTTCGGCGATGTGACGGCAAGTGCTGCGCCCGTGAATTACGTTGTTGATCGCACCATGACTGACGGACAGGTCCACAGCGAGTCGCTGCTGACTAATGCCAGCGCGCTTGAGTTCATAGATAATCTCGTAACCAAGCATTTAAAAAAACCAAAATTTAATGGCTCTAACACGATAGAGGTAGCAAATGCTACTAAAGAGTCATAATATGCTATAGTGGCAAATACTACCTCTACTTTAGTGTGGACTCAATATGACTGACGAAAAAAAACTGTCGGGGTTCGCGGAGCGACTTACCCATGCGATGGAGAAACTAGGGATTACTCGCGCTCAACTCGCGGAACGAGTGGGGTACTCCATAAGCTTCGTGGGGGAAGTGGTTCGTGGCAACAAGCAGCCAGGTGCGGAATTTCTCTTCAAACTGATTTCTGAGTTTGGGATAAGCGCCGACTGGCTCTTGACAGGAAAGGGGGCCGTAACATGCGGTGGGGCTCCAATCGACTGTGAGAAATTTCAACTGATTCTTGTGCAAATCGGGTTAGCGCGTCGGGCGATTCTTGCCAAGGACCCAGATGCCAAATGTGTTCTCGACGGGCTCCAAATGGGGCTAAGTCCAGACAAGGTTCTTGAACCTGAAAGGGCTGAAGCACTTATTAGGAGTCTCTCCGAGCATTACGGGGACGCAATTTCAGCGGCAGAGATATACAACGCTCATGCGTCAATTACTCAAGAATGGTTCCAGGCCACTTTAGCAAATGCAATTTTGATCATCACCAGTAGTTTGCGCTCTGGTGGTTTAGGGCTCCTACGGCAAGCCATAGGTCGTGGGACTAGAGGTCAGCAGGGAGGTTTGGTGAGTCTTCAGCCCACATTGGACGAAACAGAGCCGGCGCTGAATTTAGCAGACCATTCTATTGACGAATCACAACTTGGCTGTAATAGAACAAAACCCTCGAAAAGGACGTCTGTTTCGAAGCGGATGAAGAAGATCGGTAAGAAGTGAAAGTTCCTTGGCGGATATCTCGATGGCGTTAGCGCAGAATAGGACACATCATTCCCAACTGTATTCGTTGATGATTGCCTGAAGTATGTTACGTGCGGAGAGAGCAGTCTCCCGCGTAATATCTATGCTGTAGCAGTTTCCGTCTTCTGCTGTAAATTCGAAACGTCGCTCGTTGAATCCACCGAGCACAAGAACCGGAACTTGAATGCGGCGCCGACGCCTGTCCAGCCCCCTACCACGATCTTCGATGTGTGCGACTGAATCCCTAATGTGCTTTAAATACCCAAATAAGTGAGCATACTCGGCAATGAGTAGTTGGACAGCAGCAGGAGGATTCAGATCACGGGCCAAGGTGTTCAATAGCTTGCAGACTGAATCAAGAGACAAGACAAATTCTCTGGCATAAATACTATTTAGGCTTCGCTCGTATTTCTTCAATTGGGTATGAATACGTTCATGAACATATTCAGAGATGAGCGGCTCAAACAATGCAAATGCAGCTATAGCACGTTCGTACTCTGCCTCAAGCAACGAAAACACAAGTAGGGTGTCGCCAGCCCAATCGCGATCATCGCCAGCAATCCAATTCCCTGGCATCTTAAGGTCAAATTCAGCCAATGCATCGATTTCCATATCATTTTGCCATCAGCAAATAGAATCACGCTGAGTACCTATTTCGACTCAACCACCCTCGCCACATCCCCATGGCAGTCTGAACACTTCCCGACAAGCAGCAAGTTACCGCCTTTGACCGCTCCTGAAAAATTTCTGATGGTAACCCCATGACTGCACTTGCCGCACCAGACATTCGCGAGAATTAGCTTGCGGGTATCGGCGGGGATAGCTTTCCAGAGTTTGGCGGCGGGATGAGTGAATTCGGGGATGGATTCGAGAGGCATGGGTTGGCGGCTTCATAGGTTGCCATGAGCGGCAGTATAGGTGACTTCTGGAGCGTCTCATGGACTGCGTATCGCAGGTTTTCAGAATCTCGCTCATTGAGGGCGCCTCAGAGACCTGAACCCGGCCGTCTGGCGCCCTTTGGGGTGCCGCTCTGGGAGCCCTGGTAAACCTAAAAGCTGGGAATCTTTGGTGGGGCCTGGGAGCTAGCTGGCGCTATTTCTTGCGTAGCCCTTGCTGTAGTAGTAGCCTTACTTTCCAGGTGGATTACACTTCTCACCTGCATACGCCAAGTAATTGGATCAGTGAAGGCGATAACCGAGACTGGGTGAAAAAACAGCAAATGGCCAACTTCCGACACATCCCATGCGGGCCCTGCGTCAACGAAAGTGAACGCATTGCCATCGAATGCCTAAAGGCACGTTTGCAAAACGCGGCATCGGGCCCTTGGTTGCTACTCTCCAACCTCAACCATAGCGTCAGTGCCCAACGTCGCTCCGATGAAATCGACGGCGTATTGATTGGACCGCCTGGGGTCGTGGTAATTGAGGTCAAACATTGGGATAAGGACTATTTGAAAGTTGGGGTCGAAGCGGAGGCGGATCTCCTGGATACTAAAGCCAAACGCATCCGGGGCAAGATACCGCAAGGGATTGCCCCGGGCTTTGTGGAAGGCCGTTTTCTGCTTACGCGAGGCCAACTACGACTAGCAAATCAGGCTCCTGTGCGTGGCATTCGCTTTTTTGGCCTGCCTGAGTGTGGAGAACTGGCCAGTATCAACGCACCTGCTAGGCTTTCATCTGGCGAAATTGAACGCATCGCAAAGGCACTTGTGCCTCGTGTGAGTGTGGCTCTAAGTGGCGACCTGCGCCGCTTTGGCTCGCTTATCAACCTGGAGCAACTCTCCCCCAAGTCAGATGCCTTTCATCGTATCTACCGAGGTGAGCATGCCACCAGAAGGGAAAAGGTCATCCTGCATCTCTATGATCTTTCCGCCAATGATGAGAAAAATGCTTTGGAGAAGGCTCGACGTGAATTCGAGGTAATTCAGCGCTGGCAAAAATCACCCAACATGCCAGGATTGCTGGATTCTTTTCAGGAGGCCGAAGGCTATCCAGGCGAGATGTACTTCTTTTCTCTTCCTGATCCTATCGCACCTACGTTGGAGCAAAGGCAGAAAGACCCCAGTTGGTCATGGGACGAACGGCTGCGTTATACCATTGAATCCGTCAAAGCACTGTCAGGATTCCATCAACCTGAGTACCCAAATGAGGCTCTTTGCCTTCGTCGGATTTCACCAAAAAGCCTGCGAGTGCAGCGAAATGGTATTCCCCTTTTCACCGATTTCAGCTTGACGCGCATTGCCAATAGCCAGACTATCTCCACTCAGGAGCAGATCGACCTGGGTGACTTGGCCCCTTATGCCGCACCCGAAATTCATCATGGCGGGTTTGCGGCAGCCGATGCCCGGTCTGATGTCTATGCCCTCTGTGCCAGCCTGCGCCCCCTTTTTTCTAATGAAGACGGTGTACAGAACGTGCTGGAACAAGGCATGGCCCAAAATCCGGAGGGACGCCCTTTCACCCATGAACTGGCGCAAATGCTGGAAGAGCTGCTAGCCGAGCCAGCAGTCGCCAAGAAAAAATCAATTCCGCTGCTCCCTGCACCTGATTACTGGGATGACAACACCGTTGTTCCATTCAAAGGGAGCTACTACCGTATTCTGGAGCGATTGGGCAAAGGGGGCATAGGCTGGACCTTCAAGGTATGTGAGCTGGACAAGAATCAGGAAGAAACCTACGGCACGTATGTTGCCAAGACCATTCGCCACGAAGAGGATGCCAAGACTGCCTTGCGGGCATATCAACGTGTTCGAGACAAGACCGACGTGCCTACCCTATCCAATCTCAAGGAAGTCGCACCTGACTGGCAGGAAAACAACTTCGTTGCACTGCTGCGTTGGGTGGATGGCGGACCTCTCGATGAGTTAACGGGCGTCTTGAGTATCCACTCGGAAGACCTAGGCGAAACATCGACGGAGGACATGGTGCTCCGTTGGCTATTGGGGATAACCGATGGATTGGCAGCTCTTCATACTCAGGGTCTCATTCATGGCGATGTCAGCCCGAGAAACATCCTCGTGCAGCAAGGCATGGTGGTGCTCACCGACTACGACACGGTAGTAGGCATCGACGAACAACCCACGGGGAGCCTGCAAGGCAATCCCATCTATTCAAGCCCTGGACGGGAGAAGGGCTGGCCCTATGCTGCTAGCGATGATATTTTCTCCTTGGCAGCCAGCTTTTTCCATGTGCTTTTTGAGCGAGACCCTTTTGAACGCGGCACTGTGCGCGAAAAAAGTCTTGGCCTGAATTGGGAGGGTATCGACACCACCGGCTACGAGCGTTTACAAGTTTTTCTCGACCAGGCCACCAATCCGGCGGCAGGTGAGCGTTTGCACGATGCCAGCGCCGCACATACCCTGCTACGTCAGTTGATGGATACCACCAAGGGCCAACCCTTGACGCAGTTAGTGGATGAACCCAAGCCTGCGACCGTCAAACAGGAGGAAGAAACCCACAGCCTAAAGCCACCCGGCCCCCATCAAACCATTTGGCTCAGCAATCTTCTCTCCACCTACCCCGGCAGCCGTCACGGAAATGCCGAAACCCGTGGACTGGATAGCGAATTCGCAGTTGCCACCTATGTAGAAACCGATCTCGATCGCAGCCTGCGCGAGAAAGTCGAGCGGGCGCAGGTTGAACTGGTCATCTTGTTCGGAAATGCGGGAGATGGGAAAACCGCTTTCCTGCAACATCTGCTCAAAGGGCTTGGCCTCACGGCGGACAAGCTTCATTCATCACAGCGTGTAATTCGTCACACTCTCGGAGATAGTCGGAAACTACTGGTCAATCTGGACGGCTCCGCGTCGTGGAACGGCAAGAGCGCCAATGAGCTACTGGACGATATTTTCAAGCCTTTTCTGACTGGAGGCGTGCGCCGCGACCTGGTTCATGTAGTTGCGGTCAACAGCGGCAAACTCATGGAATGGATTGACTGGAAAGATGAAAATAACAACGAAACGCCGCTGTTGCTGGAACAAATCCGCTCAGCCTTGCAAGGTGAGCAGGATGCCTTGAATGATCGCCACATTCTCATTGACCTGAACAACCGCTCTCTTGTGGGAGCGGTAGATCAAAACAAGAATAACATCACCACCCACTTTCTTGATGAGTTGCTAAATCGGATGTTGGGTGAAGATGTACCTCAAGGGCCTTGGGCAGGCTGTCCAAGCTGCTCGGCCCATGACCGCTGTACCGCTTGGAACTCTGTCCAGCACTTGCGAGAAGAGCAGCAAGGTGCATTCATTCGTCAGCAATTAAAAGATGCTCTGCAAGCCAGCCACCAGCGCGGCGAAATCCACATTACCGCGCGCGAGTTGCGCGCCGCTCTCTCCTACATTTTCTTCGGTATTCATGATTGCCAGGAATTACACGATGACCCCGGCATCCGCCCCCAGAGCTTTGCTGACCGGACTTTCGATGCTTTTTCTCCGCAACGTCAAGGTGAGCTCCTGGCCGAACTGTGTCGCTTCGATCCAGCATTGGAATCCCACCCTGCGGTGGATCGTTGGTTAAAGAAAACCAAGAATTTCGCCGGCCTCCAACTGGCCTCTGCTAGGCGGCTGGCCTGGTTTACTACATCACCTAATAGTTTGCCCGGAGACATCGGGCTATACCAAGGACAGACGCTGGAGCGTTTCCGTAGAGTGCCCTTCATGAGCGAGGCTGAAAAGGATGCCTTGCTACGCCAACTTTGTCTTGGAATAGCTCATCTGGAAGACCTACCTGATGAGGCATTCAAGAAGAGTGATGGTGCCCCCCTTAAAATCACACCGCGCACCCCGACGGAGAGTGCTTTCTGGGTCGTCAAGCCTTGGTCTCGCTTCCGGCTCGAAGCCCCTCTTTCAAGGAGCGAAGAATTGGAAGTGCTGCACACGCACTTACACTTGATTTACACCCCCACCAAAAGTCAAGAAGAAACTCTGAGAATCGGACTGGAACTCTTCCATCTCCTACTTGATCTGGCGGACGGGGTGCAACTGTCTGGTGCCGGTCAGGAGGGTATATTTGCCAATCTTGAAATTTTCACCCAGCGCCTGGCTCAGGAAGATACCCGTGAACTTCACGCCTGGCACCCCATGCGAGAGAGCCTGGTGGATCGCATCAAAGTAGAGTGCAGGGACGACCAACAGTGGTTGGTTAGGGAGGTATTGGCATGAGTGATCCAAAGGCGGTATTTGAGGATGTGTTCTCCAAGGCACAAACCCGTGCCCTTTGGACGGCCAACTATCTGCCCGCTATTCCCTTTACACCACAGGATTTTGACATAGGCGCCATTCTACCTGCGATGCTTTACATGATGCGCTGGGGGTATCGGCGCGGCAAGGGTAAGTTTGAGGAGAAGTTCGGGCACGAGGTGATCGACAAGAAAGGTCGCAAGAAAACTGAGGTACATATCGGAAGTGTGGCTAAGAAATTGAGCGAAAGCGGATCATTCCAAGGCTTCGAGGAGCAACAGCAATTGCTTGGTGATCTTCTGCTGGCTTCATGCCTGGAAAATAGAGATCACGATGAAGGTTTGGATAAACCAGTGCAGCGTATCTACCCCACCCATTACATGGCGAGCTGGGTGGATTTGCCACAAAGCGTATCTAACCTTCGGGGCATCCCGGAGATGCTCGTCGCCATTCTGGCAAGGCAAGAAAAAGGTGTGGTGCTGGACGCAACCCAAAGCAAAGGACATTACCATTTGGGTGGGGGGTTCAAAGAGAACCCATTATTGAGAGTGTTCGGTCGTGGTATGTCAATCGACTCTGGTGTAATCCAGAATGACCGTGCTAATGCGGACCAATTTGTAGAAGTCAATGCCAATGAAATTGGCATTGACGAATTGTTGACGATTCGTATGGCACAAGCCTGCGAGTCAGCACCTCAGCCAGCGGCCAGAACACGAGGAGCTGAAAGCCAGCATATCCCCAATCAGAGTCCACTTCCCCAGGGAGCGATGCGTCTTTTTCGTGACGATCTGACGGTATTGATTGAGGAATATGGGGGCGCAGTGCCTCGCCAAGCCTTTCTGCAATTGTTCGAGGCTGCCGTATCACTAAACCTGACCAATATCCTGCTATCCACCTTGGCAATGTTGCTGCATTGGGAGGAGCACGGTTGTTTACCTAAGGAGCAGCCCCCTTGGCCGCTGTTCGTAGATGCATCCAACGGGCAGGACAAAAACCTGCAAGCTCATTCTGAAGCTTGTATGGCGGATACCATGCGACGCTACGAACGGTTGCCGGTACTCACTATGTTGTTACGGGTATTAGATGAGCAGACAGGAAGGATTCGCGGTATCGAATTGCCGCCCAAGGAACCAAATGCCACCGCTTTTATCAATTTTCTTGGAGAATTTTTGGTCGAGACGCATCCCAAGAGCGAGCGACTTTTCGACAACATTTACAGTGATTGCAAAAACTTGGACAAAGCGCTGGAAGAAAATGAACTGACCCCCGAAGTGGTAGAGCACTTGAGGGATAAATCGCTCAAAGAACCACTTCGTTTCGCCGAGAGCCTTGTCGAGTTGATGGGTAAGGAAAATCAATGGAAGCGGTATCGAATGGCCCTCGAAAGCTGCCTCATGTCCGATCGCCCGAGCGGACTAGCGCGAAAACGACACACCAGACAAACTCGGGATGGCAAATCAAGCAAGGTTGAGCTGCGCTCCATTGTCCTGCTCCCGGTAATGCTGGATTCTCTGGTTCATCGCCATATGCACAAGGCGGGCAAAGGCAACAAAAGCAAGCCGTTCCTCTCGTTACAGGATTTCCTAAAAATTCTCCGGACGAACTACGGCCTCTACATCGACCAATCCCCACCAGGGATGGTAATCCCCCAGGAGGTTCTGCAAACGAACACTCGTTGGCTGGAGCGTCGCCTGCGTGATTTGGGGTTGCTGATCGGGGTAAACGATGCCCCTTCCATGAAACAGTTGAAGCCGCGCTACCCATCTCGGCAGGAAGCGGATGAGGTAGATGCATGAAAGCGGCAATTCCAGCTTCGGACAATCATTCCATTGGCATCGTCCTGTGTGCTGAGAAGGACTGCTGGAGGCGGCTTTTCACTGAAATCTAAGGCTAACCCCATCGTTGTGGCGAATTGGCAACGTCTGTTGGTACATGCAGCCGCAACGGATAAAGAAGCCGGTGAGTTGTCTCAGACCCGCAATGGTAACTTTGAACCCGGAACAATTCAGGAAAAACATCAATGAGTCAATTCATCCCCGATCAAGTCGCCCAGTTACTGGCGGAAGCATTAACCACGTTGATCGGCAAAGCGGAACCAGCCGCAATGGTTTTCCTGCGTTGTTTGCCGTCAGGCGTGGTAGGTGCACTGGCTGATGATGAACGCTTTACCGTGGAAGGCTGGACTGTTCGCGCCGTAGGTGCAAGTCATGATGCAGCCCGCCGCCGCATCACCGCGGATGCTGCTGTTGAGATTCGGGAAGACAAGGGCGACGCCATGCTTCTGTTGGTGGATGTCCAAAACGCGGGTGCTGGGATGGACGGGATTTACAGTGCGGCGCGGGAAGTGCAGGAAATGGAATTGTTTGAGACTGCCTGCAAGCAAGCACGCAAAAAAATCTCCAAATCAGTCAGGGATTTTTCCGACGAGGCGATTCGTCTTGCCCGCAAGCAGGCCAAGCCGCAGGGCTTGGCTCCGTGGCAGGAATTCGTCTATTGGTGCCAAGTGGTGGGGTCTGATGACGCTTGCGGTACTGCCTTGCCAGCCATTGGTTTGTGGCCGGTGGCTGTGGGTGAGGAACCCAATAACGAGCACTTGGAACATTCTGCTCGGCTGGTAGAGCGTTTACTGCCCATTCGTGGCACTGGGCAAGGGCCGGAAGCGCGAGTCGAAGCACTCAACCTGCCACCGGGACAAGAGGAATTTAAGATGGATCTGACCCGCCTGCTGCGCGAAGCCGAGCGTTTGCCTCGCCCAGAAGCCCTCACCTTGCTGGCAGAACATGCCGAATTTCAGCTCAATACCTTGAGCCCAGGAATTTTCACCGAGCAAAACCTTGAGCGCATTGAATGGATTGAGTGGCGTGGAAAAACGGGCAAGCTATTGGCTTGGTCGGGTTTGACGCAAGGTGAGGATTGGCCTGAGCTAAGGTTATCGCTGGATGCAGACAATCCCCAAACCCGCAAATTGCTGGAGGTGCGCTGGGCCTGTTTCCCAGACTCACTAAAGAAGGGGTGTGTGGATTTCGTGGTTGACGTGATGACTGGCGACGACGTACTCACCAGCCGCACGCTATCCCACAATGGCAAAGCCGAGCAGAGATGCATCTTCAGTCCAGAGGATTTCTCCGGTTTGCCTGAAAACTCCAGCCTCACTGCAAAGGTGGAGATTCGTGCATTAGGGCAAGAGGGGATCATAGCCGAAAGCGAAAATTTTGAAATCTGCTTTGGTGAGCCGGATGGAGATGAAAGTGCCCCCACAGCCGGCATCGTTTATCCCACACTGGCCTTGGCAGCAATTCAGGTAGCGCCGGATATTGAAGCCTGGAACCGCTTGGTAAGCGAACCAGATGGCGTTCATTTCAAGTTTGATAAGGGGCATGTCAGTTGCCAATTCAAAGACAAGGGTAAGACAAAAGCGGCACGGGTTATTTGCCCACCCCTGATCCAAAGGCTGGCCGATGACTGGTTCGCATACAACGGGCAGCCGGGGCGTTGGAAGGTAGTCGTTCGAGTGGATGGCAGCGAAGCTTCTCTGCCGACGTTCATCCCCATCAAGGCGGAAGGTTCCGAGGGAGAGCGCTTTGCCAAGATGAGCAAGGCATTTGCCGACAAACTGAAATCTGGGAGAGGGCCACTGGGTGTGCTCTACGGTGATGTGAGTTGGATTACAGATTACGTTAATGCTGCCACTGCCTGGTGGGAAAGTGAGCAGATTGCCCCAGAGGCCAGCCTTATTCATACACTAGAGGTGGTGGATCAAAATGGTAAAAACCAGGGTGCCATCGTATTGCCAACGCACCCCCTACGGGTGGCGTGGCAACAGGGCTTCGACCAACTTGCAATGTTCCATCGCTATAAAGAAGGACAGGCACCTCGAACGGTGGCCAATCTGTTGGAAGGCTTGGTTAGCACCAACTTCCCTGCCTTTCTTCCAGGCTTTGCCGCAGGAGAAACCTTGGTGTTTGGGGATAGTCTTGGTTTCCACGCTGCGGCGATGGTGCGGGCCGACGACCGGGAACCAAAAACCACGGTGGCACTACTTGCGCGCCTCTTGGGGGGCTCTGGTAGCGACGACACCCTGGCGCCCACAGTGGGTCGGGGTGCCGCCGATCTACTGGCCAGCGAGATTGGGCGCTACCTGACTCTGCACCCAGATGCCCAACGGGTGTTGCTACAGGCCATTGGTGCCGGGGACGGCCTGACTGTAGCCCGTGCACTGGGTAAGGCTCGTGAATTGGCAGAATCTCAGGGTGAAAGTGCTGAGGATGAGTCGGAGGTGCCCCACCCGGAATTAGCCTTCGAACTGGATTTTCATGCCGTGGGCGATCATCGTGCAGAGTGGTCGGGCCGTTTTCTGGCAACGACTGCCGAGAAGGGGCGCAACAGCCCCAGCCGCGTTCTGCAACAGGATCGCTGGTTGCTGGAGAGTGTCCAGCGTCCTGGTGGTGTGACATTGCCCCGGTTGAAGTGGGCGCGGCGCGATAAGAAGCAGCCGGACGACGCTGCACACATTGCCTTGGTATTTGATGCCTTTCCCTCTTCCGTGGTTGCCGCTTCAGTTTCTGATGCCATAGGTTCGTTTGAGGCTCATGGCTTAGCCATGTCGCCGGATCGTCAATTTGAGGTCAAGGACGGAGTAGCTACCTGGCGCGTGCAGGTGCCAACGGAATTCGATGGTGAGAAGCACCCAGCCGCACCAGTATTAAGCGCACGCTTGGTGAAATCCCACACAGCTGTGTTGGTAGCTGTGGCTCGCTGGCTGGGCGGAGGAAGAGACAGTTGGCCAGTGCTAATGACGAATGTTTCGCCTGCTCTGGAAGATCTTTTTGGCAAACTGCACCGGCAATGCGATTGGGTGATTACTGCGGATCGCAATGCGGGCGTGGAATATTTCGATTCTCCTGAGGCCTTAAGCAAGGTTTATGACGCTTATCTGATTGATTGCGTCCCGGAGCGGGACGACTTGGGTTTTTTGCAGCTAATTACTTCAACCGCTTGCTTGGATGAGGTTACCGGGATATTCGCTGAAGCCCTCGGTGGCATGGGACTTTCCTCTAGCTCAACCAATTGCAGCTTTCTGCTCAATGCGCTGAAAGCACTGAGTGGACGACTGGCTTTGCGTTTGGCAGGGTCGGGGATGGTCGTGCAAGAAATGATTGCGCTGGCACTCACCCAAAGCCATTGCATTGACCCCAGCAGTGATCGTAGCAAATGGCCATCACTGGCTGAAGGATTTTTTGTCCCGCTGGACGACGTACCCGATCTGCTAAAACTCGACCAATTGAAGAAACTCGACGAAAAAAATAGTGGTGAGGCCGAGCGTCGGGCTGACCTACTCTATGTGACGGCGGAGAAACGCGGGGGACTTCGGTTTGCTTTCTATGAAGTTAAATACCGCAACACTCTGCGTTCCGCCAGAAGTCAGGATATGTGTGAGAGTGTGCAAGGTCAATTGGACGCTTCATGCAAACGTTGGGATGCACGCTTTGGCGAAGGGATTTCCACCCTGGAGCGCACTCTGCGTCGAGCTTCCTTGGCAAAAACACTGCGCTTTTATGTTGCCAAGGCACGGCGGCATGGGTTGTCCGAGGATGCCTTTGTTCGTATTTCACGCGAGATTGAGAGGATGTTGCGTGACCCTTCCACTGTGACCATACCCTCGATGGTCCAAGCCACAGATACCAGGCAGGGTTTTGTCTTTTGTCCGGAATATGCAGGCAAGAAACCCGACGAGCTCGCGCATATGGGGGATGCCAAACTCTGGCTTTTTGGGCCTAACTTGCTTCCGGAAGGGAACTGCTCCACTCCTGATTCCTTTCCGGATGAATCAACGGAGCTTTCGCTTTCCCCTGCTCCGGAACAAACCACCCGTCAGGAAGCAACGCCTAGCCTGAATACAGATATCTCTATTGAGCCAGAGACCGTAAGAATTCCTGTTTCAATAGAGCCCTCAAGAGCCGTGATCAATTTGGGTACCGGACTTCCAGGTGAATTGGCAGTGGACTGGATGCTCGGGACCAACGGCAACCCGCACCTTCTGATTGTAGGTCAGCCTGGCATGGGTAAGACTCATTGCCTCATCCGAGTGTGTCAACAGCTCTACGAGCAGGGAATTGTGCCGATTGTTTTTTCCTTCCACCAGGACATTGATGAAAAACTCATGGAGACGGTGCCCGGAGGCGTGCAGACCGTTAGCTACGAGGGGTTGGGCTTCAACCCGATGGAGGTGATTGCCACTCATCCTCAAGCCTATGTGGAAAGCGTGGATATGCTGCGCGATGTTTTCTCCGCTATTTTCCCAGACCTTGGAGAGGTGCAATTGGGTAGCCTACGCAAGGCACTCAAGAAAAGTTACGAAGATCAAGGTTGGGCGAGCGACGGCAGTCGTGGGAAGACACCAGATTTTGGTGATTTTCTGGGGATTCTGCAAGCCACGCCCAAGGTGGATCAGAAAATGCTCAATCGCCTTGAAGAATTAGCGGACTATGGATTTTTTAGTGCACAGCATGGCTCGCCGTCACTGCTGGATGCCACTCGTCCTACGCTGGTACAAATTCACTCCAGGCAAAACGACACGCTTCAACGGGCCTTTGCCACCTTCGTACTCTACAATATTTATCAAAGTATGTTCAAACGCGGCCCTCTGTCACACCTGACCCATGCCATCGTTTTCGATGAAGCGCACCGGGCCGCCAAGCTCAAACTCATTCCCACCATGGCCAAGGAATGTCGCAAGTTTGGTCTCTCATTGATTTTGGCCTCGCAGGAGATCAAGGACTTCGACCAATCCCTATTCGCTGCCGTATCCAACTCGCTAACTTTGCGCTTGTTGGAAGCTGATGCCCAAAAAATGGCAAAGAATTTTGGCATTCCCTACGACAAGGTGAAGCTCTACGCTGATCGAATTAAGCAGATGCCCAAGTTTCAAGGGCTATTCAATCGGGAAGGATTGAGGGAGCCGGTCAGAGTTGCCTTGGGAGCGTAACAGTACCCCGGAAAATAGCGCATGACAGTCGCGGATATTTACTATCGTGGCAATACTTTAACGTCCGTTCATGGTTTGCGGCTCCGGTCATTGCCGCCAGTTGGCTGAGCGTCCGCTGGTAGCTCTCAGTGACGAACAGCTGGTTCGGAGCAGTAGAATTTGAGCATCTCTTGTCTGGCGACGAATTCGCGCGAAGAAATCGCTGGTTGAGATGAGTTTTCGACTATATTTGCCGTTCGGTCAGATTGCTAGCCGTGAGGAGCCAGCTTAGTTTTCGACTTTGTTTGTTCGTTGGCAAAATTCACCTGTCGCAAAACCCGTATGAAATCGCTATCGAAGTTTTCGACTTTAATTGGTCAGAACAAGTGTGTGTGCCTGCTTCGGTATCAAGATTACTTCCAGGCAGCCATGGCCGAAATCGTTAAGGCATTGGCAATCGCGCCCATTCCATGCATGCGGCCCGTCGTTCTAACTTGTTAACGTGCAGTCTGCTGCCGCAAGTACTCGGCGCGCTTCATCTCCAGATATTCCCCTCGCTCCATTTCATGCAACTGCCGAGGATACTGATCGACTGCGGTAAACCAATTCTGCAAACGTTGTTCAAACTGTGCCAGCGGCGGCGCGCTGGCGGCGTCTAAGAAGGTATCAACCGCGAGGTAATAGCGCATGGTGTTGCGTTCTACCAGACCACGCACCCCGCCGATATAGTCGGGCTGACCATCATTTCGCGTGCCGATCGCGGTGAATCCCACTTTGCCGCTGCCGATAGTTGCGAGATACGCCTGCATGGCCAGTCTTCCGGCAAAAGTGATGGCGTAGGAATAGGTCAGATGCAAGAAGGTTCTGGCGTTCGGCAACGCCACCGCATCGAGCAGGATAAGGTAGTCTCTGGTGCCGAGTGGTCCGTCTTTGGCGCTAAGCACGATTTTAAAATATTCCGGGGTCGCCGCAGCAACGCTGTAATCAAACTCGACGCGCACCGCATCGGCCAGCTCTTCGGGTGTCTTCGTGCCGACATAGACGCTGAGGACAGTACCCGACGCCTTTCCCAGCGCATGACAATATTTGGTGTTGATATGCAGGAGCAATACGTCGCACCAGTGATCCGGATTATTCAGGCCAGTACTCACTGCGACAAACGGGTAATCGACGATCGCGTAGATATCGCCCTGGAAGCGGTTCGGCGTTTCTGTTGAATCGAGAACCAGCGGCCGCTTGAACTGATTCAACCGCAGTTGCGGTTCCAACGACGCGTATTTAGCACGCAGTGTCGCGGCCGGGTCCGACTGCGCCAACGTTACGCACGCGCCTCCCGTGGCACAGATCATCATGAGCCATCTTAACCCGCTTAACCAAGAACGCTTATGCATCGTCACGCCATTACAGCCAATACTCGAGTCTACGTGCAGTCCATTCCTTGAGCCGATCGCCGGGCCGACACTGCCGCCATCTTTCCTTGGGGATTTAGTCCGAATAGCGCAGATCTTCGATAAATGCATTTTCCATTGCAGCGCGGAATTTACCGCTATAGACCAGTGCAGCGATTTTCAACAGCTTGTCAGAGCCGGCTTGCCATCCTGCGGAAGTGGTGGCCAAGGATGGTAAGCTCCATCGCCGTGTGGAATTTCTTCGGGCTTGAGAGCAATGTTGACCAGAAAAATCCCCAGTAGGCGAACCGCCCCCGGCACCATACGCCGAGCACCCAGAGCGATTTTACGAACGCTTTTACGTCTGTCCCTGAGAGCCGCAACGACGGGCCGCTCGGCTGGTAATTGAGCAGGAACGTGTGGATGCGCCGGTAGTAGTTCTTCGGTTCGTAGAGATCGCGCATCAGTTCCCGGTATCCCGAGATCAGGAATTCGCGATCGAGGCGTGTGACGAAATTGATCGCCGCGTCGGTATTGTTGCCGCAGGTCTCGGCTAGGATGCGGCCCTCGCGCGCCAGACGCAGATACAACTCGGTCTGCGGCAGCGCGGTGAGCAGTCCCACCATTGCGGTCACCAGACCTGTTTGCTGGATGAACTCGAACTGGCGCCTGAAGATGTCCCGTGGATCGTTGTCGAACCCGACGATGAACCCGCCCATCACCTCGAGCCCGGCGCGCTGGAGAATTCTCACTGACTCTCCCAAGTCGCGCTTGCGGTTCTGCTGTTTGCCGCATTCGGCGAGGCTTTCCACCGAGGGCGTCTCGATGCCCAGAAACACCTTCTTGAACCCGGCCTTCACCATCAGTTCGCACAGCGTCGCGTCGTCGGCAAGGTTCATCGAGGCTTCGGTGAAAAATCCCATCTTCGGCCGCACACGTTCGCGCCAGGCAATCAACTCGTGCAGCAGCTCGCGGGTACGCTTGCGGTTACCGATGAAATTGTCGTCCACGATGAACACCATGTCCCGCCAGCCGGCAAGGCGCAGGGCTTCCAGTTCGCGCACCACCTGGGCCGGTTCCTTGGTACGGGGAACACGCCCGTTCATTACCACGATATCGCAGAACTCACAGTTGAACGGGCAGCCGCGTGAAAACTGCACCGGCATGGCAACGTAGTCCTCCAGTCTGACGAGGTCCCAGCGCGGCACCGGCGTCGTACGCATGTCGGGCCAGTCGGGAAGGCGATAGGTGGGCTGAAGCTCGCCGCGCTCCATATCCTGAACCAGCGGTCCGATCAAGCCCTCGGCCTCGCCAAGGACGAAATGAGGGATCTCCGGGAAATCCTGATGCCCCGTCGTGAACAGCGGCCCTCCGGCGATCACAGTCTTGCCAAGCTTGGCGCAGCGCGCGGCGATTTCGTGCGCCGAGTCCTTGTGGACGATCATGCCGCTCATAAATACAAAGTCGGCCCACGCAATCGCGCCATCGGTGAGCGGCGCGACGTTGTGATCGATGAGCCTTAGATTCCATTCGCACGGCAACATTGCCGCCACCGTGAGCAGGCCGAGTGGCGGAAACGCTGCCTTCTTGGAAACGAACTTCAGCACGTGCCGGAAACTCCAGAACGTGTCAGGGCATTGCGGATAGACCAGCAGAATGTTCATGGGTTGCCTCGTCGCGGTCGCTTAGACTCTGCGGCACAGGGTACGCAGAGCCCCAGTGCAATCCCGAATCCAAAAATGTGGTCATGTCCAACGGCTGCTAATCCAATGGTACTGTTGAAAATTGCGTTCGGCGGAACCTGTGTGATAAGCAAAGGCTCCCCCTGCGTAGAAGATGGCTCAAGAGCCGGAGCAAGACGTAATTGCTGTCCTGGACATCGCGAAGCGTCATGCTGCGCCGATAGGTAGGGGTATTCTGTTCGCTGCCGCACATAACACGATCAGCCCACTAAGCGATTGCATTTCCTCCCCATAGCGGAAGCGTGCGATTGCCCGCCTGTTCTGACCGTTTCATCGGGAGCCTCTCGACGACGCATACCTTGTTGTTGCGCACTACCCTGTCTCAGGCAGACAATCGCCTTATAGGCATATAGATATGCCCAACGAAAGTTGTCTGTAATCTTGAGGAACACAGCCCATGTCCGCACGCCTGATATTCGGCCTTACCTTGCTCGCCAGCACCGCGGTTAGCGCGGCTCCATCCGCGACTAATGCCTGGGTTGCGATCAGCAATGTCGATGCTACCCAGGTGTTTGAGGCGCAGGCCAAGTTTTCGCCCGAGGATGCCTCCAATGCCGGTCTGGCGCAATATGACGGACTGTCCGCCGATCTCGGGCCTAACATCAACTACCGCCACGTCAGCGCAATGCAAGCAGTACATGCCCGGCTCAAGCGGCGTCTGCAGGACGAGAAAGACTCGCGGGTTCGCCAGGACCTTGAGATTCTCATGTCATCGATCGACAATGAGATCGCCGAAATCAGGCTAGAGGAAAAATATAATCTGCCATGGGTCGACGTGCCGCAGTTGATGTTCAGCAGCTTGCAAAGCTTGCTTCAGGAACAATTGCCGGCCGCACGCCGAGCCAAGGCGCTCGAGCGCCTGCAGCGCTACGTTGGCCTGACTCCCCACAGCATACCCCTGACCGAACAGGCCAAGGCCCGCTTCATGGAGAAACGGGGAAAACCAGGCCTGCAAGGACCGGTCAGAGCGCGCCTGGATATATCGATATCCAACGTGCCTACCTACATCAAGGGCATCCGCGACTTGTTTACTACCATGAAGATCGCAGGCGCCGAACCCGCGTTAGCTGCCATGGAAAAGCAACTGACCGAGTATGCCGCGTGGGAGCGTGCGCAAGTGTTGCCAGTGACGCGCGAGGATTTCCGCCTGCCACCTGAACTCTACGCCCTCCGCCTCAAGCGCGCCGGCATCGACATCGAGCCGCGACTGCTGATCCAGCGTGCGCAGGTCGGGTACATGGAAACGCGCGCTGCCATGCAGGCACTCGCGCCGGTCGTGGCCAAGGCCAAGGGCATCGATGCCACCGATTACCGCGCGGTGATCCGTATCATGAAGCAGGATGCGATTCCGAACGACCAGCTCGAAGCGCGCTACAAGGAAATCAACACCGCGCTGGAGGCGGCGATCCGCCGCGAGCGCATCGTTGATGTGCCGAACCGGCCGATGATCATGCGACTGGCGTCTGCTGCCGAGTCGGCGGCCGAGCCGGCCCCTCACTTTCTGCCGCCCCCGCTGATCGGCAATGCCGGCGAGCAGGGGCAGTTCGTGCTTCCGCTCGGCAATCCGGTCGCGGGCGACAGGGAAGAAGCCTACGATGACTTTAACTATCCCGGCGCGGCCTGGACCATGAGTGCGCACGAAGGCCGTCCCGGTCATGAGCTGCAATTTAGCGCGATGGTGGAACGCGGCGTCTCGCAAGCACGCATGCTGTATGCATTCAACAGCGTTAACGTGGAAGGCTGGGCGCTCTATGCCGAAGCCGAGATGATCCCATCGGAGCCACCCGAAGGCCAGATGATCGCGCTGCAACTGCGCCTGCTGCGCGCGGCGCGCGCCATGCTCGACCCGATGCTCAACCTCGGCCTGATTTCACGCGAGGATGCCGGCCGTGTGCTGACCCAAGAGGTCATTTTGTCGGCACCGATGGCCCGCCAGGAACTGGACCGTTACACCTTCAATTCACCAGGCCAGGCCGGCAGCTATTTCTACGGTTACTCGCGTATCCTGCAACTGCGTGCGGAAACCGAATTGGCGCTCGGTGCAAACTTCGACCGGCAGGCCTTTAACAACTTTCTGATCGACCAGGGCCTGCTACCACCGGATCTGCTAGCTAAGGCGGTACGCGAAAAATTCATCCCCACGCAGAAAATGGCGATACGCAGTGACTCCAGGTAGTTACATGAGAAGAACCGTGATCGGTCTCGAATCTGCTGTTAGCCATTCGTGTGGCACCCCGTGAATATTTGCTTCGGTTGTTCGTTCAGCTTGCGATGCCGCACGGACGCACAGTCGGCGAATACCCTGGATTTTCTGTCAAAACCCTACCGTAAGCCAATGGAATATGCGGATGGCACCTTCTTGTGTCAAGCACCTCATGTGGATTTGATGGGGATGCGAATTGGCGAGGGTGCCAAGGGCACAAAACCACTTCAGACCGCAAGGCGATGCTGGACTTCAGGCATTTTTGGCAGGTTCCACGGCAGCAGACATGAAGTCTCGCCGGCGGTAAGAAGATATCTCCGGGTGATCCGGGAACGGTGCGGCAACGCCTTGGTTCATACAGGAGAAATCGTTCACAGTGTTTGATGCTTATTCGGTGTTTCCCTGGATTTTGACATGTCTCCTCCAGATTGACATCAATCGATAACGACCATATTTCACTGTGCCAATTTTGTTGCCGTCATAAAGCGAGACAAGGGAAATCTTGGGGAATACGATCTGGGCCTTTATCTATAGCGTTACATGATAAGGTCGCCGTATTGTTTTCAGCGCAGCATGGCCTTGAAATAGTCGTGATACTTGGCATCCTGCACGTCGCCATGGCCAATGCGCCCGTCGCATTCCCAGCGCGACAGGCAGATAGCCGTGTCGCGGTTGAGGCATGCCTGCCAGTTGCTGGCGGCGATGATGCGGCCCTTGATCGAGTAGGAGCGTCCGGCAGAATCGACCAGGTCCATATTGACAGTGACCGGGAAGCGCCTCTCGGGATCG
>JAQTOA010000023.1 GCA_028713555.1 Sterolibacterium sp. | reverse complement strand
GGCACTACTCGTTCTCGGTGCCGGAGGCGGTGGCCAAGGGCGAGCTACGCCCCTTGCGTGATCCGGCAGACAGCGATCAATGACAAACGCCTAACCCGGTTTTCCGTTCCACTGCACCTCAAAGGCCGGTATTTGAGAAGTGGGCGCAGGTCGACGGCGTGTTCCAGCTCACGCCCAACCCGGTGGCCATCGAAATACTGGGGCATGCGTTGTCCGGACGCGAGATGCTGTCGGCTGCGGAAGGGCGAGCGGCCAGGTAGGGATCTGTGAAGCAGTGGAACGATTATGGAAATCTTCCGATAAGCGTTCCACTGCGCCTCAAACCTCTAATCGTCATTTGGTTGCTGATGCCAAGCGTTGGTGATGAGATGTTGGTACATCGGAGATGATCTCTCTTTATCTCTCAACTCAACACGCCAGTCGGATCCGTCATCATGCGCGCGTGATGTGCGCGAGGGAATTCGAGAATGACGTCTCCGGCGCGAGTACGTTCCATAACGGCGCTGCGGTGGCAGCAACATGAACATCAGCAATCCCGTGACGATGCTGCAATCGGCGAATGCCCAGTAATTGCCGATGATATTTCCGAGCTCTTTGCCCCATAGGACAAAGCCTGTCGTGCCACCGAAAAATATCCCGAGTCGGGCAAAAATTAATATTCCTGAATCTTTAGTCGGGCGCATACAAGCTCCAGTTCATGGTAGGGTCCATGAGAGCTTAGTCAATGTGCCTCAGTGTTTTTTATCTATTTTGAATGGGCTCTTTTTACCCAGGACTAAACATGTGCTGCGCCGCTAAATGAGAAAGCGCCCGTCGAATACTGGAGAAGTCCCAATCGTCAATGGGGCCCACTTGTTTTTAGTGCAATAACTGACGGTAGGCAAGCCCAGTAACGGCGCGGGGTAATGTTGGCAACACGTTGATAATGTTTCAAGTCCTGCTCTCTTTTTTGTGTATCGTGACAGCCCCACTGATGGATGGAGGCGCGCGATGCAAGGCTGGCCTGGCACTGCACATTGGTTTTCTTCGCATGAGCGGGCGTCAGTCACTTCCAGTGATTCACATTAATCGATCAGTGCGTTATCGTCGCAGTGATGTAAGGGGCTTCATTGAAAGCCGAATCAGAGGTGACCTAATCACCCAATGACTCCAACTCCGCGCTCTACCAGACACCGGAAATCTCTGGCCCGTGAAGTCGTAGGTGTTCAATTCCTCCCCTGTCGTCCGCCATGCCTTGTGTCTCAGGAATGCGCTTCGGCGGGCGACGATACCAATGTGAGCATACGTTTGCCAGATCACCAGACGAGACCTTTGCATCAAAATTCTCAATCATCGACTGCGTGCGTTCCCCGTCGCGGACCAACGAAAATACTCCCTCATGGGTGAAGTCATCCAATAACGAGACTGCTTCCGATAACGGACGCTGAAACATCTTGCGCGCTATAGTATTGGGGATCCCCGCGGCTTGCATGTTTTCGCGGAACACAGGAGCCATGAAGTCGATGGCAAAGCCATCGCACTCAATCCAACAGTGGAAGGCATCGCTTCCGGCAACCAACATTCCGTCTTCGATCTTTCCAAAGGTGGCTGCCAGCGACGTTTTGTAATCGACTAGATAGGCGGCTGCACCCGATACAGGAAGAGCACTAAGCTTGTAATGGCGTCGAAGTATTAGCGCTCCAGCAATCGCAAAGAAGACGCAAGCTCGATGAGTGTGGGCACGACCATCAAGAACAGAATAGATGACACGAAAAATACGGCTGTAATCTGCAAATGGAAGTATCAGTCGTGGTGGCGGCATGGCTACGGTGGTCAGGCGGCCAACGCCAACTCTTCGAGGTCGTAGGTGAAGTCGAAAATCATCTGGATTGGCTGCTCCGGTAGGCGGTTATCGTTGTAACTGTCCACGTCCATCTTGAGTTGCCTGCAATCGCCAACGATCTGATGCCGGCGTTGCTGAAAGGCCGTCGCCATATGCTGATGTGGAGCGGTTCGCATGTCTGCCCACAGCACAAGCTGCGTGCCGCCTTGGGTAACGGTGGCAGCGTGCTTGGCGCGCACTCGGCGGCCCTGAACGTCGGTGATGTATTCTTCGCGCATTGCGCGGGAGAGTTGGTCGGCGCATTGATCGACGATAGCTGAAGGCTTTGGCGCCCATAACCGGTTGTTGATCGCCCATTGCGCCATGTCGTGCGTCGTGGCCGGCCAGGGCTGATTGGCAGTCTGATACTTGCGAACGATATCCTGCAACATTTCGGATTGTGTGTGCATCGGCTTATCTCCGTGGGTTACAACAATTACAACACCGGGGCGTGATGCCCCCATCCATCGGTAAGGGCATTGCCGATGATGTGCTCTCTGGCCTTGACCAGTAGCTTGCGGTAATGCGAAAAGGGTACGTGTTTGTGATTGTGAAGTTGGCCGACGACTATTCCGGGATGCACGCCGATGCGCGCGGCGAATCCGACAATGCGTTGCTCGGAGTAAAGTGGTGCAACGCGCAGGACGAAATCCTTGAGAGTGGCAGCAGGGATGAAGGTTTCTGCCGCTTCGTTATCGGCTTTCAACTCAAAGTCGGGTTTTTCGGCGCTGCCATTGCCTTCCGCGCCGAGGTTTTCGTCGACGATTGCGCTGCCGCTCTGGCCGTCCTTGTTGGCGACGTGCCGTAGCTCGTGCATCAGCACAAACCAGAAATTGTCGATGCGGTCAAAACGCAGCGTCATGGCGACGACTGGCGAACTGGCATCAAGCCAGAAGCACACGCCGTCCACCTTCATACCCGGGAAGGGTTCGATCAACATTAGGCGAATACCAGCCTCGGACAGCACGCGCGGCACTTGCCGGATGTCTTCCGGGTTAACCATAAGCGCCTTGAGTTGGGCGACGACCGCATCGACCGACTTGGCGGTGAACTTACCAACTATCAGCCCCTGTGCCAGTTGCTTGGCGCGATAGAGCCACGCGGTCAGCATGGGCGACTGCTCGACTTCGTTGTAAATGGTGCGGCGTGCCGCGTAGGAGTGAAATTTCGGCGACGTATCGAGGTTATCCATGCCGAAGAAGGTAGCGAACCGTGCTTCCAGTACGTCGAGACTTTCTGTTGCCTCAATCCATCCACGCCGGAGCATTTCCTTGACCGGAAAGAGACTGTAGAGCTTTGCCCGTCGAGCAACGGGCGCAGCGTCGGTCTTGAGCTTGGAAAGCTGGTAGACACTCTCCATGTTCATCCAGAACTGCGCACTGGTACCGAAGGCATCCGCGAGTGCTTGCGCGGTGTCGGGCGTCACCGCGCGTTTACCAAGAATAACCTCGCTGACTAGACGCTGCGACTTGCCGATGATTTCAGCCAAATCGTTTTGCGTCCAGCCGCGGGCATCTATCTCTTCCTTGATAAATTCGCCCGGTGGGAACACTTCTGCCACTTGTCGCTCGGTCATTTTCTCGCCCCCTCGTTGCTCATCGGTTAATCAGTGGTAATCCTCAATCGTCACTATGACTACTTTCTTGCTCGGACTCTTGCCCTTAAATTCAAGAATCAGCCGCCATTGATCGTTCAGTCGCATCGAAAACTGATGGCTCCGCTTGCCCTTCAGCTTCTCGAAATGCAATGCCTTGAGGGCATAAAAATCGCGTTCGTCCGAGGCGCTACGAATCATCTGCATACGCTTTCGGAACGCGGAAATAACCGCCGCCGCGAAACCACCGGTAAAGCGAGGATCTGTTTCCAGTTGATCAAGGCTGTCGTCGGCAAACTCGGCCTCCATTCGCGCTCCTTACGATGATTAATTATACCAATTGTACACCTAGTGTAAAGTAGTGCAATCACTATCTTTTAGATAATTCTGAATTACCCAGTACGCCGCTCTGAGGGCTGAGGCAGGATTAACTGACTGAGCGTCCTGAACGAAAAGCTGTTTGTGCCATTGATAGGCATTTTAGCTGGCGCTACTGGCTATCAGGGTACGCATCGATCAACGACACCAAAGGCAGGCCAGCGGCTTCATTGGGAGAAACTTTCTCTCTCAACTCAACACGCCAGTCGGATCCGTCATCATCCGTGTGTGATGTGCACGAGGGAATTCGAGAATAACGTTTCCGGCGCGAGTACGTTCCATAACGGTGCTGCGGTGGCAGCAACATGAACATCAGCAATCCCGTGACGAGGCTGCAATCGGCGAATGCCCAGTAATTGCCGATGATATGCTCGTGCGTTGCACCCGAGGAAGTGACCGCCTGGAAAAACCACAAGCCATCGGATCCCGCCAGCTCAGAGTTTCACATATGGGTAACGGCCCTTAATATTGGCATTGAGGAACTTTCCCTTTGAATCGGCATTCATTAACCCTTCGTATTCGCTGAGGGGTACGCCTGCGTATTGGTACACAGATCCATTATTGAACTCTACTTCGAGAGTCTGGCTATCCGTTTCATACCCTGCTGCACGGATGTTGGTAGAGGTGACTGGCGTGCGTTCCATGATTTGGTTTCTCCTTCGTTCGGAATCAATCTTTAGGCGTGGTCGCTGGAGTCGTTTGACCAGCTTTCGGATCCTGCTTGCGCCAAGCCTCTACAAGCGGCTTGTAGTTCTCTTGTTCTACAGGCTCGGTCCAGCCACCACTCCTCGTTCGCTTACCGTCCGTCCCCTTTGGCACGACCACCATCGGGTCGTCGCTGTCGGGCCGTCGTCCTTCTGCAGGTCGGTCAATGATCGCACGAATAGGCATGTTTACGGCCTCGCCCACGATTAGTGCTTCTCCAGTGCGGAGAATCGGGAGCATCGAGAACAAGCCTTTGAGGTTGTCCGATGCACATGAAGTCACTTGGCTTCGATCCAAATCGTTGGTTAGACGGAGGGCTACGACTGTGCCGCACTGCGAGAGTATGGTGCTGTCGATCTCCGCAGGACGCTGACTGACTAACATCAGCCCAACGCCATACTTGCGTCCCTCTTTGGCGATTCGACGTGCCGCAGTAGCTGCCCGGCCCTTTGACTGAGCGCCAAGATACACGTGCGCTTCCTCCAGAACGATAAGCAGTGGACGCTCTCGTCCGCCCTCCGGCTTCAACCTTCCCCAGAACACAGCGTCATACAGAATTCGCAGCACTGCTCCTACTAAGTCGTCGACGACGGCGGTCGGGATGCCTGACAAATCAAATACTGAAATAGGGACGTCCGCTCCTATCCACGCGGCAAGCAGTGCATCAAGATCAGCCTTTGTTGTCCCATCTTTCGCAACAGCCCAGTCGCCGGGGTTGAAGAGAAACTGCATGCGGGGGTCACGAAGCTTACTCTCCAACACGTCGAGGTGCGTTCGAGGCATATCGCCGTAAAGACCTGCGTAGACCTTATCTGGATCGTCCTTCACATCCTTGAGCGGACGAAATCGAGGACGTTCAAGTTTGTCTGGATCGCCAATCGCCTTCGTCGGAGGAGTCCCTTCCTCGACATATGCTCGCGTGGTCTCTGTCTGGTTTTGATTCTTGCTGACACTGTGGGTAGAGCAATGAAGTGAGTACAGATCGTGCCAAAGCTGAAACACCGAAAATGGCAGTGGCGTGTCAACCGTAACCGTGAGATCTGGTAAGCCGTGGGCGACGCCTCCCGCCTTCGAGGCTCGTTTGCTCGATAGCAGCCTCTCCTGTAGCAAGGTGAGAGGAGTACCAGACACACTGCCCATCGCAAGCGAGATGAATTCTTCCGCCGTGAGTGCCCAAAACGGAACATGAAGTTCCCGCTCCCCGGCCTTGATATCCGCACCGACCCTAAAGACCCTGGCGAGATCGCCAAACGCCTTCGCATACTCACCGTGCAGGTCAAACAATACCACTCGAGCCGACTTGAAACGCGCTTGGTCGGATACGGCACCAAGAAGGTTGGCCACGGCATTAGACTTTCCAGCGCCGGTGCTTCCGACCACCGCAGAGTGACGACTCACAAGACGATTCAGCTCTAAATATGCACGGATCGATTCGGCGCTCGCCACCCGCCCAATAGCCACATACCCGTCTTCGTCACCTGGGGCGTATACGGTTTTGAGGTCCGATTCGGTTACCACGTGTACCGAATCACCGATCGATGGGTATTGCGAGATGCCTCTCTCGAACTTTGTACCCCTACGGCCTTGGCCGACGAGTTCTACCGTAAGCCAGCGATTACCGAATTGCGGTGCAAGCTCTGGTGGCCCAGGGGCGGCACCGGCGCCGACCACTGAGATTACGCCGTATAGATCGACGTAACCCGACGGGATGCGGACAAACCCCCCAACTTGTCCTACCCTATAAGCCTCGCCGTTGACGAACAAGAGTCCACCCGGCGTGGTCTCGGAAAGTTTTACGCTGACGCTCGAACCATTGACATTCTCAACGGTACCGAGCCGCGAAGGGTCGGTACTAAACGGGGGAGTGCGCATCGTTGTTGCTCCCCCCGCAAAGCTGTTCAAGGAAAAGCCCGAAGTAGTGGAAGTCTCCGAGTCTGCACTGCGGTTGCTGCTCTGCAGGCCCGGTCGTCGCTTCAGCCTCTTCATACAACCATGGCTTGTGCTCCTCTCCGCCACTTGTGCCAGCGCGATATCGCCCCGCGCGAGTTCCTATGACAGCGCCGTTCTTTGCAAGGACAGTTAAATTACCCTGTTTCACTGCATATTCCACAACCCTCGGATGATCTTCAAGGTTCGAATGCATCAGCGCAAAGCATTGAGCGTTGCGATTGCCGCGCAACCCATCAAGCAAGATTTCATTGAGATGCTCATCGAGGAATGAGTAACCGCATACGATCAACCTCGGAGCATCATCTTCCTGCCGGCCAGCTTCACCGCGATTCCTAACGGACGTCCGGTGGAAAAAAGCCCTCAGCCGGTCAAGCATTGCCAAATACGGCATTCTCCGACTTTGATCGTACTTAAGATGCGAAGGGAAAATCATTACCTTGCCCGCCGCGGCTTCGCGCGTGACGCGAACAACGCGCGTAATATTTGTGCCATTCACAGTTTCTTCGCTTTTCTCCCAATTTATCGAGCCATGGAGTTTCCATAGCCGCGTCCAACGAGCGGGAATAGAGTCATGCTCGATGGATGCTAGATCAAACCATGGTTCACGAGAACCAACGAAACCGTCGAAGTGGGGAAGAGGGTGCTGCTCAAAAGCCTGCTCAAAGAGAAGATCGTAGTTGGGCGTAAAAATTTCCGCTGGCGAATCACGGCGGACGCCACCAATCCAGGAGGCAAAGCGATTGTATGAACAGCGATGCCCAGGAAGAGACTTCCTCATCTGGTCGGCAATCAAGGCACAGATCTTATCGTCAAGGTCATTCAAGTCCTGTTTTGTCATTCCCAGGACCTCCGCATTGCCCCGGCGGTTCGCCAAAGTGCGCAGCTCAGTTAGCACGTCCTCAACTGTGGGATCCTTGCCGTCGCCTGGCTTGCACTCCTCGCAGAGTGAATCCCACTTGGCCTTGAAATTTGAAATAGGCTTAACTGCCTTGTCGGTAGCCAGCAGCCCGGCAGCGACCTGCTTCGTGAGGTCCGCAACCGCAGGGATCAGAACGAGGCTGTCCTTGCCTTCCGCATCGTATATGCCAAGGGGGCATCCAGCGCCGAGAAAACATCCTATACGCTGTTTGTCGTCCTGGAGAACTTGACGCAGATTTCTTGCCTGCTGGGCCGCGTCATGGATCGCATCTGAAGAAAGCTTTGTAGATATAGATGCGGATGCTGTGGGACCAGGAACAGTGGCAGTTGCAGAACCGCCTGAGATTGTTTTCACTGTCACGGGCATCAACCTCCTTGACTTTCTGCATCTGGACCAGGCAACGCGACTAAGCTCAACCCATCAATCTCCTGCAATGACTTGCCCGCGATGCCCTGCAGATCGCCATACATACCGACAGTGGCACCCATTACACGCTCAATTTGCGCTTCCCGTTTCGCCCACTGTTTCATGATAGCTTTTCGCTCCTTGTCCAGGTCATCTTTCATCGAAGAGAAGGCCTCCACGATTGCCTCGACGCGGTGACGAAATCGCGGCCCCGTAAGGTACTGATAAACCATCTCCGTCTTGGTCTGCTGGCCTTCACTGACCTGTCTGGCCATGCTCACTTGTAGAAGCGTATGGCGTAATACTGTGGCAACCGGTAATGCAGCGCGGGAGCTGGTCACCCATACGCCATCAATTACGTCAAAGGCCTCGACGCCCTTTGGAAGAGTCTGACTTACGAGAACTGATATTTCTGCCTTGGCTGTACGTTGATCATCACGCAGCTTGGCGAGCCAGCCGTCGCTCCAGTTCTTGGTACGTTTTGATTCCCAGAGGATTGCTCCGCTTTGCTGACCAGTTTGGCTGATCACTCGCTGAAGCACGTCGCCGCCAAACTCGCCCTTCGCAACGGGCTCGATGGAATCAAACGGAAACTTCGCACGCAGCAGATTTTCGAGGTCCATTTCCTGCACTTCACCTTGCAGTTGTTGGGAGCCCTGTTCGGCTTTTTGCTTCAGTTCTTCAATCTTTTGCTGCATCGAGGCGATGGTTTGATCCTTCTCCATGACCTTGAGTTTCAATCCCTCTTCCGCTTCGCGCTTCGCCGAGGCGCGTACTTCACTGAGACCATCCTGGACGCGTTTCTCGACAGTGAGCTCCAACTCGCGCTTGGCGTCGTCAAGCTCGCGTTGCTTCTTGATCAGTTCAGCCTGCGCCTTCTGGGCCTCGGCCAACTTTCCGTCGCGTTCCTTGAGTACCTCCTGGAGCTCCGATAGCTCACGTGCCTTTGCCTCCAACTCAGCGGCACTGGCGATTTTTGCTTTCTTGGCTTCTTCCGCCATAACGCGTGCGCGCTCAGTTTTTAGCTGGGATGCAACCTGATCGGCGATCTGATCGTCGAGAGTACGTTTGGCCTCGGCGACCTGCTTTTCCTTTTCGCGAATGCCCTGTTCGCGCTTGGCAACCTCTGCATCCTTTTCGAGGAGTTGCTGTTCATACTGGCGCCGCGTTGCGTCAATCAAAGGGGCTGCGAGCGACTCCGTCAGCCGAATTTCGGTTTTGCAATTTGGGCAGATGATTGTTGGTTCTGTCATCGTTTGCACCCTTTCGTCACATTGAATCACCATGTTGCACGGTCCCCCCCAATCTTACCGATGACCGGCGTTGTTCAAAAAATCAGCCGAGTCAATGTATCAAGACCGCCGACACCTACGCGGCTACCGCAACACCAATTTCAAAATGTCCGAACCCCATCTACAACAACTCCCGTCGCGAGGCAGTCGTCCTCGTTGTAATCCAGGATACGCTGCCTGATCGCTGGATCTCCTGTCTCGACCCATCGGTGGTACCACTCAATGGACGCGGCTCCGGAAGGATTGGTATCCCGCCACTGGAACCCCATGAACTGAGCCAGAGTCTTGATCGACTGGTCGTAGGTGGGCCACTCCGTGGCCGGCTTCACGACGTCAAAGTAAAGATCAACCATCACCGGCAGGGCGAAAAGATCGTTGACCTGGGCCTCATCGCACACGGCAGGGTACTTGTTCGCGAGTTTCCTGTAGGCCGTGCGCTCGTATTTCGAATAGTAGTAAATGACCGAGTCTTGAGCCCGCGCAGTCAAATAAGTCCACGCATCCCGGAAGACCGCTTCCTCATGGATCGGGTCGATCCCATCGGCAAAGAAAGGCACGAATCTGGCCGTGTCCGGCTGACCATGCTCGCGCTCGACAAAACCATGGAGGTAGATCACATCCCGCATAGGATCGGCCTCAATGTCGAAGTAGACTTCCTTTGCAGCAACGGGGAGTTGGACCGGCTTCTTTAGGTACGGGGTGGCACCTGGCGTCGTCAGGAGCTTGGCGCGCTCATGGAACTTGATCAGGGTATCTGGGCCAATTCCAGCGAAGGCAGTCTTCTTGCCCTGAATAAACCCCTGAGGATTGCTTGCTGCGAAAGCATTAACGGTAGGAATTGCAGAAATCATTGCATCGCGCTTGGACCGCCCCAGTTCCGCGATCAACGTTAGATCATCCCTGGCAACGAGCGCGCCCTTGCAGAACGAATACCACTGGCAGAGCTTGCAGGTCGCACTGAGCGCCGGCAATGTTGAATTGGTTTGAGCCAGCAATGATCTTACAGCCGTCTCGGCATCGAGATAGGCATCCCACCAACTCTCCGGCTTGCGGACCCCTTGCGGCTCGTCGAGCAGATAGGGCACTCGGTCACCAGTACGATCGATGATGAAGGCCTCGTGGTCAGTGCCAAACCCTTCTTGCTCCAGAATGTTGGCGTAGTGTGCGACCTGAACGGCGTAATGCTTCTTCAGCTTGGCGTCGTCGTCATCACCTTCAAGTCCTGACCCGGACTTGATATCCCCGGCAATATAGCTGTTGCCGCGTCGCTCCAGAAGGTCCGGCATCCCCATTCGATCACCAGAGGTAATTTGGCCCTGGTAGATCAGAGGCTCGCCTCGTTGAATTGCCAACCGCGTTTCACGCTCTCGATTGGCAAATGGGACTATGCTTATGTCGGCTGTTACGCCGAGGGTGCCGACAATCTGGCCTTCGTGATCGACACCTTGGTCCCACAAAAGTTGGACAAAGGCATTGGGTTCATCGCGGCGGGCCGGATCGCCGAATGCGTCGAGATAGACGCGATGCGGGCAATGGACGTAGTCGTAGAGTTGGGATGCTGTGATCATCTGACCACCCACCTACCGGTTCAAGAAGGAAGCCATGATATGCTCATTTCAACGAGAGCGTGACGGGCACCATCCATCTCTGCCTCTCCAGGCCATGTCATGACTGCTGCTCGCTGAGATCGCCGTCAACACTGGCAGCAGAAATTCACGCAGATCGTTGATCACCACCGCCAGCGATATCGGATCCAATGCATTCTTGCGCATGAAGGCCTGCCATTGCTTTCCCTTCTGGAGGTCGTTGATGAATTCGTCACTCAATCCGATGGGTATGCCCTGGGGAATGGAAGTTCGCCGACGTTCGAAGGTGGCTGCGATCGCCCGCGACAACACCGAACCATCGAAGTCTGAATGCTTCGCCAGCACCCAGAGGTCGAAGAAATCCTTCATCCGGCTGTTCAACATACCGAGCGATGTCAGCGCCTCCAGTTTTTCCGCGACAACCGTGTAGCGAGGATAAACACGGAGTTGTGGTTCAGGCATTCCGGGCAAAATGATCGGATATCGCGCATCCTCCGGACCGGGCACGACCGCATCGCCGAATCCGACATCGACCTGCACTGGGCAGCGGGCACTATCCAGCAAGCCCATCAGCGTGACCCGAACGCCAGCGTAGTTGGCCTCCTTGCGAATCTCAGCACCCTTCACGGAATCTGGCTGGAACACGATGCCGTCCTCTACCTCGATGCGGCTGATGCTGCGGAAAACTTCTTCCATGTGAGGAATATCCGCTGATCCGAAACCGAGAAAATCGGCGTCATGGGTCGGCCGATGAGGCACGTCGAACCACAGGTCGAACAGCAGTGCGCCCTTGAGCAGGAACTGGTCGCGATGCGCCGAGACGCTCAAACGATAGAGCAGGCGCTCCAGTGCGTATCGAGTCAGCAGCAGGTTGTAGTCGAGCTTTTCCGCCCGTGCCTTGTTGAGCAGCCGGTCTCGGATGGAGGCTCCAATATTCCGAACGATCATCCCAGGCTCTCCAGATAGGGGCGCATCACGTTGCCCACGCGGCAGACCTTGGCATAGCGCCAGATATCGTCGCTGGTCATGCGCTTCTCTTGCCAGGCCTCGCGCAGCGCTTCCAGGGCGACGTCGAGGCCGATCTTGTTGCGGTATTTGAAGCAGTCGGCGACGGTCTTGGCGACGCCGGTGATGCGGACGGTTACGTTGTCCACGACGTGTTCCTCGACCCCCTCGGTGAGCGCCGCGCCGGAGAAACGCACGATGCGCAGCGGCGGATAGTCGAGCTTCGGTGCGAGGGCCTTGTTCTCGATGGCCAGCCACACCTCGAAGGGAGCTTGGGTCGTCAGGCCGTGAAATCGGAGCGCCGAGAGCAGGCAGACGACGCCCTTGGGCACCCTGAGTGCCACTTCCGCCAGCGATCCGTTGGCCGAGACCTCGCGTCCGGGCAGTCCGTAGAGCCCCCGTCCGACGCGTTCCAGTTGCCCACGGCGGACAGCACGGGTCAGGGAAACCCGGGAGATTCCCAGCGGTGCCAGATCACAGGGGCGGATGAGCCCTCGGGATCGTGTCAGATCGATCAGCCTTTCGGCAGTAGTGTCCATGTCGGGCATAGTGTTGCATAACGTCGGTAAATGTCAATATCTGCCGATGTATCGGAACTGGCGTGCCCCTGCATGCCCACCCCGTCATCGATCAGGGCACAGAACTTCGCAACAACCTGAGATCGCCGATGGGCGACGGCATTTCCAACCGGACATGCCCAAATCCGACGGCGCGGTCACGCACGTTCCATATCGATTTCTCGTATGGAGTGCGTCATGTCAAAGCGTTGCAAAGCCTGCGGCCAGGATTTCCGTCCCCGCCCCCAAGTCCCGAAACAAACCTACTGTTCGACACCCGAATGCCAGCGCGAGCGCCGCCGAAGTACCCAACAGAAGAAGCGGCGAGAGGACCCCGACTATCTCGGCAATGACTCGGATTATTACAAGGAATGGGCCTCCAAGAATTCAGACTACTGGAAAAGATATCGAGAGGACCACCCTGACTACACCGACCGCAATCGCCAGATGCAGCAAAATCGGAACCAGAAACAGCGAGAGGCAAGAATTGCAAAGGTGGACGTGTCAGGGCAACCGTTTTCATTGCCTTCAGGGAGATACCGGCTAACACCCATCACCGCCGACGGCATTGCAAATGAAGACGCGTGGATCGTGGAAATCACCGTCCTGTCAGCCCTTTGTGAGGATTCCGAGGCCTGATTGCAAAGTGAAGCCGTCATTTTCAGCGCAGAGATAGCATGTTAACGTCGCCGTCGCGCACTCTCGGTAACCCGCGCATTGGACCGCGACTCCCGCCTGTGCATGCCACGAGCACAACTGCCTGTCGCGAGATGCAGCCAAATTCCCGAGAGCAAGGATTCCACTTCTCAGGGGGCAATCGCGGCAAATGCAAAAAGAAGAAGTGAGCGACGATGGCAAAGCCCAGGCATCCCTCTTCCGTGCCGCCGAATACGTGCGGATGTCCACCGAGCACCAGCAGTACTCGACCGAAAATCAGGCCGACAAGATCCGTGAGTACGCCGCCCGACGCGGCATCGAGATCGTTCGCACCTACGCCGATGCCGGTAAGAGTGGCCTGCGCATCGATGGCCGTGTGTCCCTGCAGCAATTGATCAAGGATGTCGAAAGCGGCACGGCTGACTTCACCATCATCCTGGTCTACGATGTCAGCCGGTGGGGACGCTTCCAGGATGCCGATGAAAGCGCCTACTATGAGTACCGGTGTCGACGTGCCGGTATTCAGGTGGCCTACTGCGCCGAGCAGTTTGAGAATGATGGCTCCCCGGTGTCCACTATCGTCAAGGGTGTCAAACGGGCCATGGCCGGTGAGTACAGCCGGGAGTTGTCCGCCAAGGTGTTCGCCGGGCAGTGCCGCCTGATTGAACTCGGTTTTCGTCAAGGTGGCCCTGCCGGTTATGGGCTACGCCGCGTACTCATTGACCAGAACGGCGCCATCAAAACGAAACTGACCCGGGGTGAGCACAAGAGTTTGCAGACTGACCGCGTCATCCTGATGCCCGGACCGGAGGATGAAGTCCGCACTGTCAACCTCATGTACCGCTGGTTCATCGATGATGGCCTGGTCGAGTCCGAGATAGCCTCACGCTTGAATGGGATGACAGTACGTACCGACCTCGACCGAGAGTGGACCCGCGGCACCGTGCACGAGGTGCTGACCAACGAGAAGTACATTGGCAACAACATCTACAACCGGATCTCGTTCAAGCTCAAGAAGCTGCGGGTGGAAAACACGCCGGACATGTGGATCAAGAAAGAAGGCGCATTTGAGTCCATCGTTCCGCCCGATGTTTTCTACACCGCGCAGGGCATCGCCCGGGCTCGAGCGTACCGTTACACCAATGAGGAATTGATCGAACGCTTACGGTCCCTGTATCAGAATCGAGGATTTCTGTCCGGCCTGATCATCGACGAGACCGAGGGGATGCCGTCGACGTCGATCTACGCCCACCGCTTCGGCAGCTTGGTGCGCGCGTATCAAATGGTCGGCTTCACGCCAGATCGCGACTACCGATATCTGGAAACCAACAAGTTCCTGCGCCGTTTCCATCCTGAAATCGTCAACCAGACCGAAAGCCAGATCGCCAGTCTCGGGGGTATCGTGCGGCGCGACCCCGCCACGGACCTCCTGCGGGTCAATGACGAATTCAGTATCTCGCTGGTGCTGGCGCGATGCCAGACGCCGGAGAGTGGCCGCCATCATTGGAAGGTGCGCTTCGACACCAGCCTGGCACCGGACATTACCGTGGCGGTTCGGCTTGATCAGACCAATCAGGCAGCGCTGGACTATTATCTGTTGCCGCGATTGGATTTTTGGCAACCTCGCATCAGCCTGGCTGAGCGCAATGCTGTCGAGTTCGAAAGCTACCGCTTTGACAGCTTGGACTACCTGTACGGGATGGCGGAGCGCACCCGGTTGAGGAGAGCAGCATGACAGACGAGAGGGAGCCGGGTGAAATGCGGCTGATCCCGATCGACCGAATCGATGTCCTCAATCCCAGAGAACGCAACAAGGGGGTGTTCGAAGAGATTGTCGGCAACATCAAGGCGATCGGACTGAAAAAACCGATCACCGTCACCCCGCGAGCAGGACCGGATGGCACCGAGCGCTACCTCCTGATCTGTGGCGAAGGCCGCATGAAGGCTTTCCGCTCGTTGGGTGAAAAGGCCATTCCAGCCCTGGTTGTGCTGGTCAGCGATGAAAACGCCTACATCATGAGTCTGGCCGAGAACATCGCCCGGCGCCAATACCGTCCGCTGGAACTGCTCGCCGGTATTGAGCAACTCCGCGACCAGGGTTACGACAAGAAGGTGATCGCCCACAAGACCGGTCTTACGGTGGAATACGTGCAGGGCATTCTGATTCTCTTGAAAAATGGCGAGGAGCGCCTGTTGGTTGCTGTCGAAAAGGGACGGATCCCCCTGAACGCAGCGCTAACCATCGTCGGCGCGGGTGATGACGACAAAGCCATTCAGGCAGCACTCCAGGACGCTTATGAATCCGGCAAACTGCGCGGCAATCGATTGATCCAGGCGCGACGCGTCATCGAGCGCCGGCAAACCTTGGGTCGGTCCGTGGCGCGTGGCGTACCACGCAAATTGCAGGATGTCACCACATCCAGTCTGGTCAGGACCTACCAGAAGGAAGTGGAGCGCCAAAAACAGATGGTAAAAAAAGCGGAAATCGCTCAGCAGCGGCTCTTGTTTGTCGTCGGCGCCCTGCGCGAGCTGCTTGCCGATGAGAATTTCACCACTTTGTTGCGCGCCGAGGGCTTGGACTCCCTGCCAAAATATCTCGCTGAACGAGTTTGGTCAGGAGGACGTACTGCATGACCAAGGTGTCGCTTGGATTCAAGCTTGAGCCCTTGACGGTGCCGGTCGACAAGATCCTGCCGTCGCGTAAAACGCCGATGGGCGTAACCACATCGCGCAAATTCATGCAGATCCGCTCATCGATCGAGGAGATCGGGCTGATCGAGCCGTTGTCGGTGGGGGCAGCGGATCCAAAAACCGGCCAGCACATTCTCCTCGACGGGCACATCCGTTTGATCGCTTTGCGGGAGTTGAACTACGGCGAGGTGCAGTGCCTGGTCGCCATTGATGACGAGAGTTATACGTACAACAGCCGGATCAACCGCCTGTCGACGATCCAGGAACACTACATGATCCGGCGCGCGATTCAGCGCGGTGTCGCCCCAGAACGACTGGCCAAGGCGCTCAGCGTAGACACGCGGACGATCACTCGGAAGATGACGTTGCTGGAAGGCATCTGCCCGGAGGCAGCCGAATTGCTGAAGGACCGCCAATTCGCAACCGATATTTCCCGGGTGCTGCGCAAAATGAAACCGACCCGTCAGATCGAATGCGTCGAGTTGATGGTCTCGGCCAACACCATCACCGTAGCGTATGCCGAAGCGATGTTGGTCGCGACACCTGCGGCGATGTTGGTTGAGGGTAAGAAACCGGCGAAGCTGACCGGATTGAGTCAGGAACAAATGGGGAAAATGGAGCGTGAGATGAGCAATCTTCAGGGACAGTACAAGATGGTCGAGCAGACCTACGGCCAGGACGTTCTCAATCTGGTACTGGCCAAAGGCTACCTGGCCAAGCTCCTGGAAAACAAGTCCGTCGCCCGTTACCTCAAGCAGCGCCAGCCCGACGTGCTGGCCGAGTTCGAGGCGATCGTGCAAACGGTGTCGCTTGATCAATAGTGGCAGGGGATGCCATTTCTGGAGAATTGGCGCAATTCGGTTAGATCCGCATTCTCCCTGGAAAGCCAAGAGAGGCCCGCCCGAAGGCGAGCCCTCGGGCGGTTTGAACACCACCGCTTATTCGCCAACCGTTCAGCTCAGTCCCTCGCCCGAGCAGAGGGGCGCTAGAAGCATTGACGTGGCGCAGTCGATCTGTTTGCAGAGTCGGGAATCCCTTTCATTCGGACCTCGGCGTAGGGCGTTGCCCAGAGTGTACGGTCCCGCCGAAGCGAACAGCTGCTCGGCGGCCGCACGGTCGGTGATGATGTGTGCTATGGCAGGCAGGCACCGTGTCACGGTGACGATATCCAGGGCAGAATGATTGATGGCGTCCAGCACCATCCCGGCGGCAACGGTTTTAGGATCGATGTTGAGAATCCAGCACAACCAGAGGGCGTTGAGCCATGCCACGAGTTCATCCGCGGTCCAGCGCAGGTCAGCGGGATACCCGTGATGCACGTGGTACGCTAACACTGACCTCCCCCTGACTCGGCTGACCATGGCGCAGGCGAACATGAATGCCGTATCCCTTTCGGCAAGCGGATCAGGAGGACCGCCGCGCAGGAAAGCGACTCTTTGCTCAACGTAATGGCCATACTCATGGACGACGGTTCCCCGATCCAGTTTGTTATTGTCGCCAATCTTCACCGCGATGTGAAACTTGGCATCACGCTTTCCGAAACGAGTCATGTATCCCTCAAGGTTGGGCGGCAGTTTCGCTGCGTGCGGGATAAATTTCGCGAGATCCGCCGGCATATGGTTAGGCTCGTGGATGGAGAGGCTTGCGTTGAAGCGTGCGCCGAGGGTGAAGCGGACATGGTTGTAATCGACTTGTGTCGGCATGTCATCGGGCATGTCGACCGTATTGAATAGGGACCGATAGTTGGGATAGTCCTCAAGGAAAAAGCGCAACATAAAGACGTGGTCAGAGACGATATCCCAGTTAACGACCGGGGTTGAATGGTGGATGGCGGGTGACATAAGCAGGTTCTCCTGATTGTTTGTGAATTGAAATGGTTGGTGTGGTGCGGGATCAGCGGCCTAAGTACACGGCTGTGATTTGTTCCCGTTCATGCCCTAAATCCTGCGAGATCATGAGCCGGGCTTCGCGGTCAAGTTTTTTCTCCTCAAGGGTTAGTTGCTTCGAGGACCGACCGCCTGCGGCCGGACAGGGTTGCCCGGTAAGCGCCAGATAGCGACGTTGCGCATAGGCGTGACGGTGGCCGTGGACGTGGTCGATGCCCGCTTTCCCACACTGGTATTCAAAACGCCTTAGCTGCTCAATGTAGGTTTTGTGGGCGGGAATCAAACTGCCGGCGCCGGCGAGGTGTTTGGCGTCATCGATCACCACGCGTTGCGCCGTCGTCCTGAGGGGGACTTGGCGTTCACGACCCCCTTTCGTCCAACTCGCCTGTAATAGCAGATGGTCGCCCTGGTCGGCCTGGGCTGGACGAATTTTGAGGGACTCCTCGCGGCGCAGACCGAATTCCGCTTGCAGCCGCAAGGACATGCGCGTGTAGGGATCGGCGACCCGCTCCAACTCGCCGGCTTCGAGGTCACGCGCCTTCGAGATGTTGGTGACAAAAACACGCTTGCTGATGTCGTAATGATCGTTGCTTCTGGCGATCACGTTTCTTCTGCCGACTTTCTCGGCCCACCAGCGCAATTCACACATGCGGTTTTTGATGGTGCCGGACGCGAGGCCCTTGGTTTTCCATTGCCGTAGCAAAGCGTCAACGTGCTTCGGTTTCAAGGAACTGGCGCTCAGGTGTTTAAAGCCGAGCTGGTGGAGCTGGCTGGCCACCTGGGTCAATATCCGCTCACGCGCGGATTGCTTGGCAAAGCTACCGTCGCGATTGCGCTGGCAAATCTGCTTCAATTCATGATTCAACGCTTTCATGGTGATTCCCCTTTCATGGATAAATAGTTGCTGTTGGCTTCTGTTATTGCCTGGTGTACTTGGTGTGCATGGTGTGATTGCGTCTGGTAAGTGTTTCTGTCCACTCTGCAAGCCATGGCGTGCAAAGGTTGTTGTTGAAGGACTCGGGACACCACTCCCGTGGCATGCAGATGGGTTTTTTGTTGCTTGGCACCGCTGCAGCGGTTCTTGCCGTCGACCGGGGTTTCTGTTGAAACCTGCCGATCGAATGAGCCATTGACCCAGGGCTCAGGGGGTACTACTAAGGCGCGCAGACGGCCTGGTCACGAACTCAATGAGCCCGTCACGCAGGCCTGACATCCGCCAAATCGCGCCGTAAGCCTCGCCTATTCAAGCCCTATAGCGTCGTCACTACCGAATCGATTGATTCAAAAAAAATGACGACACTGGCGCGCACGGCCTGACCAACCTGGGGCTGGTTGCACCAGGTTTGTTCAGTGTGCGTGCTGCCGCGTGTTGCTGCGTGTTGCTGCTTGTTGTGGCTTGTTCCCATGGAGTCGCCCCTGGCAATGGTTTGTTGCGCCAGGAGACTTAGGGCTGAGGCGGTCTTACTGCGGTGTTAAAGATTATTTCTTGCGGGAAGAATGCTCCGGTTGTTTGGAAGCATCCCTAAGGCAGGCCGAGATACAGCCTCTGATGACACTACGCAGGAATGGCAGCGTAGCGCTGTTCCCGGAGACAGGAACGTGCTGGCTCAGTGAAGATCACAAAGCCAGCGGCAGGAATGGTTGGCGCGAACGTTTGAACGCGCCAGATCACTGAAACCAGCCTATCAATTGCATAGGAATAGCTACAGAGGGACGAGCGCAAACCCATCCACATTTTTGGAATGACCCGGCATTGCGGGTCTGACAGGAATCCATGCGCGGCACACAAACCTTACCGTGTGTCGCTTTGGATCGGGCCGAGAGGAATCTCTCGACAGAGGCGCCAGCCTAGCTCATGACTTCAAGCCTTGCGGGGGTGACTGGCGTGGCCCCCGAGTGCCTTCCGGCACAGATACAGTGCGGATTCGAACATAGATTATCGGCGACGTCAATTTATTTCGCGTGTTAATTCGTGTGGTCTGTGGCGAGTTCGTGCGTTGTCCGTTTCATCCTGCTTGCGGGTGCAGGCGCATTCACGCCAACAGTCGCCATCACAAATCCATTTCCGCGTCATTCCCCGGTTTTTTTGGGGCATTAGTGGGTGCCCAGATTTCAGGTTGAGGTCACACTCTTTGCGTGGGTGAAAGTTTAAGTGGCTGATGTATAGGCTCGGAAGTCGGTTTGCTTCGGCGCCGGACGGCACTGGCCAATTATTAACATTAATAATTTGCACAACCTCGCGGAGGATATATGAACGTGATTGCAATAGACATTGGACATTCAGGGGTAAAGGTCTCAACAGAAGCGGATGGAAAAGTGGTGAAGCTGGCGATCCCCTCGTTTGTCTGTCCCGCGTTCTCTCTCTCCGACGAGGGTGAGCAACGTCGGGCCGGGAAGGAGACGGTGATTTTTCAGGAGAAGCCGTACTTCTTTGGCGAAACGGCGAGGATACAAGGGCAGATGAAGAGTCCGGTCGGGACCTACGATAATTGGATCGAAACCCCGGCGCACGCAGTGTTGCTGCTCGGCGCGATCAAAAAAGCGGCGGCGGCAGGCGCCGATGTGACCAACCCCATCCTTGTGTTGGGGCTGCCGACACATCTCTTCAGCCAGCAGAAGCAACCTTTGAAAGAGGTGGTCGCCCGCCTGATGCAGACCGCTCACACCATGGTCATGCCCCAGCCAGTCGGTCCGTATCAGGCAATGATGCTCGACGAGTATGGCTTTTCTGTCCCGTCGCGGAATGCGTCGAGCCAGAGCTGGGGGGTGATCGATGTCGGCTATTACACCACGGACTTCCTGGTGGTCCACAAGGGGCGCATGGTCGAAAATGCGATGGGAGCTTGCGGCGGGATGCGGAAGGCCGCTGAACATTTTGTGAAATCGCTCTCCCAGCGCGGGATTTCCTCCGACATCCCGGAAGCAGAGGAAGCCTTGGTGAGCAGGACGGTCAGAGACTTTGGCCAGGCCATCGCTGTCGGCGCCGAGGTCGATCAGGCGCTAGCCAAGAACGTGGCTGAGGTCATGGACACGATGGCCCGCTTGATGTCAGGGGTTGCACGACAGCTGGACGGCTTGGTCGTGGCCGGCGGTGGTGCGGGATTGTTGTATCCATTCATCCAGAGGATGCATCCTCAGGCGGTTCTCGCCACCGACTCGCGATTTGCGGTCGCCGAAGGGATGCGCCGATTCGGGTGCGCCTATCGTCGCATCCAGGCCAGCGTGCCAGTCCAGCAGGCTGGCACCTGCGCACCTTCTCTCGACAGAAGTTCCCCCTAGACAATATGGGGCAGCAACCCGCCGGCCAGGAACCCATCACCGTCACCTTTCAGGTCAAGCAGGAAGAGTGGCCGGCGTTGTACTCCTGGCTAGCGACGCTGAAATGGGGGCAGAAGTCATCGAGAATCCGTGACATCCTCGGCGAGGCAGCGCGCTCAGCGGCTTGTCGAGACGGTCAGCCAACTTCCTTCCGCACGCTAGGCCAACCATCCCCACTTGGGCAAGCTCCGCAGTCAGTATTCCCGGTGAAAGACGGCGGCGAAACGGATGCCAATGCGGCTGCTCATGCTGATGAGAGTCAGAGTTCAATGGACGACATCATTGCCAGCATGGTCAGCCAATTCTAAGTGCATTGGCCGTCGTAGGAAAAAGCAAATGGGGATCACCCTGTGTTCATTTCGCTGCTTGAAACAAAATCCGCGGGGTATGCCATTTCGCTTGATGAACGTGTGTGTCTTTTTTTCTGAAATGATTCCGGAAATGCCTCTGGTGATTAGATATCCTGCCCATAGCCTGTCGCCAGATTAGGCGATACGTGTGAATGTTGGCCAGCGTGTTCGTGGCTAATTGGTGATCACTTACCGGATGATGAGAGATGAATATTCTGTATCGGCTTGCCAAGCTGTGTGCGATATTGAGACACTCGGAGAACGAACCTGCGTACTACGAATCTCTGCGCGAGCGTGACTTCGAGGCGTCAATCTTGCCGTTGCGGGAGGCCATCCAGCGTGAAGACCCCGTCGCAATGACGGTGTATGCCGCGATGTTGGCGTTAGGTCGGGGAATGGATCAGGACTTTGACGAGGCTGCCGTGTGGTTTCGTCAGGCGGCCGTCCGTGGTCACACCGAGGGTCAACTGGCACTCGGTGCTTGTCTGGCCGCTGGCATTGGCACACCGATCAATGACGACGAGGCCGCCTATTGGCTCTACCAGGCTGCGAAAAAAAACCACCCGTCCGCGATCGACCTTCTTTCTACCGTGGTTTGGCGCAATCAATCGGTGATCGGCAAACACTTTTCGTATGAGCAGTTCTACCAGATCGTGAAGAAGACCCACCGTCCTCATGGCGCGATACTTCACTGAATTCCTCAATGAGTCAGGACCGAATCCTCTCTATACAGGCAACAGCTGACCATTCGACAGCCGCATAGGATTGAGCCATTGGGGAAGGCACCTGGTAGTCTGCGGACAATCTCCAACCAGCCGTTCAGTAACCGGCCCAAAAGCAGCATAATCTACGTGGAATTACAATTGTGGAAATGATAGCCTTTGGCAAGCGAAGAAGATGAATCAAGGAGTAGCCCGTCGATGAAGTTTGTCAGCAATGCCGGAACCGACCGCGTGTTGGACTTGATGCGCCCATGGCTTAAGGCTGAAAACGAGCTGGACGTGGTTTCCCCGACGCTTTCCCTTTTCGCCTTCGCCGAGGTGCTGGCAGACGCCGCAAAGATTTCCAACGTGCGCTTGGTGTTACCCGCGGCTCAGCCGGCGGATGGCGACGACCTTGGGTTGCTGGGAAGCGCCAAAGATCGGGCGGCCCGAAACAAGCTTCAAGGGCCGTGGCTGGCACGCAAGCTGGCCGCGTGGCTGGAGCAAAAGGCCAATGTGCGGCAGGCGAGCGGCGGCATTCCGCAAGGTACTCTGGTGCTACGCGATGCCAGCGGCACAGCCCAACAGGCCGTGCTCGGTTCTTTCTCGTTCAGCACGGAAGGCTTGGGTCTCACACCGGGCAATCCGCTCAGTCTCATTCATGCCTCGGAGAGCCCCGCTGAAGCGCAGATGCTCAGCCAGTGGTTCGATGCGCAATGGGCGAGTCTGAAGGACCAGCCTGAAGCCAAGGCCCAGCTCGTTGAGCGCATGAAGGCGCTTGCCGCGCATCGCGATCCGGTCAGCGTCTATGCCCTGATGTTGCACCATCTCTTTGCCGCTGTCGGCGAGGGAATGGACGAAGACCGCATCGTCAAGTCGGCGACCGGCATTCGCAATACCGTGGTCTGGAAGAAGCTCTACAGATTTCAGCGCGATGGCGTGGTCGGCGCGCTCGATAAGCTGGAACGTTTCGGCGGCTGCATCATTGCCGACAGCGTCGGTCTCGGGAAGACCTTTGAGGCGCTGGCGATCATCAAATACCATGAACTGCGCAACGACCGCGTTCTCGTCCTGTGCCCCAAACGCTTGCGAGATAACTGGACGCTGTACAAGGCTAACGACCAGCGCAACATACTGGCCTCCGACCGGCTCAACTACGATGTCCTGAATCACACTGACCTCTCACGCGACGGCGGCCACTCCGGCGACATCGACCTGTCGCACGTGAATTGGGGCAACTACGACCTGGTGGTGATCGACGAGTCGCATAACTTCCGCAACAAGAAGTCGCCGCGACAAGGAAATGAAACGCGTTACGACCGCCTGATGCGCAAGATCATTCGCGAGGGCGTGAAGACCCGAGTATTGATGCTTTCGGCGACTCCGGTGAACAATCGGCTGGCCGACCTGCGCAACCAGATCGCCTTTGTCACCGAAGGCGACGACATCGCCCTGTCCGAGCACGGCATTGCCAGCATCGACAGCACAACCCGGCGCGCGCAAAAAGCCTTCAATCGCTGGCTCGAACTGCCAGAGGAAGAAAAAACACCCTCGCTGCTGATTGAAATGCTGGGCTTCGACTACTTTGCGCTACTCGACCATCTGACGATAGCCCGTTCGCGTCGCCACATAGAGAAGTATTACGGCACGGCGGAAACGGGGCGCTTCCCCGATCGCCTGCCGCCGATCAACATCAAGGCCGACGTCGACCGCGCTGGCGAGTTCCAGTCGATCCGCGAAATCAACCTTGAGATTCGTCGTCTCAACCTCGCCGCCTATGCCCCCTTGCGCTACGTGCTGCCGCACAAGCAGGCGGCCTACGACGCCAAGTACAGCACGCAGATTCGTGGCGGTGAGAGCTTTTTCCGGCAGGTCGACCGGGAGGAAAGCCTGATTCACCTGCTGCGCATCAATGTACTCAAGCGCATGGAGAGCGCGGTCTCATCGTTCGCGCTGACCGTGCATCGTCAACTCAAGGATGTTGAAGCGACCTTGGCACGCATCGAGGCCCACGAACAGGAATTTGAAGAACTCGACATTGCCGATGTAGATGTCGACGACCCGGCATTTGAATCCCTGCTGGTCGGCCGCAAGGTCAAAGTGCTGTTGGGCGACGTCGATCTGATTCGCTGGAAGCAGGACCTGATCGAAGACCGCAACCGGCTGGCCACCCTCTATGCGGCTGCCGAGCAAATCACGGCGGCCCGCGACGACAAGCTGGGCAAACTGCAAGACATCATTGCCCACAAGTGTCGGAACCCAAACAACCCCGGCAATCGCAAAGTCATCGTCTTTACCGCGTTCGCCGACACGGCGACGTATCTCTATGAACAGTTGGCTGGATGGGCCAAGTCCGAGCTGGGCATAGAATCGGCGCTGGTCACAGGGTCAGGGCGGATTCAGGCGACCCTGCCGCACTTGCGCAAAGACCTGAGCAGCATCCTCACCACGTTCTCGCCGCGCTCGAAAGAACGGCCTGTTGAACTTGCCCATGAGGGCGAACTCGATCTACTGATTGCGACCGACTGCATCAGCGAAGGCCAGAACCTGCAAGACTGCGACTGGCTGGTTAACTATGACATCCACTGGAATCCGGTGCGCATCATCCAGCGCTTCGGACGAATCGACCGCATTGGCTCCCCCAACAGCCAGATTCAACTGGTCAACTTCTGGCCCAACATGGAGCTGGAGGAATACATCAATCTGGAGCAGCGCGTCAGCGGCCGCATGGTGCTGCTGGATATCTCCGCGACCGGCGAGGAGAACCTCATCGAGCAGCAATCCGGCAATCAGATGAATGATCTGGAATACCGCCGCAAACAGTTGCTCAAGCTTCAAGACGCCGTGATCGACCTCGAAGACTTGTCGACCGGCGTGGCCATTACCGATCTGACATTGACCGACTTCCGCATCGACCTCGCGCAATACCTCAAGGCGCACCCCGGCAAGCTCGAAGGCATGCCCTTGGGGGCGTGCGCTGTCACCACCAGCATCGACGCCGACATCCCGCCAGGCATCGTGTTCTGTCTGCGCGCCGAAGGGACCGCTGTAGAAAAGGCCGCAGTAAAGTCAATTGACCCCGGCTACCCCTTGGCGCCGCACTATCTCGTTCATGCCGGGGACGACGGCATCGTGCTGCTGCCCTACACGCAGGCCAAGCGGATTCTCGACCGCCTCAAGCGCCTCAGCCTGGGGCGCGATCTGCCGGACGCCAGCGCGTCCGCCCGCCACGACAAGGCAACCAAACAAGGTGAGGACATGCGCCACGCCCAACGTCTGCTGGCGGCTTCCGTCAGCTCGGTGGTGGGCAAGAGCGAAGAGCGTGCCGTTGCCAGCCTGTTTTCACCCGGCGGCACCCATGCCATGAAAGGCGAGTTTGCCGGTTCCAATGATTTTGAAGTCGTGGCTTATCTGGTCGTATTACCTGGCAGGAACAACGAAGTCAGCGGACCCAGTGAAAGACTCGCCACATGACCGTGCTTGACCATGCCAGCCTCGCCAGCAGCGATCTGGTCGCAGCGTTCGATCTGCCAGACGCTGCCTTGGTCAATCAGCGCGTCCCTAAAAAACTGCTGGTCGAGAACGGTGCGCCGACTACTGCCGACCGAAAGCTGATTCAGGATGACATCGAAGAAATCACCTGGATTGCCGCGCTCAAGCCAGCCAGCATCGGCGTGCCCGAGTATCGTGACGAGCAGCGCAGCTATCTGGAACTGGCGGTTCTGTCGGTCGATCTCCGTGAAACGGACAAGGTCACTCGCCTCGCCGAATTGATACACCGGGCGATTCCTTACCCGGTTGTGCTGATACTCTCGGACAGCGCCGAGTTGATGCTTTCCCTAGCGCATATCCGGTGGGCACAGCAAGAGGCCGACAAGACCGTTCTGGACGGCGAGCCGAGCATGGAGCGTTTGTCCGGCAAACAGAGCGTCCGCAGCGAATTCCTGCAAGCACTTTCCTTGCGTCGCCAGCCGCGCACCGACCTGTACGCGCTGTACCAAGGCTGGATCGATACACTCACGGCCTTGCAAGCAGCATCGATCACCGGGCGCTTTATCGTCAGCGGCAGTGCCGAACATTCTGCTATGCGCTATGCAGCTCTGCATCGCTGCCGCGAGATCGAAAGTGAGGTAGCCCGCTTGCGCCTTGCCGCTGAGAAGGAAAAACAGATGGCCCGCCAAGTGGCCGTTAATCTGGAAATCAAGGCCTTGCTTGCCGAACGCGAGCGGTCCGCTGCCAATCTTTGAAGAAGCGAACGAACATTATGCAAAAAATCGAACCCATTATCGGCGGCAGTCCGGAAGCGCAAAGCGCTGACCTCAAGACCGAAAACATCGCCACGCTCAAGGCGCTGTTTCCTGAGTTGCTGACCGAGCGCATCGTCGACGGCAAGGCCGAGACCGCGATCAATGTGGATGTGCTCAAGCAGTTGGTGGGCGACACCACGGCGAGCGACGCGGAGGAAAAATACGGCCTTAACTGGCACGGCAAGCGCCGCGCCCGCCAGATCGCATTGACCCCCAGTACCGGCACGTTACGTCCCTGCCCGGAAGAAAGTGTCGATTGGAACACAACGCAGAACCTGATGATCGAGGGCGACAACCTCGAAGTGCTCAAGCTGCTACAAAAGAGCTACGCTGGCAAGGTCAAGCTGATCTATATTGACCCGCCGTACAACACCGGCAAGGACTTCGTGTACCCGGACAACTTCCAGGACAACATCAAGAATTATCTGGAGCTTACGGGCCAGGTTGAAGACGGCGCGAAACTCACGAGTAATACGGAAGCCAGCGGGCGGTTCCATTCCGATTGGCTGAGTATGATGTATCCGCGGTTGAAGCTGGCGCGCGGCCTCGTCTCCGATGATGGTGTGATTTGTATAAGTATCGCCGATATGGAACTGGCCAATCTAAAGCATGTTTGCGAAGACGTTTTTGGCTCGGAGAGCTACAAGGGAACAATCGTTCGGACGACCGGACAAACAACAGGCCAGGATAGTGGGGGTTTGGGTTCTTCTTTTGATTACATGCTTCTGTACTCGAAAAACGCCGACATTGAACTGTCTGGACTTCCGCTCGACGACTCTGATCTGGAACGCTATCAAGATAGCGACGCGCGAGGACGGTACGCGCTCTGGCAACTCAGAAAGTCCGGAAGCAATGACCGACGGACAGATCGGCCAAACATGTTCTTTGCGATCCAAGATCCTGATGGCAACGACGTCCATCCGATCGGACCAACCGGATATGAGAGTCGATGGCGATTCGACCCTAAAGGATACGCACGCCTGAAATCTGAGGACTTCATAGTCTGGAAGAAACGACCGAGGCCTGGTAGCGGCGAGGAGTGGTGGCCGTACGTGAAAACGTATCTCGAAGGTCGGACCAAGCGAGCGTCGCCGCTATGGGCGGACCTGCCGGGCAGCAAGAAAGCAAGCATTGATCTTCGCGCGCTAATGAACGAAGACGTTTTTGATAATCCAAAGCCAGTTGACCTTATCCTGCGTATCCTCCAGATTCTGCCCGGTGGCGGAGAAGCCCCTCTCGTTCTTGATTTCTTTGCGGGGTCTGGCACGACTGCGCAAGCCGTGCTCGCGGCAAATGCTGCCGATGGCGGCAACCGCCGCTACATCCTGATTCAGCTCCCCGAACCACTCGACCCGGAAAACAAAGACCAGAAAACCGCAGCAGATTTCTGCGAAAAACTCGGTAATCCCCGCACCATAGCCGAACTGACCAAGGAACGTCTACGCCGTGCTGCAGCCAAGGTCAAAGCCGACAACCCAATGTTTTCAGGTGATACTGGCTTTCGCGTTTTCAAACTCGATACCTCCAACATCCGCGCATGGAGTCCCGACCGCGACGATCTGGAAGGCAGCCTGCTCGCCAATATCGAGCACATTCAACCGGGCCGTTCCGATACCGATGTCCTCTACGAACTGCTGCTGAAGCTGGGCCTCGATCTCTGCGTGCCGATTGAGGCGCGTCAGATCGCCGGCAAGTCCGTGCACAGCATCGCCGGCGGCGTGTTGATGGCCTGCCTCGAACCGCGCATCGCCGTGACCGAAGCGGAAGCACTGGCGCTGGGCATGGCCGACTGGCGCAAGGAGCAAGCCCCTGCCGGTGAGACCACCGCCGTATTCCGCGATAGCGCCTTTGAGAACGACGTGGCCAAGAGCAACCTCGCCGCGATTTTGGAGCAGCACGGCGTGGCGCAAGTGCGGAGCCTGTAAATGGACCAGCCAGCTTTGCTCGATACCCTAAACCGGCTGCTTGCACAGTCCCGCGAGTCGGGGTGTGTGGAGTTCAAATCGAACTGGGATCACGCCCCTGATATTGGTCAGTACATCTCCGCCTTGGGCAATACGGCGGCGCTTGAAGGGTGTGATCGGGCATGGGTGGTCTGGGGCGTGGATGACAAAACCCGCACGGTGAAGGGTACGCAGTTCAACCCCTTCACCGCCAAGGGCGAGGGCAATCAGCCGTTAACCGTCTGGCTGACGCAGAAGATTACCCCCCGTCCAGATTTTCAGTTCTATGAAATTGACTGTCCGGATGGCCGTGTGGTCATGCTGGAAATCTACCCGCCGCGCAGTGCACCGCTGGCCTTCGAGGGTGTGCGCTACGTCCGCATCGACAGTAACAAGGTGAGTCTGGCCAAGCATGCGGACAAGGAGGCGCGGCTCTGGTCCGTCCTGGGACAGAAGGAAGACTGGTCGGGCGAGTTGGTGCCGGATGCCACACTGGATGACCTCAATCCCGAGGCCATCGAGATGGCGCGCAAGCGCTTCGCCGAGTACCTGATCAAGAGCGAACCCGATACCAGCCGCCACGAGCAAATTCGCCAGGATGCGGCCCTGTGGGATCCAGCCACGTTACTCAACAAGGCCCGCATCACGAAGCAGGGACGCGTCACCCGTTCAGCTCTCTTGTTGCTTGGGCGCGACGAGGCGGCTCACTTTTTGGCGCCAATGGACGCAAAAATCAGCTGGGTTCTGCGCGACTCTGATAGCCGAGTAGTGAGTTCGCAGCACTTCGGCGTGCCATTTCTACTCTCGACCGGCAAGGTGTTTGCCCACATCCGCAATGTAACGATCGAACATATGCCCGATGGCACCTTGTTCCCTACGGCAATCCCGCAGTATGACGTGTGGGTCATTCGAGAAGCCTTACACAACTGCGTGGCGCACCAGGATTACCGACTGGGCGGCAAGATCAATGTGGTGGAGTCTCCGGACAGATTGGTCTTTTCCAACCTCGGCCAGTTCATTCCGCCTAGCGTGGAGTGGATGCTGGAGCATCAGTCGCCGCCCGAGCATTACCGCAATCAGTGGTTGATCGACGGCATGATCCGGCTGCGGATGATCGACCAAGTTGGTAGCGGAATTCGACGCATGTTCGAGACCCAGCGCGAGCGTTTCTTCCCTCTGCCGGATTACACCATCGACGCTTTCGATGCCGGATTGCCGAGGGTTGAGTTGGCGATTGCTGGCCAGATACTGGACATCAAGTACACCCAGGTCTTGATGAAGCGCAGCGATCTGGACTTGCGCCAGGTCTTGCTGCTGGATCGGGTGCAAAAGCACCGGCACCTCTCCAAAGAAGAGGCGCAAGAACTCAAGTCACTCAAGCTGATCGAGGGTCGAGCACCGAATTACTTCATTTCTGCCAAAGTGGCCGAATGGACGGGACAGATGGCCAGTTATATTCACAACCGCGGCCTGGACGATGGTTATTACCGCAAGTTGGTGACAGACTATCTGGACAAGTACGGTCAGGCCACGCGCAAGGATGTCGACGAACTCTTGCTATCAAAGATGCCTGATGTCTTGGATGCTGCCCAGAAGGTTCACAAGGTCAGAAACCTGCTGCAGGCTATGCGTCGGGAAGGGATGATCCATCGGGAGGGACCCAAGGCAACGCCTGTATGGCGGGTGGGGCCAGCGAAGCCGACATCAGCTTAGCTAGAAACGACTCTTTAGCAATGGCTAGCAAAGAAAATGTTCGCAACTTGTTGTTTTATATATTTGCTTGGCCAGCATGATTGATCTAATTGGAAAAGAAACCCCATGAAGCTGCATTTTGAATCCGACTTGCCATACCAGGCAGCAGCGACCGAGGCCGTGTGCGATTTATTTCGCGGGCAGGAGGTCTGCCGTTCGGAATTCACCGTGACCATTCGGGCGCTTTCGGCGACTCCATTCGTTCCCTCGACCGAGAGTGCCGAATTGTTTCCGGGAACCGTGCCCCGTCAAATGACGCTTGAAGGCGTGCAGGAAACCGACCAAGGCGGTATCGGCAACCGTTTGACCCTCCTGGATGACGAGATCGGCGAAAACCTTGCCGCGATTCAGTTGCGCAACGGTCTGCCGTCATCAGGCAAGTTGTCCGGCGATTTCACCGTGGAAATGGAGACCGGCACCGGCAAGACCTATGTGTACCTGCGCACGGTATTCGAGCTGAACAAGCGCTACGGATTCACCAAGTTTGTTGTCGTCGTGCCTTCGGTGGCGATCAAGGAGGGCGTGAACAAGACGCTGGAAATCACCCGCGAGCACTACGAGTCGCTGTACCCCGGAGCGAAGGGCTATGAGTTCTTCCAGTACGACTCGGAAAAACTGGGGCAGGTGCGCAATTTCGCGACCAGCCCGAACATTCAGATCATGGTCATTACCGTGGGGTCGATCAACAAATTTGGTGACGAGGCTGTTGCCGCTGCCGAAGAGTCTGACGAAGCCAAGCGTCGCGAGAAGTCCAAGAACAAGATGTACCGCACCAGCGAGAAGACGGGTGGCGAGCGCCCCATCGACTTGATTCGTAACACGAGCCCTATCCTGATCGTGGATGAGCCGCAAAGCGTTGACGGCGGCATTGACGGCAAAGGCAAGAAGGCTTTGGAAAGGATGGACCCGCTTTGTACACTGCGCTATTCGGCGACCCATGCCGAAAAGCACAACATGGTCTATCGGCTGGACGCGGTGGATGCCTACGAGCAAAAGCTGGTCAAGCAGATCGAGGTGGCCGCCGCCACGGTGCAAGGAGCCAACAACAAGGCCTATGTGAAGTTGCTCTCGGTGAGCAGCAAGCGCGGCTCGATTACCGCCAAGGTGGAACTGGACGTTGAGGTACGCACGGGTGCAACCGCCTCGGTGCGGCGGCAGGAAGTAACCGTGCAGGATGGTTTCGATCTCGAACAGGAAACCCGGCGCGCCTTGTACGCCAACTGCCGCATCGGCGAAATCAGGACCGCCAAAGGTGGCGAGTTCGTCGAACTGAAAGTGCCTGGCGGCGAGGTGTATCTACGCCCCGGCGAGGCGTGGGGCGATGTTGACGCTACCGCCATCCAGCGCGAGATGATCCGCCGCACGATCAAGGAGCATCTCGACAAGGAAAAGCGCTTGCGCCCCTTGGGCGTCAAGGTGTTGAGCCTGTTCTTCATCGACGCCGTCGACAAGTATCGCCAATACGACGCCGAGGGCAACGCGGTGAAAGGCGAATACGCCGTGATTTTTGAAGAGGAATACAAGCATTGGGCGCGGCACCCCGACTATCAGAGCTTGTTCGGTGAAATCGACCTGAACACGGCGGCAGATGAAGTGCACAACGGCTACTTTTCCATCGACAGGAAGAAAGTGGGCAACAAGTCGGTGGAGGTATACAAGGACACCAGCGGCGAAACCAAGGCCGACGACGACACCTACAACCTGATCATGCGCGACAAGGAAAAGCTGCTGGGTTTCGAGTCCCCGCTGAAATTCATTTTCTCGCACTCTGCGCTCAAGGAAGGCTGGGACAATCCCAACGTCTTCCAAATTTGCAACTTCTCCACTCGCGAGACCGAACGTTGGCGTCGTCAGACCGTCGGCCGTGGCCTGCGCTTGTGCGTGAATCAAAACGGCGAACGCCTGCGCGGCTTTGAGGTGAACACGCTGACCGTAATCGCCACCGAGAGCTATAAGCAGTTCGCCGAGAACCTGCAAAAGGATATCGAGCGCGATACGGGCATACAGTTCGGCGTGGTACAAGATCACGAGTTCGCTGCCATTGCCGTGAAGCAAGAGAACGGCGAGCTTGCACCCTTGGGCTTTGAGCAATCCAAGACCCTGTGGAGCCATCTCAAGGAACAGGGCTACATCAACGAAAAGGGCAAAGTGCAGGATGCCTTGAAAAAAGCCTTGAAGGACGGGACGCTGGTGCTGCCCGCCGAGTTTGAAGCGCAATACATGCAGATTGCGGCGGTCTTGCGCAAACTGTCCGGCAAGCTTGAAATCAAAGACGCCGACACACGCAGGCCCGTGCCGGTACGCAAGTCGGTGATGATCAGCCCTGAGTTCAAGGCCCTGTGGGATCGTATCAAGCACAAGACGACCTACCGCGTGCAGTTCGACAACGAGAAGTTGATCGCCGGCTGCATCGTGGCGCTGCGCGATGCGCCACCCATTACCAAGTCGAGACTGCAATGGCGCAAGGCGGGGTTGGCCATCGGCAAGGCGGGTGTTGAAGCCACTGAAATATTGGGCGCGGATACTGTCACTCTGAACGAGAACGACATCGAACTGCCGGACGTGCTGACCGAGCTGCAAGACCGCACCCAACTGACCCGCAAGACCATCGCGCGCATCCTCACGGAAAGCGGACGACTGAACGATTTTAAGCGCAATCCGCAGCAGTTCATCGAACTGGCGGCAGACGCCGTCAATCGCTGCAAGCGCCTCGCTCTAGTCGATGGCATCAAGTACCAGCGGCTGGGCGACGAGCACTACTACGCGCAGGAACTGTTTGAGACCGAGGAACTGACCGGCTACCTGAAGAACATGCTGATGGATACCGGCAAGTCGGTCTATGAGCATGTGGTGTACGACTCCGATGTCGAGCGCGACTTCGCCGACCAGCTCGAAAAGAACAACGCGATCAAAGTGTATGCCAAGCTCCCCGGCTGGTTCAAGGTGCCAACGCCCTTGGGCACATACAACCCAGACTGGGCCGTGCTGGTCGAGCGCGACGGTCAGGAGCGGCTTTACTTCGTGGTCGAGACCAAGAGCAGCCTATTCACCGAAGACCTGCGCGACCGCGAAGGCGGCAAGATCGAATGCGGCCGAGCGCACTTTACCGCGCTGGCCGTGGGTGAGAACCCGGCGATCTACGAGAAGTTCAAGGATGTGGACGGGTTGCTGACTTACGAGGCAAGGCGATGAGAATGGTAGGTCGGCCTGACTGGTCAGTATGCGTGTGAGCTGCGAGAAGCGGGGCAACAGGTAGCCTCAGCCGCGCATGCGGCTAGCCAATGGCCTTTGTGCTGCTCGCTGTGCCTTTGATTATTTCGAGTATCTTGGTGCCCGCTGTATCAGAGGCAGCATCTGCCGAATCTAAATATCCGCTTGGAGAGTTTGCGAAAATGGCTCTGGTTGTCTCAATTAGAACTGCGTCTCGTATTGCTTCATTGCCTGTCGCTTTCACAAACGCCTGAAATGTCCTTAGTCCATTGGCACGATGCTTATTCACGGTAATTTGATGCATTAATGCCTTGTAGATACGGCCGCACCAAATAGTGGCGGTTAGGAGAACGAGTAAGACTACAAGCTTTGATGAGATGTATTGAAATATTTGAGCATTCGTGGCGTCTTTGTCGATAGGAATGAATATCGAAAGAAATGCAACTATCAGCGTGCCTATCGCGCAAGTAAAAGTGAAACGAAACCACTTGGCGGCATCTTTCTCCAGAGCAGTTGCATGACTCTCGAAATCAGCTGTAAATACACCAACTCCAGCGCTTGCAGAGGCGTCTCGTGCCGCACTGACGATTGATGCAATTTCTTTCTGTTTTGCCTCGATCTCATTCTTCGAAGTGTCGAGAAGTCGGTTAGCGCTCGCGATAGCGTTAGTAAGCTCCTCAATATTTTTTTGAATATCGCCTTTTTGGTATGCCAGAAAGGCAATCCACCCCTGCGTCGTAGTCAACAGGTGTTCTGCATGCGACTTGACTTGATTAACAAGTTGGTCACGAACACCTGTTGGATTCCCATTCTCAATATTGAAATCTCGTATCTTCTGGATGGTCGTTCCAGCTTGAGTAATTGATGCAATAAACGCGTCAGCTATCGAGTCCGGAATGAGTTGGATTGGCAGCAGTTTGAGGTGGTTGCATAGATCAAACAGTAGTGTGAGATCAGCTCTGGCGGCTTCAAAGTTTATGGTTCCCCAATCCTTGTTAGAAATGAGCTGATCTATCGGGCGCGAAGTCACACCATCCAATAACGACAAGATGTTGGTAACTTTCTCCGGTGTCGTAGCCATTAGCAATCTCCTTCAGAGGTACTACCCCATCCAAGTAACACGGGGTTTGCGGATACATGGTGGCCAGAAGCCTACACGTAGAGCATGCTAATGGCAACTCCAGCAGCGTACGGCTGCTGGAGATCGGCAGCATCACTCTACAAGTTCAGTAAGCCGACATTCGTTTGGATCGCTGCAGAGTGATTAGTGACGTAAGCGTTAGGCCCTGCCAGGTTCACTCACGACGGAGTTTGCTGTACAGGTTCCGAGCGTAGCGGCAACAGCGAATCAATCTGGCTGTTGAGACAGGTCGGCAACTTCTCCAGCGTGTTGCGTA
>JAQTOA010000022.1 GCA_028713555.1 Sterolibacterium sp. | reverse complement strand
TTACGCAACACGCTGGAGAAGTTGCCGACCTGTCTCAACAGCCAGATTGATTCGCTGTTGCCGCTACGCTCGGAACCTGTACAGCAAACTCCGTCGTGAGTGAACCTGGCAGGGCCTAACGCTTACCATCTATGTCTGCCACAAGGTTGTAGAAACCGCCATAAATCTCGGGGTTAAACGTCTCGATCTTGGAGTCACCACTTATGCAATCAAAAGGGACTTTGGCTCATCCATCGTCCCTCGCAAGATTGCGCTCAGAGTGTCATGGGACATATTCAACAAGCTCTCTGCCTGGGTTTACTCGATGCTGAACCACATCCCAGAGATCCAGGCCAAGGATGTTTTCAAGGCCTCATAACAGTACGCCAACCTGATTCTCATGGAGGCGACGGACCGTTTCGGTTACCGCAGCACTCATTCCCGGCTCATTGAAAAAGACCCCGCGAACCAGAATGGTGTGTGTCATTAGCTTGATGAAAGCACTGACCAGCTCCGAGTTCGGTTTCTGCGGCGCTTGCCAATAGTGAGCGAGTGTTCCTTGGTCAGTCATGCCGACGATGTTGTAGACAGCCTCCCCGAGGATCATGACCGGGCAATCCAACTGGAGTGCGCGGATCCCGGCCGTGCTGTTGACGGTAATCACGCCGAGCGCGCCGCTGATCATCTCATCGAGATTCCCACCATCGAAAAACTCGATTCGATCGGATATGCCGGCCTCCGATGCCCACCGAAAGATGAGTCGTTCCCAATTCTTGATTCTCGTGTCCAACGGATGCGTCTTGAAGACCAGTCGGGTGTCTGTACTCGCATTTTCAGTGAACGACTTGATAACAAGCTGTATCGGTTCTTCCAGGCCAGAAAAAGGTGAATAGGAAAGAATCGAATAATCGTGTTCCAGTTGCAAGGGAAAGAGGAAATAAGGCTCGCCCCTTTCCTTCAATGACCGCAGACGTTTTGTCGCGCGACTGCTGTTTGATTTTGAAAAGAGAAATCTCTTGATTCCCAAAATGTAATTCAGGAGCAAATGCTGCCTATTGTCTGTGCGTCGGTAATGCGGGAACCGAAATAACAGGAAGTAGTTGGCTAGCTCAAATAGAAGGTAGAGTACTTCGATTCCAAGTAGATTGTTTTTATATCGCGGCGTCAGATCTGTTTCCAGAAGATCTTTTGCTAGCGCCAAAATCCTTTCCGGATCTCTGGGAAAGCGTGAGCTTCCGTTCATGCCGTCTCGTTCGAGTGTTATCCAATCCGGTCGCAAATAACCAAGATCCGTGACCGAAACCCTGATGCCTCGGTTTTTGGCAATTTCAATGGCGATTTTGTGGTAACTGCGTTGTTCGCCACACAAGAAGAGATCGGTTACATTATTTGAGTAGAGAAATCCGGCAAAGAAATCGGGCCAGCCAGAAAGCTTGCCACGGTAATTCAGGGTATTCGGCCCATTCCAGAAAAGCTGATCCCCGGCACAGAAGTTGATTCTTGTAACCTTGCAACCCAGCAAGGAAAGCCCATGGCCAACTCGCTTGTAAAACGAGGTCGGCTCCCCCTGCAGAAAAAGAAAATGCAAATCTGGCATTATTCAAGCCAATCAAATCAATACCGGTAGAACCCTAGGTAAAGACGGTACAAGCGTCGCCATAACGACAAACTCTTACCCCCCTCTGCGCGCCACTCCAGCAACTCGTCAAGGGCACGTTCCGGCGTGGTGAAACGGTGGGTTTTCCGGCTGACATAGGTCGGATAGAGTATCAATGTACCTGCCACCAGCTCGTCGACCGTCAGACGTCGAGTGCGCCGAGCAATGGGCGCCTTATCTTCCGTCAGTCCCCAACCTGCATAGAACGGCTGGCCATAACAGATCACTTGCCTGCCGCGTAACAAGGCCTCGAACCCGGTCAGGGATGTAATGAGATGCACCTCATCCACGCAGTCCAACATGACATGCATGGGGATGTCGACCACCTGCTCGTCGCACCATTGCAAGGCATGACTCTCATTTGCCCCCCGGCTGCGCAAGCCTGCCAGTACGTCAGGATGCGGCTTATACACGACATAGGCATCAGGATTGGCCTGCTTCACCGCCTGTAACAGATCGATGTTCCGGCGTACCGTGCAGACGCCTTCGGGCGCCCCAAGCGCAATCGAAGCATCGCTTTCCACTTGGCCCGGCACTAGGATCACGCGCCCGGCGGTTGCCGGCCGCTGCCAACGACCCGCGCCCACGTTGTATTTGGTCAGGCCGGATTCGACAATCCTCTGCCGCAATTTACTGGCGCGTTTCAGCAAGGCATCATCGAACTCCTGCGTCAGCAGGATGTGCTCGAGATCCGAAGTCCGGGTGGCATCGTAATAGATTCCGCGGCCATCCATCACCCATGACAAGGGACGAACAAACTCCGCCCCCAGCCCCACCGAACGCAGGAATCCATCCTCCAGCCGGATCACTCTTGCGGAGGATGACAAATCCGATGGCGCGGGTTTGCGACCCCAGGCAATGCAATCTCGACCAGACGGCACCGCCTGTCCCGCCGCCACAAACTCGACTGCACTCCCCTGGAAGAACTCCCGCACAACCGGCTGCTTCCTCTGCGAGATATCGTAAGCTACCAATTGAGGCCCAAACCGCTCGCGCATGCGACGTTGCAATCCCAGCCATTCGATGACCCGTTCCGGCTCACAGCGCCTGGCAGTTTCCGGATCGATATAGCGCGGGTAATCGATCAACGCCGCATGTACCAAATTCACCAGCGTCACTGGCCTGCGTCGGTCAGGTGCCGGGAGATCATCCTCTGTCAGCCCCCATCCCGCATAGAACGGCATGCCGAAAGTCCGTACCCGCTTGCCCCATATCAGGGCTTCAAAACCGAGCTGCGACGTGACAGCATAGACAAGCTGCGCCTTCTCGATCAGCCGTACCGGATGCACATCCTCGGCCAGCACCACCACACGCGGCCGGCCTGCCAGCGCAGCCGGATCAAAATGTCCGCGCTTTTTCCCCGCAAACACATCGGGATGGATTTTCAGTACAACCGTGGAATCCGGGTTCTCCGCCAGGGCGGCTTCAAGCATGCGAGAGAAACGGCCGGCATCGGCCATGCCATAGGCGATCGACGCATCGCCCAAGGTCTGATCGGCCACCAGCACATAGGGCTCGGGTAACCGGCCGGCGAACTCCCGAAGATGGTTGTACTTGGAAACCCGCGACACTCGCCAGGAATCAATCAACTTGGCAGCTCGATCCTCTGCCTGCACATCAATTGAGCTGGCTATCAGTGCTTCGAGTCGTGAAGGTTGCGAGGCATCGTAATAAATACCCAGATCATCGATCACGACTGAAAGCGGCGGTTCTCGGCAGCCCAAGTCGACCGAGCGCAGGAAACCGTCCTCCAGCAAATTAAATGCACCGCCACTACGAAGCGCTAGGCGAACCGCACGCTGGCCACTCGGTTTCATGCCCCAACCAACACGGATGCTGTTATTGCTGGGTGCCACACCAAAATCGACGATGAACCGCCCACCCAAAAACTCTGGCAGCAGCCCGTTGCGCCACAAACCATAGTCGAAAGCCGTTACCGCGAACCTCGTCCTATTTTGCGGCATTGTTTTCTACCGCAATAGTCTCTCGATATTCCCGCACTTGAGCAGTCCACTCTTCATACTGAGCGGATTTCATCATCTGAATAATTTCCACCAGATTTTTTCCGTCGAACACCGCACCAATGCCATTCGCTTCAACCAATTCTGCCAAATAGCTTCCCTTGGCTGCAATTACTGGTATCCCGACGGCCAGCGCCTGAAAGAATTTATTGGGCAAGGAAAGTCGATAACTGAGACACACATCGTCGACACAACACCACATCATGCAGCGATGCGACACAACAAGCGACACCAATTCGTCCTCGTAATCGCTGCCACTCACCACCCAGCCACTTGCCTTGGCAAACTCGGGAACTTCGCCAACAAAAAAGGCGTGCACTGGCAAGCATATCTCCGCTGCTCGTTCGGCCAAACACTCGAGCTGACGGCCCTTCACCCCTCCACCGACATAAACAATCACCCCAGTTTCGGGAGCCGGTACTTGCGCAACCTCAGGCAACCGAATCGCAAAGTGGTTATTGGGCACCACGCGAAGGCGATCAGCAAGAGGTTCATGCACCCGCTGATACAGGTCCGCAATGGGTAAATTGACTACCCTTACCTCGGATGCACGAGCAATCACCTGCTTTTCTACAACCCAATCAAAAGCCGTGCGCATCCAGCTGTTCTTCCGGTTGCGATGAAACTCCACCTCATGTGCGTCATAGACCAGTTCCGCTCCGGTCAACCGCGACAGCTCGGCCCCAATAACGCCGCAATACAAATCATGCGCATGGATCAGCCGAACACCATTCATTCGCGTTTGGAGGCGGCTGACTACTTGCTGAGCTCGAACGAAAGCTCTAAAGGAAACGTCCAGACCGGAGATCCATTTTTTCGCTTGCAAACCATATTGCTGGCGCAACAGACCCCAGATCGCCACACCGCGCAAGGCAGCGATTATGAGGAACTTCAGCCCATTCAGATAAGTACGGATTGAGAGCGTCCTGGAAACAACCTCCTTACTCGCGCAATCAATTACCTTAGCCCCTGAATATTCGACTAGCGCCGCCAGCACCCTCTTATCATGGGCAATGTCTTCATCAACCAGTACCACAACATCACGGGGCACTGAATGTTCCAATGATTGGACTCCCCCCCAGCAGCGTAGCCCAAACGCCAAAGCTCGGAACCGAGCGCGTGCGAAGCAGATAAGCCCTGCACTGGGAGGCGGCCAACGGATCTTGGAGACGGAACGCACAATGTGCCGCTGTGTGCGTGGCTTGGCATTGCTCTGCATTGCCTGCCCAGTAAGAACAACTTAAATTACGGCATGCTTTGTTATCACACCTTGCCCAATCCCGCCAAACGCCCAAGCCATGATCGATAACTTTGTTTGAACCTAACATGCGACCAATCGCAGTAGACAAGACTGCAATTGCGGCCGAATGGTTTTCTATCCTATCGGCCTCATGGACCGGATTGCCAATCCACTCGGGATCTAGCTTCCCCAAATAACCTCGATTTCCGCTTTGACGCTCATCTATATCTGACAGAATAGCCCGATTAGCGATGTCGTAGAACTCATCCTCGCCTGTAGCAACACCAATCGAGGCGGCAGCAAATGCCATAAAAACGTTCATGTTCCTAACATAACGATCTTTGTCGTTAACATTATCGCTAGTCGCATAATAAACGCATCCGCGGCAAGGAATGTTTTGCATCATAAATCCTTGCCAACGGGTGATTACACTCTTGGCAACAACTAACAAGCTTCGATCATGCAATGCGATTGATGATTTTGCCAAGCAAGCGATACCTAGACCTGTCTGGAAAGCGTAGGTCGTTTCCCTCGAATTACAAGTACCATCTCCAAAGGCATCGTATTCTCCATGCTCACATCGTTTGTCTTGTATATCTGCAACCCATCCAGTTGGGCTGTCATTTGATTTGGATCTTGCAACTATCTTAGTCATCTGTTTGGCAATCGACTGCACCTTATCCTTTGCGCGCAAATCGCCAGCCTCCAGTAACGCATTCGCTGCGAGGCAATCCCACCCCAAATCATTTGCAGATCGATTCGTATCCACTTTCTTTCGCCGCAATAAACCCTCAACGGATCGCTCAATTATCTTCGACGCATCCTCCGGCAAGTCCGCTATATTTAAATCCACCTGATATGGTAAATTGCTTTGAGCATAAGCAAGATGGGCTACCAAAAAAGCTGGCGTCACGCAAAAGCGAATTATTACTAGAACTTTATAACCATAATCCTCACGCCCGACAAACATTGCTTGACCACATTGACACTGATTTTTCGCTCATTCTAATGCATATCTAGCAATGCTGAATAGTGTTATTAACTTGAATATCTCTTACAGATAGACAGGTACCAATCGTCAGTAGCCCCGCTAACGGGTTTGTGATATTCATTGGAATAGTATTGTGCATGTATTAATGCGCGATATCGCCTTCCCGGTACCAACTTATCGATCCAAGACTCCAAATCGAGTAGCTTATCCCCCCCCTTTGCTAAGCGTGTTGCCAAACCGCCATCAGAATAGTAGCCATTAAACTTAACTGAGTGTTTATTGTGTACCCATCGTATTTTATGTTCAGAGTGCAGAGGATACTCAAAGCTCGCATTAACATTTCCAAATGAATCTGCTCTGCATCCATGTGGCGAAAAAAAAGAGATTTCGCCTAACTTCTCCGATAGCTCACGAACATCAGCATCAAATTCCTCGAATACCTTACCTATTGCATAATTACAATTTTCCAGAGAATTACAGTGATATCCAAAGACAAAACCTAAGGCCTTCAATTTGCGAATACTCTCCCAATCATTTGGATATATCTCAGGCTCACCAACGCCCTTAAATCCCTTCCATTTATTAAAAAGCATGATGGAGCTTTTTGCCGAGTAACTCGCCTCTAGGGCAGCCATCTGCATAGTGCTAAGCGGCCCTGAATCGCAGTCATGCTGCAAAAGTAGATATATCTTCTCAGGATCTCGCTGCCCGTTTTTCAAACTATCTCGCCATCTTGCGAACTCGACTGGGTATGATTCTGTATAGTTATAATCATCACCCCAGTCAAGATCGTCGTAAGTTATGAACTCAACTCTTGAATCACTTGCAAGACTTTTGATGATCGATTCATAGTGCAAAAGTGGTAACTCGGATTCGACCTCATCCCGCCTAGACACACCATCGCCATACAGATTCAATGCATCTAGGAATGATTTCTTATTGAAACTTGATTTTCCATGCACGCTAGTATTAATGACAAGACCATCTCCAGTATCAGCATGTAGATTGTTGGCGGTTAAACCATTATCAATTGATGGGGAAACATTTTTCGCGAAAACAACATTACATGCTGCAGATTTCGACGCCTTGACTACATACCCTTGAAAACCTTCCCGACGCTTCCAGTCTCTTAAACCATCATTACCCTGATCAATCCCACCATACATTACAGCTTTTATGCCAGCAGTCAATTTGTTATCCGGATGAAGAATCCACTGCATTACATGGTGATGCAATAAATTAACAATCCCATCGCTCAAATAATCGCCATGCCCAATGATAAGCGAATAAATTGCCAGTTCACCACGGCGGTGAAGCAATATATAGCCATATAGCTTTTTATTTACTTCAATCTCACCCTGCCTGTAACCACTAACATTCTTAAACACACCAAATGGAATAGACCAGTGTTTTTTGCATTTTGGATCAATAATTTTAGTAATCTTGTTTGGAGCCCCGCCCAACTCGTCCACAGTTCGCATGTATGAAGACTTCATCTCACCGCCAGACCTGATTGGTTTTGAAGTATTTATTTCATGAATATCTGGTATGTGATTTTTCCAGGCAAACTGCTCACAATAATATCCGGCAGCAATCGCTTTTTTTAACAACCTAATGCGATTACCTTTTCCAGATTTCTTTACAACTGACTCATAATCTCCATATGTAGGATAGCGATCCAAAGATATTAGTGCGCATTCGTAACGGCGTCGTTTTGTTCTGACGAGCACCGATTCATCGAATTCAAAGTATTCCTGCAACCCAACTATCAATTTATCTACAATTTGAACACATTCTGGCTGACAATCAGGATCGTCCTGACCCAAGAAAATCGGAAATAAATTACTACTGTTTTGTATAGTGCATCTATTTTCTGTATCTAGTACTTTTGCGGAATTGACGCTCTCACTACCACTGATGGCACCATTTTCCATATTCATAGAATCGGGTACGCTAGACAAATTCTCGGTTGACATAGCCTCCGCATTTAATTTAGGCTTTAGTATCAATGACAGGCCTTCGTCAAGACATGGCTCCACCATCTTAATATAAGTACCCGCCGTAAAATGCAACGTCTTATCTGGCCCCCCCCCGGTACCAAGATCTTCTGGTTCCAACTCACAAAGATCTAGAATTTTCCCCGCATAGATATTTTCAATACGATCTTTGATAAGCAATCCAAGCGCATAAAAATGTTTTCTATCGACTAGTTTTGGGTAGTATTCCAATGGCTGATTCAGATACAGCACAGGAACATTAGGGTTTCTATTGCGAATGTGCTCAATAAATCTTATAGCATCATTTGCAGATTGCTCCAATGTTCTATACCCATCAGAAATGAAATCAGCTTCAAACATATCTTTATTCAAAATAGCCTCTTGTGGCACCCAAACTCGCCATCCAAGCGCTCTACTCCTCCAAAGCTGAAAATTCATTTCAGAGTAATTATCCATTACCACCAGATCAACACCATCCAAATCCAATACACTTCTCTCAAATTGACATTGAAAATAATAACGCTTACTTTCATCAATCCGATTTTCGTCAACATACCTTCTCAACATGCTACGATCTGGGTTAATTCCATTTAGCGAATCAACAAAAACAGCATTTGGTGCCTTCTCATTAATGACCACACTGTAATCACTGTCGAAATAGTGTCTATTTTTCTTTAAGAACCTCATAGAGCAACAATCACCACGCACCAATATTTTCATAATTCCACCTTAAATTTTCATAAACCCGTGTTTCAAATCCTCACAACCTTCCCGAGGGTCGAATTTCATAATTTTTGCAGATCGGCTCGGTTATTTTCGTCTACCAACAGATCGAAAGGGTGATTTTGACTTCACCCTCCACAAAAAGTCGGTGCTGGCGAGACGGCGCTACGTCATTATTTTCGGCACCCGGTCGCATCAACCACATATGCATACGTAGAGTCTGTCGATTAAACTACTGCGTTCATCATCCGTTCCGTTGTCGGAATGCCCACCAATTCGGATGAACCAAGGCAGTGCAACGGGCACCTTTGAAACCTTTAAGCACGTCAGTAATATTTTGAAATTCCTCATCAACACTCAATGTTATGTTATTTAGCTTATAGCCTTTCGGGCCAGCCAATGTGACCTGTTTGCTGCTATCTGAGTAGGCAAAGTCCCGCGATAGAAAATAAGCTTCATAAGAAAGCCCCAATTCGTTCATGTCGATATTGTGTAGCTTTGTTTTCCGCGCGTCATCCACAACATATCGCCCGACCTCTTGACCGCGCCGCTCGCAGCCTTTGAATATTTCGTAATTGACGACGCTGTTTTTCTTGGCGAACTCACTGCCGTGGGATGCCGATCCTAGGATAGGTATTCCGTGGGAACGGAACCACGCGAGTTCCTCGCGCAGGAGCGTCGCCACCGGCCGTCCGGTAATGCGTGATAACTGCATGAAATCGTTATGCAAGCCGACCTCGTGCCCGTAACCCACAAGTTGCCGGGCCGCCGCAAGCAGCTTTCTACTGTGCCAGACCTTGCCGAGCACGATTCGCCCGTAATAGTTTGACCTTCGCCCATAATCTCCTGGGGGCAACAAGTAATAGGTTGACCGGATACCCATCGAAAACTCGATGGCGGCCATATTCACGGCAGCGTCAAGGTCGGAGTCCACGTCATGGCGCAACAGTAGGATGCTGCGCATGTCTCGCTTGGCGGCATATTCACGGTAGAGAACCGGCGTAAGCCCCGCCTCAAGCATCGCCCGGAGCAGTCGGCGATAACTGGCAACCTGGCCGTCGTTAAAAACAGCATCTAGATTCGTTGCGCTATTGGTTATGTTCATCAAATTTGCTTTCATTCTGTTTGCGGAATACCCGCTTGATGTAACCGCGTAATGCAGGTGCCACATCGTCGTCAGCCAGCAAGGGTTCGAAAGTGTCACTTGCGAGTGCAAGCCAGTCTTGCGGCCAGGTTGCATAATTCTTTTTGCAAAGCACTTCCTCGTAGTAATGCCTTGAGGCTATGTAGACATATAGGCCACCGGGATTCAGCAGCGAGTTGATGCGAGTGAAATAGCGCCGAGCCTCGTCATAATCCTGGATGAAGATGGCACCGGTCTTGTCAAGGATCAGATCATAGCGGCGAGCAGCACCGTCATCGTCGAAAACGATTTCGTCGTGAACACCGAGAAAATGCTCCAACTCATCAGCAACCCATTCCATCTGAGGATAGCGGCCTGCGCAGGTAACAATTGCGGCGGGCGATCCATCAATCCCCAAGGCACTGATTTTTCGATTTGGGTTAGCCGCCTGCAACTGGGAATGAACGGATGCAATAAAGTCCCCTTGACCACATCCCACTTCCATTAAATTTGAGCTATGTGCGGCATGGGCACGCAAGAGTTCATCAACAAAGCGGCCAACCGACGTCGCCACGTTATAGAACTGTGATTTGGTTCCATATTCTTGATCATAGGTATCGAAGCGTTCGCTGGATCTGGCCAGCAGCACATTTTCGAAGGTATCGAGACGCTGAAGCATCGCTGCGCGTCGCTTTGTCGCAAAGACGTTATTGCGGCGCTTGCTAATTCTTCGGAGTTGGTTTTGGCGCGCATTCACTACAGCATTCCAATGATCTGCATGGATCAGACATTGCACCGCCGTACGTGGCTTTTTATTGCGCAGTAACACAGCCAACAACTCACTCATGTGTTCGCGTGGTTCGAACTTTTCGAAGCGAGTAACCTCCGGGCCATGCCAGACCGACCATCGAGCCGAACTGTCGGAAACATAAACCTCCCACGGTACGAAATTAGCCTCGTACTTGAGCCCGTAATCCGCCATGCGAAGCGCGAACTTGTTTACTGTATGACCATCTTTCTGAACTGATGGCTCTGAAAATCGGTCGAATAGCTCTGGGGTATCGCGATAATCCGCAGCCACATGCATCTGCTGCAGTTCCTGAAATATCTGGTAGTTCATATAGCCAAGCTGACGGCACGTACGCGAACCGTGCGCTACGCTACCTGCGATTGGGATGCCGTGACGGGAAAATGCCTCGATAATCTGCTCGATAAATTCGCCAGGTTGACGGCGTGTGGCGAGGGCCAGGCTGAGCAAGTCATTGTGCAACCCCACCTCATGCCCGAGATCGAGCAGACGGGCGGCCCAGTCGAACATGGATGGAGCTATTATTAGCTGGTCTTTCTCAATACGACCAAAGTAGTTTTCGCAAGTGAGATCACCATCAGGATGCAGAAGGAAATATGTACTGCGAATTCCCAACTGGTGTTCCACATTAGCCATGGCGAAGGCGTTCTCGATCGAGTGATCTACATCATGGCGCAGTGCAACGTGGGGTTCCTGCAGGCCCACCGATTCGCATACCGGGACGAAGGGTAAGCCAAATATGGGTAAGAAGTCCTCAACGTAGCGCGTGCCGTCCGTCCAGAGTATGGACTCAACCGTATGAACACCTAAATCGAGCAGGCCAAGGTGGTCTTGTGCGGCGCGCGCGATCGATGTCTGGTCGTCAATAGTCTGTGCAGATCTGCGCCCGTGCATGAGCCAAAGAGTATTCTGCGCAGAAATCGCTATGCCACGGACAAGTAGATTGTCGAACAAACGGCCATAACGCTCCCGCACCTCATCTTCATTGCGAAATAGCCTGACATGGCCAAATGAGTCGAAATTGGGAACCGTAGCTACGATAGTCGTGCCGACTGGCAATACTGCCAAAATTTCACGGTCGTTCTCTACGTGCTCCAACACCTCAGTACAGACAACGGTATCGAAAGATGGCAGGCCGTCAAAGTTGCTCGTTGGCAACTCCCGTTTTTCAAATAGAAAATTTGTGCAACGCTGCCGGGCACGCGAGATAGCTACGCTGCTGAAATCCAGACCGGTGTATTGCACGGCCGGCATATGCGTAGCAATGAATTCTGCGAACTGCCCTGGACCACAACCCAGATCGAGAATGCTGGTGGTTTTGTTGTCACGCAAATATTCAACAATCTCCTGCCAGATGGGCGCATATTCACTGCTCACACCCGACTGCTGGTATTTGAGCGAATCGGAAAACACCGCATCATAGTAGGCGGATGACGCAGCACGCGAGCCAGACCTGATCTGCCGAAGCAATTCATCGCGGGCGCTACGCGTGGGCGCATCCTCCTGCAACTCCAGCGCCTTGGCATACGCATCCACGGCATCGTGCAGGTTGTTCACATGGATAAGCGATCTGGCTAGCCTTATCCACCAGCCACGATTAGCGCTGTCGATGGCAAGCGCCGCCCGAAATGATTCGGCAGCGCCGTGATGATTGCCGAGTTGATATCGCGCGTAACCAAGCGAGCCATGATACGAAGCAATCTCTGGCCGAAGGATTGAAGCCTTTTCGAAATATGCAGTAGCTTCAAGCCATTCCTGGCGTTTTTGATGAAATACCCCTTTATCGCGCTGCAGGGTTGAGTTAGCCGGAACCAGAGTTAATGCACGATCCAGCCAGTATTCTGCAGCATCTGGATTGCCCACTTTGGTATTCGCTTTGTAACCAGCCAGCGCTACCTCGGCTGAAACTTCATCTGTTTTGCTTTCGCCTGTCAGCAAGCTGGCTATATCAGCCCAGCGTTCATTTTTTATGAGCTCGCGTAAGGTGCTAATTGGTACTGCCATTACTGAGGCCTCTTGGCCAAGATCAAGTCGTAACTTTTTAATAACTTCTTGCTTTGACTCTCCCAAGAATATTTCTGCTGCAGCACCGCCAGCGCATCCGCTCCCATGAGGTAACGCTGCTTTTCTTGTAGCATGCGGAACATGGTGTAAGCCAATGCTGCTTTATTTTCGAAATCGGCAATTTCACCATTCCCTAATTCCGCCAGATAGCCCTCGATTTCATCTAACTTGTTTGAAATAATCGGCACATTGGCAAACGACAATTCAAACAGCTTGTTGGGCATACAGTAGCGATAGGACAAGGTAACCGGTTCGACCGAAATGACACCAAGGTCGGCGCCCTTGATATAACTGACCACTTGCTCGAAAGGTACTGGCGGCAGGATGCGAAAGCGGGATGAAACCCCCAGCCGCTCGGAATGCGATTTCAGCTTGCTGTGTGATTTAAGATCGCAAGGTCCAATTGTCGCAAAGATGACACCAGGCATCTTTGGCAACAGTTCGAGAATCTGACCAACACCCCGCCCTTCGGTGACCTTGCCCACGTATATGAGCAATTGGGTTTCTTCATCCAGTTGCAAGTCCGTGCGTATATTTCTGGGACAATCATCAAGCGGCGGGCTGTTATATAGAATGTTTATGTCATTCCGCTTGATATGCGCAGCTAGTTCTTGGCCAACCAGCATGCCCACAGTATTAATAGCATCGGCACGTTGGGCATACTTCGCCTCGACAAGGCCAACGAAATACTTTTGGAAAAACGGCAACGGTGGATTGCGATGGGTCTCCAACTCATGCGCATCGTAGATCAGCCTGGCACCTGTTTCGCGCTTCGCGTTAAAGCCCGCAGGCAAGCAAATCAGATCGTGGGCGTGAACAATGTCCGGCTTGATGGCAACCACGTGCTCGCAAAATACCTGACTGAACAGACGATACTTCAAAAAAGGCGTAATTCGCTTGAGCAGCGCGGCGATTGATGGCCGGTGCAAGCGCATCAGCCACGCAAGCGGACTCCATCCAGCTAGCAACGCTGCCGGTCGCCACTCGATCCGGTGGTAAATAACTCCAGCCACCTCTTCATAGGGCGAAGCATTAGCTCCGGCAGTTGCGAAAACATGAACCTCATGGCCATTGCTTACTGCAGCGTGCGCCATCTTGATAACGCGTGCGTCGCCGGTGCATGGATTTGAAACGAGAACAGCAATTCGTGCCATGTTACTTACCTGTCTCATTCGTCTGAGTTTCAGAATTCTGGAGTTCACTAGGGGGAAACTCCAAAGCTGCCACGGTTCTGCTGTTCATTTGATTTTGCAGACGACTGGTACGAGCACCCTCGAGCGTTCTCAAGCGGAAAAAAGCAGCTAGTGTGGTGGCAAACGCAGCACCCAAGGTCACGATCAGTGCGACGATGTAATTAAAATCAGGCGCCAAATGCAGCGTTCGACCCATGGCTATTGCGTACAAGTCAAAAGCTCCAACCAAAATAGTAATGACCAAACCGATAATTGCGATCCAGAAAGTAGATTTTTGAATGAAAAGAACATTCCGCAAGAATCGTCTACGTGCCGAAATTATTTGTTTTTCTTCTACTGATAAATCGTCGTCGGAGAGATTTTGCAAACTCTGAGCAGCCGCCAGAAACTGGCCTTGCTCGGCAGTAAACAAGGCTCCCTTCAGTTCAGCATCTTCAAACGATGTACCTACGACCGATGCCGAGGTCAAATTGGCGTGGCTTAAGTTTGCTCCGCTCAAGTCAGCCCGATCAAGGATCGCTCCTGTCATGTCGCAGCGATAAAATTGGACCTTGCGTGCCAATACCCCCGTCAGATTTGTGGCACGAAGGAGGGCATGATCTAACCGCACACCAAGCAAAATTGCTCCAACCAGACGAGCGGAGGTCAAGTCCACTCCCATGGCCACAGCTTGCTGTAAGTTAGCTCCACTTAGGTCTGCACTAACCAAAGATGCATAGCCAAGATTGACTTGCCGAAGGTCAGCGTTACACAGGGTTGCGCCCACCAATTCGGCGCGTTCAAGGTTAGCGCCCGCAAGGGTGGCATAACTTAAGTTGGCATTGCTTAGATCCGCTTGGCGCAGATCAGCACCCTCTAGAACCGCCCGCCGTCCTTGTATTCCATTTGATTGCAACCATTGCTTATGCAGGCCCACGACGATATCAAGGTCTTTCTTAAGCATGGGCAGCAGCTTTCATTGTGACAACAGTATGGATAATTTGCTCTTCCAACAGATAGGCATGCATCGGAAGGCTCAATACCCTCTGTGCTACATTTTCAGCATTAGTTAACTGACCGTTAATACGGCAAATCTGCTGGTAAGCTGGCTGGCGATGCAGTGGCACCGGATAGTGGACCGCCGTCGGGATGCTTGCTGCCTTGAGCTTTTCCATTATCGCTTCACGGTGCTCAACCTGAATGGTGAATTGCCCCCATACACAGGTTCTGTCCGCGCGCACAACCAATTGCTTAACGGCAGGAATATCGTTCAATAGACTGAGATAGCGCTCTCCTGCGCGGATCCTCTGCTCGACTTCCCTGTCGAAACGATCCAGCTTGGCCAGCACCACGGCACACTGCAAGGTATCCATACGGCCACCCACCCCAATTCTGGTGTGGTAATAGCGCCGCTCCTGGCCATGCACACGGATCTCGCGCATGGCCTTGGCAAGGTCATTGTCGTTGGTGAAGATCGCCCCACCGTCCCCGTAGCAACCCAAAGGCTTGCTGGGGAAGAAACTGGTGCAACCGATGGTCGAGAGGTTGCAGGTCTTCCGCCCTTTATAGGTTGCACCAAAACTCTGCGCCGCATCTTCAATGACCGGGATGTTGCCGTGTCGAGCGGCAATGGTGTTGATTTCATCCATGTCGGCCACTTGACCATAGAGGGATACAGGCATGATCGCTTTGGTTTTGGGCGTGATTGCCGCTTCGATCTTGCTCGCATCGATATTGCAAGTATCGGGCTCAATATCGACAAACACCGGCGTCGCACCTACCAGCGCAATCACTTCCGCAGTAGCAACAAACGTAAAGGGGGTCGTGATGACTTCATCGCCCGGCTTAACGCCCAGGGCCATTAATGAAATCAGGAGAGCTTCTGTACCGGAGGCGACGGTGATGCAGTATTTTGCGGCGGTGTAGGCTTCCAGCCTTTCCTCAAGCTCGCGAACTTCAGGCCCCATGATGTATTGGCCATGGTCCAGGACGCGCTGAATACGCGCATCAATGCTCTCTTTCAGGTCTGCATATTGCGCCTTGAGGTCAATGAACTCTATTTTTGTTTTCATAATGGCGTACAACTTGAATCGTCTATTTGATAGCTGGCCCCGCAATCACATTGCACATGGCCGTTGCCCAGTAACTGGATGCCACAACGACACATCCAGCCATGGCGCTTTGCGGGTACCCCCAGCATCAGCGCGTAAGCGGGCACATCACGATTCACTACGGCTCCTGCACCGATGAAAGCGTGCTCGCCAATGGTGCTGCCACAAACAATGGTGCAATTTGCGCCGAGTGTCGCACCACGCCGAACATGGGTTTGGCGATATTCGTTTTTACGAGTGATGGCAGAGCGCGGGTTGTAGACATTGGTAAAGACCATGCTCGGCCCGCAGAAAACATCGTCGTCCAATCGGACGGCGTCATACACAGAAACGTTGTTCTGTATCTTGACGTTGTTGCCGATTACAACATCGTTACCAACGAAGACATTCTGGCCTAAAGAGCAACCCATACCAATTCGTGCGCCTGCACAAATATGAACCCAGTGCCAGACACGGCTACTCTCGCCGATCTGGGCACCCTCGTCGACGATGGCCGTCGGGTGGATACTGACAGTCACCTCAGTACTCCAGCGGTAAAGAAATGGTTCTACCGTCACGCGCTGAAAGATAGGCTGCGATCAACAGCTCAAGCGATTTCAGGCCTTCCCGGCCATCCGTTTCCGGCGCAGCTTCGCCACGCATAACGTCGATGACATTCTTGTAGTAGAGGGGATGGCCAAAGCCATAGACTGATGTGGTCTCATAGTTTGCCGCATTGATTTGTTGATCGTAATCGCGCGGTTCCTCGAATTGCCAAAGCTGGATGTCGTTAACGGCGACACCTCCGATACGCACCGTGCCTTTCTCGCCAAGGATGGTGATGCTGCCTTCGAGGTTCTTGGGGTAGGTGAGCATGGTGACGCTCATCGATCCGAGTGCGCCATTGCGCCAGCGCACATTGAGCACCCCGGTGTCCTCAACTTCAATGTCGCGGGTTGTGCTCATCATGGCCTGAACCTTGTCTACGGGGCCGATCAGCCAGTCAAGCAGGTCCACATAATGGCTAGCTTGGTTCATGAAGGCGCCGCCATCGAATTCCCATGTTCCGCGCCATTTGGCCTGATCGTAGTATTCTTGGGGGCGGGTCCAGAAGACGTTGAGATGGACCATGTGAATCTTGCCAAAGCGCTTCTCTTCCACCGCACGCTTTAGTAGTTGAAGCGTGGTGTTGCGACGGTTCTGCTTGACGACAAAAAGACGGACGCCTGCCTCGTCGCAAGCCTTGACCATATGCACACCATCCTGCCAGCGTGTGGCCATGGGCTTTTCGGTCATCACGTGAACACCATGCTTGGCGGCCATTGCTGCCTGATCAGGATGGATGCCGCTGGGGGTACAGAGAGCAACGAGGTCGAGCTTCTCTGTCTTGAGCATCTCTTCAAGTTGGCGGTAACCGGGTACTTTGTATCTTTCCTTGTGCTCGGCAAGTGTTTTGGAATCGATATCGCATACGGCGGCCAACTCGATATTCTCGGCGTGCTTTTCGATGGCGCCGAAGTGGTTTTTCGAGATGCGGCCGCAGCCGACGATGCCCAAGCGGATTCTGCGGTTAACAATGGGTGGGAACATAGTGATGAGCAATCAGAGGCGCCAGACGACGTGCCCGGCTTGTTGAATGGTAGTGGCGTCGTAGGCCGACTTGACATCGGTGAAGACGCCGTTCGGTTTAAGCAGGGAAAGCATTTCTGTCAGCGGCATTTGCAGGTACTGGCGATGCGAGACGGCGGCGACTACCGCGCTGGCATTTTTCGGCAGTTGTTCCCACGGGGTGAGCTGTAGTCCGTATTCGTGCTCGGCCTCGGCAGGATCGGCGATGGGGTCGTGGGCAACAACATTCAGTCCAAACGCCTTAAGGTGGCTGATGAGTCCCGCTACCTTGGAATTTCGCAAGTCCGGACAGTCTTCCTTAAAGGTCAGGCCCAGCACCACCACTGTATCGCCCTTGTTGCAGGCACCTTGTCTGATCATGTTCTGTACGGTCATTTTGGCCACGTAGCTGGCCATGCCGTCGTTGATGCGACGACCTGCCAGAATCACTTGGGGGTGATAGCCAAGCATTTCAGCCTTGTGGGTCAGGTAGTAGGGATCGACGCCGATGCAATGCCCGCCTACCAAACCGGGACGGAAAGGCAGAAAGTTCCACTTGGTCCCGGCGGCTTGCAGAACTTCCAGGGTATCAATGCCGATCTTTTCAAAAATGATGGCTAACTCATTCATCAGGGCGATATTCAGATCGCGCTGGGTGTTCTCGATAACCTTGGATGCCTCGGCAACCTTGATGCTGCTAGCGCGATGCACGCCTGCTGTAATCACCGAGGCGTACAGTTCAGCGACCTTCTCCAATGTTGGAGCGTCATCTCCGGACACTACCTTGACGATCTTGGTGATCGTGCGCTCTTTGTCGCCGGGATTGACCCGCTCGGGAGAGTAACCCACATGGAAATCCAGCATCCACTTCATGCCGGAGGTTTTCTCCAGCACGGGGATGCAGATTTCTTCCGTAGCGCCCGGATAAACCGTGGATTCATAAACCACGATAGCGCCCTTTTTCATATGCTTGCCCACTGAGGCACTGGCGCTCACCAAGGGTGAAAAATCCGGAGTGTTGCCGATATCGACAGGCGTAGGCACCGCGATGACGATGATATCGGCCGCGCTAATGGCCGCAGAATCGGTCGTTACAGTGAGTTGAGTTGCTGCCTTCAGATTTTCGGTACTGACTTCGCCGGTTGGATCGCAATAACTCCGATAGTGAGCAATCTTGTGCTCGGAGAGGTCATAACCAATGGTTCTATATAGTTTGCCAAATTCAACCGCGAGCGGTAAGCCAACGTAGCCGAGGCCCACAACAGCGACAACGGAATTGGCCGTATTTCTTTCAATATTGATTACGTTCATATCACAGCCCCAAGACCACTTTCGCACTTACCGCGATCTGGAAGAGTATCTGGCTCATGTCTTTCCAAATCTGCCGCGACTTCACATCGATCTTCGGCAGTACCAAAATCTCGTCTCCGGCGCGAACGGGAACGTTTCCATTGCCTAGCGTGAAGAAGCCCTTCTCGCCGCTGGCTTCAGCAAAACTGCCATCGCGATGCGCAACAACCATGCGAGCGGCATCGGCATTCTGAGTGTAACCACCGGCGCGCTTGACGTAATCGTCCAGCGACATACCGGGATCGAAGGCGATGGCGTTAGGGAACAGCACTTCGCCGCTGACCAGTACCAGGCCATCCTTGGTAGGCACGCGCAAGATGTCGCCGTTTTCCAGCAATAGCTCGCCTTTGGCATCGTTTTGGGCGATAACCACCTGACCACTGGGCTCAATCTTTTTGGCGCGTTCCACCCATTGCAATAGAAGCGTCGCTTCTTCCTTGCGCAATTGTGCCTCGTCGCTGGTGCCAGAACGGGCTGTGAGGGCTGCTGTTTCGAGACTCCTAAGCGATATTTGCAGCATCTGCTTTTGTCGGTCCCTCACGCTGAGACGAAAGAGTTGCAAGTTTTCCTTATCAGAACGATCCGAATATCGAATCTGCGTAAGCAGGTCAGCCATGCGGGAGCCATAGGGCAGCACGTACTCCTGGGCGCTCTGATGCTCGCCCTCAACGCGGACGGTGATATTTCCCGGCTTCTTGTCGGCAGTAAACTCAAGTTCATCACCATTTTGCAAGACCACGCGTGCAACTTCAGCCAAAGCATAGTATTCGACGTTATTGGTTGAACCGGTATGGCGCACGACGCGAACATTTGTGGCTTCAGGCTTGGGCTTGGCCATTTTGACGATGTCGGCAACGGTCGCGGTGTTATCGGCAAACTCAAAGCGTTTGGCATTTTCCGCCAGACCATTTACTTTGACGGTGCCCAGGCGGGGGGCAACGAAGATGACATCTCCATCTGCCAGTTGTATCAATGGCATGGTGCCGTTCAACAGAAAAGTGTAAAGATCGACCTTGGCGCGCACCTGCTGGCCGCGTTTGACCTGTACGTCAAGGAAGGAACCGCGTTCCGGGTCAATACCGCCGGCCTGATCCAAATAATGCAACAGGCTATCCATACTTGTACCGCTGTACAGCCCGGGACGGTTAACGAAGCCACTGACAAATACCCGAACGGGTTGTGCAGCTGCGAGGTTGGCGTAGCTCGACACATTGGATCTGAAAACCTTGCCTATCGCAGCCTCCACCATGCGCTGCAAATCCTGATTACGAACCCCCAGCACCTGAATCGGTCCGGCATGCGGCAGGAAGATATTGCCCTTGGGATCAACCGTGAGCGCTGCATCGAAGTCGAAAGCCCCCCACAATCGAACCTGGATGAGGTCACCTACAGCCACAGCGTAGTTTGGGTTGAATTGGGTCGCACCCTGGCGCGCAAACGAGCCAGTGAAAAGATTGGCACCAAAAACATCACTATTGAGATTGGCCGAATAATCGAAGAATTGAGGAGGTTGCGCGCGGTTTTCCGGAGCGACGCCCTGAGTTCCTGGCATCGAGCTGGCTGGTACCTGAGGTGCTACGCTGGGACTGGACAACGCCGAACGGCCTGGCGTTGCATTCAGATTGAGCGCCTGGCTTACGCCAAAGCTATCGGTGCCGGCAATTACGGGACAGGCCAGCGCAACAGCGATGGCCCCGATGATTAATGATGAGAGCAATTGCCTAAGCATAGGATCAGTCCTTGTGGTCGCGCACAATGGCAGCAATGAGGTGTGCCACACCAGATAGCAACAGGGCAATCAGCATGAACACCAGTGTGTTGTAAAAACGGCGCGGCTCCTCCGAATATTCCGGCAGGGTCGGCGCCTGTAACACCGAGACTTTTTTTATGGAGCGTGCAGCCTCGATGCGCTCTTTTTCCAAAGCCACTAGAGCAGTTTTGTATACTTCCAGAGCAAACTTTGCTTCCATATCCAATCGCTGAAACTCCTCCACCGTTCGGTTAAGGGGTTTGCCATTGGTCGAGGTCAATTTCCCTTGTTCGAGCGCAATTTGCCTTTCTATAGCGGCAATTTGCTGGTTAATCTGCACTATGCTGGGGTGGTTGGGAACCAGGTAGGCCTGTAGCGCAGTACGCTGGGTTTCCAGCTCAGTACGCTGAGCTTCAAGTTTGGAAACGATTCCCGCTGCATTTTCGGCGGAGGCCTCTGGAGAAACAAGTCCTTTCTTGTTCTGATAATCCAGTACGGTGAGGCGGGTTTGCATGACCCGCTCATGCATTTGTGCAACCTGTTTTTCCAGGAACGCAACCTGATCTTGAGCAAGTTTATGCGCCATTTCGTTCATAAACCGCTCGCCTTCCCTCACCATGAAGGCCGTTATCGCATGGGCAGTATCGGGGTCATAGCCCTCTGCCTTGATCACCAGAACTCCGGCATAGTCGTCAAGTTCGACACTCACACGGGAGATGAAGTAACGATAAAACTGTTCAATAGGAGCGTTCTGGAACCACATACGCGAGAGGGGGTCACGATGCCAATTACTGTAGTGGGCGCGCAGATTTAGCTCGGTGTCGATTTTTTTGAGCATATCCACCGACAGCAGGTAATCACGCAGCAGCAGTTGGTCAGCATGATCACCGCCAGTCGAGCCACCGAGCAGCTTGGTAAGATCCACCGATCCACCGCCTGACAGGTCGGTACGTTGGACGATGACATGAGCTTCAGAAACATAACGATCCGAGGCCACCAGCAACCAGTAAACTGCAGCCAGCAAAGAAGCAATAATGGCTACGCCGATGATTCGGCGGCGCAGCAGGGCCGGTGCCATCTCATCTTGAAGCCAGCCAACAATACGCGCCGAAAAGCGAGCGAAGCGCGTTTGCTTGATGTGGTCGATCATATGGGCAGAGTTTCCTTATAGGCTTTCAGGGCGTCGTCGATCTGGTCGAACCAGTGCGCCTTACCATCGTGAATCCAGATACCCGCTGAACAAAACTGTTTAAGCGTACCTTCTCCATGGGAAACCATGATGAGGCTTGCGTGATCAGCCAGTTTCTTAAATGCGGCTGCGGCTTTGTCTTTAAAGGCAGCATCCCCAGCGGAAGTGACTTCATCTGAGATATAAACATCAAAATCGAAAGCAAGAGACAGTGCAAATTGCAAACGGGATTTCATCCCCGATGAGTAGGTCTTAACGGGTTCCTCAAAGGCATCGCCAAGTTCTGAAAAATCCAGAATATAGTTCAAGCGATCTGGAATGTCGTCTTCATGGCCATGGATGCGGCATACGAATTTGGCGTTTTGTCTGCCGGTAAGCGAGCCTTGCAGCCCCCCCCCAAAACCCATGGGCCAAGACACTCGGCAATGCCGCTCGACGTGGCCTTTGTTTGGCTGATCAATACCACCCACTATGCGCAGCAGCGTAGATTTTCCTGCACCGTTGGCACCAATCAGTCCCACATTAAGCTTGGGCGGAATGGTAAAACTCACCCCCTGCAAAACCCATTTGCCGGGACCGTGATCGGTCTGATAACGCTTATGCACATCTTCAACGATAATCATTGGGTGATCAACCTTAATCTAAATCTGCGATGTAAGGCCAATCCAAGAAAAATGCTAACCAAAGCAAACCCATAAACGTAGCCGATGCTTAACTCAGGAACCGCATGGTAATAAGGCGAAAAACCTAACCGCGCTGCTTCCACACCTTGCGCTACCGGATTAAGCATGAGCCAACCACGGTATGGTTGCTTGACGGCGGAAAGAGGAACGATGACTCCAGATAATATGTAGAGCGGCCTCAAAATTAATTGAATGATTTGATCCAACTCAGGTATCAACTCACCTATCACGGAAGCTATCAGACCAAATCCAATGCCAGAAAGCCAAAGTCCAAAGAATGCCTCAAGCACCGCGAGTGGATCTGCTGGTATTACCTGATGACCGAACAAGGCAGCTCCGGCCAGCAGAATGCCAGCGATGATCGTCATGAGGAACCCTTCCAGACCAGCACGCACCAGAACGGTATCAACGGGAGTGACCTGCCGGTAGGTAAAAAGTGCTTTATTGGCATCAACGGCATTCATTAGCTGCGTGGCGGTTCGCCGAAACATGAAGAAGGCCAGCAATCCAATCATTAGCCAGATGGTGGTGTCGATCCCCCCCACGGTATGCACCCGAACAACTGTATAGATCACCAACAGATACGATGCATGAAATACGGGCTCGGCAAGCAACCAGAACCAAGTTGCACGCCTAGCAAAAAGACGACTCAATGCCTCACGCAAGAAAAGCGCTTTCCAGACGGAAAGCGTGATCGCCGTGGAATTGCGAAGGGCGCGCGCTTCTCCGGGCCTCATCTCTTAGCAGCCCTCCTTGATAACGCGGCCGGTCGTGAACTTTGCCAGCAACTGTACGGTGATTTCAATCTGCTCATCGATATGGTTGGATGTAAGGAAAAATCTCAGCCTCGCAGCCCGCTCCTCCACCGCCGGATAGATGATTGGTTGCACGTTGATACCGCGCTCAAAAAGTTGATTGGAAATCTTCGCCGCCTTGAGCGAACTGCCAATAATGGCCGGAATGACGGCAAATCCTTGCGATAACCCGATGTCGATGCCGGCTTGCCGTGCCTGATCCAGAAAGTAACGCGACCTTTCCCGCAGCCGAGCAACGCGCTCCGGCTCTTTTTGCATGATGCGTAAGGCTTCCAGCGAAGCTGCCGCAAGTGGAGGCGACATGCCAACGCTGTAGACAAAGCCCGGGGCCGCATATTTGAGATGTTCGACCAGCGCACGTTCGCCAGCGATGTAGCCGCCGCAGCCGGCCACGGTCTTGGAGAGCGTCCCCATCCAGATATCGACATCCTTGCCCGAGATGCCGTGGTGCTCGTGGCTTCCCTTGCCGGTTTCGCCCAGCACACCGAGGGCGTGAGCCTCGTCTACCATGAGAAAGGCTTTATGGCGGTATTTGATATCGATCAGTGCAGGTAGATCGGGGATGTCGCCATCCATGCTGTAGTGGCCTTCGACGACGATCAGCACACGCTCGAACTGACCACGAATTTCAGTGAGAATGCCATCCAGCGCAACCGTATCGTTGTGCGGGAAGCTGCGCCGTGCGCTGCCAGCGAGCTTGATGCCTTCGAGCACGCTGTTGTGAATCAGGCTGTCGTGGATGACGAGATCTTTCGGGCCGAAGAGGTAGCCGATGGTGCTCACGTTGGTAGCGTGGCCGCTGACGAAAACGATGCAGTCTTCCACGTCGTAAAGCTCGGCCAAGGCTTCTTCGAGTTCGCGCTGGATTGGGCGTTCCCCAGCCACGAGACGACTGGCGGAGGCCGATGTGCCGTAGCGGTCAATGGCATCCTTGGCCGCTTTGTTGATCGCGGGATGGCCGGAAAGCCCCAGATAGTTGTAGCTGGAGAAGTTGATGTATTCGCGTCCGTCGATACGGGTCGTTGCACCAGCAACGCCATCATGGACTTTGAAGAACGGATTGACGATGCCAAGACGATCCGCAGCCGCCTTGGGCACCAGCATCTTTTCATAGCCGGGATGGCGATCGAAGCGGCAGAAGGCCTCCGGCACGTTAGAACGACTCACGCCGCGCGATACGGGAAGCACGGCCGCCGTCCCGTCAGCACCGACTTTCTTGCCGAGAAAGCGGTTGATCAATTGGGTTTTGGCCATCAGGCCAAGATTGGTCTTCGTCATGCAATCAACCTCGCACCGTTTTGCGCAAGCGTTCGTGCATCTTCCGCCATGCGCTCGACCTCTTCGCGCGAGATAGCTTCGCCGTGCTGTTTGGCGATGCTTTCGACCACCGAGTCTATAGCGCCTGCCAGCGACACTGCCTCGTCTGTACCGCCGAGCAGCTTTTCGACGATGCGGGTGGTGACGCGCTCGGCGGTCGGTGATTCATTCAGCATCATTACCGGAAGTTGGATGCCGAAGCGTTGTTCCAGACCCAGGGCCAGTTCCACCGCCATCAGTGAATCCATGCCCAAGTCGTGCAGCGAACGGCCAGGTTCGATGCGTTCAGGGCTGATACTAAGAATTTGCGCAACTTCCTGCGTGACGAGCTTACGCACGATGTCCGTGACTTCCGCAACGGATTTTCCGGCGATGAGCACACGAAAATCTATGCTGTCCTCTGCGGTGCCGCCATCCTTCACGTTGCGGTTAAGCGCGGTGAAACGTGCGCTCGTGGCTGATGGCAGCAGGCGGGATAGCACAGACCATTCGAAGTTGGCAACAGCACGCGAGCCGGAATCCGGGTTCAGCAAACGATCCAGTTGGTCGAGCGCCTCGGCAGCCGTGAGCGGCGCCCTGCCCAAGCGCTGGGCGAGACCGTCCTTGATCGCCTCGTTGCGGCTGAGGTAGCCGGCATCGCCGATCGGCCCCCAGCCGATACAGGTGGCGGGCAAGCCCATGGCGTGACGCATGGCCGCCAGTCCTTCGAGACCCGCATTGGCGGCCACGTAGTTGGCCTGCCCGGGATTGCCGATGAAGGTGGTGACTGACGAATACAGCACGAAGTGATCGAGCGGGATATCCACGGTGAGTTGGTGCAGGTTCCAGGCGCCGAGCAGTTTGGGACGCAACACACCGTCCATGCGCACTGCATCGAGGTTGACGATCAGGGCATCGTCGAAGGCGGCGGCGGCATGCAACACGCCCTTGAGCGGCGGCAGGGTCTTGCGGATGCGTTCGAACGCGATGCCGAGAGCAAGGCGATCCGTGATATCGCAGGCAACGACCTGCACTGTGACTCCGCCCGCTTGCAGGTTTTCGATGGCCTCTTGCGCGCCCGGCGTCTCCAGGCCGCGGCGACCGATCAGAACGAGGTGGCCGACCTCACGCGCAGCAAGCCAGCGCGCGGATTCGAGGCCGAAGCCGGAGAGCCCGCCGGTGACGAGCCAGGTGCTGTCTTGCTCGAAACGCAGGACAGGCAGCGGTTCTGCTTGCCGCTCAATCTGCGGTGCTGCATCTGCCAGACTCACGACCACCTTGCCGATATGCCGCGCCTGTTGCATGACGCGGAAGGCATCCACCACCCGCGTTGCGGGAAAAGCTCGCCAAGGCAAGGGCGAGAGCACGCCTTCGCGGAACAGTGCCATGACCTCGCGGAACAACCGCGCCGCTAAAGCCGGGCGGCCGGTCAGCAACTGGTCGGCGTCGATACCGAAGTAGCTGATGTTGTCCTTGAAGGGGCGCAGGCCGATGGGGGTGTTCTCGAAAAAATCGCGCTTGCCGAGTTCGAGGAAACGGCCGAAGGGTTTCAATACCCGCAGATTGCGGCGAATGGCTTCGCCGGCGAGGGAATTGAGAACAACGTCCACGCCCTCCCCGCTTGTAACGGCGAGGATATCGTCGGCAAAAGCGAGGTTGCGCGAATCAAAGACATGGTCAGCCCCAAGCAGGCGGACGAAATCGCGTTTCTCGTCGCTACCGGCGGTGGCAAAAATTTCCGCGCCCAGATGCCGCGCGAACTGGATGGCCGCCAAGCCCACACCGCCCGCTGCACCATGGATCAGCACCCGCTCGCCGGGCTGCAGATCGGCCAGGTGTTTCAGCGCGTAGTAGACGGTAAAGAATACGGTGGGCACCGTGGCCGCCGCTTCGAATGACCAACCTTCCGGCAGGGGAGCAACGGCATCGGCCCGGGTGACGACATGGCTGGCGAAACAGGCAGCGCCGAAGCCCATGACAGCATCGCCTGGTGCATAGTCACGCACACGAACGCCGACGCGGTCCACCACGCCGGAGAATTCCAGCCCCAGGCTGGCACCGGCAAAGCCATTTTCGACGGCTTCGTCCGGCAGCAGGCCCATGAGATACATCACATCGCGGAAATTGAGGCCGGTGGCATGTGTGCGCACTTCGATCTCATGATCCTGCAAGGGCCGTTTTGTTTCCGGCAACCAGAGCAGATTGCGCAATTGCCCCGGAACGCGGAAATCCAGCCGGTAGCGATCGATGTCTGTAGCCGGAGCACTGGTTTTCGGCACATCCTCGCGCATGACAAGGCTGTAACGCGCATCGGGGGCAAGAACGATCTCGTTAATACCGTCGGGCCGCAGGAGCTCATTTTCGAGTCGGGCCAGTGTGTCTGCCGCGCTGGGCTCGCAGGCAAGATCGATCAAGGTACACGACAGCGTGGGATATTCGTTCATGACGACACGTCCCAAGCCCCAGAGGGCCGCCTGCACAGGGTTCGGCGCAGGGCACGAAGTGGCAGCAGGCAGTTCGGCGGCCAGTACGCCTCCTTGGGTCAATATCCATAGGCGCGGCATCTTGCCGTGGCCGGCAACCAAGGCTTGAAGTCGTTGCAGCAGGTCTGCCGGTAGATCGAGGGCCTCATCGGCATCCGCCCGCCAGCCGCGCAGGTAGACAACATGATCGAACCTGTCTTGGGCACTGGACATCTCCCCGGTGACGACATGCTGGTCTTGCGCTTCCAAACGCCGACGCAGCTGATCGGCCATCGAATCCGAGGCAGCATCCGTCAGCAGCAGCCAGACTGCAGGCTGGGGCTGCGACAAGACAATGATGTCTTCAGCAGACCGTTTGGAGAGAAGCAGGTAGGCACCCTCGGCAAGCCCATCGACTGTGGGTTCGGTGACGAGTTCGACCTCATCGAAGCCTTCCTCGCGCAAAGCACCTTCCCAGGCAGCCGGCGCCATTAGGGAGGACAAGAATTGGTTCTCTTCGCCCCGATGCCACCAAGCCGGATCGAGCCCGCCCACGAGATCGGCGCTCCAATCCGGATACCGTTCCGCAATCAGCAGCACACCACCACAGGCCAGCCAGCGCTTTGTCTGCGCCAAGGCGGCTTGGGGGCTCACTGCTCGATGCAGCGCATGGCGCAGGACGACGACATCGAAAACTTCGGGCAATGGTTTATCGGCGGCGAACTTCCATTCCGTGAAACTCACGCCAGCCACGGTAATGTTGGCGAAATCGTGGTATTCGGCCTGGCTCCGCTGCCGCATGTCTTCATCGGGCAAGGCGAGCACATAGTCGAGGCGATCCTCGGCCAGCACGGCATGGATTGCGCGCGGCAATTCACTGGTGCCGCTGGTGACCTCCAGAATCCGCAGCCGGCGGTGCGCAGGCCAGTCGGCAGCCAGACCAAGCAAGGTCTGTTGCACCCCAAGCCGGGTGCCTAGATAGACTGGATCATCCTCTTGCAGCGATTCGACACTCGGCGAATGAGACAGGGTTTCCAGAAACCTCTGAGAATCCGTCTCGCCGGAGAGCAAGCCGGGCAGATGACAGCCGACACGGCCGAGCAGTACCAACTGCGGCAGGCAGGCGGGGGCATCGCGCAGGATGGCTTGCCAGATTTCATCGGCAGCGGGAACGTTCCCCTCCAGCCGCCAGAAACCATCGCGCTCGACAAGCAGGTTTTCCTGTTGCAAGCAGTTGACCAGCCATTGCAGGTAAGGCAAGGCAACACGATGAGCCAATGCTTGTTGCATCCATTCGGGGCGTTGATTGAACAGCGTCCGGAACGCTTCGAAGGCAAAAGAAAGCGTGAGCGCCTCAAACAAGGGCAGGGTTTCCATGAACCAGACTTGCCGCTTGAGCGAGGCTTCGTTTTCGGCGAACCGGGCATAAAGGCGCTTGGCAAGCTCGGTCGTCGGCACGATTTCGGTGGCCAAGCCTTCGGTCGGGTGCGGTTGCAACCAGGGCGTAATCTGCCAACAGCCCACCTGCGGTCGGTTGCGGTGCTGGAGGTGCGCAGCGCGGAAACGGCAACCGGAAGCGAGAACAACCAGATTTCCCTGCGCATCGAGCAGTTCGAAATCCGCCAACACGGAGCGGGCGGCGCGGTGCAGCAGGCGCGCACGGAATTGGGTGATCGGTGCATTGCCGAGCAGACTCAGCCGCCCCAGCCTGACAGGCAGGAGCGGCACGCCCTGTCCTGCTTCGATCTCGTCCTGGAAAAAATCGACGAGCGACTGATAGCAGACATCGAGCAAGGCCGGATGGAGGAGATAACCCGGCTGCGCTGTCACGCTTTCCGGCAGATCAAGGGCTGCTTCGAGCCGGTCGCCATGGACACATGCGTGCAGCAACCCCTGAAAGACAGGACCGTAACCGAGACCAAGAAGTGTGGCCAGCCGATAGTGCGTAGCGCGGTCGATTACGCGTGAAGATGAAGGCACGGCAGAAATTTTCGCCTCAGCCGGGCGTACCGTCGCTTCGATCACCCTGCCGACGGCATGCAGTGTCCATTCGTCCGCAGAAAGGCGCTGACTACTTTTGATCTGGAAACCGCCATCCCGTGGATTAAGACTGAAACGCAAGGTGCGCGCGTGTTCTCCATCGAAGACGATGGGCGAGAGAATGTCGAGTTCCTCAAGCGCGAGCGCTTCGCTTCCTTGCCACTCGCGCGCGGCGGCGAGCGCCATTTCCGCATAGGCGGCGCCAGGCAGGACGATGGCGCCGCCGACCTGGTGATCGGCCAGCCAGGGAAGCGTAACGGGATCGAGGGTGTTCTCCCAACCAAAGTCGGTATCCTGTAGTCGCCAGCCCAGCAAGGGATGCACCCGGCGGTGTTCGATTACCAGGTGGCTCTCGCTGGTAACGGGATGCCAATGGCGCTCGCGCTGCCACGGGTAATTGGGCAGGTCGACATGACGAGCGGAAACGGGGAAGTAAACGCCCAGTCGCGGTGTTTCGGCAAGCAGATGAACGCGCAGTGCCGCCTCCTGAAGGCGCTGGATACCATCGTCATCCTTGCGCAGGGAGGACAACACCCGGCCTTGCACATTGGCAGCCTTCAGGCATTCGCCGATGTAGCGTTGCAGGATGGCATGCGGGCCGATCTCGATGAAAACACGGCAACCGAGATCGACCAATTTCGCCATGGCATCGGCAAAACGTACCGGGTGGCGCACGTTCCGCCACCAGTAACCCGCACCCAGCGCCGTGCCGTCGAGCACATCGCCTGTGACCGTCGAGACGAAAGCCGCCTTGCTGGATGAAACGGGAGCCAGATCGGCGAGATTCTGTGCAAACCGGGCTTCGATGGGATCCATCTGCCGACTGTGGAAGGCATAGTCGAGGTCGAGCAGTCGGAAGAAGACGCCCCGGTGCTCCAGATGGGCGCCGATACGCTCCAAGTCATCAAGGTTGCCGGAAATCGTGACGTTGTCCGGACTGTTGATGCCGGCAATTTCCACATCCAGTTCGTCGCCCAATTCCTCCAGAACGCTGTGCATGGCGGTTTCGGACAGACCTACAGCGGCCATGCGACCGGTTCCACGCGTCAAGCCTTGAGCGGCGCTACGGGCACAAATGACCCGGATCGCCTGATCGAGATCGAGTACGCCCGCCGCCCAGGCAGCAGCAACTTCGCCGACGCTGTGGCCAATCACGGCAGCTGGCTGGATACCCTGCTCTTTCAGCAAGGTGGTAACAGCGACCTGAATAACAAAGAGCAGAGGCTGAGCCACTACCGTGTCTTGGATCCTCGATGCGGGCTCCTCTGCTTGCAACTCATGGATGATGGAAAACCCTGCAACGGGCAGCATCACGGCATCGAGGTCAGCGACGATTGCCGCAAATCGCTCAGACTCGACCATCAATTTCTGGCCCATGCCGACCCATTGGGCACCATTGCCAGAGTAGACGAAGGCCACGCCCCCTGGCTGGGGCAGACCATCTTCGCTGACTATCTGCTCTACCGCTTCGCTCTGCGCAAACCTTGCTAGCCGTTCCGCCGCATCCGCCGCTGTGTCGACTTTAAGTGCCAACCGTTTTTCCAGGAATTCCCTGCGATGCGCCGCAGCGAAAGTAATGTCGTAGAAATCTTCCGGCGTCTTTTCGCTCAACAACTCTGCATAGCGACCGGCCATGGCACGAAGGGCGGGCAACGTACGCGCAGACAAGAATAGAGGTGGGAGCGGCAACTCCAGAGGAAGTGACGATTGCGCTTCAGTCTGATGGAACTCTTGAATCAGCACATGGGCATTGGCGCCACCGAAACCGAAGGAGTTAACCCCTGCCACGAGAGGCTTGTCATCGGATTTTCGCAGCTCGGTGTATTGCGTGACGACTTCCAGGTTGAGGCCGGAGAAATCGATGTGAGGATTCGGCGTGACAAAATGCAGACTGGGCGGGATGGCACGATGCTTCAGTGCCAGTAAGGCCTTCACCAGGCCAGCCATTCCAGAGGCAGGCTCCAGGTGGCCGAGATTGGTTTTAACCGAGCCGATCGGCAAGGGCCGATCTTTGGAGCGGCATTGACCATATACCGAACCAATGGCCGCCGCCTCAATGGGATCGCCCACTGCCGTTCCCGTTCCATGTGCCTCAATAAAATCGATGTCTTCTGGCTGAAGACCGCTCTTGGCCAGGACAATACGCATGAGTTCGGCTTGGCCATCGCGACTCGGAATAGTGATGCCAGTCTTGCGGGCGCCATCGGCATTTACACCCGTGGCGCGGATGATCGCGTGGATATTGTCGCCATCCGCAAGTGCCTTGGTGATGGGCTTCAAAAACAGAACCGCGCCACCCTCGGCGCGCACGTAACCATCACCGGAAGCATCGAATGCCTTGCAGTGCCCGTCAGCGGAGAGCATCGATGCCTTGGTGAAACCGACAAACGGATAGGGGTGCAAGAGCAGATTCACGCCGCCGACCAGTGCAGTCGAGGCCTCGCCCGTCCGCAGGCTGTTGCAGGCATGATGCAACGCTACAAGGGAGGATGAGCAGGCAGTATCGACGGCCAAAGAAGGGCCATACAGATCGAAGATATAGGAGAGGCGATTGGCGGCGATGCTGAGCGTGTTGCCCGTCATCGAGTGAGATGACAGGCTGGCAAGGTCGTCCAGTCCACGAGTGCCATAGTCAAGACTTGAGATGCCGACATAGACCGCGCAATCCGACCCTGCAAGAGACGACGGCACGCATCCTGCGTTTTCCATCGACTCCCATGCCAGCTCCAGCAACAGACGCTGCTGGGGATCAAGCCAGGCTGCCTCGCGCGGCGAAATCCCGAAGAAACCGGCATCGAACTCGTCTATCCGGGAAAGTACACCAGCCGAAAAACTAATGCTGCGACCCAGTTCAGCCCGCTTCGGATGCTGCAACTCGTCGACTGCCCATCGATCGGAAGGCACCTGGCTGACCAGATCACGCCCATCTTTCAGGGCATTCCAAAGACTTTCCTCGTCGGCAAGATCACCGGGAAAGCGAAACGCCATGCCGATAACGGCAATATCTTCCGCAAGCTGCGCAGAGGACTGCTCCGTTAAAGGCCCCAAATGAACTTTGATCTGATCTACCAACAACCCGCCTCCACCAATAAAAACCCCTGCGAAACTCGTCTGCGGCCCTCTGGCGAGCTTAACTGCGGGGGGGGGGTAAAGCCAACAACCCTGAGAACCGCTTTACGCCCGGTTTTATGCATTTGCCGTTTAGCCAATTCTACCACCAAACGATGACTGCGAGCCGCTTTTACCCGCATATTTCCATACGAATTCAGACGGATATGGCTTTGGGCATAGATCGCCAAAGTGTCAGAAATGATGAGCTCATTCTTTTACGACTACAGGCGCTTCTGAAGATTGCTGACCCAGAGCCAAAGCGAATACGAGATCGCCACCGTGAGGGTCGGAGCAATCATCGCTGGCAACGGTACGGGGACCAGAAGCCATGCTGACAGTCCGATCAACACCACCCACATCACGCGTATCCCGAGCTTGTGCCGAATCGGGCTCTGTGCGACAAAGGAGAACTTACGTATCTCCCTCACGTATTGCCCATCAAGGTAAGCCACGATGGCGAGCGGGATGCCCGGCAGCAACCATCCCATCAGGACATGCAGCCGGTATACCACCAGCCCCATCCACAGCCAGGTCGCCTCGATGCGTGATCGGGTCCACTGGCTGAAACTGGAATTGCCTAAAGCCCCCTCCCCCATGGCATCCGCTTCCAGCAGGAATCCCTGAAAATCCTTCGCCATCGACTGCTGAAGGCCGGTCATTGCTTGCCGAAATAGAAGGTGTTCCCCCAGCCCGGCCAGGGCATAAACCTCCGCTCGCTCGGTCTGCCAGGCGCTCCGAATAATAGGTGGCGGAATAAACAGCCATGTCGCGACGACAGCGATGAAGACGCCGATGGCGAGTGCTGTGCTGAGCGCCGAATCGTCGCGCCTGGCCATCACCGTTCCGTGACAAGGATGGGGATGCGTCCTTTCAGCGTTCGCCCACCGGACAAACGGGCGATGAAATGCAACGGAGGCAGTTCGCCCAGCATGGCGGCAGGAAACAAGTCAGCCTCCTCTTCGAGAATCTGCTCCTGATAGGACGCGCTGTATTCGTCATGAATGTGGGTATCGACATTGTGCCCATAGCGCAGCGCCATTGATCTGACCTTGATCTGCGGCATGCCCTCCGCAATATATTTCTGGGTTTCCGAGTCGAGCACCCGCAAGGCGATCTTGTTGTTGGTGTTGGCCAATACCTGACGGGCCTTGTTTTCATCGCCAAGCCGACTGGCGAAATCAGCAAACGTCTGGGTGGCAATCGTTACCCTGAAATCCGCACCCCCGCCCTTGTTCATGAGCTGGATCGCCGGTTGATTGAGAACCTCGGCTGCCTCGTCGATGAAGAGATTCACCGGCGTCAGGGTGTCGATTCCGTAGTTATAGCGATCCCCTGCCACGGCGGCGAGATCGGCCAGCATGATCGAACCGATGGCACTGCCAACCGTCGAGTCCGCGAGAGAATCCAGGCCGATATAGACGACCTTGTTGCCACGGATGATCTTGGACATATCGGTGACCAACCGTTCATGGCCGGGCTCGAAATCCGGGGATAGCAACTCCTGCAAGGGATCGCTGGTCAGCATGGAGAGAATCGGTATCAACGATGCCACCATCTTCTGGAAGTGGTCGCGGTTGTGTTCATAAGTCGAAATCAAGCCGTCCAGATCGACCGACTGCGCTTCGTGGATGGCGACCTCGTGATAGAAGGACACATAGGCTTGGAGCAAACGATCCTTGTTGCGCCGGATGTAGGACGAGGCCCGTGATTCCCAATCACGCACATTCGCAGCGAAGTGAATCTTGAGCGCTCGTTGCAAGAGGTTTTCCGGGCCACCTTCTACGTAACGTCGAAGCTGAACCAAGTTGGGGCGGTGACCGGTGGCAATCATGCCGTTGGTGATGTCGTTCAGGACTTTCCAGCCGAATGCCGTGAAGGGATCGGCCCCAGTCTCCGATGGAATCAAGGCGGCGACACGGCTTGCCAGTTCCGTCTTTCGGTTCCAGTTGCGTAGTGGGTCGATACAGGCCGACCGATCCGGATGGGCCGGATGAAAATAGACGAAGCGATCATCCTCTCCGCTGGCATCGCAGGCGGCGCGCGCATTCTGCGCCAGGCCATGATCGCCTTTGGGATCGATGATGATCACGGTCTCGCCGCGAAAGATGGCCTGTGCAATCAAGATGTCGAACAGGCGCGTCTTGCCGACCCGCGTACTACCAACGATCAGCGTATGGCCCACGAGGTTAGCCAACTCTGAATAGAGATCCTGCTCCGGCGCCATGCCATGGACCCAGTAGGAGCCCTCGGGGTGCTGTGCCGCCTTGCCGATGGTGCGAACCACCCCCATCGACATCAAGGTATGCAGTTTGGTGGCTTCGATGTCACTCCATGGGAATCCTCTTCCCAACCAGTAAGCCTTGTTTCCACTCGCTTGTCTGGACTTCGCCTGCAACGTATCCAGATCGATGAACTCTTTCCCGAAAAACTTCAGGCGCTGATCGACGATCATTCGGCGGTATCCCTGCACACTGCGAATCACCGCACCGATGGCACAGCCGATGCCGAGGACTACACCAAAGCCACGGAACATCGGCGCTACGGATGCCAAGACGAGAATCGACATTGCTCCCAACCCCCAGATAAGCGCCATCCGCGCCTCGAAATTCGGGCGCCATGGAACTTCGAATTCATAGGGTGAAGCCGACCTTGTCATGGTCTCAAGGAATTCCTGCTCAGCGCCAGGCCCCGGCCCCGTCCTGAGATGCTTGGGATAGCAAATGCATGATGGCGATACCCGCCCATATCGCGATGGGCCACTCGACGGCAGGTAGCCAGGACGCCAACACCAAGCCGCCTTGAATGACGAGTGAAAGGATCCCCAACGCGGAAGCAAGGCGCCTATTGATCCGCCCTTCTTTGGCTGATGCCCACAGCAGTATGGCAAGCCACCCTACCGTCACACCGAGAGCGATCATCAGTGAACGACCGCGTGCAAACTGCTCAGCCATTCCGCCAAGGAAGACCAATCCCAGAGCCACACCCATAAAGCTCGTGGCGTCCGGCATGGATTTCCAGTCGCCACGGAGTCGCAACAGATTCCAGCCATGCCAGGCCAGCGATGTCATCAGACCAGGTTTTGTTTGTCCCATCATGCTTCCTTTCCTCGGTAATCAAGTTGCCCCGTGTCGTGGGGCGGACGATGCGATCAGTCGGATGGAGGCACCGTTTTCGCGCTTGGTCACGTCCTCGCATAGCCGGTGTTGTTTGCGAAGCACCGCCGGCTGGCTTCAAGCGGCTGAGGAAACCGTCGCCCGAAATTCATCTTACGGATTTCCGAAAATATGCAACATCCGAAATCGATCCAAATCGGTCACATTTCGAATTCCAGTTATCCACAGGTCGCCCGCCGATGGAGAAGTTATCCACGTGAAATCTGTCTCACTGCCAAATTCATCTGGAACCTTGACGGACAGGTGGATCTCCAGCGCCACGAAATTTTGCCCACGTGAAATCTGTCCCGCGACCATGTGACATCTGTCCCCGAATTACGTGACAACTGTCTCGACCATTGGCACAGAACCCTTATGGGACAAGGCATACAGCCTGCCTCAAGTAGTTGCTTGTAGGTTTACAAGTAGATTGCAAGTAGAGCACCCATTTTTCTGTGGGAAAAAATCATCAAAGACCGAGCAGGAATATGGCCACCCGATCTGTCTGCAGGACTACCCAGCAAACCCGTCGTCAGAGTCTGGATAGTTTGGCGGCACCGGTATGCCTGGTATGCAATCGGCTTGCCCCCACAAACAGGCCAGCATCCTGCGGTGTCGCGTTGGCTTCTGGGTAGAACAACTGAGCTTCTTTCAAGCGAAGAAGAAACCGCTTCTTGAAATCGATCAGGCCTCGCGGACTATCGCCGTAGTCCGCACCGAATTGAAGCTTCAAGGCTGCCCACGGAA
>JAQTOA010000021.1 GCA_028713555.1 Sterolibacterium sp. | reverse complement strand
AGCATCTCCGCCGCTCGCCTTGATCGCGTCGATGATCTCTTTTTGGGGGGCTACCGTCTCCATGCTCTCTCAATCCCGTCTGTTCGTCCGTCAAACTACGGCTTCACCATCCGCGCTACCGTATCCATAAGTCTTGCGGGCACTCCCGCGCCAGCCGTGCTTTTCTTTCCTGCTCCCGGCAGTCGATTGCTTACCGCCGCCACTTTGCGAGCTGGTTTGCCGACCAGCGGTGGCGGGGCGATCGCGCCCAAGTAGCGTTCCAGATTCCCTTGCGCCAGGCGGTTCGGGCAGCGCGCTACCAGACCGCACACGGCGAGGGCGTGGATCGTCCTGGCAACATCCTGGGGAGTCCCATGTTGTTTGGGATCGTACCAACCGTAGCTCCAGTTGAGCATGCCGAAGACACTGTAAGTAACCCGCTCGACTTCCGCAGGGTCCAGGCTGGCAGTGCCCTCTGCGCCGGGCGAGTTGCATCCCGCGGCAAGAATGTCGGCAACGATATTCCGGCAGATATTGAAGTAGCCCTCCTTGAGCAGGCGTACCGTCTTGCGCCTACCCGCTGGCAGTGCCGAGGCTTCATGGACCAGCACCCGCATCACCGATCTATGCTCGGCCGAGTAGCGGAGGTGATTCAACACAAACACGTACAACCGCTCGACGTGCTCTTCTATGCCCTCGAGCGCAGCTTTCACTGAGCTGGTCATTGTTTCGAAGGCGTCGGTTTGCAGCGAGAACAGCAGGTCCTCTTTGGAGGAAAAGTAGTTATAGAAGCTAGCCAAGCCCCGTCCCGTCGCGCGGGACAAACCCCGCATGGTCATGCCGTGAAAACCATGCTCAGCAATAGCCGCGGCGGCCGCATCGAGAATCTCGGCACGCTGTGCCTCGCGCCGAAGACGCCTCGAATGTTCAGCAACAACTCTCACGACCGTCCCCCCCAGGAGGTCTGGCAACACTCCAAGGCGGGTCGATGGTAATACGCAACAAAAAGCGGGTCGTCCTCGGAGTAGGTGGCGCTATTGAGCAGCAAAGTCGACGGCAGTGCGAAAAACATTCGACCTCCAGAAGGGATTACGTAGGCCGCGAACAACTTGCAGTGCTCGCACCATTGCTGCGGCAATCGTACATGAACGAACGTTTACTGACAACGAACGTTCGTTCGTTGTCAGGCCATCTTGGCGACATTTCTTGTCGCTGTAATGCAGTGGTCGTAATACGTGATGATTAGGCTGTACTTGGAAACGAGATTCGGGCCTTCCCCTCCATGGCTGGCACAGCCACCCCATTTTGCCGGCAGCGGCATTGACGCGCTCGTGCTCCAGCACAATGAAGCAATTGGCAGTCGTAAGAAAGCGTCCGATGCGTTGCAACGGGCGACGAAGACGAATCGCACGCACTTCACGTCCTGTTCGCGCCCCCTGCGTTGGCGCCGCTATGGGGGTCAAGCGGCCTTCCCGGATTTAGCTCCACAGCCCCGAGTATGGCGAAACGAGTCGTCGGAGACCTTCGAGCCGCCACTCCAAACACGGACTTCCACGGTAAACCATGGCACTTCGCAACATGTCGCACGAAAAACCGTTACGGACTATGCGTGCCCCAAAGGGGCTTCCCTTCGACGAAGGGCGGGAGAGTGCGGCGAAGGGCTTGTTGGCAACCGCCGGCTATTTGTTCAACTGGCGCATGGCCCGCTCCAGACCTTCCAGCGTCAGCGGAAACATGCGACCACCAAAAATATTGTTGATGATCTGGATCGATTGCCGATAATCCCAGAGCCGCTCCGGCTCGGGATTGAGCCAGACGGCACGAGGATATTTATCCAGTAGCCGCTGCAGCCATGCCGCACCGGCTTCCTCGTTCATGTACTCGACACTGCCGCCAGGATGGAGAACCTCGTAGGGACTCATGGTCGCGTCGCCAACCAGGATCAGCTTGTAGTCGTCACCATACTTGTGCATCACATCGTGGAGCGGGAAGCGTTCCGCGTGACGCCGACGATTGTCGCGCCAGACATAATCGTAGATGCAGTTATGGAAATAAAAATATTCGAGATGCTTGAACTCGCTCTTGGCCGCCGAAAACATTTCCTCGCACAGCTTGATGTGGTCGTCCATCGAACCGCCGATGTCGAGGAAGAGCAGCACCTTGACCTTGTTGTGGCGCTCGGGCCGCATCTTGATGTCGAGCCAACCGGCGTTCTGCGCCGTGTCGTGGATGGTGCCGTCGAGATCGAGTTCCTCCGCCGCGCCCTCGCGCGCGAAGCGCCGCAGGCGACGCAAGGCAACCTTGATGTTGCGGGTGCCGAGTTCCACCGAATCGTCGAGATTGCGGTATTCGCGGTTCTCCCAGACCTTGACCGCTGTGCGATTTCCGGCAGAGTCGCCACCTATGCGTATCCCTTCCGGGTGGTAGCCGCCGTGGCCAAAGGGAGAGCTCCCGCCCGTGCCGATCCACTTGCTGCCGCCTTGGTGGCGTCCCTTCTGTTCCTTGAGGCGTTCCTTGAACTGCTCCATCAGCTTGTCCCAGCCGAGCTTCTCCAGCTTGGCCTTTTCTTCGGGCGTCAGATGCTTCTTCATCAGTTGGCGCAACCACTCCTCGGGAATTTCCGCTTCCAGGCCGGGAATTTCAGTCACACCATTGAAGTAGGCACCAAAAGCACGGTCGAACTTGTCGTAGTTCGACTCGTCCTTGACCAGGCAGGCGCGCGAAAGAAAGTAGAAATCGTCTAGGCTGTGTCCGGCCAAACGCTCACGCAAGGCTTCCAGCAGCATCAGGAATTCTCGGGTCGATACCGGCAACTTGGCGGCCTTGAGGTGAAGGAAGAAGTCGATCAACATCGGCGTGGGTAATTTTTGGAAGACTCAGGGAGCAGGAAAATGACAGCGCGATTACAGCCAACTTGCCTCGTTAGCGGTTGTGTTTCGCCATAAACACCAGCCGCTCGAACAGATGCACATCCTGTTCGTTCTTGAGCAGCGCGCCATGCAGCGGGGGCACTGCGACCTTCCTGTCTTTCGAGCGCAGCGCTTCGGGAGGGATTTCCTCGGCCAGCAATAGCTTGAGCCAGTCGAGCAGTTCCGAGGTAGATGGCTTCTTCTTCAGGCCAGGCACTTCGCGCAATTCGAAAAACACTTCCAGCGCCTCCTTCAGCAAAGCTTTCTTTAGTCCAGGAAAGTGGACATCCACGATTTTCTGCATGGTCTCGCTGTCGGGAAACTTGATGTAATGGAAGAAGCAACGGCGCAGGAAAGCATCAGGCAGTTCCTTCTCGTTGTTCGAAGTAATAAAGACGATCGGCCGATGCTTGGCCTTGACCAGTTGCTGCGTCTCATACACATAAAACTCCATGCGATCCAGTTCGCGCAGCAGGTCGTTGGGAAACTCAATGTCGGCCTTGTCAATCTCGTCGATCAGAATCACCGTCGGCTTATCGGCTTCAAGCGCCTGCCACAGCACGCCTTTGACAATGTAGTTGGCGATGTCGCGTACCCGCTCTCCATCCTTCCCGCCGAGTTGCGAATCGCGCAGGCGCGAGACAGCATCGTACTCGTAAAGTCCCTGCTGCGCCTTGGTAGTGGACTTGATGTGCCATTGCAACAGCGGCGCGCCAAGGGCATTCGCGACCTCTTCGGCCAACATGGTCTTGCCGGTGCCGGGTTCGCCTTTGATCAGCAAAGGTCGTTGCAGGGTGATGGCGGCGTTGACCGCCAACATCAGGTCGGGGGTGGCGACATAGGTGTTGCTGCCTTCGAAACGCATGGGTTAATCCTCAAGTAAAAAGCATGACATTTAAAGCAATTGTACCGTGGTTAAGAAACATTAGGCTGGGTGGCTGACCGGCAAGCGCCTATTTCCGCGAGCGGCGCAGGCAATCAAGATAGGCCACGCCGTCCAGCGGGGCATGGTCGCGCTGAGCGCGCCAGATCGTTTCGCCGAGGCATTCGAGCACATCGTGCAGGGCCGGGTGGCGCTCGCCATGGCGTACCAATAGGGTGTCGAAGATGGCGCGCAGGCCTGGGGGCTGATCGATCGAGAGTTGTTCCTCAACCGCCAGATGCAACGACAGATGCAGGAACGGGTTGGCTACCCCTTGTTCTGGTTGCCACTCGCTTGCCAGCGCCGATTCACCGCCGTCGAGCAGCGCATGATATTCGGGATGGATTGATACGATTTCGGCCGCCATGTGCTCCATCGGTGTCAGCAGCAAGCTTTGACGTTGTTTTTGCCAGGCATCGATGAAAAAACGGCGGGCCTGGTCGCGTGACGGATTAAACATGGGCGCCGCTTAGCGGAAAATAGGTGGAGGCAATCAGGATGGCGGTGTTTTGTCGGGAAATTCGCACAGGTCGCGGATAATGCAACGCTGACAAGCGGGCTTGCGCGCCTTGCATACGTAGCGTCCATGCAGGATCAGCCAGTGGTGAGCATGTTGCCGGTAGGCGGTAGGCACGAATTTTATCAGTTTTTCCTCGACTTCCCTGACATCCCTGCCTGGCGCCAGACCCGTGCGATTGGCAAGACGAAAAATATGCGTGTCGACGGCGATGACAGGCTCGTGGAAAATGGTATTCAGAATCACGTTCGCCGTCTTGCGGCCGACGCCAGGCAACGCTTCAAGCGCGTCGCGTCGCTGCGGCACCTCGCCTCCGTACTGCTCCAGCAGCAGTTTCGACATGGCGACGAGATGCCTGGCCTTGGTCGGGTAAAGACCTATGCTCTGGATATATTCAGTAAGTCCCCGCTCGCCCAGCGCGACAATTTTCTCGGCTGTCGGCGCGTCACGGAATAACGCTCGGGTCGCCAGATTGACGCTCTTGTCGGTGGCCTGGGCTGACAGAATCACCGCTACCAGCAATTGAAATGGCGTAGCATATTCAAGCTCGGTGCGCGGATTAGGCTCGGCAGCGGCAAAGCGCTCGAACAAGGCGTGAATTTTTTTCGGCGTCATTGCGGTCGTCGGTAGTTCAAGTGTTTTTTCAAAGTTTGTTGAGTCCAGACCGGCGTGCCTCGATTTCGGCAATCCGGGTAAGTTGGTCGGGGGTCAACTGCTGGGTATTTTCCGGTTTGACCCGTTCCTTCTGTTGTTGCGCGCGGACGATGGCGGCAGCAATCAGCGCTTGCTTGGGATCTTCTCCGCCAGACATGGCCGCGGCTTTGGCCGTGAGTTTGGCGGTTTTCTCCCGTCTCTCGCGCTCTTCACGGAACAAGTGGAATTCATAACGCGCGCGGGCCAGGTCAGCAGACTTCTTATTGGGTTGGTGCACGCCGAGTATCTCGAACAGGGGGTATTTCGACTTCCAACTGATCTTGGGGTTCTCCAGCGCTAGCATGCTGATGCAATCCGTCGGGCAGGGCGAAACACATAATTCGCAACCGGTGCACCACGCTGCGACGACCGTATGCATCTGCTTGGCCGCGCCAATGATGGCGTCCACCGGGCAGGCCTGGATGCACAAGGTGCAACCGATGCAGGTATTTTCGTCAATGAAGGCAACCGCTTTTGGTTTCTCCACGCCGTGCTCGGGATTGAGCGGCTTGAATTCGCGGCCAAGCAGAGCGGCGAGCTTCCTGATGCCTTGCGCGCCGCCCGGCGGGCACTGGTTGATGTCGGCCCAGCCTTCGGCTATGGCATAGGCATAAGGCTTGCAACCGGAAAAACCGCACCTGCGGCACTGCGTCTGCGGCAGGAGGGCGTCGATCTCGATCGCCAGTTGCTCGCCCTTGGATCTGGTTCTGGCTGGGGCGCCAGCCGACGCCATGATTTTAGGAACAACGCCGAATGCAACAACTAGCATCACACCAAGCAGGATGAGAAGATAACTGGCCATGGAAGTCCGATAGGGCACAGGCGTTAAGTCAAGCGTCGATTATCCTTTGCAGCACAAGTTGAGACAACCATAGGAATGGCAAGGCCATTTTTTGGCGAGCGGCTGTACAAAAAACTAATTCTTACCATGGTTTGTATGTAATTGAATGTTATTAGAAATGGCCACGAACACCGGTTGGCCCGCATAAATAATTTGTACTTCGGGTATCGCCAGGCACACGGCCTGATCCCCTCAGATCATTTCCCAACAACGCTTCAATCCATTGAAATAACTTAAGAACTAAATATCGTCCGGATGTATTTGTCGCGCTGGCATGGCTTGTGCTGAGTGTGGGTCAGGAAGCCGTTTAACTTGACAAGGAGTTAGCCATGAGAACCCAACGCAAAATTCTAGTCGTCGATGACGACCCAGTGGTCGGCAAGAGTTTCGACCGAGTCCTTTCCAATAAGGGGTATGCAGTCATCACCGCCGGCAGTGGCGAAGAGGCCATTGCCAAGCTCGGCAGGGAAGATTACGCCGCCGTGTTTACCGACATCAAGATGCCGGGGATGAGTGGGATTGAGGTCGCGGAATATATCAAGGCCCAGAATCCCTGGATGCCTGTGGTCATTATTACCGGCTACGGATCAGGCGACAATCAGGCACGTGCCGAAGCGGCGGGGGTATGCGAATTCATGCACAAACCTCTGTCGCCCGACATGATTGAGCAAAGTGCGGACAAGGCCATGCACGCTAAGGAGATGGCCGTCCCTGCGGTTGAGGAACCCAAGACAACTGAAACTCCGGTGGAGAAGGAAGCGAAGCGGGGTTCGCACCTGAAGGATGTGGCCTTGTTCTTGTCCGCCCCCTTCATTGGCCTCGCCTACATCCTTGCCATGCCGTTTATCGGCGTCGGGATGCTGGCTTGGTTTGGTGGCAACGCCGTGTTGAAGAACCAAGCTGCAAAAACTCTAGCGGGAGTAGTAGCGGCACCGTTCATCGGCCTGGCCTTCATCGTTGTGGCGCCGTTTGCCGGACTAGGCGCGCTGGCTTGGATTGGCGGCAAGGCATTGCTTAATCGTACCGTCCATACTGCGTAATCGATCAGCAACCGCAATAGCAGAAGAATCCAAAGATTCACTTACTGGTCGCGTAATGAAAATTACGCGGCCGGTTTTATGTCGTCAATCGCGTGTTGCAGCTACGCACTCACCGACCAGGCTTGGGCCGCGGTAGATCAGCCCACTGTAAAGCTGCACCAGTTGCGCACCGGCGGAAATTTTGGCTTTAGCCTTGGCACCATCGACGATGCCGCCGGCAGCGATGATCGGCAGTTCGTTGGCCAGCAGCTTGGCTAGTGCGGCGACCACTGCCGTGGATTTTTCGAACAGCGGCGCACCGGACAAGCCGCCGACTTCCGCTGCGTGGGGCAGCCCGGTAACACCGGTGCGCCCAAGCGTGGTATTGGTCGCGATTACCGCGTCGATGCGGTGATGGCGCAGCGTAGCGGCGATACTTGCGATTTGTCCGTCATCGAGATCGGGAGCGATTTTCAACGCCAGCGGCACATAACGTCCGTGCTTGTCGGCCAGTTCGCCCTGGCGGGCTTTGAGCGCACCGAGCAGCGCATCGAGTTCTGTCTGGTTTTGCAGCTGGCGCAGGTTGAGAGTATTGGGTGAAGAGACATTGACCGCGACATAGCTTGCCAGCGGATATACCTTGTCGAGACAGGCGAGGTAGTCGGCGGCGGCGCCTTCGATGGGCGTAAAGGCGTTCTTGCCGATGTTGATGCCGAGTATGCCTTGGTATTTCGCGGCGCGGATGTTGGTCAGCAACGCATCGAGGCCGCGGTTGTTGAAGCCCATGCGGTTAATCAGGGCCTGTCGGGCAGGCAGACGAAACAGGCGCGGTTTCGGGTTGCCCGACTGTGGGCGCGGCGTCACCGTGCCAATTTCGAGGAAGCCGAAACCAAGTTTGGCGAGGCCATCGATAGCCTCGCCGTTCTTGTCCAGGCCGGCAGCCAGCCCGACGCGGTTGGGGAAATCCAGACCCATCACGCGCACTGCCGCGCCTGCCACGTCCGGAATGGTCGGCAACAGGCAACTAAACCGGTGTAGGGCGTCGATGGTTAGTGAATGCGCGGACTCCGCATCGAGGGCAAACAGCAGAGGGCGGAGCAGCGAGTAGGGGAGCATGGGGTCAATTCTAGCAGGCAGTTGAAAACGCATGGTCCGGCAACAGTGCGCTAGAACGTGTTCTCTACTGACCGAGCGAGACATTGTTTAAACGGGTCAGGCGGCGCCTCGGTTGCAGCAATAAAATATCTATTGCATCCGCCTGCATTGTCCGGTATAAAAAACGGTGGTGCCTATAACGTTTCTAGCTTTAAGGAGATAACGCATGTTTCGTCATATGCTGGTTCCCACCGACGGATCCCCGCTGTCCGACAAGACGGTCAAGAGGGCGGTGTCCATTGCCAAGGAGGCCAAGGTTCAGCTCACTTTCTTTTTTGCCGCAGAGGATAGAGCTGCTTCGCTACTTCGCGATGAGTCGTTGCTGCTCGCTATCGATCCGCAGTTAGTGGCAAACGCCACCAACAATAAAATCAAGAAGGTCCTGGGCAAGGCCCAGGCAGAAGCAGAAGCTGCGGGCGTTCCCTGCCAGGTGTTATCCGCTGTTTCCAACGAACCTTACGAGGCGATTATTGATGCTGCGAAAAAGAGCGGCTGCGATCTGATTCTGATGGCCTCCAACGGATATCGTGGCGTCAAAGGCTTGCTACTTGGCTCGCAGACGCAAAAAGTGCTTACCCACTCGGACATCCCGGTGCTGGTCTACCGCTAAAGACTCTGGCCCTAAGTTCTCGCCAGGCGGTGGCGAAACCAGCCGTACGCCGCCGGCAACAGCGAGAATCCGACAATGCCGAGAATCACCAGCGACAGATTGCTCTTGACCAGCGGTAAGTTGCCGAACCAATAACCGGCCAGCGTCAGCGAGCCGATCCAGATTGCACCGCCGGCAAAATCGTAAGCGAAGAAGCGCGCATAGGTCATGCGCGCCACGCCGGCAACAAACGGTGCGAAAGTGCGCGCCAACGGAATGAAGCGGGCAACAATGACCGTCGCGCCGCCGTGCTTCTCATAAAAAGCGTGGGTCTTGATCAACGCCGCCTGGTTGAAGAAGCGCGACTGCTCCCAGCGAAAAGCCCGCGGTCCGATGGCATGACCGATCCAGTAATTGGTGTTGTCGCCAAGCACCGCCGCGCAGAACAGCACCGCCAGCAGTGCCGCGATGTCCATGCCGCCGCTGGCGGCCAGCGCACCGGCAACAAACAGCAGCGAGTCCCCAGGTAGAAAAGGAAACACCACCAGTCCTGTTTCACAAAAAATGATGGCAAAAAGTATCGCGTAGATCAAGGAGCCATGTTGCTGCACTAGTACTGCCAGGTGTTGATCCAGGTGCAGGACAAGGTCGATAAACTGGGTGAGAAGCGACAAGGATTCCATGGGCGGAGTATCGGTAAAAGGCTGCGTATCTTACTCGATCTGGCTACAGTGTGATGCTTCTGCCCCTTCCGCGAAGGGCTGGGGTACAAGGCTATAATCCTAGCATGTCCGCGCCATCCCCGATTCGCCCCCTGCCCGAACTGTTGATCAGCCAGATCGCCGCAGGCGAGGTGGTCGAGCGACCTGCCTCGGTGCTCAAGGAACTCGTCGAGAACAGTCTAGATGCCGGTGCGCGTCAGATCGACGTGCAGCTCAGCGAAGGCGGGGTGCGCCTGATCCGCATCGCCGACGACGGCAGCGGCATCACCCGGGACGATCTGCCGCTGGCCTTGGCGCGTCATGCCACCAGCAAGATCGTCAGCCTCGAAGACCTTGAGCATGTCGGCAGCCTTGGCTTCCGCGGCGAGGCTCTGGCCTCAATAGCCTCGGTGGCACGGGTTACGCTAACCAGTCGAGCAGCCGGCGAGGTGCAAACCGGGCACGCCTGGCGCATCGCCAATGACCTGATGCTGGAGCCGGCGGCGCTGAGCAAAGGCACCTCAATAGAGGTGGCCGATCTTTACTACAACACGCCGGCCCGCCGCAAATTCCTCAAATCCGAAGCCACCGAATACGCCCATTGCCACGAGGTGTTGCGGCGCATGGCGCTGGCGCGACCGGAGGTAACGTTCACTCTCACGCATAACGGCCAGCTCAAACAGCGCCTTGCCGCGACCGATCTGCCGCGGCGAACGCGCGAACTGCTTGGCGAAGAATTCTTCGCCAAGATACGCACGCTCGATGTTGCCGCCGGCGATCTGCGCCTGACCGGGTTCGCCGCGCTGCCGGCCTATTCGCGCGCCGGACGCGACGAACAATATTTTTTCGTCAATGGCCGCTTTGTGCGCGACAAGCTGCTGACACACGCCGCCCGCCAGGCCTATGACGATATTCTGCATGGCAGCCGCCACCCGTCCTATGTGCTATTTCTCGAACTCGATCCTCACGGCGTGGACGTGAATGTGCATCCAGCCAAGACCGAAGTGCGCTTTCGCGAATCGCGCGGTGTACATCAGTTCGTTTTTCATGCACTGCAACGTGTGCTGGCGTCGCCGCTGACACAGGTACAGGCGCACAGCGAAACAACTCGAACAACGACGTACTTATCACCCCGCGGGACAGCACCGCGCCAAACCAACCTCGGCATGGCGGAACCTAGCACCACCGCCTACCTGGACTTTGCCAGCAGCGCCTTCAGTGGCGCGCCGCCTGCGCTGCAAGCCCTATCCCGCGAAGCGCCAGACGGGGAGGCTGATGCCACAACACCCTTGGGATATGCCCTGGCACAATTGCAAGGCATCTATATTCTGGCGCAAAATACCGCCGGCTTGGTACTGGTCGACATGCACGCCGCCCACGAACGCATCCTCTACGAGCGGCTGAAAACTGCCCTGGAAGAAGCGCCGACCGTACAAACCCTGCTGATTCCGGCAATCTTCACCGCCAGCGCCACGGAAATGGCGACAACCGAGGAACATGCCGAGGCACTTGTCCGGCTAGGCTTCGAACTTGCCCCGGCCGGCCCGCAGCAACTGACGGTGAGGGCCGTCCCTGCGTTACTGGCAAATGCGCCGATTGTCGACCTGGTGCGCGCGCTGCTGGCCGACCTCAAAGAGTTCCCCGCCAGTCGGGTCATCGAAGCGCGCCGCAATCAACTGCTCGCCACCATGGCTTGCCACGGCGCGGTCAGAGCCCATCGCAACCTGACGGTGCCGGAGATGAACGCACTGCTGCGTGAAATGGAAGCCACCGAACGAGCCGACCAGTGCAACCACGGACGACCGACATGGACCCAACTTTCAATGGCCGCTCTCGACAAACTGTTCCTGCGCGGCAAATAGTGGTCGCCTCCGCTTCCCGCCCGCAGGGCGCAAACCAGTCACCCCCGCCCGCGGGGCGGGGGCCGGGGGGTGGGTCGTCCAATACTCCCCTGGGAACCCTTGGGTTCCCAAGGGCCAAGGATGAGAATAGCCGGCTACCGCCGGCTATTCTCATCCTTGGCCCCACCGCCAGCGGCAAGACCGACCTGGCGCTCAAACTGGCCGAGCGATTCCCGGTCGACATCATCAGTGTCGATTCGGCGCAAGTCTTCCGGGATATGGACATCGGCACCGCCAAGCCGGACGCGACAACGCTGGCACGCTTTCCACACCGCTTGATCGACTTGATCACACCCGAAGAACGTTACTCGGCGGCGCGCTTCCGTGACGATGCGCTATGCGAGATGACAGCTATCGCAGCCAGTGGTCGTGTGCCGCTGCTGGTCGGCGGCACTATGCTGTATTTCAAGGCGCTACGCGAAGGTCTGGCCAATCTGCCGCCAGCCGATGCACCGCTGCGCGCCGAGATCGATGCCGCCGCGGCGACGCACGGCTGGCCGGCGTTGCATGCCGAACTGGCGCGCCTCGATCCGGTTACCGCAGCGCGCTTGCAGCCAACCGATGCCCAGCGCATCCAGCGCGCTTTGGAAATTGTTCGTTTAAGCGGCAAGCCGCTTGACGTGTTGTTTGCCGCCCAGAGTGCGGCGCATTTGCCTTATCGCGTGCTGGCGCTGGCGCTGGTACCGCAAGATCGCGCCATCCTGCACCAGCGCATTGCCGCGCGTTTTGCGGAAATGCTGGCGGCCGGGTTGGTGGAGGAAGTCGAAAGCTTGCGGCGCAAGTACCGGCTCGACGCCGGAACGCCTTCGATGCGCTGCGTCGGTTATCGCCAGGTGTGGGAGATGCTGGAGGGCAGATTGCCGCGCAGCGAATTGCCCGATCGAGGCGTGTTCGCCACGCGCCAATTCGCCAAGCGCCAATTGACCTGGCTGCGCAGCATGCCTGGGATTGAACCATTCGATCCGCTGGAGAGCGAAAGCAGCGGCCGGGCGCTCAAGCGTGTGGAGGAATTTATTCGCGCGTCCGCTTCCTGAAATCGATATCCACTCGGATGCGGGTTAGTCAGTAAGCAGTGCGTTGCGAAGTTTTTCAATCACCTTATCGCCGACACATAAAATGTCGCGCACATAGTTGTCGATCGAGTCGTGGTCTTTCTCGATCTGTTCAAACGCCGCAGATAAATAGGACCGATCTGCGGTAAGCAGAGCATCCCGAACACCATCCGCCATAGTTTCGAGCGGATGCTCTCCGTCCGTTAGGCCGAGGGTTGCTCGCCGATGCTTGAGCATAAACATTTTAAGGTCGACTGCCTGGTTGGTAAACTCATAATCATCGAAAATGGTCTCTCTGGGTACGCCCAGGGTATGAAGCACTATGGCGGCAGAGAAGCCTGTGCGATCCTTGCCCGCAGCGCAATGGAATAGCAAGGGCACTTCGCCCTCGGCCATTCGCCTCAATATGTCTTGCAGCTGAGTTTGCAGCCAGCGTGGCATGCTTCGGTAGGCATCGATCATCAGGTTCCGGGTACCCTCCCCATCGGTGGATTTCTCCCGAAGCGCTTCCTTCTGAAGTTGGGTGACCTGCGGCTGCTCTTCGTCCCACGAAATCACTTGTGTCTCCGTGGGCCAACGCGTTGGTTCCTTCTTTCGCTCATCTGCGCGACGCAAATCGCAGATGGTACGAAGCTCAAGACCAGTTAGTTGAGGGTGGTCGTTGGGCGTAAAGTAGCTCATCACACCGGAACGAAAAAGCGCTCCTTGGCGAATTCCGAGACCGTCGCTTGTTCGGTAGCCGCCGAGGTCACGAAAATTACACCCGCCTTCAAGAGGCAAGACGCGTTGAAAAGAAGCTGCCATTCTGGGATTTCCTGTTCTGACCATGATCCCCCGATCCGGATTTGGCGCGGGATCCCACTTCTGCAAGTTGAGAGTGTGTTCTGACTTTACCACATCAAGTAATCCCCAGTCGTATTGGGGTCGGCAGGCAGTGAATCGCACCAAATATGCAATAATCACCCGTCTGTCTGCCAATTTCTGATCGCCTTGCGGCGCGGCAGATTAATGACGATAAAGTGTCGATCAATACACGGAGAACCCATCATGCGCAATACCTGTATTCTGCTGGCGGCTGCCATGCTGCTCAGCGCCTGCAATACTTTCCAGGGCATCGGCAAGGATATCGAGAAAGGCGGCGAGGCCATTCAACGGGCGACCAAATAAGTCGTTGCGCTTCGATCCCCGCTTATCGACGACAAAATACAATCTTCGGGAGACTCAGCCATGACCATATCGATGTACGATGCAAGCGCCCCGCGCTTTGCCAGCATGCTGTGCAACCTGGATGCCATCCTCGCCAAGGCGCAAGCCCATGCAGTCGCGAAGAAGATCGACCCCGCCGTGTTGCTGTCGGCCCGGCTGTTTCCAGACATGTTTCCACTGCTCAAACAGGTTCAGATTGCCAGCGACCATGCCAAAGGCGCTGTCGCCCGTCTGGCCGGCGTCGATGTTCCCAAGTACGAGGACACCGAGAACAGCTTCGAGGAACTCCGGGCGCGCCTTGCCAAGACCATCGCCTTCATAAAATCCTTCGCTGCCGGACAGATCGACGGCTCAGAGGATCGGGGAATAGCGTTCAAGCTGGGCGGTCATGACATGGCGTTCAAGGGCATGCCCTACCTGCTCGGTTTCGCCTGGCCAAACTTCTATTTCCATGTGGTGACCGCATACAACATCCTTCGGCACAGCGGCGTGGAAATCGGCAAGCGCGATTACATAGGCAATTTGTAGGCGGTTCGAATTCGGATTTCGAACGCGCGCTTTACGGCCATTCAAACAACGATGGTTTGCGCTTGACCGCTCCCGCGTGTTTCGATGTGGCCGATGGCATACACGGTCTCGCCAGCGGCATGAAGCAGCTGGATGGCTTGCAGTTCGTGTTCCGCAGCGACCACCACCACCATGCCGATGCCGCAGTTGAAAACCCGATGCATCTCGGCATCGGCCACCTGGCCGGCAGTTTGCAGCCACTGGAACAGGGGCGGCAACAGCCACTTGCTGCGATCCAGCGTGGCGCTGAGGTGTTCGGGCAGGATGCGCGGCACGTTCTCGGTGAGGCCGCCGCCGGTGATATGCGCCATGCCCTTGACCGGCAATGACTGCATGAGCGCCAGCAGCGGCTTGACGTAGATGCGGGTGGGCGCCATGACGGCGTCCAGCAGCGGACGGCCATGGAAGTCGGCATTCAGATCGGGGCCGGTTTGCTCAATAATCTTGCGGATCAGCGAATAGCCATTGGAATGAGCGCCGCTGGAAGCCAGTCCGAGCACCGAGTCGCCGGGGGCAATCCGTTTGCCGTCGATGATCTGGGTTTTTTCCACGGCACCGACCGCAAAACCGGCCAGATCGTATTCATTCTCCGGGTACATTCCCGGCATTTCCGCGGTCTCGCCGCCGATCAGGGCGCAACCGGCCAGTTCGCAGCCGTAGGCAATGCCCTGGATGACTTTGGCAGCGGTGTCGACATCCAGCTTGCCGCAGGCAAAGTAGTCGAGAAAGAACAGCGGCTCGGCGCCCTGCACCAAAATGTCGTTGACGCTCATCGCCACCAGATCCTGGCCGATAGTGTCATGCCGATTGAATTGGAACGCCAGCTTCAGCTTGGTGCCGACACCATCTGTCCCCGAGACCAAGACGGGCTCGCGGTATTTCCTGGTAATCTCGAACAGCGCGCCGAAGCCGCCGATGCCGGCCAGCACTTCGGAGCGCATGGTGCGCTTGGCGTAAGGCTTGATGCGCTCGACCAGTGCGTCGCCGGCATCGATGTCGACGCCGGCAGCACGATAGGTAAGAGGCGAAGCGGGGGCGGAAGAAGGTGAAGTCAAGTTGAGTTCCTGCGGTCTGGCGGCTAAAGTGTCGTCTTATCGAGAATTCTACCGGAAATGACCATCGACCGCGCCGACCGCCTGCAAACCCTGATCTGGAGCCTGTCCGGACTTGCCCTGCTGTGGCTGCTGTTTTTGCTCGGCCCTATCCTTTCGCCCTTCCTGATTGCCGGCATCCTCGCTTATATCTGCGCGCCGCTCGTGGAATGGCTGGAAAAGCATCGCATTCCCCACTTCATCGGCGTGTTGCTGGTGATGTTGCTGCTTGCCACTGTCTTCGCGGCGCTGCTGTTGATTTTACTGCCGCTGCTGACTGAAGAAGCGCAGCAACTGATGGCACGCCTTCCCACCGGCATCGCCCTGCTCAACGAACAGTTGATGCCCTGGCTCCAGGAACGCTTCGGTATCCAGTTCAGGCTCGATCCGGCCTCCTTCTCCAAGCTCCTTGCAGACAACCGCGACAGCACCCGGTTGATTGCGCAGAAATTGTATGAGTCGCTGAAGATCGGCGGCGTCGCGTTGTTCGGCATCGTCGCCAACCTGTTCCTGGCGCCGGTGGTGATGTTCTATCTGCTGAATGACTGGAAGCTTCTTCTGACCCGCCTGGGTAACGCCATCCCGCGCCCCTGGCATGCCAAGACGCTGCAGATCGTGCACGAAATCAATGCCGTGCTGGCCGAGTTCCTGCGTGGCCAAATTTCCGTGATGCTGATCCTGGCGGCCTATTACTGTATCGGCCTGTGGCTGGCGGGCATTAGCTTCGCCCTGCCGGTGGGCATGCTGACCGGTCTGCTGGTGTTCGTTCCTTACTTGGGGTATGCCAGCGGCTTGACGCTGGCCTTATTGGTGGCGATTCTGCAGTTTGCCGGGACGGGACCGATTTTCGGCCTACTAGCAGTATATGGCTTCGGTCAGGCACTGGAAAGTTTCATTTTGACGCCGTGGCTGGTCGGCAAACGGATCGGTTTGCACCCCTTGGCAGTGATCTTCGCCTTGCTCGCCTTCGGCCAATTGTTCGGTTTCGTTGGTGTGCTGCTCGCCCTGCCGGTCTCTGCCGCGCTGCTGGTGGGTTTGCGCGAAGTCAGCACGCTCTATCTGGCCAGCCGCTTTTATCAAGGCTAACTTAATGTACCAGCAACTGCTTCTCGATCTTCGTCCAGAACAATCTCCTCGACTCGACAACTTTGTTGTCGGAAAGAATGCCGAACTGGTCGCACGCCTTGGCGCCTTGTCAAACCTCGGCGTATTCGACCAGATCTATCTGTGGGGTCCCCCCGGCAGCGGCCGCAGCCATCTGTTGCACGGTACGCTGGAGGAGGCGCAGGCGCACGGGCGACCGGTGTGCTTTATCGAGGGGACAAAACTGGGCGATCATCTAGCGCCGGCTCCCAACAGTCTGGTGATCATCGACGACGTCGATGCTTTGAGCATGGCTGCGCAAATTACGCTGTTTCGCACTTTCAATGCCGCGCGCCTGATTGGTCTGGCGCTGCTGCTGTCAGGGCCGCAGCCACCGCTGCACCTGAAACCCGCGCTTCGCGAAGATCTGCGCACGCGCATCGGCAGCGCGCTGATCTACGAAGTGCAGCCGCTCAGCGACGAGGAGAAGGCCGCCGCCTTGCGCCAACATGGAACGAACTGCGGCATGCAGCTTGACGACAGCCTGATCGACTATTTGCTGCGCCACGGACGGCGTGACTTGCCCTCCCTGCTGGCAGTTCTGAATGCCCTTGATCGTATCTCGCTGGAACAGCATCGTTCGGTGACCCTGCCGTTGCTGCGCGAAATACTCCAGACCGCTTTGCAATTCAGTGAGTAAACCTATGGACTTGGCGCTTTTTGATCTTGATAACACTCTGCTTTCCGGCGACAGCGACTTCGAATGGGCGCAATTCCTGATCGATAAGGGCGTACTCGACCGCGAATTGCAGGAAGCGAAAAATCAGGAGTTTTACGAGCAATACAAAGCGGGGACGCTTGACATCCATGCCTTCCTGGATTTCCAGCTGTTGCCGCTGACCCGCCATGAACGCGCCGAGCTCGATGCCTGGCACGCCGATTTTATGCGCCTGCGCATTCGGCCGATGATCGGTGTGGCAGCGCGGGTGCTGGTACAAAAACATCAGGATGCGGGCGACCTGACGGCCATGGTCACCGCCACCAACAGTTTTGTCACCGGCCCGATCGCCCGCGAATTCGGCATCCCCCATTTGATCGCGACGATTCCGGCACAGGATCCCGGCACCGGCCGCTATACCGGTAAACCGCGCGGTTTACCGGCCTTTCGTGAAGGCAAGATCACCCGTGTCGAAGGCTGGCTGGAATCCCTGGGCTTGTGGCGGGGCGGCTTTGCGCGCAGCTATTTTTACAGCGATTCGCTCAATGACCTGCCGCTGCTGTCGCTGGTCAGCGATCCGGTGGCGGTCGATCCGGACGACACCTTGCGTGCGCATGCTGGCAAGTCGGGTTGGCCGATCATCAGCCTGCGTTGAGCCGGGAAGTCCGCCGGCTGAAACGCCTTCAGGCGGCGGGCAACATCACGAAGCGGCAGCCGCTTCGGTCGCAGAGCAGGTAGTTGCCGCTGTCATACCAGTCGCCGAGCACCCAGCGTTCGCAGGTGCGGCCATCGACAATCTGCTCATGGTGTGCCAGGCGGTGAGTATGTCCGTGGATCAGGCGCGGATAGCCGTGGCTGCGCATGGCTGCGGCTACAGCATCGGCATTGACGTCCATGCTGGCGGCGGACTTGATCCGCTTCTCGCGTTCGCTGAGCTGCCGCAACGCCTCGATCTGCGACTTGCGTTCGGCCAGCGGTTGAGCCAGAAAACCGCTGCGCCACGCAACGGAGCGTATCTTGCAACGGAATTCCTGATAGGCGCTGTCGTCGCTGCACAGCGTGTCGCCATGCAGCAACAACGTGGCTATGCCGCCGATCTCGGCACGGTGCGGTTCAGTCAGCAGATTGGCGCCGCTGACGCGAGCGAAATCCGCATCGGCAAGAAAGTCGCGGTTGCCGGGCAGAAAGAAGACCTGCGTGCCGCTTTCTGCCAGTTCATGGATTGCCGAGCAGATTCGCGCATTGAAAGGCTCGGCCAGGTCGTCGTCACCGGCCCAGTATTCGAACAGGTCGCCAAGGATGTAAAGCGCATCGGCCTGCTTGGCGTGGCGCGCCAGAAAATCCAGGAACAGCCGGGCTATCGCCGGCCGTGTCGAGCACAGGTGCAGGTCGGAAACGAACAACGTGGCCGACATGCCCGGCTCTCAGCAGAGTTCCGCGCGCTCGACAATCACGTCCTCGACGGGAACGTCCTTGTGGAAACCCTGGCTGCCGGTCTTGACCTTGCGAATTTCGTCCACCACCCCGGTGCCTTCAACCACCTTGCCGAACACGCAATAACCCCAGCCGTTGCCGGTCGGCGCCGTGAAATCGAGGAAGGCGTTGTCGGCAACGTTGATGAAGAATTGCGCGGTGGCCGAATGCGGATCGTTGGTTCGCGCCATGGCAACGGTGTAGCGCAGGTTCTTGAGGCCGTTATCGGCCTCGTTCTTGATCGGCGCATTGCAAGGCTTCTGCTGCATCCCGGGTTCGAAGCCACCACCCTGGATCATGAAGCCGTCGATGATGCGATGGAAAATGGTGTTGTCGTAATGGCCGGCTTCGACATAGGCAAGAAAATTCTTGGCTGATTCCGGCGCCTTTTCGGCGTCGACTTCGATACCGATGATGCCGCGGTTGGTATGGAGTTTGATCATGGGGATTTCCTTAGGGGGGAATACCTGCTATTTGTTAGGCAGCAACTTGACCGACTCGATCAAGATGGGTGTGGTCGGCACGTTCTGGTGCTGGCCGGCGTTGCCGGTTTGCACCTTGGCAATTTTCTGGATGGTATCGAAACCCTGGGTTACCTTGCCGAAAACCGCATAGCCCCAGCCATCGGGGCTGGGATAGTCGAGCGCACCGTTGTCGACCAGGTTGATGAAAAACTGCGCCGTGGCCGAATGCGGGTCACCAGTACGCGCCATGGCCAAGGTACCGACGCTGTTCTTGATGCCATTCTTGGCTTCGTTCTCGATCGGTGCACGCGTCGGTTTCTGTTTCATGTCCGGCGTGAAACCTCCGCCCTGAATCATGAAGCCATTGATCACGCGGTGGAATACCGTACCGTTGTAAAAACCGTCCTTGGCATATTGCAGAAAGTTGGCGACGCTCTTGGACGCCTTGTCACCGTATAGCTCGATGATCAGCGTGCCCTGACTGGTTTTCATCTCGACCACGGGGTTGGCGGCAAACGCAGGCAGAGTAAGCAGTAGGCCTATGGCCAGCATGAATAAACGTTTCATGGATAACTCCGAAAGGGGAAACCGGGAAAAGCGCGAATCTGAAACGAACAATGCACCTCGAATCAGCCCGTGCCCTCATACATGATCTTCCACAAGCCATCTTCCTTCAGCCAGTACTGGCGCTTCTTCATGACGTTGGAAAGATTGTTGCTGCGGTAATCCTGGTCGAAAGTGACGACCACCATGTCTTCCTTGCCTGGATTGCGGAACATGCTGATGTTGTTGGCGGCCAGCTTGATCCATGTCTTGCCGCTGCCGACCTGACGCTTGCGTTCGCTCCATTGCGCGAAGTTCTGTCCGTCGCTGTAAAATTTCTTCGAGTAATGGTCGAGATAGTGCTCGACATTGAGGCTTTCCCAGTCGCTGCGCCATTGCTCGATCTGCTTGTTGAGCGCGGCGCGTTCGGCCTGCCAGTCGTCGAGCGACAGCCATTCGATGCTGTTGCTGATGATGACCGGCGTTAGGCCGATCTTGAGGTTTTTCGAGATGGCGTCGAGATCCTGGTTGGCCAGCACTACGCAACCATTGGAAGCCTTGGGCGGACGCGAAAAAGTGTCGGAAGGTGTGCCGTGCAGCCAGATGCCGTGGCCGTTGCGGCCGTTGCGCTTGTCCCATTCATTCGGATAACTGATGGGAAAAGCGCCGCTGCCGTAGAAGTCGCCGAGCTTTTGCCGCGGCAGGCTGGCGGTGACGTGGTAGACGCCAATCGGCGTCTTCATGTCACCCTCGCGCACCTTGTCGGTGCCGAGTTTGCCGTGGGAAATATAGTAGTCGGCGACGAAACGCGGCGTGCCTTTCTCATTCTGATACAGGTAGAGCCGCGCTTTTTGCGTGTCCACGACAATGGCGAAGTCCTGATCGGCGCGCATCTGCAGCAGGTAGCGCGGCACGTAGTTGGCCGGCGGTTTCTCCCGATAAGCGTTGAGGCGCGCGATCGCCTCCTCGCGCAGATCGGCGAGTTTGTCCTTCGGAGCGTTGGCGATGTTGCCGAAAGCCTGGATCGGCCGGCTGCGCGCCAGCAGCAGGTCGCCTTTGATGAGGTTGGCAAGATGGAAATTCGGATAGGCTTTGACCAGCGATTCGACGTCACGCAAGGCGACGTCCAGATGGTTCTGCTCGATCTGTTCGAAGACCCGCGCCAAGATCGGCTCGGGGCCGGCATCCGAATAGCGCGCAGGGCTGGCTTCAATCGCGCCGCTCGGTCCACACACCAGAAAGCAGGCCACCAGCGCAACGGCCAAGGGAAAACGCTTGGTCATGCGCATTATTGTAACTGGCGCTTCATTTGCCGACGCGCTCCTGCTGGATCAGCCATTTGCCATCCTGTCTGACTATGACCAGAACCTTGTTGCTGCTGGTCTTGAGCGAAGCGGAGCGGTAGTGTTGACGAAACTTGACCGTAGCACGCTCAGCACCTTCGGAGGCGACGTGCAGACCTTCAATACTGACCAGGATGTTGCCGGGCTTGGTCAGGCGCTTGCTGCGTTCGCCCTCCCAGGCGGCGCGGGATTCGCCGCCGGGCGTCTGGAAGTCCTTGGCATAGTAGCTGAGATAGGCCTTGACGTTTTTCTTCGACCAGGCCGCGGCCCAAGATTCGAGCATCTTGCCGATTTCACTGCTGGCGTTGGCGGGAACCGGTTTGGCCTCGCTCGCCACGTTCGGGGAAGGCACAAGGTTGGGGGGAGTCAAGGCAGCTTTGGTTGCGTCCGACTTGGGTTCCGGTTTCGATTCGGGCTTGGTTTCTACCGGTGCCTGTGCGACGACGGCGGGCCTGCCGGTGTTGGCAGTTGGGCGGGATGAAGCCGTCATCAGGTCGCGGATCATCGCCAGCTTGGTCTGCGCACTGGCGTTCGAGGAATCGATTTGCAGTGCCTTGTCATAGGCTTGGCTGGCCATGCGAGCATAGATGTCGCCAAGATTTTCGTGGGCGGTGGCGTATGAGGGGTGGGTGCGAATCGCCATCTCCAGCGCTTGCTTGGCTTTGTCGTACTGCTTCTGCTGGGCGTAGATGACGGCGAGATTGTTATAGGGTTCGGGCAACTCCGGAAAATCTTCGGTTAGCTTGGTAAACACCACGATGGCATCGGCGGTGCGGTTCATCTCAGTGAGAATCAGTCCCTTGAGGAAACGTCCCTGGGCGTCCTTGGGCTTGCCGGCGAGATATTTTTCGGTTTTTTCGAGTGCCTGGACCTGTTGCCCCTGTTTCATCAGCTTGCTGATGTCCTGGAGGGTCTCGGTCGGCGCCGGCGCGGCAAACGCCAGCTGCGCGACAATTGCGCCTGTGGCGAAGATGATCCTGATCAGGGTACGGCTTACGGTCATGTTATAATACGTTTGGTTGAGAGCGGGTACAGACCCGCCATTCTAACAAGAAGCCGGCGCTATTCACAATCTCCGCCACTTCCGCCGTGACTTGTGTTCGCGGCTTGTTCCGCAGGTCATAGAGTCCCTTCGAATCATGCTGAAAATCCACAATTCCCTGACACGAGACAAGCAGACCTTCGTCCCGATCGAACCCGGCCGGGTGCGCATGTATGTCTGCGGCATGACGGTTTACGACGATTGCCACCTCGGCCACGCCAGGATGCTGCTGTCGTTCGACATGGTGTATCGATGGTTGCAAGCCAGCGCCTATGATGTCACCTACGTGCGGAACATAACCGACATCGACGACAAGATCATCGCCCGCGCGGCCGAAAATAAAGAATCCATCGGCGAATTGACGAAACGCATGGTAGCCAACCTCCACCGCGATACCGAACGCCTGCTGATGCTGCCCCCGACTTTCGAACCGCGCGCCACCGAACATATTCCCGGCATGGTGGCGCTGATCGAGAAACTGATCGGCAACGGCCTCGCCTACCCGGCGGCAAACGGCGACGTCTATTATGCCGTGGCGAAGTTTCCCGGATACGGCAAACTCTCGGGTAAAACCCTCTCTGATCTGCGCGCCGGGGAGCGCATCGAGATCGATCCCCACAAGCGCGACCCGCTCGACTTCGTCCTCTGGAAGGCCGCCAAGCCCGGCGAGCCATCCTGGCCGTCGCCCTGGGGACAGGGGCGTCCGGGCTGGCACATCGAGTGCTCGGTGATGAGCGAATATCACCTCGGCCAGCATTTTGACATCCACGGCGGCGGCCACGACCTGCAATTCCCGCACCACGAGAACGAGATCGCCCAGTCCGAGGGCGCGCACGGCCATAACTTTGTGAACTACTGGATGCACAACGGCTTCCTGCGCTTCAACGACGAAAAGATGTCGAAGTCGCTCGGCAACTTCTTCAAGATCGACGATGTGGTCAAGGTTTATGACCCCGAAGTGCTGCGCTTCTTTATCCTGCGCGCCCATTACCGCAGTCCGCTCAACTACACCGAAGCCACGCTGGCCGATGCCAAGCATGCGCTCGACCGGCTGTATACCGCTCTCAAGGAAAACACTGCGCCGACCGCCGCGATCGACTGGAACGAACCCGCTGCCCTGCGCTTTCGCGAGGCCATGGACGACGATTTCAACACGCCGGAAGCCGTGGCGGTGCTGTTCGAACTGGCTAACGAAGCCAACCGCTCACGCTCGCAAGCGGCCGCTGCCCTGCTGAAAGCACTGGGGGGAACCCTGGGACTGCTTCAGCGCGACCCGCATGCCTATCTGCAAGCTGCACTGGTAGATGATGGTGGTCTGAATGCAGAGCAGATCGAGGCGCAGATTGCCGCCCGTGCCGCCGCCAAAAAAGCCAAGAACTTTGCCGAAGCCGACCGCCTCCGCGCCGAACTGCTGGTTGCCGGCATCACGCTCGAAGACTCGGCGCAAGGCACCACCTGGCGGCGCACTTGAGGCAGTTACGGGGAATGCCATGAGCTTCATCGCAGGCATCGACCAGGCCAGCCGCCAGCGCAACTCCCTGCTGTGCGTCGGCCTCGACCCCGACCCGGCGCGTTTTCCCGCCCAGCTTGCCGAGCGCAGCGACGCCATTTTCGAGTTCTGCCGCGCCATCGTCGATGCCACTGCCGACCTGGTATGCAGCTTCAAGCCACAGATCGCCTATTTCGCCGCGCAGCGCGCCGAGGATCAACTCGAAGCGCTGATCGCCCACATCCACGAACGCCATCCCGGCCTGCCGGTGATCCTCGACGCCAAGCGCAGCGACATCGGCAGCACCGCCGAGATGTATGCCAGGGAGGCTTTCGAGCGCTACCGTGCCGACGCTGTGACCGTCAATCCCTACCTCGGTCGCGATTCGGTCAAGCCCTTCCTGGCCTACCGCGACAAGGGCGTGATCCTGCTCTGCCGCACCTCCAACCCCGGCGGCAGCGATTTGCAGTTCCTCGAAGTGGATAAAGCGGATGGGACAGGCGGCAAGGAACACCTCTACGAGCGGGTAGCGCGCCTGGTGTCCGGCGAATGGAACCGTCACGGTCAATGCGCGCTGGTGGTCGGCGCCACCTTTCCCGAAGAGATCCGCCGCGTGCGCCAACTGGTCGGCGACATGCCTCTCCTGGTCCCCGGCATCGGCGCCCAAGGCGGCGACATCGAAGCCACCGTCAAAGCCGGCCGCAATTCCACCGGCATGGGCCTGATCATCAACTCCTCGCGCGCCATCCTGTATGCAGGCACTCAGGTCGACGACGGCATAAACTTCGCCGCGGCGGCACGGCAGGTGGCGTTGCAGACCCGCGACGAAATCAACCGCTATCGCGTGGGATAGTTGGCTGAAAGTCTTGGAGCTTCTACCAGAGCACCTTGAGGCCAGCCGCCTGATACGTAGGCAACGCTGAGTCCTTGGTAATCAGAACCAACTGCCGCTGAATGGCCTGCCACACCAGCATGCGATCAAACGGATCGCGATGCGCAACGCTGGGCAATCGATGAAAGCTCGCCGATTCGTCGGCATTCGCGGTAATCAGCGTCAGACCCATCTCGCGGGCAGCCGTAACCAGGCTTTCGGGCGTGCAGTTTTCCAGCTTAAGTTTGCCGAGAGCATACTTGAGCGAGATTTCCGAGAGAGAAATCGAGGACAGGCAAATCTCGTTGGTCGGTTCGACAATCGCTGCCCGCGCCTTGCGGCTGAGTTTTTCCGGACCAAAGACCGCCCACAGGAAAGCATGCGTATCCAGCAGGCAGTTCATGCCACCAGAAATTCGTCGTCGGTCAGCTTGAAGTCTTTCGTCACCGAGAAACTAGCGCGCCTCTTGAGCAAACCAAGAGGACGCTTGCCGGCACTGGCGACAAACTCGGCATAGGGAACCAGCGCCGCCACCCGCTCCATCTTGCGGCCATAACAAACCACCACCGACTCCCCGGCCTGAACGGCGGTAAGTACGTCGGAAAACTGAGCTTTGAATTCACCGATGGTGAGTGTGCGCATGAGGATCTCCGCAGATGCCGCCATTGTCGCATAACTTGACAAGTTGTCAAGTTAATAACCAAGTTCCAAAGCGGTTCACATTGCGCTGGATTTGCTCGCTTAATGAAGGAGGGATTATCCGGCCACAGCCCTACTAATGGTTGGACCCAGTGGTATTCGGGGTACGTCCTCATTTATCCCTTCGTAGTCGAAAACAGAGGCCGGGCCATGGTACTGTGCCTAATGCGGCCAGTAATCCGACGTAGGGTTTTGTCTATCGGTGATGGAACTCATACAGTTTTGATCTTCCGAGAAACTGGATCTCATTTACATCGCAGTAGCGACCCACTGTTTTAACGAACCAATTCGTTGCATTCGGATGAACCATTACAGAATCGATAAAGTTGGGAATGTGGGCAAATGATATATGCCGTACGTTCTTAACGTTTCCATTATGCGAGAAATTATTGTTCGCAAGGGCATAGGCAAATTGCTCTTTGGTTATCTGACCGGCATCACGAACTTGCTTCAATATTCCTGGTATGTCAGAAGGTTTAATATCCGTTGAGCGTCTCTGAGGTGTCTGATAAGGTACGACAGTCTGATCAATCTCTGAGAGAATTCGAAATTCCTTTTCGTGTGAAAACGCTTCTCTCTTACACGAAAAAATTTCTTTCAACCGTATATCTTTTCCAACGAATATGCGCTTAAGTTCTCGTTCGAGATTCATTGATTTGTATTCCACGGGAAAGAATTGGACGCGATCAATGCTCTGAAGTTTCTTAATAGTCGTCGATATACGGATTGCATTCCCACTGTGCGCGTAAATTCGCCATAAGGCGTCGCTCTCCGGGCACCTTGTCCATGACTGCAAATGTACAGTTTTGCGAAAAATGTGAAGTATATTGAGGCACATCTCAGGCGATGCTTCAGTTTCGTTATTGGTCTTTAACCACGTAATGATGTCAGCCCGCCCCTCGTATGTTTGCATGGCTCTAATTACAAACCCTTCGTATGGGTCTTGCCACTGATCATAAGTTACAAATGCCAATTCCTGCCTCAGGACCATATCGACGAACGACTCGAAACTTAAGAAGCGAAAGATATCGGTACTCAATTCCGTTCCTCGGGGTCGATCAGGATTGTCTTTGTCATTTTTTTATTTGTTATACCGTACAAGTTGCGAATATCTATTCCACTTTGGTGATTTGCTTTTTGTCGAAATCAGCCTGTCATTTCGAATAGCCCTGTTCATGTAACGCGGGGGGCTACCGCTAGCTAGATCAGCGAAGCCTACTCCGAATGCATAGCGTCGACAACCTCCCCTCTGCCGCGCCGAGCGGAGGACGGAACGGGTGGGGACTTGCGGCTTCGCTGTTTGAGCCGTAGGCGAGTTTGCGAAGCCGCCCGACCGGGCCGTCCGTAGCGAGGGAAGCCCTGCGTAGCAGGGCCGTGGCAGCGGGGCGCGTTTCTTTGGTTACTTATCTTGTCGCGCGACAAGAAAGTAACTCGCCTGCCGGGGCGAGACCCGGCATTCGGTGGTCATAGGTCAATTGAGTAGCTTGTGTTTGCTCCGCGTCAATTGATGCCCTAAACTAAGCGTGTAGCCTGATGTCCAATAGGAACTCGGTAGGATCACGGTATTCAACCATCGCGCCACTTGATTAGCCATGAAGTTCAGCAGACTAACCGAAGTGCAAACCGGCCTTCCCCTCCGTCTTTCAAGGGGGTGCCTTGATGTAGCTCGCATGGTCGTGCTTCCCCCATCCCCACCCAACCCTCCCCTTGAAGGGGAGGGATATCTGGCTTGGCCGAACATTGTGGCTAATCAGGTCGCGCCATGAGTAACGAAAACATGCTCAACACGGAGTATTTGCGCAAGGCCAGGTCTGTGCCGATGCTTGCCAAGAAATTCTTGGTTGCGGTGGCGGTCGTAGCGCTCGCTGCCTGCAGCACGCTCCTGCCGACTTCCGAAGCCATCACTGAAAGCCCGTGGCAAAGCTTCGATGAAGCGCAGCGGACGTTCGACAAGATCATCCTTCACCAGACCACCGTTGCAGACTTGAAGCAACTCAAGCTCGATCCGGTATCCAATCCGAATATCACGATCCTTAGCTACTCGGATGTGCTGAAACGCTTCGTTCCGAGCCCGTTGACCGACCCGTCGTCGCTCGACGCCGGCGTGCAGGAATGCCTGCGGACGACCATCCATTGCCAAGGATACGAGGTCGATCACCGCGTCCTCAAGCGCAACCGCTACGGCAATTTCTGGGCCGACCTGTTCAACTTCAGGCGCAAGACCGACATTGTCGGCTGGCGTTTCAACGCGGTGCTGCTGATCACCGGCGACGTGGTGGTCTACAAGCTCACCGGCGGTCAGCCGGCGATCCATGAGCACGAGGAGAGCAACAACCCGCTCGGCCCGCTGCAGGGCGTGGGCGAGTCAATCATCAGGCGCTGAAGAAGTCCTTCACCTTGTCCATCCACGACTTCGCACGCGGGTTATGCTTGCCGGTGTCTTCCTCGTTGATCGACTCGAACTCCAGCAGCAATTCCTTCTGGCGCTCGGTAAGGTGTATCGGCGTTTCCACCACCACGTGACACAGCAGATCGCCATGGCCGATGCTGCGCACGCCTTTAATCCCCTTGCCACGCAGGCGGAACACCTTGCCGGTCTGCGTCTCGGCCGGAATTTTCAGCCGTGCCACGCCGTCCAGGGTCGGAATCTCAATCTCGCCACCCAGCGCCGCAGCCGCGAAACTGACTGGCATCTCGCAATGCAGGTCGTCGTGGTCGCGCTGAAACACCGGGTGCGGCTTGAGATGAATTTGCACATACAAGTCGCCCGGCGGGCCGCCATTGACGCCATGCTCGCCTTCTCCGGAGAGGCGAATACGATCGCCTTCGTCGATACCGGAGGGAATTTTCACTGACAGGGTCTTGTGCTGCTTGACGCGCCCGGCGCCATGGCATGAGGTGCAGGGTTCGGCGATGAACCGGCCGGTGCCGTGACACTTCGGGCAGGTTTGCTGGATCGAGAAAAATCCTTGCTGCATGCGTACCTGGCCATGACCACTGCATGTCGGGCAGGTCGCCGGTGCAGTGCCTTTCTTGGCGCCGGTTCCCTTGCAGGATTCGCATTCTTCCATGGTCGGAATGCGAATGCGGGTTTCCGAGCCGCGCGCCGCGTCTTCCAGGGTGATCTCGAGGTTGTAACGCAGGTCGGCGCCGCGATAGACGTTCGAGCGTCCGCCGCCACCGCCCCGTCCGCCGCCGAAGATGTCGCCGAAAATATCCGAGAAGGCGTCGCCGAAACCGCCCATCCCCGCGCCGCCCATGCCGGCCTGCTGATCGACCCCGGCATGGCCGAACTGGTCGTAGGCCGCGCGTTTTTTCGCGTCGGAGAGTATCTCGTAGGCGTTCTTGGCTTCCTTGAACTGTTCTTCGGCTTTGGGATTATCCGGATTGCGATCCGGATGGAATTTCATGGCCAGCTTGCGGTAGGCCTTCTTGATCTCGTCTTCCGCAGCATCGCGATTGATGCCAAGAATTTCGTAATAGTCGCGTTTTGCCATGTCTGTTTGTCGGCCCGATTAGCATTGCGGCCGAGTTAAGGGGCGCATCAGCGCCCGCTTCAACTCGGCCAGTTAAAACGGCACGAAGTGCCCGGTTTAACCCTTCTTGTCTTTGACTTCCGTAAACTCCGCATCCACCACATCGGCATCGTCTTTCTTGGCTTCCCCACCCGGGGCGGCACCGGCTTCACCCGCCGCAGGTTCGGCGGCTTTCTGCTGCGCATACACCGCCTCGCCGAGTTTTTGCGAAGCCGTCATCAGGGCTTCGGTCTTGGCTTCGATGGTGGCCTTGTCGTTACCTTCCTTGATCGCTTCCTCGGCCGCCTTGACGGCCTCCTCGATCTTCGCCTTATCCTCGGCGCTGACCTTGTCGCCGTGCTCGGAAAGCGCCTTCTTCACCGAATGCACCATGGCGTCGCACTGATTGCGGGCATCGACCAGTTCGCGGGCCTGCTTGTCCTCTTCGACGTGCGCTTCGGCATCCTTGACCATGGCCTGGATTTCGGCCTCGCTGAGGCCGGAGTTGGCCTTGATGGTAATGCGGTTTTCCTTGCCGGTCGCCTTGTCCTTGGCCGACACATGCAGGATGCCGTTGGCGTCGATGTCGAAAGTCACCTCGATTTGCGGCATGCCGCGCGGTGACGGTGGAATGTCGGTGAGATTGAACTGGCCGAGGCTCTTGTTGCCGCTGGAAATCTCGCGCTCGCCTTGCAACACGTGAATGGTCACCGCCGACTGGTTGTCGTCGGCGGTCGAAAACACCTGGCTCTGCTTGGTCGGAATGGTGGTGTTCTTGGGAATCAGCTTGGTCATCACACCGCCCAGCGTCTCGATGCCCAGCGACAGCGGAGTGACATCGAGCAGCAGCACGTCCTTGACTTCGCCTTGCAGCACGCCGCCCTGGATCGCGGCGCCGATTGCCACCGCCTCGTCGGGATTGACGTCCTTGCGCGGTTCCTTGCCGAAGAACTCCTTGACCTTGTCCTGCACCTTGGGCATGCGCGTCATACCGCCAACCAGGATCACGTCGGCGATATCGCCCACCTTGACGCCAGCATCCTTGATGGCGATGCGGCAGGGGGCGATGGTGCGCTCGATCAGTTCGTCCACCAGCGACTCGAACTTGGCGCGGGTGATCTTCATGGTCAGGTGCTTCGGCCCGCTGGCGTCCGCAGTGATGTAAGGCAGGTTGATCTCCGTCTGCTGCGCCGAGGACAGCTCGATCTTGGCTTTCTCCGCGGCTTCCTTGAGGCGCTGCAGGGACAGCACGTCTTTCTTCAGGTCGACGCCCTGTTCCTTCTTGAACTCGGTGACGATGTAGTCGATCAGGCGCTGGTCGAAGTCTTCGCCGCCGAGGAAGGTGTCGCCATTGGTCGACATCACCTCGAACTGGTGTTCGCCGTCGATCTCGGCAATGTCGATGATGGAGATGTCGAAGGTGCCGCCGCCCAGGTCATACACCGCGATCTTGCGGTCGCCCTCCTGCTTGTCGAGGCCGAAGGAGATCGCTGCCGCGGTCGGCTCGTTGATGATGCGCTTGACTTCGAGGCCGGCGATGCGGCCGGCGTCCTTGGTAGCCTGGCGCTGGCTGTCGTTGAAGTAGGCCGGCACGGTGATCACGGCTTCGGTGACTTCCTCGCCGAGGTAATCCTCGGCGGTCTTCTTCATTTTGCGCAGCACTTCGGCGGAAATCTGCGGCGGCGCCATTTTCTGACCGCGCACTTCCACCCAGGCGTCGTTGTTGCCGGCCTTGACGATAGAGAAAGGCATCAGGTCGATGTCTTTCTGCACTTCCTTTTCGTCGAAGCGGCGGCCGATCAGGCGCTTGATCGCATATAGGGTGTTCTTCGGGTTGGTAACCGCCTGGCGCTTGGCCGAGGCGCCGCAGAGAATCTCGTCGTTGTCGGCATAGGCGACAATCGACGGCGTGGTGCGCGCGCCTTCCGAGTTCTCGATGACCTTGGGCTTGCCGCCCTCCATGATGGCGACGCAACTGTTGGTGGTGCCGAGGTCGATGCCTATGATCTTGCCCATAAATATGTCCTTTTCCGATATTAAGGTATTGCCCGTAACGGGCCGAAATTCAAATCTGCAACGAATATGGGGCTGTTCCGCCGCTCTTCAAGCACCGGCGAAAACCTTGCTTATGATCCCTTGGCTTTGGAGACCACCACCATCGCCGGCCGCAGGATGCGCTCATTGAGCATGTAACCCTTTTGCAGCACGCTGATGACGTGGTTCGGCTCGGTCTTGTCGTCCGCCGCCTCCATCAGGGTCATCGCCTGATGTTTGTGCGGGTCGAACTTCTCGCCGAGCGGATTGATCGCCACCAGGTTCGATTTCTCGAACGCGGCGTTAAGCTGGCGCAGGGTTAGTTCGACCCCTGCATGCAGGTTTTCGGCGGTCTGATTGTCGTTGGCAAGCGCGGCTTCAAGGCTATCGATGACCGACAGGAGTTCGCCGGCGAACTTTTCGCTGGCGAACTTGTAGGCCTTGGCAACATCTTCCTGGGCGCGGCGGCGCACATTCTCCGTCTCGGCCTTGGCGCGCAGCCAAGCGTCATGGTGCTCGGCGGACTTGAGTTCGGCAGCGCGCAATAATTCCGCGAGACTCGGCATGCCCTCAGTTGGTACCTGGGCTTCGGCGGGGGCAGGGGCATCCGCGCTAGCGGTGGGTTCGGTGGAGGGATTCTGGGCACTATCCTGCATGGAAATATCTCGCTATCTGGCAAACCCCTGCCAGATTGGGGACAAATACGCAGGTTTCAAGAGCCGCCAGGAAAATTTCTTTTGCGACTCTGCTTTAGATACTCAGGTCGATTTGCTGGAGAGTTCCAACTGTGCCATTCCCGGCGAGATAAATGCCGCTGGCGCGGACGGCGCCGAGCGACTGGTTGGCACCGTCGCGGAGTTCGAACGGGGTCGCCTGCTTGCCCAGGAACAGCGCGCCCACCTGCTTTTCCTGCAAGCTCGCCAGCGTGCCGCCGGCGTTCTGGTCGGGTGTCCATACCTGCAACTTACTGAACACCGGATCGCTTTCGTCGATCCAGCCGTTGCCATCGCTGTCATGCTGCGCCAAGTCGGCGAAACCGTTGCCGCTGGCAGCGCCGAACAGCTCCTTGCCCGAGTCGATCTTGCCGTTGCCATTCAAGTCGAGCGCCAGATAACCGCTGTTGCTGCTAAATAGCGGCAGGTTATCGAGTTGACCGTTGCCGGCAAGGTCGAACTGGAAACGCTGGCTTTGCAATTGCGCTGCGGTGCCGCCGAAATTAATGACCAGCGGATCTTTCTTGAGTCTGTTCCCGGCGTTCAGGCTAAGATTGCTTTCCTCGACGAAACTGCGCTGCATGGCGATATCGAGCCGGAAACCAATTTCCTTGCCGTCGGCGGTGCGCACCGTACCCTCGGCCTGAAAGGCCGTCTGCTCACTCTCCGTGTAAGTTTCATGGCGTGTGTATTCGATGCCAAAGCCGGCACTGGCAGACGCTTGAGCCTGTGGAGCGGCTGGTGTTGGATATATCGGTTCAGCAGGCGGAGGCTGTGTCGTTGTCGTGGAGGGAAACAAGATATCGATAACGCGGCCGGTAAGCATTTCCAGCATGGACCGGATCAATTGCAGGATTGGATCGTGATTGGCCTTCTCAAAGGCGTCATTGATCGCCTGGGCGCCGGATTGATCCTGAGCTTGGGCACTGTATGCGGCAGAGGAAATGCTTGGCGGGGGCGCAGGCTGTTTGGCCAGGCTGCCTTCGAAGTCGGGACGGGTCGCACCGATCCAGGCATGCAAGGTCTCGCGCACTTCGTGGCTGGTCGTGGCGCTATGTTGGGCGGAGAAAGCCAGACTGGCGGCGGCGATCTTCAAGATGGCCTCCTATATCGTTAACAGCGGTGGTCGGTTATTTCGTCGGAGCAGCGAAGGTGTTAACGGCCGCCGCCGCCGATTCTTTATTCCAGGTGTCCGAGCGGGCTATCCCGGGGGCGGATTGCGCGGCGGCAGGGTGCTTAGTCCTTCTGGCTTTTCTTCCTTGAACTCGTCTACCACGATGGCTTCGCCATCGATCACATGTCCGTACGACGGGTGCTCTCTCATGGCTTGCCGGAGCTTCCGGGTTTTCCACCAAAAGTAGGCAAAAACCGCGAGCGCCACAATAGCAATGAACGTAAGGGCAACCATGGAAAACAGGAGGCCCAGCCCTAGCAGAATCGTACCTGTCACCAAGGCCAGCAACTTGCCAAAAAAACCGGATTCAGCGGCTTGCTTGCGGAATTTCATCTTGTGTCCCCGAGTTAACGTGGCATGTCCGATCGGCTATGCTGCCTTGGAAGGATTGGCACCTACTTGAATGATGGACTAGTAGTATCACTCCGGGTTCCTGGAGTCGATCACCATCGTTAGCTCAAGGTTGCGCCAGCCAGCTTGACGCCGAAGCCAAAGAACAAACCGCCGACTCCGCCGGTGGCGACGGCTGACAGCCTTTGGCGGCGGCGGAATTGCATGGCCAGATGGGTGCCACCGAAAATCAACGCGGAAAGATACAAGGCGCTGCAGACCTGGACGATAAGTCCAAGGATCAGGAACGATAGTTCCGGGTGAGGATAATCCGACGAGACGAACTGGATGAAGAAGGAGACAAAGAACAGAATCGCCTTGGGGTTCATCAGACTGATGAGCAGCGCGGTTCGGAATGGTCGGGATGCATCGACGGGTGCACGCACCTCTTCAGTCGGATTGGCACCCCACCAAATGCGGAATGATGAGCGCAACAGGCCAATCCCCAACCAGGCCAGATAAGAGGCTCCCGCGTACTTGAGCGCCATGAAGAGCACGGGTGTGGTCTGCAGCAACGACGCCGCTCCTGTTGCCGACAGGATCATCAGGATCGTGTCCCCAAGGAAGATGCCGCAGGCGCCGCGATAACCTGCGCCGATGCCCCAGCGTGAAGCCACTGTCATGACATAGAGGGAATTCGGTCCGGGCAGCAGGACGATGAAAATCGTTCCCAGAATGAAAGTGGCAATGTCGGTGACGCCATAAAACATGGGTAAAATCTCCCGAAAACAAATGACTGCTTGCTGTCAGTGCCGGCTATGGTGGATCTTTGAACCGAGACAATGGCCCGTTGAGTTTACACCGCACAAGTCAATCGCAAACTATGGGTACCTCTTCATTCTTTGATCAGAGGTGGCTGCGAATCCAGCGTGTCAGGCTAGCCGCATCCATCGCCCCTGCTTGCCGGGTAATTTCGCAACCGCCCTGGAAAATCGCCAAGGTCGGGATGCTGCGGATAGCGAAGCGTGCCGCCAGTTGCAGTTCGTTCTCGGTATTCAGCTTGGCCAGCCGGATCTGGGGCTCGAGTTCGCGCGCGGCCTGTTCGAAAGCCGGCGCCATGCTGCGACAGGGGCCGCACCAAGGCGCCCAGAAATCCACCACCAGCGGTAGATCGGAACGGCCGGTATGGGCGTCGAAATTTCCCGCATGCAACTCGATCGGATGGCCATCGAACAATGCTCCCTTGCATTTACCACAATGGCCTCGGTCGGCAAGACGGCTGGCGACAAGGCGATTCGGCGCGGCGCAGTGGGGACAGACGACGATGAGCGTTTCAGACATGGAGAGTATTCACCTGGGTGATCGACATGCCAGTCAAATAGACGCGGTTGCGCCGAATTCAAGCGGTTAATGTTCGGCGCCGAGCGCCTTGGCGCGCGCGGCGCTGGCTGGATCACCGATCGTTGGAAGATTCAGCCAGTTGCCTAGATGCTGGCGCGCCAGATCGGCCAGCGCGGCAATCCAGTCGTCGCGTTCGTTGAGGCAGGGAATATAGTGAAATTCGCCGCCGCCGGCCTGAAGAAAGGCGGCTTTGCATTCGATGGCGATCTCTTCGAGAGTTTCTAAGCAATCGCCGACGAAACCGGGACAGATTACGTCGACACGGCCGATGCCGCTCTGCGCAAGCTGCTCCAAGGTGGCCTGGGTGTAGGGCTGTAGCCATTCCGCTTTGCCGAAACGCGACTGGAAAGTGAGTTGCCACTGCTCCGGTGCAAGTACCAGTGCCTCAGCCAGCAAGCGTGCCGTCTTCTGGCATTCGCAATGGTAGGGATCGCCGCGATCAAGGGTATGGCGGGGCAGGCCGTGAAAACTCATCACCAGCTTGTCCGGTCTGCCGTTCTTTGTCCAATGCGCGCGCACGCTGGCGGCCAGCGCAGCGATATAGCCAGGATGGTCGCAGAAATTGCGCGCCAAGCGTAATTCAGGCACGTTGCGGGTGCGTCTCAGCCAGGCAGCGACGGCGTCATAGGCACTGGCCGTGGTACTGGCGGCATACTGCGGGTACAGCGGCACAACCAGGATACGCGCGCATCCTTGCGCCTTGAGTTGGTTGAGCACCGCCGGAATCGCCGGATGGCCGTAGCGCATTGCATGGCTTACGACGATATTTCCTGTGGGATTGATATTCAGCACGCCGCGCAACAGTTTGGCCTGGCGCTCAGTATGGACCTGCAGTGGCGAGCCTTCAGGCAGCCAGATCTGGGCATATTTTGCGGCCGACTTGCGCGGGCGCAGGTTGAGGATGATGCCGTGGAGAATCAGCCACCACAGCGCACGAGGCATTTCCACCAGGCGCGGATCCCAGAGAAATTCGCCGAGATAGCGGCGCAGCGACTTGGCCGTCGGTGCCTCGGGCGTGCCGAGGTTGACCAGCAGCACGGCGGTTTTTTGCGCGCTGCCGTGGGAATACAGGGGTTCTGGCGAATAACGCGGCATGAGGTGGGGAAGCGCCGGGTCAGTTCTTCGACAAGGCGCTCGACAGCAGTTTGGCCGTGATATCGACGATCGGGATCATGCGCTCGTAGGCCATGCGGGTCGGTCCGATAACGCCGACTGAGCCGACAACGCGGCCGTCAACTTCGTAGTTGGCGGCGATGACGCTGCACTCGTCGAGTTGGGCGATGCCCGATTCGTCGCCGATGAAAATTTGCACGCCTTCAGCGCGGTTGGTGACACCGAGCAATTGCACCAAGCTGGTTCGCTGCTCGAACAGCGCAAACAGTTCGCGCAACCGCTTCATGTTGGAGGACAAGTCTTCGACGTCGAGCAGATTGCGTTCGCCGGAAATCACATATTGCGTCGAGGTATCGGCAATCGCCTGGTCACCAGCTTCAAGGGCGGCGTTCATCAATTCCGTCATGTTGGTGCGCAACTGACGCAGTTCTTCACGGACACGCTTGTGCACCTGATTGAAATCGAGACCGATGCAATTCTGATTGAGGTAATTTGCGGCCTCGGACAACTCACTCGGGCTGTAGCTGCGCTGTGTAAGCAGAATCCTGTTCTGCACATCGCCGCTCTCGGTGACGATGATCAGCAGGATGCGTTTTTCTGACAGGTTAAGGAATTCGATCTGGCGGATGCGCGGCTGCTGACGCCGCGGCGCGACCACCACACCGGCGAAACGAGTGAGTTGCGAAAGCAACAGCGAGGCTTGGTTGATCAGGCGTTGCGGCTGGTCGGACTTGATCGCCCCGTGCATCTCGGTCAACTCGGCGCGTTCGAGCGGCCGAATGGTCAATAGAGAATCGACGAACAGGCGGTAGCCACGTGGCGTTGGAATGCGCCCGGCGGAAGTGTGCGGACTGGCGATAAAGCCCATCTCCTCGAGATCCGACATGACATTGCGGATCGTCGCCGGTGAAAGTTCCAGGCCGGAATAACGGGAGAGCGTGCGAGAACCAACCGGCTGCCCTTCCGCGATGTAGCGTTCAACCAGAGTCTTGAGGAGTGTTTGTGCGCGCTTGTCAAGCATGATGCCTATTGTAGTACCCTAAACCGGGTTCGGGTGCTAGTCAAAAATGTCTGTAGGTGAAGGACGTTGAGGATTGTGGTTTAATTCGGATCATTCGCTCAATGGATTCACTCGGGATGGAAAGAGAATTTCGCACCATCGCCCTGATCGGCAAATACCAGAGTCCGGAAATCGCCGGCGCGCTGCAGGCGCTGGTCGACTTTCTGCTCGGCCAAGAGCGGCTGGTGCTGGTCGAGGAGAACACGGCGCTATCGGTGGGCAACTACGCTTGTGCCGTGGCGAATTACGAGACCATCGGCGCACAGGCAGATCTCGCGATTGTTCTCGGTGGCGACGGAACCATGCTGAATACGGCGCGGCGCCTGGCGCAATCCGGCGTCCCGCTGGTCGGCGTAAACCGCGGCAGACTGGGCTTCATGACGGATATTGCTAGCGCCGACATGCTGGCCAGCATTGCCGCGCTTCTGGCCGGCAAGTTCTCCAGGGAGCAGCGCTTCTTGCTCGATGCCGAGGTGTGGCGTGGCGAAGAACGGGTTTTTGACACGCTGGCCCTGAATGACGTGGTGGTCAACAAAGGCGAAATTGGCCGCATGATCGAAATGGAAGTCAAGGTCGATGGCGAATTTATCTACGTGTTGCGCGCCGACGGCATGATCATCGCCACGCCGACCGGTTCCACCGCTTACGCCTTGTCCGCCAACGGCCCGATCCTGCATCCGGCGGTGCATGGCATCGCGCTGGTGCCCTTGTGTCCGCATGCCCTGTCGAATCGGCCGATCACGCTTAGCGACCGCAGCCGCATCGAAATCTTGTTGATGCCGCTCCATGATGCCCGCATCCACTTCGACGGCCAGACGCACTTCGACGCCCGGGCCGGCGACCGGGTCTGCATTGCCCGCTCGCATCACGCCATCACCCTGTTGCATCCTCCCGGCTACAGTTACCTCGCGATGCTGCGTGAAAAGCTGCACTGGAGCGCCACTCCGCGCTACTGAGCCGATCTCCCAGCACGCCGCCATCAGTCCATGCTGCGCCGCCTCTATATTCGTGATTTTGTGATTGTCGATCAGCTCGAGCTGGATTTTGAAGCAGGCTTCGGCACGCTGACCGGTGAGACCGGCGCCGGCAAGTCGATACTGATTGATGCCTTATCGCTGGCACTGGGCGAACGCGCCGATAACGGCGTGGTGCGCAACGGCTGCGAACGCGCCGAAGTTTCCGCGGAATTCGATGTGCCTGCTGCCGCTCCGTTTGCGGCCTGGCTGCGAGCCAATGATTTCGAAACCGAAGGTTGTTGCCTGCTGCGGCGCGTGGTCGATCGTGCCGGCCGATCGCGCGCCTATCTGAATGGTGCACCAGCCACGCTCGGTCAATTGCGCGAAGCGGCGGATTTTCTCGCCGACATCCATGGCCAGCATGCCCATCATTCGTTGCTGCGTACCGATTCACAGCGTGCCTTACTTGATGACCACGCCGGACTTACGTTGCTGGCGCGTGATGTAGCGGAAAAATTTCGCGTCTGGCAAAAGCTCTTTCAGGCGCGCACTCAAGCCGCGAGCAACGCCGAAGCGACCGTACGAGAACGCGAGATGCTGGAATGGCAGGTCAAGGAACTGCAGGCGCTTGCTTTTGACCAGGTGCAGTGGCATGAGGACAACCAGGAACAACGGCGTCTTGCCCATGCCGCGAGCCTGATTGAAGGCGTCGCAGCGGCGCTCGCCCTGCTCGATGATGGCATGAATGACAGCGCAAGCTTGCCGATGCAACTTGAACAGATCCTGTCCCGCTTGGGGAAACTGGCCGACTATGATGCCGAACTCAAGGTGCCACTCGATCTGCTGGCCAACGCCCAGATCCAGTTGCGCGAAGCAGATCACGCGCTGCGCCGCTACCGGGACAAGTTCGACCTGGAGCCGCAGCGATTGGCCGATCTGGAGCAGCGTCTAGCCGAGGTGATGACGATGGCCCGTAAATACCATGTAGCGCCCGAAGCATTACCTCAACAGTTGGCGCAGCAAGTCGCGCGCCTCGACGAACTATGCGTGCTGAGCGATACCTCTGTGCTCGCGGAGCACGAAGCCAAAGCACGTCAAGACTATGCCAGCGTGGCGGCACAAATGAGCCATGGACGCAGCAAGACCGCCGCCGAACTCAGCAAGACTATCAGCGAACTGATGCAGCAGCTGGCGATGGCCGGCGGCCATTTTGCAGTCGCCCTGGAGAAGCTCGAGGAAGGCGATGCCCATGGCCTTGAGAGCGTCGAGTTCCTGGTCTCGGCAAATCCTGGTCAGCCTCTGCGTCCCTTGGCGAAAGTGGCTTCGGGAGGCGAACTGTCCCGCATCGGTCTGGCAATCCAGGTAATTGCCAGCCAGGCGACTCAAGTGCCGACCCTGATCTTTGATGAAGTCGATGCGGGTATCGGTGGACGGGTTGCCGAGATCGTCGGACGCATGCTGCATCGGCTCGGACAAAGCCGACAGGTGCTGTGCGTAACCCATCTGCCGCAGGTCGCCGCCTGCGCCGACTGGCAGTGGACGGTCACCAAGGAAGAACATGCCGGTGCGGCGTTTTCGCGTGTCACACCTTTAAGCCGTGCCGCAAGGATCGACGAAATCGCTCGCATGCTGGGTGGTGTAAAGATTACCGACACCACGCGTAAACACGCCGCCGAATTGCTCGGCGGATAGATTCGAGAGACGGCGCGCCAACGGGATATTCTACCCGTTGCAAGTTGCCTGTTTTAGCGGAACCGAAACAGGCAACTTACGATGAAAATTCGCTCTTGGCGGGCTTTAGCAAGAAGCTCAGACATCCTTTTTCTTCAACAGGAAGTGAGACAAGGCGGGGATGCCGATCAAGGCGCCGAGCATGTTCCAGAGGAACATGAAGGTGAGCAGGATGCCCATGTCGGCCTGGAACTTGATGGGAGACCAGGCCCAGGTGATGACG
>JAQTOA010000020.1 GCA_028713555.1 Sterolibacterium sp. | reverse complement strand
GCCGCCGTTGGCTGTACGCTCAAGATCGAACTTGTCCCCGCTAGCGCCAAACGACGAAAGGGTGCCCAACCCAGCAGTCAACCGGACGCTGCGCGATAAGGCTGCGTAGCGCCGGTTACTTTTACGTAGCCATGGCAAAGCGATGCCCAGATTTTTTCGACGCGCGACAAAAATATCAATTCAACGGAGGGAGTTACCATGATCGATCACTTTAAACCAGAATCAATTCGAGGCCGAGCCTTCTACTTCGGAGGTGTGATCGGGATAGCCTCGTGGATTATTGGTAGTCCTATTCTCGGCACGTTAATTGGATACGAGAGTGGTGCTTGGTATGGACAGATATTTGGCGCGATATGTCTCGGTCTTGCTTGTGACTTCCTCTTCCTGAGGGAGTCCAAGAACCTCAGGATATTGTTCATCGTGATATGCGCTGTCATAGGATTTATGGCCACTTGGTACGGCGGCATGACGCTCTTTGTACTGGACATACTGAGCGCAAGATTAGGATCATCCAAATCGTTCAATATTCTTGGATATGTCATCGCCTACGGTTTTCTAATGCTGCTTTTCGGTGGCTTTGTAGAGGCATTGTTGCTCTCGCCCAAGAATCTATCAGATGCAGGAAATACATCGAAGCTATCTTAAGGTCATGGAAAACGGGCTAACCCTGCAGTGCAGGGGACGCTGACCTTGGACGTTGAAGCTGTAGAAAAACCCAATTTGCCGGTGACGGCGCATGATAAATGGCGCGAAATTCTTCACGCCATTTGTCATTTCGTTTACCGGCATTTATTCTCGGCGATGCGCGCAGACGGGCCACACGCTCGCGCATGGGCGTTGCTACCCTTGCCTACTGTGCATACTGATGCACCTGCTTCTCGATGTTAAGTGATGCACCACGCTAACTAACCTACGGAACCGCTATGGAAGTCTTTCTCTTGATTGTCGGTGGAATCATCCTCTTTTTTTCCTCACCCGATCCAGAGGCTTCGACGATCCGAAGCCAATGTCAAATCAGCATCTGTTATCAGCTATCGGCGGCCAAGCGGACTGGCTCGAAAAAATGAGTGCCGCCACCCACCTTGAACGCAATACATAACAGGAAACCAGATGAAAGAAACCTTGAAACCCGGCATCCGATACCGGCACAAGTTCACCGTGCCACCCTCGAAAACCGTTCCGGCGCTCTATCCGGAGGCGGAGGAATTCCTGGTCATGCCGGAAGTTTTTGCCACTGGCTTCCTGGTGGGCTTTCTTGAATGGGCCTGCATCAAAGCCATCAACCCGCATCTTGACTGGCCGCAGGAACAAACCGTCGGAACCCACATCGACATCAGCCACGAAGCCGCCACACCGCCCGGACTGGAGGTCACGGCAACCGTCGAGTTGATCGCGGTCGAGGGGAAAAAACTGGTGTTTGCGGTGGAAGCCCACGATGGCGTAGACCTGATCTCCAAAGGACGGCATGAACGCTTCGTCATCAATAAAGAAAAATTCACTGCCAAGCTTGGTGCAAAAATGAACAAGGCATAAACTTTTGACAACTCACACGAAGGAAGGATGAATGATGGACGACGCGAAAACCTTGCTGTTGATGCGGAACAACACCGGCAAGGCGGTCGCCGTGCTGAAGCAAGCCTTGCGCAAAGCCCTGGGCAAGGACGCGGCGGCTTATCCGGGACTGTCCGGCGGCGAGGCTTTCGACGCCGACACCGAGACGGCCCTGCGCGCCTGGCAGGCCAACGTGGGCCTGGTGGCGGACGCCATCGCCGGGCCGCGCTGCCTGGCTGCCTTGGGTGTTGCGCCGCCCGCGGAGTTGGCCGTCAGTGTGGACTTCGCCTTGGTGGGCAAGCTGTTTCCTTACACCAAGACATCCAGCATCGCCAGGAATCTGCCGTATGTCAGCGCGGCGCTGGCGGCTTTCGGCCTGACCGACGCCGACATGATCGCCGTTGCGCTGGCCACGATCCGCGCCGAAACCGAGGGTTTCGTGCCGATCGCCGAATTGCCGTCGCATTTCAATACCCTGCCCGGCCAGGCTGCCTTCAGCGCCTATGAATACAAACTCGGCAACAAGAATCCAGGGGATGGCGCGCGCTATCGCGGACGCGGCTATGTGCAACTGACCGGGCGCGAGAATTACGCAAAATTCAGCAAAGTGCTCGACATTTCACTGGTGGATAACCCGGATAGCGCCTGCGCGCCTGAGGTTGCCGCCTGTTTGCTGGCGGCTTATCTCGCCGCGAATCGGGACAAGCTGATCAAGGCGCTGGCCAGGAATGACCTGAAGGCTGCGCGCCAGGTGGTCAATGGCGGCACATACGGCCTGGAGCAGTTTTCCGATACGTTCGACAAGGCGCGGAAAGCCTGGGCCGTCGCCGCGCAACCGCTCGTTGGGGCAACGGCCAGGAAGGCCGCCCCGCTTGCGGCGCGGCGCGCCAGCCTGAATGTGCAACGCGACCCGGCCGACCTGCGCGATCGGGAATACCTGCCGCCGCCGCACTCGCTGCCGCCGATATTCCCGGCGGATGACGACATCAAGCATTTCATTGGCGTTTACAGCCAAGCCGGACTGATCCTCGACCAGGGGCAGGAAGGGGCATGCACCGGTTTCGGCCTGGCCTGCGTGATCAACACCCTGCGTTGGCGCTCCGCCGGCATGCCGAAGAAATTCGAGTCGGTCAGTCCGCGCATGTTGTACCACTTCGCCAAACGTTTCGATGAATACGAGGGCGAGGACTATTCCGGCTCAAGCTGCCGCGGCGCGCTCAAGGGCTGGTTTCACAACGGCGTTTGCCTCGAATCGAAATGGTCTTACGCGGCCGGCGAGGACGCACTGCCCACGGCGGGCTGGGACAGCGACGCCATTGAACGCACGCTGGGGGTGTATTACCGCATCGATCCCCAGGCCATCACCGACTTGCAGGCAGCGATTCTGGAAGTCGGCGCGATCTTCGTTTCATCCTATACGCATAAAGGCTGGGATACCCTGAAAACCAGCGCCAAGCCGCCGACAGCCCATGCCGCCCTGCCGCTGATCGCCTACGACGGCAAGCCGTCGCGCAGCGGAGGCCACTCCTTCGCGCTGGTGGGCTTCAATCGCCTCGGCTTCGTGATCCAGAATTCCTGGGGCAAGGAATGGGGCGCCGGCGGTTTCGCCGTGATCGGCTATGCGGATTGGCTGGCGCACGCGATGGATGCCTGGGTCGCCGCAATGGGCGTACCGGGCGTGATCGCGGGCCGCCTTGCCGCCGGCAGCAAGAGAAAAACCGGCGCCGCAGCCGCCGCTGCCCATGCCAACTGGTGGGACGAGGGAACCGCCTACCGGCACAGCATCGTGCTCGGCAACAATGGCCGCGTCGAGCGCTTCGACCCGCTCGACGGCGTCACCCGCACTTTGACGAATCAGGCGTGCGTCATGCCAGATGCCTGGTTCCGGCAAAACCCGCAGGCAGTAAAACGCCTGGTAATCTATGCGCACGGCGGCCTCAACAGCGAAGGCGACGCGATCCAGCGCACCCAGGCGATGGGGCGCTATTTCCTCGGCAATGGCTGCTACCCGCTGTTCCTGGTTTGGAAAAGCGGCCTGCTCGAAGCGCTGGGCGACATCCTGGCAGAGAAAATCCTCCCCGGCGCAGCGGGCAGGGCCGGAAGCATTGGCGGTTGGCTGAGCGATAAGATCAGCGACCCGGTCATCGAAAAAACCATCGGCCGCCCCTTCGCACGCCCGCTCTGGAGCGAAATGAAGGAGAACGCCGAACTCGCGTCGGAAAGCGGCCGCGGCGGCGACCTGCTGACGGATGCGCTGCATTCGCTGGCGGGCAGTTGGGGCAAGCGCTTCGAACTGCACCTGATGGGCCATTCCGCCGGCTCCATCGTCCTCGGCAGGTTGCTCGGCAGCCTGGCGCAGAAAGGCCTCAGCGATTGCGTCAAGTCGGTTCATTTGTACGCCCCGGCATGCACCGTGGCGTTTGCCAACCGCTATTACGCACCCCATGCCGATATCATGGGCAGGCTGCACCTCGACATCCTCGCGGATCAGCGCGAGCAGGACGACAACGTCGCGCAGGTCTACCGCAAGTCCCTGCTCTACCTGGTTTCCAACGCGCTGGAAGCCGATTTGCGCATGCCCATCCTCGGCCTGGAGAATGTTTACAATCCCCGCTATGCCGGCTGGGATGGCTCGTCCTGCACCGCCGAAACCCTCACCAACTGGCGCAATGCCGTGGAAATCAGCCAATTGACGAAACGTCTGACGATCCACCACGAGGAAAGAATCGTCACCCGCCTCGGCAACTGCGCCGACGTGCCGGCGCAGACCGAAAGCGCATCGCATGGCGGCTTCGACAACAATGTAAATATCATCGGCAATACCCTGCAACAAATCACCGGCGCGGCGCTGGCGTTACCGGTCGACGATCTGGTCGGATTTTGATCAAACCAGTTTTATCGAGGAGAAACACTATGAACAAAACCTTGCGGCAACTAACGGCACTCTGCACCGCCGCCCTCATGAGCTTCGCGCCTTTCGTGCAGGCCGAAGCCCCCAAGGCGCAAACCCAGGTTCCAGGCTATTACCGCATGCAGCTTGGACAGTTTGAAATTACCGCCCTCTACGACGGCGCCATCGAACTCGACGCCAAGCTGCTCAAGAACGCCAGCACCGCCGATCTGGATCGCCTGCTGGCCCGCATGTTCGTCGGCAATCCCAAGATGCGGACAGCGGTCAATGCCTACCTGGTCAACACCGGGACCCACCTGGTGCTGGTCGATGCGGGCGCCGCCAAGCTGTTCGGCCCCGGCTTGGGCTATGTGCTGCAAAACATGAAGGCTGCCGGCTATGAGCCGGCCCAGGTGGATACGGTGGTCATCACCCATCTGCATGGCGACCATATGGGCGGGCTCAACGATGCCAACGGCCAGCCCATTTTCCCGAAAGCCAATGTTTTCGTCTCCCAGGCCGACAACGACTTCTGGCTGTCGCGGAAGGTCGCCGATGGCGCGCCGGCCGCAGCCCAGCCTTTCTTCAAGATCGCCCGCGATACTGCCGCGCCTTACCTGGCCAGCGGACAATGGAAAACCTTCACGGCGGGCAGCATGCTGGTACCGGGCATTCGAGCCGTCAAGGCCAACGGCCATACGCCGGGCCATACCGCTTATGCGATCGAGTCGGAAGGGCAACAACTGCTGATCTGGGGCGACCTGGTACATGCCCATGCCGTGCAGTTTGCCCGTCCGGGCGTTTCCATCGAGTTCGACGTCGACCAGAAGCAGGCCATCGCCACCCGACGCAGCATCATGAAAGCCATGGCGGCCAGCAAATCCCTGGTGGCCGGCATGCACCTGCCCTTTCCGGGCATCGGCCATGTCCGCGCCAATGGCAAGGACAGTTACAGTTGGGTGCCGATAGAACTCAACCCGCTGCCAGTGGTGGTACCACGATAAACCATGGCGACGCAAAGAAACTCCTCTTGCATCGGCATGCCAATCGGATAGACAGCGAACTGGACAGACATTCCAGCGTGATCGAATGACATAGTGTGAAACCGCTATAATTCGGGCCATGATGAGAGGTATTCCGGCGTATGCCACCGCCCGTTAGCGCGGATCAGACCAGCTCGCCGGATACCAGGCGTTTCGTACGCCATCTCTGGCTCGGTGTGCTGGTGCTGAACCTTTTGGTCGCAGCATTTGCCGCACAGGCCATCTATTCGAGCTGGCGCAACCAAATCGAACATGCGCGCACGGCCACCCAGAACCTCTCGATGACGCTTGAGGGAGAGATCGTCGGCATTTTCGACAATGTCGACCTCGCCCTGAAAAACCTGGTCGACGACTACGCGGATAAGTGCCGATCGAAAGCATTTCCGGTCGAAGAATGGAATGTCGAGCTGCGACGGCAGCGTTTACACCTGCCCATTCTCTCCGGAATACGCGGCACTGATACGGCCGGCACAGTCAGCTATGGGCTCGTCAAGGGCGACCCGCAGGGCACAAGTGTCGCCGACCGCAATTATTTCGTGGCGCATCGTGACCATCCGGATGCCGGACTGCTGATTTCGCGGCCGGTATTCTCGCGCATCACCCACCAGTGGTCGCTGGTGCTGTCGCGCCGTCTCAACGATGGCAATGGTAGATTCGGCGGCATTATCGCGGCGACGATCCCGCTTGAGCGTTTCAGCGAACGTTTCACTACACTCAAGGTTGGCGATCACGGCTCGATCGGCATGCGCGACGGCAATCTACGCCTCATCGTTCGTTATCCGCAACTCGCCCATGACGGCGAAATCGGCTCGACACGCATCGCCGACGAATTCACGGCCGCATTGCAACGTACTCGCACAAGCGGCAGCTATCAGGCCGGCGTCAGCAGCATCGACGGCATCCAGCGATTCCACAGCTATCGGCGCAATGGCACTTACGATTTCTACATCAACGTTGGCGTTGCCAAGGACGAATACTTGACGCCATGGCACGACGAGCTCATTCAGACTGGCGCAATGGCCTGCTTCTTCCTGCTGGTCACTGTTTTGTTCGCGCGCAAGTTGCAACAGGGATGGATTTCCCAGCAGGCAGCGGCAGCACAGTTGAGCAAGGTCGAAGGCAAATATCGGCTGCTCTTTGAGCAGGCAAACGATGGCATATTTCTGCAGGATGAGACCGGCTTCATAGACTGCAACCAGCATGGCGCAAGCATGTATGGGCTGACCAAGGAACAGGTCATCGGCCGCTCACCGGCTGACCTCTGCCCCGAGAGGCAAGCCGACGGACAACTGTCGGCAAAAGTGGCGGCGGAAAAAATCGCGGCGGCCTTCAGCGGGGAGAAGCCGTGCTTTGAATGGCGGGCTTTGCGCGCAGATAGCGTTCCCCTTGATGTCGAAGTCAGTCTCAGTCCGGTCGAGGTAGACGGCGGAACCTATCTTCAGGCCATCGTCAGGGACATTTCCGAGCGCAAGCTGACGGAACAATATCTTCGCGTTGCCGCCACGGCTTTTGAATCGCAGGAAGGCATGCTGATCACCGATGCCGCGAGGACGATCCTGCGCGTCAATCGGGCCTTCTCCGAAATTACCGGCTACAGCGCCGAAGATGCCGTGGGAAAGACTCCGCACCTGCTCAAATCCGGTCGCCATGATGCCGCCTTTTATGATGTGATGACGGAAAGCCTCCTGCGCAGAGGAACATGGCAAGGGGAAATCTGGAACCGGCGCAAGAACGGCGAGGTGTATCCCGAATGGCTCATCATTACCGCGGTGAAGGATGATAGCGGAGAGATCGCCAACTACGTCGCCACGCTGACCGATATCACCGCGCGCAAAACAGCCGAGGATGAGATCAGGCATCTCGCCTTCTACGATCCGCTGACGCGCTTGCCCAACCGTCGCCTGCTGCTCGACCGACTGCAACAGGCCCTGGCGTCCAGTTCCCGCAGCGAAAGATATGGTGCTCTGCTGTTTATCGATCTGGACAATTTCAAAACCCTCAACGACACTCTCGGCCATGACATCGGCGACTTGTTGTTGCAACAGGTTGCCCAGCGTATAGCCACCTGCGTGCGCGAGGGAGACACCGTGGCCCGTCTGGGAGGCGACGAATTCGTGGTGATGCTGGAAGACCTCAGCGAGCACCCGCTGGAAGCCGCCACTCAGGCCGAAATCGTCGGCGAGAAAATTCTCGGCGCGTTCAGGCTGGCCTTCCAACTCGCCAATTACGAGCATCACAGCACACCCAGCATCGGCGTCACTCTTTTCACCAATCATCAGGGGAGCATCGACGAGCTGCTGAAACGGGCCGATCTGGCCATGTACCAGGCCAAGGCTTCGGGCCGCAATACCCTGCGCTTCTTCGACCCGGAGATGCAGGCCGTGGTCACGACTCGGGCCGCACTCGAAGCTGACTTGCATGAGGCTGTTCTGAAGGATCAGTTCCTCCTTTACTATCAGGCCCAAGTGGATGGCGAGGGTTGTCTGACGGGGGTGGAAGCATTGCTGCGCTGGCAACATCCCGAGCGCGGCCTGGTTTCTCCCCTTGAGTTCATTCCCTTGGCCGAGGAAACCGGCTTGATCCTGCCCTTGGGCCACTGGGTGTTGGAAACTGCCTGCGTCCAACTGGCGCTCTGGTCTGCTCGGCCGGAGATGGCTCACCTCACGGTCGCGGTGAATGTCAGCGCCCGTCAATTTCGCCACTACGATTTCGTCGATCAGGTTCTGGAGGTACTCGCCCGCACCGGCGCCAATCCGCAACGTCTCAAGCTGGAACTGACCGAGAGTCTGCTGCTGGATGACGTGGAGGACGTCATTGCCAAGATGGCCGCACTGAAAGTACAGGGCGTGGGTTTTGCGCTGGATGATTTCGGCACAGGCTATTCGTCGCTCTCTTACCTGAAGCGACTGCCCCTGGATCAACTGAAAATCGACCAGGGGTTCGTCAGGGACATCCTGATCGACCCCAACGATGCCGCCATTGCAAAAATGGTCGTTGCCCTGGCCAAAAGTTTGGGGCTGGCGGTCATCGCCGAGGGCGTGGAAATCGAGGCACAGATGGACTTCCTGGCCCGCCAGGGTTGTCATGCCTATCAGGGGTATTTGTTTAGCCACCCACTGCCGCTGGCAGAATTCGAGGAATATGCGAAGCGGTCTGGACGCTGAATCAGACCGCCATCGGGGCAGTCAAGGAAGCGTGGTGCTGATAATCTGCCAGCGAAAAATCGCCTGGCTCCACTTTTTCCAGCCACTCCGGTTGGTATGTCCCTGTCTTGGCGAAATCCGGGATGCGCTCCGATAGCATTAGCTTCGGAGCGGGAAACGGTTCGCGCCTGAGCTGCTGCTGCAGCATGTCAACGTGGTTCTCGTAGATGTGGGCATCGCCGATGAAGTAGGTAAACCAGCGCGGCGTGTAGCCGCTCAGGCGCCCTACCAGATGCAGCAGCGCCGCGCCTTCCGTGAGATTGAACGGCGTTCCCAGGCCCACGTCGTTGCTGCGGATGTACAGGCAAAGCGAAATCTCCCGCGCCGCTTTGTTAACCAGGAACTGGTACAGCAGGTGGCACGGCGGCAGAGCCATCTCCTCGATCTGCGCCCAGTTCCAGCCGTGGAACAGGATGCGCCGGTCGCTGGGGTTAGTCATGATGGTGTCGAGACACTGCCGCAGCTGATCGATAGCCTTGTAGAGCAGCACGCTACGGGTCTTGCCCTGTTCGCCGACGTCCTCTAAAACCCCCAGTTGCTGGTAGCCCCGCGCAACCGCGTCAGCGACCTGGGCGGCACTCTCTGGTTTGCTCAAGTCGATGAGTTTGTAGGCCGGCCATTGCCGCCACTGCACACCGTACACGGAACCCAAGTCATCCTCTTGCAACCGGTAGGGATTGGCGAGCCATGCCTGGTTCTGGTTGGCGTTCTGGTCCCAGACCTTGCACCCCAGAGCGCGAAAGTCCGCCGCGCTGCGCGACGCCCGGAGGAAGCCAACGAGTTCGCCGACCGCCGACTTGAACGCGATTTTCTTGGTGGTGACCGCTGGAAAACCTTTTTGCAGGTCAAAGCGCATCATCGCCCCGGGCATGCTGAGGGTGCGCACACCGGTGCGATTTTCCTGCCAACTGCCGGTATCAAAGATGGCTTGAACGAGGTCGAGGTATTGCCGCATGGGAAAGTGCTGTAAAGAAGGTGGCGAAGTGTCGTCCAAGGCCGCGTCCGAAGTGGCGGCTATCCTGCGTTGCTATAATTGTCGGCTATTCTAAAGGAAAAACCTCATGCCACTCGCCAAGCTCATATGCCATCCCGCCGCACTGGAAGAGCGAGTCGATATCGCTGTCTCGGAGTTATCCTCCCCTGCCCTGCACGCCCTGATCGTGCTACCGGCGGGCAATCCATTGCCCGATCAGATTCCTTGCCGCGAACTGCTCATGGCGGTGCTCAAGCGCCGCGCCACGAAAATCGAGGAGCTGACCAGGAAACCCGTTGCTCTCGACCTGCCGGATGGCAGTCGCTACGCCTATGTCATGGTTGATCCAAGCCAAGAGCGTTTTGCGCAACTGACCGTCCTGCGCAAAACCGCCATGCTGCTGCTCGAAGAAGCCCCGTCAGCAATCCATCTCATGGTGTGCTCAGCCGACCGGCAAGTGGCCATGCAACTCGCCCGCGAGGCGCTCTACGTGCTGTGGCTGAATGGCTCGGCACTGCCGGTGCGCAAGCAGAAACCGGCCAAGCCATTGAAACGCATCGTGCTCCACAGTGACGCCAAGGCTGCCGATTTCGACGCGGTGGCGGCGTTGGCCGAAGCCAACACCTTGGCCCGCGAGCTGACGGCGCTGCCCCCGAATGAACTGACACCGGCGAGTTACCGAAAAAAAGTGCGTGCGCTGGCGAAAACCCAAGGCTGGGAAATACGGGAATATCCTTTCAAGCGCTTGCTGAAACTCGGCGCTGGTGCCTTCTGCGCGGTCGCCCAAGGCAGCCATGAGCAGGACGCGGCCATTGTTCATCTCTCGTATCGGCCAAGTCGGGCTAAACAACGCGTCGCCCTGGTCGGCAAAGGCATCTGTTTCGACACCGGCGGACACAACCTGAAACCGGCGAAATATATGGCTGGCATGCATGAGGACATGAATGGTTCGGCGGTCGCGCTGGCATTGCTGCAAAGCATACAGGCCTTGCGTTTGCCGGTGCAGGTGGATGCCTGGCTGGCGATTGCGCAGAACCACATTTCGGCGCAGGCCTACAAGCAGAATGACATTGTCACCGCGCTCGACGGTACCCATATCGAGATTGTGCACACCGACGCCGAAGGACGCTTGGTGCTGGCGGACACCTTGACGCTAGCGAGCCGATCCAAACCCGACCTGTTGATCGATTTCGCCACCCTCACCGGCAGCATGGTCTCAGCCCTGGGCAACCGCTACAGTGGCGTCTTCGCCAGCAGCGATGCGCTGGCGGCACTGGCCATCGGCGCCGGTCGCCAGTCGGGCGAACGCGTGTGCGTCTTCCCGATGGATGAAGACTACGAGACCAGTCTCGAAAGCAAAGTGGCCGATATCAAGCAATGCACCCTCGAAGGCGAGGCCGACCACATCCTGGCGGCGCGCTTCCTGAAACGCTTCACGCATGAAGTGCCGTGGCTGCATGTCGATCTTTCCGCCGCCAACTGCAAGGAGGGTCTGGGCGCCGTGGCCAGCGACATCACCGGTTTCGGCGTGGCCTGGGGCGCCGCGTTATTGGCACAGTGGCTGGCGCCGAAGAAATGAAGCCTACTTCGGTCGTAGCACAGACTTGGGGCGGAAGGCCTTGACCACGGCCTCGTCGGTTTCGACGTAAGGCCCGCCGATCAGGTCGAGGCAGTAGGGCACGGCGGCGAAGATGCCAGCGATCCGCGTTTTGCCGTCGGCGTCCTTGACCCCTTCGAGGGTTTCCTTGATCGACTTGGGTTGTCCCGGCAGGTTGAGGATCAGCGACTTGCCGCGGATTACTCCAACCTGGCGCGACAGGATCGCCGTCGGCACGAAGTTCAGGCTGATCCGCCGCATCTCTTCGCCAAACCCCGGCATCAGCTTGTCCGCCACCGCCAGCGTGGCCTCGGGCGTGACATCGCGCGGTGCCGGACCGGTGCCGCCGGTGGTCAGCACCAGCTGGCAGCCGGCGCTGTCGCACAATTCGATCAAGGTTTTCTCGATTTCCGCCTGCTCGTCGGGAATCAGCCGCGTCTCCATTTTCCACGGCGTAGTCAGCGCAGTAGCAAACCAGTCACGCAGCGTCGGGATGCCTTTGTCATCATAGACGCCGCTTGAGGCGCGGTCGGAGATCGACACCAGGCCGATCAGGAGTGGCTCATCCATGGGGTTCTTCTAGCAGCTTCAGAAAACGATAGATCTCGCGAAAGGCGCGCGGCGGCTTGTTCTGTTCGTGTTCCTTGCGCGCATTGCGGCAGAGTTGGCGCAACTGCTGCGTGTCGACGCCAGGATGGACGGCAAGAATCTCGGCCAAGGCGCTGGCTTCGTCCTCCAGCAGCTGCATGCGCCAGCGTTCGAGGCGGTGCATGCGCGCATTCTCGGCGGCGGAAACGCCGGCGATCGCGTCAAGCGCGGCCTGGATCGGCAAGGGATCGGTCGAGCGCATGAGCTTGCCGATATACTGCATCTGGCGGCGCCGCGCCTCGTGCTTGGTGATGCGCTGGACATCGCGAATGGCTTCGCGCAGGTTGTCGGGCATCTCGATTTTTGCCAGACGCTCGGACGGGAGAACTGCCAGCGCTTCGCCCAAGTCCTGGAGCGCCGTCGAATCGCGTTTTCTTTGCGACTTGCTGGGCCCAGAATATTCTTGATCGGCTTGGTCGGACTGCTCGGGTTTTATTGGGGTATCCACGAGTATCATTATAGCTTTGCAACGGACCCACTCCCCCATGTCAGCTTTGGAATTCAGTTATACCCCGGAATCGCTGCGCCAGTTGGCGGCGGATGTCTTGCAGCAGGCGCGCGAACTCGGCGCCACAGACTGCGAAACCGATGTCTCCGAAGCCTTTGGGTTATCGGTAACGGTCCGCAAGAGCCAGGTCGAAACCATCGAGTACAACCGCGACAAGGGTATCGGCGTCAGCGTCTATCTCGGCCAGCGTCGCGGCCATGCCAGCAGTTCCGACTTTTCGCCAAAAGCCCTGAAGGCAACTGTCGAGGCGGCGCTGTCGATCGCCCGTTTCACTGCCACCGACCCTTGCGCCGGCTTGCCGAACAAGAATCTTCTGGCGAAGCGGGCTGCCGACCTGGATCTCTATCATCCTTGGGAACTGCCGGTGGAGAAAGCCATCGCCATCGCCCGGCGTTGCGAGCAAGCCGCCTTCGATGTCAGCCCGCTGATCAAGAATTCGGAAGGTGCCAGCGTCTCGGTACAGCAGTCGCAGTTCGTCTTTGCCAACAGTTTGGGATTCATGGGCGGTTTCCCGACCTCGCGCCACTATATCTCCTGTGCGGTGATCGCCGGCGAGAGCGAGGGGATGCAACGCGACGATTGGTACACTTCGGGACGCGACTGGTCGACGCTGGCTGCACCGCAGGCCGTCGGCGACTATGCCGCGCGCCGTGCCCTGGCAAGGCTGGGCGCGAAACGCCTGAAGACCCGGCAAGTGCCGGTGCTGTTCGAAGCGCCGCTGGCCAGCGGGCTGATCGGCAGCTTCGTGCATGCCGTGAGCGGCGGCGCGCTGTACCGCAAGTCCTCATTCCTGCTCGACTCGCTGGGCCGGCAGATATTCCCCCGGCATGTGCAGATCAGCGAACGGCCGCATCTGCCTGGCGCCATGGCCAGCAGCCCGTTCGACGATGACGGCGTGGCGACACATGACCGCGAAGTGGTCAGCGACGGCGTGCTGCAAGGCTATTTCCTGTCGACCTATTCGGCGCGCAAACTCGGCATGCAGACCACCGCCAACGCCGGCGGCAACCACAACCTGATCGTCAAATCCGGCCAGCACGACTTTGCCGGGCTGCTGCGCGAAATGGGCACCGGCCTGCTGGTGACGGAATTGCTCGGCCAAGGCGTCAATTTCGTCACCGGCGATTATTCGCGCGGCGCCGCGGGCTACTGGGTTGAGAACGGCCAGATTGCCTACCCGGTGCAGGAAATCACCATCGCCGGCAATCTGCGCGACATGTTCATGAGTATCGCGGCCATCGGCAACGATGTGATCGTGCGCGGATCGAAACAGGTGGGTTCGATCCTGGTGGAGCGCATGACAGTCGCTGGAAACTGAACCATATTAGTATGGTATTGCTGTCGGGATTCCCGCATGGAATCCTTGAAAAATGCCGCATCGCGGCACCTTGCTCTCTTTTACCCTTCTAAGGAGACGATCAATGCAAAGACGTAAATTTCTCAAGAGCGCCGGTATGGCCGGCATCCTGTCCGCGGGCGTGGCCCCGATAGTTCTGGCTCAGGCGCCTGCCATCAGGTGGCGACTGACTTCCAGTTTTCCCAAGAGCCTGGATACCATTTACGGAGGCGCGGAGGTGCTGTCGAAACGATTGGCGGCAATGAGCGGCGGCAAGTTCCAGGTGCAGGTCTTCGCCCCACCGGAGATCGCCCCGGGCGGCCAGGCATTGGACGTAGTTCAGAACGGCACTGTCGAGTGCTGCCACACCTGCTCCTACTATTTTGTCGGCAAGGACCGCACCTTCGCCATCGGCACCGCGATCCCCTTCGGCATGAACTGCCGGCAGATGAATGCCTGGATCTACTACGGCGGTGGCCAGAAACTGCTCGACGAGTTCTACAGCGCCTACAACGTCTATTCCTTCGCCGGCGGCAATACCGGCGTGCAGATGGGCGGCTGGTTCCGCAAGGAGATCAATACGCTCAAAGACGTCAAGGGGGTCAAGATGCGCATCGCCGGCCTCGGCGGCGCGGTATGGACGCCGCTGGGGATGGTGACCCAGCAGATCCCTGGATCCGATATCTACCCCGCCTTGGAAAAGGGCACTATCGACGCCGCCGAGTGGGTTGGCCCCTACGACGACGAGAAGTTGGGTTTCCACAAGGTGGCCAAGAACTACTACTTTCCGGGCTGGTGGGAGCCGGGTCCGACCATCCACTTTTTCGTCAATAAGCAAGCCTGGGATAAGTTGCCGGCCGACTACAAGGCGATGTTCGAGGCCGCCGCGTATGAAGCCAACGTCACCATGATGGCCGAATACGACCACAAGAACCCGGTGGCGCTACGCCGTCTGGTCCAGCAAGGCGTCAAGCTGAAGAGCTTCTCCAACGAGATTATGGAAGCTGCCTACAAGGCCGCGCTCCAGCTCTACAGCGACGAGTCGGCCAAGAATCCGCACTTCAAGAAGATTTACGACGAGTATCTCAAGTACCAGAAGACGCTCAACCAGTGGTTCGGCGTCGCCGAGTTCCGCATGGACACCTTCCTGCAGCAGCACGTGAAGTAAGACCCGGGGATTTCCCTCGGTAAGAAAGAAAGGCCTTGCGGCTAGCCGCAGGACCTTTCTTCATGCGCGCTTATTCCCCCTTGTTGGCATCCCGGATGGCTCTGGTCAGGGCCTCGCCGTCCCCGCCGGACGCCGGCGCCTGGTCGCCTCTGGATTTCGTCGCGTCATCCTGAATCATCTGCTGGATGTCGATTTCCGCGCCGCCCGCAGCCACCGGAGCGTCATGGCCAACCAATTGCGGAAAGGCAATCACCAAGGCGACCATGATAATCTGAATAACCACGAAGGGTATCGCACCCCAGTAAATCTGCCCGGTCGTCACCGGCTGGGTAACCCGGCCGGTCTGGTGATCCTTATAGGCCGAGGTCGGCGCCACCGAGCGCAGGTAGAACAACGCGAAGCCAAAAGGCGGATGCATGAACGAGGTCTGCATGTTGATGCCCAGCAGCACGCCGAACCAGATCAGGTCGATGCCCAGCTTGTCCGCCACCGGGCCCAACAGCGGCACGACGATGAATGACAGTTCGAAGAAATCGAGGAAGAAGGCGAGCACGAAAACCAGGAGGTTCACGACAATCAGGAAGCCGATCTGGCCGCCTGGCAGATCAGTAAGCAGGTGTTCAACCCACTTGTGGCCGTCGACACCGTAGAAGGTGAGACTGAATATCCGCGCGCCGACGAGGATGAAGACGACAAAGGTGGTCAGCTTGGCAGTGCTGTCCATCGCCTGCCTAAGCAGCGGCCAGGACAGACGGTTCTGCGCCAGCGCCATCAGCAATGCGCCGGTTGCGCCCATGGCACCGCCTTCGGTCGGCGTGGCGATGCCGAGAAAAATGGTGCCGAGCACGAGGAAGATCAAACCCAGTGGCGGAATCAGGACGAAGGTAACTTTTTCCGCCATGGCCGACAGCAGGCCGATCTTCAGCAGCTTGTTGATGAGCGACAGGGTAAAAGCAAAGCCCACCCCGACCAGCATGGTAACAACGATAGTTTCATCGAACGGATGGTTCGCCGGCAGCATGAACTTGCCATAAGCAACCGCCGCCGCGACCGAAAGCGTTGTCAGCACCAGCAGCGAAAGAACGCCGCTCCTGCCGCTCGGTTCGCGGAAGCTGCGCGCCTCAGGCGGCAGAGCCGGCGCCCATTGCGGCTTGATCAGCGTCACGCCGAGCACGTAGGCAAGATAGAGGCCGGCGAGGATGAAGCCCGGGACAAAAGCTCCCTTGTACATGTCGCCGACCGATTTGCCGAGTTGGTCGGCCATGATGATCAGCACCAGGGAAGGCGGGATGATCTGCGCCAGCGTACCCGACGCGGCAATGACGCCGGAGGCCAGACGCCGGTCATAACCGTAGCGCAGCATGATCGGCAGCGAGATCAGGCCCATCGAGATCACCGAGGCGGCAACCACCCCGGTAGTTGCCGCAAGCATCGCCCCAACCAAGACGACAGCATAAGCGAGTCCGCCGCGAATCGGCCCGAACAGCTGGCCGATAGTGTCGAGCAGATCCTCCGCCATACCGGAGCGCTCCAGGATCAGTCCCATGAATGTAAAGAAGGGGATGGCCATGAGCGTATCGTTGCTCATGATGCCGCCAAAGATGCGCTCGGGCAGCGCCTGGAAGAAGGCCGGATGGAACAGCCCCAGTTCGATGCCGAGCCAGCCGAAAATGATGCCGTTGGCGCCCAAGGCAAAGGCAACCGGAAAACCGAGCAGCAGGAAGAAGACCAGCGAGCCGAAGATGATTGGCGCCATGTTGGCGATGAGGAAGGCGGTCATTTCCGGGTTCCTTCGTGCGGCTTGTCGTCTTCGACCATGCCGCGGTTCATTTCGACCATGTCGGCAACCTCGGGCGCTACCTGATGCTTCTTGATGACATCGGCCAACTCTTCCTCGGCGCTCGGCCCCTTCAGCTTGTCGAGAGGATTGGGGCCTTGGCCGCTGAGGAAAGCGATACGCTTGACGAGTTCCGAAATTCCTTGCAGCGTCAGCAGGAGGAAACCGACCGGCATCATCAGACGCACCGGCCAGCGGATCAGCCCGCCCGGATTGGGCGACATTTCGCTCGACTGCCAAGCATTGACGAACACTGCCCAGGATAAGTACAACAGGATGGCGGCCATGGGCAGCAGAAAGACCAAGAGACCAAATACATCGATCCAGTTCTGCGTCCGAGGCGAAAGGCGGCCGACGATAACGTCGATGCGGATGTGCTCGTTTTTCAGCAGCACATAGCCGGAACAGAGCAGGAATACCGATGAGAACAAGTACCACTGGACTTCCAGCAAACCGTTGGAACTCCAGTTGATGGCATAGCGCATCACGGCATTACCGGCACTAACGACGACGACGACCAGCACCAGCCAGATGATCAGTTTGCCTATGCGTTCATTGGTCTGGTCGATGAGGCCAGACAGTTTTAGCAGCGACTGCATGCGATAGTTACCTCTCAATGCCTGCGGTAATAAATCATCCGCCATTGACGGCTCGGGCACCCATAGGGCAAAAGCTTTTGCGGACGCCTCAGCCTATAGTGCTTTGCCATTTTATTCCAGCCTTTGCTTAGGGCGTGTTCTCAATTGAGCGACGTGTGCGAGCGATCAGTTGAGAACGCATCCCAGGAGCACATCCGTGAATAATCCCCCGAAATTCTGTCCGGGGTACTGACAAGCCAAAGTGGTAAAATCGCCGTTTCCCAATCTACCGCTCCCAATTGTCATGTTTTCCAAACAGAAAACCCTAGCCAAAGTCGATAACGAGTTGTGGCAGGCGATCCAGTCCGAGAACCGCCGCCAGGAAGACCATATCGAGCTGATCGCCTCGGAAAATTACGTCTCTTACGCCGTGCTCGAAGCGCAGGGCTCGCAGCTCACCAACAAATACGCCGAGGGCTATCCGGGCAAGCGCTACTACGGCGGTTGCGAGCATGTCGATGTGGCCGAGCAGCTGGCCATCGATCGCGCCAAAAAACTGTTTGGCGCCGAAGCGGCCAACGTCCAGCCGAACTCCGGTTCCCAGGCGAACCAGGCCGTCTTCATGGCCTTCCTCAAACCGGGCGATACCATCATGGGCATGAGCCTGGCCGAGGGCGGCCATCTGACGCACGGCATGGCGCTCAACATGAGTGGCAAGTGGTTCAACGTGGTTCCTTATGGGTTGGACGCGCGTGAGGAGATTGATTACGATGCGATGGAAAAACTGGCGCTGCAACACAAGCCGAAACTGATCATTGCCGGCGCCTCGGCCTACAGCCTGCGCATCGATTTCGAACGCTTCGCGAAGGTAGCTAAAGCCGTCGGGGCGATTTTTATGGTCGACATGGCGCATTATGCCGGTCTAGTCGCGGTTGGTTTCTATCCGAATCCCGTGCCGCATGCCGACGTGGTCACATCGACCACCCACAAAACCCTGCGCGGCCCGCGCGGCGGCTTGATCCTGATGAAGGAGCAGCACGCCAAGGCCATCAACTCCGCGATTTTTCCCGGCTTGCAGGGCGGACCGCTGATGCATGTGATCGCCGCCAAGGCAGTGGCCTTCAAGGAAGCGCTGGCCCCCGAATTCCGCGATTACCAAGAGCAGGTGATCGAAAACGCCCAAGTGATGGTGAAGGTGCTGATCTCGCGCGGCCTGCGCATCGTTTCCGGGCGCACCGAGTCGCATGTGTTCCTGGTCGATCTGCGCGCCAAAAACATCACCGGCAAGGACGCCGAAACCGCACTCGGCAAAGCGCATATCACGGTCAATAAGAACGCCATCCCCAACGATCCGCAGAAGCCCATGGTCACCTCCGGCATCCGCATCGGCACCCCGGCGATGACTACCCGCGGCTTCTCCGAGATCGAGGCCGAGCAGATCGCTCACCTGATTGCCGACGTGCTCGACGCGCCCGCCAATGAGGAGGTGCTGGCCAGTGTTCAAACCCGGGTAGGCGAGTTGTGCAAACGCTTCCCCGTGTACGCATGACCGGAACATGACCCGCACTTGCCCTTCGAGCCAAGCGTGTAAGCGGACTCCTCCGCCTTGGGGCGGGAGTTGGGGAGTTGGCGGCCAATACTTCCACCCTTTGGACTTAACAGCCCAAAGGGCATTTCATGATTCGCTCCAGAAGAGCGAATCATGAAATGCCCTTACTGTGCCGAACCGAACACCCAGGTTGTCGACACCCGTGAGAACGAGGACGGCGACACGGTGCGAAGACGCAGGCGATGCATGACCTGTGACAAGCGCTTCACCACCTATGAGCGGGTTGAGTTGCAGTTGCCGCAACTGGTCAAGAAAAACGGCAGCAGGGTCGAATACGAGCGCGAAAAAGTTCTCGCCAGCATGATGCTGGCATTGCGCAAGCGTCCGGTCACGACGGAAAGCGTCGATGCCGCAATCGACCGCATCGAAGAAAAGCTGGTCACGCTCGGCGAGCGCGAGGTGCCGAGCGACAAGATCGGCGAGCTGGTGATGCGCGAACTCAAGAAGCTCGACAAGATCGCCTATATCCGCTTCGCTTCGGTGTACCGGAACTTCGCGGATGTCGAGGAATTTTCCGATGCCATTCGTGAAGTCAAGAAACCGCGCATGCCACGTATTCCGCGGACTAGCCCGAAATCCTGAATCGTCAGGACCGCCGAGAAGATGGAAAAATGCGGGGGAAATACGCGTGACAAATTACTGATGTTTTCCGCCGCCGACCATCAATTCATGGCGGTTGCGCTGCAACTGGCGCAACAGGGCCTTTACAGCACGACACCGAACCCGCGGGTGGGCTGCGTGCTGGTTCGCAACGGGCTGATCATCGGCCGGGGACACACCCAGCCAGCCGGAAAAAATCACGCCGAAATCCAGGCGCTAGCCGATGCACGCACTCATTCCGCCGAAGTACGCGACGCCACCGCTTATGTCTCGCTGGAACCCTGCAGCCATCATGGCCGCACACCACCCTGCGCATCAGCGCTGATTGAGGCTGGCGTCAGCCGGGTCGTGGCAGCCATGCAAGACCCCAATCCGCAGGTCGCTGGGCAGGGACTGGCGACGTTGCGCGCGGCAGGTATAGAAACCGCTTGCGGCCTAATGGCGGCCGAAGCGCACGAACTGAATATCGGTTTTGTTTCGCGCATGACGCGCGGCAGGCCTTGGCTACGGATGAAGATTGCTGCCAGTCTGGATGGCAAGACCGCCCTCAATAACGGCAGCAGCCAATGGATCACTGGCTCCGCCGCACGTGCCGATGGTCACCGTTGGCGAGCGCGTGCCTGCGCCATACTCACTGGCATCGGCACGGTCAAGGACGACGATCCACGCTTGACGGTGCGCGACATCGAGACCTCCCGCCAGCCGCTCAAGGTGGTGGTCGATAGCCGGCTGGAAATTCCTTTGCAGGCAAAGGTGCTGGAAGGCGGCAATGTGATTGTCACAGCCGCTATTGACGACGCCGTAAAAACGGCAGCGCTGCGCCACCGCGCTGCCGAAGTGATCGTCCTGCCAAACGCTCAGGGCAAGGTCGATCTGGCGGCGTTGCTGGCGGAACTGGCGCGGCGCGGCATCAACGAAATTCACGCCGAGGCCGGCTGCAAACTCAATGGCTCGCTGTTGCGCGCCGGCCTGGTCGATGAACTGCTGTTGTACCTGGCGCCGACGATCCTTGGCGATGCGGCCAGGGGCATGTTCAATCTGCCTGAACTTGCCGATCTGAGCGGCCGGCAGGAGTTGCGCATCGTCGACTTGCGCCGCGTCGGTGCTGACCTGTGCCTGCTGGCTCGCCTGAAATGAGCGACAAACCAGAAAACCAGCGCGATTTCACCGGCCGCAGGCTCCTCGTCAATCTGCTGCGCGCCCTGCATCTGGTTGGCGTAGCCGGCATTGGCGCGGCCGTGCTGAGCGTTCTTCCCCGGGCAGAGACAGTGATCTATGCCAGCTTATTGATCGTTTCGGGAATTGGCATTGCCGCCCTCGATCGTTGGGGCGATTCCGCCTACTTCAGCCAGCTCAATGGCCAGACCGTCGTGTTCAAGGTCGCGCTGCTGATTGGTGCTGCCTGGCTCAGCGGTATCGGTACGGTACTGTTTTTGGCAGTGCTGGTGGGCTCCGCACTCATGACCCATGCGCCGCGCTGGCTGCGGCACTACAAGCTGTTCTGAGGGGTGAATGACGTCGCCGGGACTCGCCCCGGCATTGCCCCCTGACAGTTCAACGGGCCCGGAACGAGCCAGTTATCGTTAACCCTGCCCGCATACCGCACAATCAGGATCACGTGGCACCGTGATCGAGCGCCATTCCATCGCCAGTCCGTCGAGCAGCAGCAGCCGCCCGGCCAACGATTCGCCGCAACCGATCAGCAACTTGAGTGCTTCCGCAGCCTGTACGCTGCCAATGATGCCGGTGAGCGGCGCGAATACGCCCATCACCGCACAGCGTACCTCCTCGACGTCCTGGCCTTCCGGGAACAGGCAGTGATAGCAGGGGGAAGAGGTTAGCCGCGAATCGAATACCGACACCTGTCCGTCGAAGCGGACCGCCGCGCCGGAAACCAATGGTTTGTTGAATTCGACGCAGGCGCGGTTGATCGCGTGGCGCGTGGCGAAATTGTCCGAGCAGTCAAGCACCACGTCGGCGACGGCAATCTCTGACTTAAGCCGCTCACCGTCCAGCCTTTCGGCAAGAGCCAAGACGCGACATTCCGGGTTGATATCGGCCAGCGTATCCCGCCCTGACTCCGCCTTGGGACGCCCCACTGAACTGTTACGGTGAAGGATTTGCCGCTGCAGATTGGTCAAGTCAACCGTATCGCCATCGGCCAGTGTCAGCGAGCCAACGCCCGCGGAAGCCAGATACAAGGCGACCGGCGAGCCGAGTCCGCCAGCGCCAACCACCAATGCCCGCGACTCGAGCAAACGCGTTTGCCCATCAACATCGATCTGCGGCAGCAGAATGTGACGGCTATAACGGAGCAACTGCTGGTCGTTCACCTCTGCTTGATGATCTGCCACGCCTTAAGCAGACCGAGCGCCTGGTTCAATTGGTAATCGTTCTTCGAGGCAAACTCGAACGCTGGCGGTCTCGTATCTTCATCTACCCCTTCCTTGCTCTTCTCGTCTTTACTCTTCTCATCCTTGCCTTTTTCTTCCTTGCCTTTGCTCTTGCCGGTCTTCGACGAAGGAATGGGCGGTATGGTTTCCTTGGCCTTTTCCCTATCGTTCGCCAGATGACGCTCCAGGTCGACTTCACGGATGCGCTCGTGTGCCCCACCGCCGCCATTGGGCGATTCCTCGACAATGATGTCAGGAGTGATGCCTTTGGCCTGAATCGTGTTTCCGCTCGGCGTGTAGTAACGCGCCGTGGTCAACTTGATGGCGGTGTTGTTGGAAAGCGGCAAGACCGTTTGCACCGAGCCCTTGCCAAAGGTTTGCGTGCCCATCACCACGGCGCGCTTATGATCCTGAAGAGCGCCGGCAACGATCTCGGAAGCCGAAGCCGAGCCGCCGTTGACCAGCACCACCAGCGGTATGGTCTTGATGCTGGCCGGCAAGTTCTTCAGGAAATCATCACGCGTACCGCGCAAATAGTCCTCCGGGCTGGCAAAGTACTTGTGCTTGGCGTCGGCGGTGCGGCCGTCGGTGGAAACCACCAGGGTTTTCGCCGGCAGGAAAGCGGCAGATACGCCGACAGCGCCGTTCAACAAACCGCCCGGGTCGTTGCGCAGATCGAGCACCAGCCCACGCAGACCATCTTTTTCCTGTTTAAAGAGTTTGTCGAGATGTTTGGCGAGGTCGGCCGTGGTCTCTTCCTGGAACTGCGTGACGCGCAGATAGCCGAAACCGGTTTCGAGCACTTTCGATTTGACGCTCTGCACCTTGATCTTTTCGCGCACGATGGTCATGACCAGCGGCTTGGTCTCACCCTTGCGGGCGATAGTCAGGACAATCGAAGTCTTCGGCTTGCCGCGCATGCGCTTGACCGCATCGTTGAGGGTCATGCCTTTGACCGGGGTTTCATCGAGCTTGATGATCAGGTCGCCGGTCTTGATCCCGGCCTTGAACGCCGGCGTGTCCTCGATCGGCGAGATGACCTTGACAAATCCGTCCTCCATGCCGACCTCGATGCCCAGGCCGCCGAACTCGCCCTGCGTGTTAACCTGCAAGTCCTTGAAAGAGTCCGCATCGAGATAGGCCGAATGAGGATCGAGATTCGAGAGCATGCCGCTGATGGCATGAGTAATCAGTTTTTTGTCATCGATCGGTTCGACGTAGCCTTGCTTGATGGCGTTGAAGACATCCGCGAAACTGCGCAATTCTTCAACCGGTAGCGCGGTTGCAGCTTCTTCTCTCTGGGCGCTGGCGGAAAAATTGAGGCTGATAAGAATACCAGCGACTAGTCCGATAACAATCAATCCGGCTTGCTGTAATTTGATGCGCATAAATGCGTGGCTCCGCTGGAAAATCTAGTTGAGAGTGGCCCATTTCAGCGGATCTACCGCCCGCCCCTCGTGCCTAAGCTCAAAGTATAAACCGGATTCCGGGTTGCCGCCGCTGTTGCCAACAGCGGCGATGACTTCGCCGGATTTGACGGTATCCCCGAGCTGACGAAAGAGCGACTGGTTGTTGCCATAAACGGTTAGAAAAGTATCGCCGTGGTCGAGGATCAGCAGGTTGCCGAAACCGCGCAGCCAATCGGCAAAGACCACCCGACCGGGGGCGATGGCCTTGACCTCGCTACCTTCCGCGGCGCGAATGAACAGGCCCTTCCAGCTGGCGCCACTTTCTGCCCGCGGCTTGCCAAAACGGTTGGACAGTTCGCCGCGCACCGGCAGACGCAAGCTGCCCCTGAGTTTGGCGAAGTTGCCTGAAAAGCTCATCTCCTCCTCTGCCGGCTGGCGATCGGGGGCAGACTTAAGGCCCGCTTCCGGCGTCGCGCCCGGCTTGGCGCGTACCGGACGAGGCGTTCGCGCCGCTTTGGCAACGATACGGGCGAGACCCTCGATCAATTTGCCGAGCCGCTTTTCATCTTGCTTGAGCGCACCGATTTCACGTCGCTGTGCCCTGATCTTGTTCGCCAGTTTAGCCAGCATCACCTGATGCTGATGCTGTTGGGACAACAACGCAGCCCGCTGCTGTTGCTGCCGCTGTTCAATGGCGATGAGTTCGTCGCGCTTGCCGCTGGCGGCTTCGGCCAGGCGCTGTTTCTCCGCCAGAGTGCTGCGCAGAACGTTTAACAGATCGGCCTTGGCGCGTGACAGCAGGGTCAGGTAGTGAAGATCGCGCGCGGCCTGGTTCGGATCGCCGCCGGCCAGGATCAGTTGCAGCGCTTCGCTCTCGCCATTCACATACTGGCGATAGAGCAATCGGCCGAGTTGCCCCTGCTGCTTGGCAATCTGGTCTCCCAGGCGTTGCGATTGCTGTTGCAGGTCGTTGAGCGCCTCCTGAACTTCGGTGCGTTGCTGGCCAAGTTCACGCAGGCCGCGACTGACCGCGGAAATTTCCGACTCGGTTTCCTTCAACTGGTCGGCGGCGGATGCCTTGATTTCTTCGCTCTTCGCCAGATCCCGCTGCAAGGTTTCGATGCGGCCATGCAGTTCCTTGAGTTGCCCACGCTTGGCTTCCGCCGCTGCGCCATGGGGCGCAGCGCTGGCGCTAGCCGAGAAGAACAGCGCAAGAAGAAGTGTCGCTAACCCGTGGAGTTTAATTCTTCGCCTTGCCTTGGTTGGCGACGGCCTGCATGGCAGCCTGAATAGCCTTTTCATCGCCGAGATAATAATGCCTGAGCGGCTTGAGCGCATCGTCCAATTCGTACACCAGCGGTTGCGCGGTGGGTATGTTGACACCGACGATGTCAGCGTCAGGAACATCGTCGAGATACTTGACGAGCGCCCTCAGGCTGTTGCCGTGAGCGGCAATGATGACCTTCTTGCCCGACTTGACCATTGGCGCGATGGTCCCATTCCAGTATGGCAGGAAGCGCGCAACGGTGTCCTTGAGGCACTCGGTGCGGGGAAAATCGTCTGGCGCCAGATCGGCATAGCGCGGATTGCCGATTTCCAGGCGCGGGTCGTTGGCCTCCAGGGCCGGCGGTGGCGTATCGTAGGCGCGGCGCCATATTTTCACCTGCGCTTCGCCATACTTGGCGGCGGTCTCCGCCTTGTTGAGGCCTTGCAGGGCGCCATAGTGACGTTCGTTGAGACGCCAGGAATGATGAATCGGGATCCACATCTGGTCCATTTCTTCCAGCACGGTCCACAACGTCTTGACGGCGCGCTTCAATACCGAGGTGTAGGCAAGATCGAAGTCGTACCCTTCCTTCTTGAGCAACTGGCCGGCCGCACCAGCTTCGGCCAGCCCCTTTTCGGTCAGGCCAACGTCGGTCCAGCCGGTAAACCGGTTTTCCATGTTCCAGGTCGATTCCCCGTGACGCAACAAGACGATCTTATGCATGGCGACTCGCACAGCGATGTGCTTAGGTAGTTGCAAAGAAGTATTCTATAATATTCCATGTTTCATTTCGACGACTTCTCCCTGTGACGGACCACGCCATCCTCGACCTGATCGACAAGCAAGAGCACATCGAGACCGCCGCGCGCGCGCTCAAGGCGATCTCGCATCCGCTGCGCCTGAAAATACTCTGCGTCGTCGGCGAACAGGAAATTTGCGTACAGGACATCGTCGATGCCGTGGGCACCTCACAGAGCAATATCTCCCAGCATCTTGCCATCTTGCGCGACAAGGGCGTGCTGCAAACACGCAAGGACGCCAATCGCGTGTACTACCGTGTCGCCGATACCCGCACGCTCCAGTTGATCGTACTGATGCGCGAGGTCTTCTGCGGCGTAACACCGCATAAACACTGACTCAACCCCTGTTGGAGCGAATTTTGGAATTTGTGCAGAACAACCTGATGTACGTCATGCTCGCCCTGATCAGCGGCGGCATGCTTGTGTGGCAGATCGTAAACAGCAGTGGCGCCAATCGCGTTTCGCCGTTGCAGGCAACGCTGTTGCTGAACCGCGACGATGCGCTGGTGATCGATGTGCGCGAAGCAGCTGAGTGGGCCGCCGGCCACATCCCCAATTCACGCCACATCGCCTTGGGACAGTTGGAAAAGCACCTTGGCGAGATCGAGAAATTCAAGACGCGTCCACTGATTATCAGTTGCCAGACGGGCAACCGTTCGTCATCAGCATGCAGCAAATTAACGAAGCACGGCTTCGAAAAAGTATTCAACCTGGCTGGCGGCGTCGCAGCCTGGCGTGAAGCCGGCTTGCCCATGACGACAAAGTAAGAGAAGCCGCATGAGCGCCAAAGTCCTGATGTACAGTACCGCCATCTGTCCCTTCTGTATCCGTGCCGAAGAACTGCTCAAGCACAAAGGGGTCGTTGCGATTGAGAAGATTCGCGTCGATCTTGACCCCGAACGGCGCCAGGAAATGATGACGCGCACTGGCCGTCGCACCGTGCCGCAGATTTATATCGGCGAAACCCATGTCGGCGGCTTTGACGATCTTGCCGCCCTCGACCACGCCGGCCGGCTCGATGCGCTGCTGGCTGGAGCATGAACCATTTCCACACTAAGGCGAAACCCATGAACGAACCGCAAGCCCCTGTTTTTAGCATCGAAAAAATCTACGCCAAGGATATTTCCCTCGAAGTTCCCAATGCGCCGCAAGTTTTCCTCGAGCGCGAAAATCCCGCGGTCGAGGTGCAGTTGCACAGCGAAACCAGCGGACTCGACGAAGGCATGTTCCAGGTCTTGCTGACAGTGACGGTCACGGCCAAGATCGGCGAGAAGACGCTGTTCCTGGTCGAAGCCGGGCAAGCCGGCATCTTCCAAATCCGCCATGTGCCGGAACAAGACATGGAGCAGATACTCTCGATCGCCTGCCCGAACATCCTGTTCCCCTATGCCCGCGAAACGATCTCCGATCTGATCACGCGAGCCGGATTCCCTCCTGTCTTATTGGCCCCGGTGAATTTCGAAGCGGTCCACCAGCAGCGCCTGATGGCTCAACAACAGCAGACCCATCCGTCCGGCGAAATTCCGATTCAGTAAGCGCCATGCGTCGACTTGTTTTTGTCATACTAGCGCTTACGGCTCTGCCGGCATCGGCGATCGACTACTTTTCGCTAGCCGATGCGGCGGTGATGTATGACGCGCCATCGCTGAAAGCCACGCCGCTGTTCGCAATCGCGCGGCATACCCCGGTCGAGGTGGTGGTCACCCTGGAAGGCTGGTGCAAGGTGCGCGATGCCGCCGGGAGCATGGCCTGGGTCGAAAAACGCCAAGTCTCCGAAAAACGAACGGTACTGGTGACGGCACACCGCGCGCAAGTGCGTTCCCAACCTGAACCGAATGCAGCGATAGTCTTCGAAGCCGAGAAAGACGTGGTGCTGGAATTGGTCGAGCCCCTTCCCGTCGCGGGCTGGGCCAAAATCAGGCACCGTAGCGGTCAGGGCGGCTTTATCCGCGTCAATCAAGTCTGGGGGGTCTAGCTTGAAAATCGCCGTCCTCGGCGCCGGCGCCTGGGGCACCGCGCTGGCCATTGCTTTCGCGCGCAGCGATGCGCATGCGGTGACGCTGTGGGTGCATGATGCCGGCTTGGTTGCCAGGTTACAAGCAGCGCGCGAGAACCCTGCCTATTTACCCGGCCAGGCCTTTCCGAAAGCCTTGGCGCTCACCGGCGACTTCGCCGCCTCGGTCGATCGCGCGGAACTGGCCTTGATTGCCGCACCTTTGGCCGAGTTGCGCTCGACACTCAGTACGCTGCGCCGGACAGCGCCGTCGCTACACTTTCTGTGGGTTTGCAAGGGACTCGAAGCGGGCACCGGCCTGCTGCCGCATCAGGTTGCCGCTGAAGAAATGACCACCTCCGCGACGTCCAACGGCGTTTTGACCGGGCCAAGTTTCGCTGAGGAAGTGGCGCGCGGTCTGCCCACTGCCGTGACCCTCGCTTCCGTCGATGCCGGCTTCGCCCGCACCATGTCACAGGCATTATCCAGCCAGCGTCTGCGTATCTATGCCGGCAGCGACGTGATCGGCGCCGAAGTCGGGGGGGCGGTGAAGAACATCCTGGCGATAGCCACCGGCATATGCGACGGGCTCGGCCTCGGTCTCAACGCCCGTGCCGCACTGATCACGCGAGGTCTGGCGGAAACGGTGCGCTTTGGCATGGCCTTGGGTGCGCGACGCGAAACCTTCATGGGGCTGGCTGGAATGGGCGACCTGATCCTGACCTGCACGGGCGATTTATCGCGCAACCGCCGTGTCGGCCTGGCTCTGGCCAGTGGGCAAACGCTGGAAACGATTACGCGCGAACTGGGGCACGTCGCCGAGGGCGTGCCGAGCGCACGTGAAGTCGCCCGGCGCGCCGCGCAATTGAATGTGGATATGCCCATTACGCAGACCGTCTGCGCCTTGCTGGATGGCCGCCTGTCGGCGGCGGCGGCGGTTGAACAACTCATGGCGCGCGACCCGAAAGACGAATAACACCGCTTTCGCTCACGTACCCCCCGCAAAACCTACTTGCCGCCAGGCTTCATAAGCCACCACCGCCACGCTGTTGGATAGGTTGAGGCTGCGGCAGCCGGGCGTCATCGGCAAGCGGATGCGCCGCCCTGATTCTATGCTGGACAGGATATGCGCCGGCAAGCCGCTGGTTTCCGGACCGAAAACAAAAGCATCCCCCGGAACATAACGCGGCGTGTCGTGGCGTGTCGCTCCCTTGGTGGTCAGCGCGAACAAGCGCGATATACCGAGAACATCCAGACAGGCGGCCCAATTCTCATGAATGCGCACTTCCGCCAGTTCCGCGTAATCCATCCCGGCACGCCGCAGCCGCGCCGCGCTGAGATCGAAGCCAAGCGGCTTGACAAGATGCAGGCAAGCACCGACATTGGCGCACAGGCGAATGACATTGCCGGTATTGGGAGGAATTTCCGGCTGATAGAGGACGATGTTGAACATCCAGGGAAAAATAGGCTTTATGCAGGCGAGATCGACTTGAGCTTCAAGTAGAATCGGCTCAATACTACTGGAGATTCTAATGCCACGCCCGGAAAAAATTCGCCTCGGCGACTTGCTGATAACCCAAGGCTTGTTGACCGATGAGCAACTGCAGCTCGCCTTGGCCGAGCAAAAACGCAGCGGGCGCAAACTCGGACGGGTTTTTGTCGAGAGCGGCTATGTCACCGAGGAAAGCATCGCCAAGGCGCTGGCGAAACAGTTGAACGCCCCCTTTATCGATCTTAAGACTTTCAATCCCAAGCCGAAATTGATCAAGCTGCTGCCCGAAGCCCAGGCGCGCCGCAACCGCGCGATCGTGCTGGATGAAGACAACGAGCTGTTGATCATCGGTTTCGCCGACCCCACCGATCTGACCGCTTACGACGAAGTGACCCGCATCGTGCGGCGCGAGATATTCCTGGCGGTGGTGATGGAAAGCCAGTTGATGGGGCTGATCGACCGGGTCTACACCCGCACCGAAGAAATTCATGGCCTGGCCAAAGAGTTGACGGCGGATATGGCCGATGTCCCGAGCGACTTCGGCAATGTGCTCGGCCTGACTGCCGGCGCCGAAGATGCCCCGGTGGTCAAGCTGCTCAACACGGTTTTCGAAGAAGCCTTGAAAACCCGCGCCTCGGATATCCACATCGAACCGCAGGAAAAGAATCTTGTCATCCGCTTCCGCATCGACGGCGTGCTGCATATCCAGACCGAGGCCGACAGCAAGATCGCCACGGCCCTGGTGTTGCGCCTGAAACTGATCTCCGGCCTGGATATTTCCGAAAAGCGCCTGCCACAGGACGGCCGCTTCAATATCAAGCTGCGCAATTCCAACGTCGATGTGCGTATCTCCAGCATGCCCACGCAATATGGCGAATCGGTGGTGATGCGCCTGCTCAACCAGAGCACCGGCATTCTCGGCCTCGACCGGATGCGCATTCCGCCGCATATCCTGGAGCGCTTGCGCCATAACATCCATCGTCCCAGCGGCATGGTGCTGGTCACCGGCCCGACCGGTTCCGGCAAGACCACCACGCTGTATGCCGCATTGTCCGAACTCAACACCCCGGAGAAGAAAGTCATCACGGTCGAGGATCCGGTTGAATATCGCCTGCCCGGCATCAACCAGGTGCAAGTCCATGACAAGATCGACCTGACCTTCGATCGGGTCTTGCGCTCCGCGCTGCGCCAGGATCCGGACATTATTCTGGTGGGCGAAATGCGTGACCAGATCACCGCTGAAATCGGCATGCGCGCCTCCATGACCGGCCACATGGTGCTATCCACGCTGCACACCAACGATGCCCTGACGACGCCGATCCGCCTGCTCGACATGGGCGTGCCGCGCTACATGGTGGCGCTGTCGCTGCAACTGGTTCTGGCGCAGCGTCTGGTCCGGGTGATCTGCGAGAATTGCAGCGAGACTTACCTGCCGCCGCCGCATGAACACGAGTGGCTGCGCTATGAACTGGGCGACCATGTCGATGCGCATGTCTATAAGAAAGGTCGCGGCTGTTCGCATTGCAATAACACGGGTTACCTGGGGCGTCAGGGCGTTTATGAATTTCTGGAAATGACCAATGCGCTGGTCGAATCACTCAACCACGGCGATCCCAGTCAGTTCATGCGCCTGGGGCGAGAACAAATGGCCAGCAATACCTTGCGGCGTGATGCGGTGAATCTGGTGCTGGCAGGACGCACCAGCGCCGAAGAAGCGATGCGCGTCAGTTCGCAACTGGATGAATAAAGCCGATGCCGAATTTCGCTTATCGCGGCCGCGATGCCGGCGGACAAATGACCCAGGGGGTCCTGGAGGGGGCGAGTTCAGCGGCGGTCGCCGATGACCTGTCCAGCCGCGGCATCATTCCGCTCAGCATCACTCCGGCGCCGGAATCCGCCGCCAGGACTGCATTCTCATTGGGCAAACTGGCCGACTTGCAACTCTTCAAGCAGAAAGTCGAACACATCGACGTGCTGATGTTTTCCCGGCAAATCTACACCCTGCTCAAGGCCGGCGTACCCATCATGCGCGCGCTGACCGGCCTGCAGGAATCAAGCATCAATCCCGCGATGAAGGAAGTGATCCAGGAAGTGCGCGAAAGCCTCGATTCCGGCCGCGAACTGTCGGTCTCCCTGGCGCGCCACCCGAAGGTTTTTTCCGCGTTCTATCTCTCCATGGTGCGCGTCGGCGAAATGACCGGGCGGCTCGAAGAAGTCTTTATCCGCCTGTTCGACCACATGGAGTTCGAGAGCTTCATGAAGCAGCAGGTGAAATCGGCCTTGCGCTACCCCTCTTTCGTCATCACGGCGATGGTGGGCGCCATGTTCATTGTGAATATTTTTGTGATCCCGGTGTTCGCCAAGGTGTTCGCCGGTTTCAACGCCGAATTGCCGCTGATGACCCGGATCCTGCTCGGCTTCTCGAACTTCATGGTGAGCTGGTGGCATGTGCTGATCGGCGCCATGGCAGCGGCTTTTTTCGCCTTCCGCAGTTGGACCGGCACCGCTGCCGGCAAATTGAAATGGGATGAACTCAAGCTCGGCTTCCCGATCGCCGGCAAGATCATCCGCAAGGCCACCCTGGCCCGCTTCGCGCGCAGTTTCGCACTGGCCACCAAGAGCGGCGTGCCGATCATCCAGGCGCTCACCACGGTGGCGATGACAGTAGACAATGACTACATCGCGCGCAAGGTCGAAAACATGCGTGAAGGCGTCGAGCGCGGCGAGAGCATTTTGACGGTAGCCACAAAAGCTGCGGTGTTTACACCAGTCGTCCTGCAAATGATCGCAGTCGGCGAAGAATCCGGCGCGGTTGACGAGATGATGGAAGAGATCGCGGCCATGTATCAGAACGAAGTCCAATATGAACTTAAAACCCTGGCGCAGCAGATCGAACCGATCTTGATCACCTTCCTGGGCGTCATGGTGCTGGTGCTGGCGCTGGGCATCTTCCTGCCAATCTGGGACCTCGGCAAGGCGGCAATCAAAAAGTAAGACAATTCGTGCCATGAACATATGTAATGCCATGGATTGCACTAAACCATATTAACCATTACACTACAAGCCGTGATTAAGAATTTCCAGCACAAAGGTCTTGAGCGGTTTTTCCGAAAAGGGGATGCCAGCGGAATCCAATCCCAACATGCAAGTCGAATCAACCGCATTCTGGATGCTTTGGATGAGGCAAACGATGTAGATCAGTTGAACATCCCGGGCATGTACCTCCACCCGCTCAAAGGGAGCCGGAAAGGTCATTGGTCCATGACCGTGTCTGGAAACTGGCGGATCACTTTTCGCTTTGATGGCGATGATGTGACGATTGTCAATCTGGAGGATTACCACTAATGGCGACAAAATCCCTGCGAGACCCGAAGCGGCGTCCGACCCATCCTGGAGCGATCCTTCGCGAGGATGTCCTGCCGGCGCTAAAGATGACTCAGAAGGAGTTCGCCGATTGGATCGGAGTCTCCCGCTTGACAGTTTCCGAAATCCTTAACGAGAAACGAACGCTTACTCCAGACATGGCAATGCGCCTCGGTAAAGCTCTGGGCAATGGACCGGAAATTTGGCTGCGTATGCAACAGACGCTTGATCTTTGGGAGTTGGCTCAACACGGGCGATATGAGGAAATAAAGACGCTTCAGGCCGCTTAGATCCGAACCCGGTTTTGCCCCAAGCAGAGCGATGGACAATGGGCGCGTTGCTCAAATCAACCACGAATCACATCTATCCGAAATAATGCGGTGCATCAAGCGCCAAGCCGGACTCAATCACTTAGAGTTTTCCATGGCGCTGGTCGTCATCGCGCTGATCTGGCTGATGGAGCTCAACCGTTTCCAGGAACTGCAAGAACTGGGAGAGAAAACCGCAGTTGAAATGACCATCAGCCACATCCGCTCCGGCCTGCGCTGGGAAATGGCGGACAGGATCATGACCAAACGCGAGGCGAATATTGCCGAACTGGCGGGTAGCAACCCGGTGCGCTGGATTGAAAAACCGCCAGAGGAATATCTTGGTGAATTTTCCGCCGCTCCGCCAAAATTTCCGCCGGGGAACTGGTATTTCGATACCCTGCGCAAAGAGTTGCGTTACCGGCCGATTCTGCACAAGAACCTGGAGTGCCCGCGATGCGAGCGCGTGGCGGGTGAAATGGCCTTAAGCTGGCGAATAGCGCCTTCCGGCAATCCGATGTTCGGGCGGGGAGACACCGTCCGGGTGGTCGCGGTCACGCCCTACCGGTGGTTTTAAGTTATGCAATCCGGGCATCCGGATTCCCCGTTGGACAAGCCAGCCGAACGTACATCCGCGTATTTACTTTCGGCGCAGATCGGCCCATGATGCATACATCGCCCCCCCCCTTCATGGAGCCGCAAATGCATACCACCCGCGCCTTCAAGAATGGCAATTCGCAAGCGGTCCGCATCCCTGCCGACTTGGCTTTTGCGCGCACGAATCTCGATCTGGTGATAGAACGCGTGGGAGACGAAATTCGAATCCGTCCCGCCCCTCGTTCATTGTCCGGTGTGCTGACCAAGTTTGCCAAGTTCGCGCCTGGCTTCATGGCTGATGGCCGGGGCAATCAGGGACAGTCCGACAGGGACGCGCTGTAATGCCGAGCTACATGCTGGACACCAACATGTGCATCTATCTCATGAAGAACCAGCCGGAGTCTGTCGCCCGGCGCTTTGCCCAGTGCTATGTGGGTGACGTGGTGATGTCTGCAATCACGTTCGCAGAACTGGAATACGGCGTGGCGGTATCGGCCAATCCAAAGCGGGAGCGCAAGAACCTGTCGAGCCTGATTGAGGATATTCCCGTCATGCCATTCGATGAAGCCGCCTGCGTAGCTTACGGCCCAATCCGTTTAGCCACCCGTGAGGCAGGAAGGACACCCTTGATAAGCTGATTGCCGCTCATGCCGTATCCCTCAACCTGGCCATCGTGACCAACAACGCGCGGAATTTCTCAAAGTATCCAGGCGTGGCAATGGAGAACTGGCTGGAGTAATCGGGCGAGCTAATGCGGAATCCCTGGCTTATTTGGGCAATCCGGACAGGGAGAAATTGAGATACTTGTGAGGGTCTGGAATAAACTGCACATGGAAACGACGGCAAAACCTCCTACCTCATTATGAAGCTTGCTAACCAGAAAACAGGCCTAACTGGTTTTACCCTGATCGAACTGGTGATCGTCATCACCATTATCGGCGTCCTTGCGGCGGTGGCCCTGCCGCGCTTCATCGCCCTGCAACGCGATGCCCGCATCGCCAAGCTGTATGGCGCGCGCGGATCGGTGGCAGCCGCCACGGCGCTGGTGCATGCGGCGATCCTGACGCGCAACGGCATACCCGATCCGGAATTATGCGCCGTTGGCGGCACGGCGGACAACAAGCCGGGCAACACGGCGGTGCGCGGATCGGTGTGCACCGAAAACGGGCTGATTGCCACGGTATACAGCTATCCGGCAAGCACCGAGATTCCGGCGGTGGAACCGGGAAATCCCGGCATCGTCGCGGCGGCGGGCTTGTCCCCGATATTCAATCCCACCCAGCAAAACCTTCAGGACGAGGGCTACTCGGCACACCTTTCCGGCCTGGCGGATACGGTCTTTCAGATCCAAGGCGCACCCGATATCGCCAATTGCCAATTTACTTATTACCAAGCCGCTTCCCCTACCGTTCCGGCGCGGATTTCCGTCGTGACCACCACGGGCTGTTGATCCTGGTCCGGCGACATGAATCAGGCCATGTTCAAAAGCATTCTGCTGCAATCCTGCCTGGGCTTGCTAGTGGCCGCCGCCATCCTGGGTGTTCTGGTCGGGTCGGGCATGCTGATGGGACATGAACGGCTGCTGCGCTTGAATCAATATTTTTCTCGCTGGACAAGCACCGATAAATTCGGCGATCAACTGGATCGCCCGCGCTGGACCGAGCGTTTTTTCTACCGGCATCACCGGCTGGTCGGGGCAAGCCTGTTCCTTGGGGCAATCATTGTCCTCAATACTTTTTTATTCAGCTACAACCTGAGGCAAATTTCCGTCGTCATCCCCCGCGACTACTGGTGGCTGCTGGATGCTTTGTTGGGACTGCTGCTGATCGGCAGCGTCCCGGCGGCGATTATCGGCTTCATCATCATGACCAAACCCAGCCTGCTGCGCGACATAGAAACCGCGGCGAATCGCTGGATTTCCACCGACCCGCTGCTGAAATATTTAAATGCCATGGACTATTCTTTGGAGCGGAATATCCTTCAGCGCAGGAAGATGGTTGGCGTATGCCTGATTTTTGGCAGCTTGTATATCCTTGGCGCTCTGGGCTGGTTTTTATTCCGCAGCGCGGGGAAGTTCTAGCGGTTGTTTTTGGAAGTTGCAGGAGTTTGCGATTCTTTACGCATTATGATAAAACTGTTCCCATAGGAGCTGCGGCTCCTCAACCCCAAGGCTGCGGCCTTTTTTCAAGGAATGTGAAAATGAATAGGCGATTCAAGACGAAACAATCGGGCTTTACCCTGATCGAACTGGTGGTGGTGATCGTAATCCTCGGGATTCTGGCGGCAACGGCGCTACCGAAGTTTGTCAATTTGGCGGACGATGCCAAGAAGTCCGCTGTATCCGGCGTCTATGGCGGATTCGGCGCGGCGATTGCGATGGCAAAATCAAGATGGATGGTGGACGGGGCTCTCCGCGGAAATTGCACCTCTTTCACCGCACCCAGCACATTTGCAGGCTGTTCCACTTCAAAAGACATTATCATTGACGGCTCAACGATCGCCTTCAACGGTTATGGCAACCCGACCAGCAATGGCGCAATTGCGCTTGGAACTACCACCGGTTTGGCGACACTGGATGCCACCGAGTGTGTAAATATTTGGACGGCGGTACTTAGCGGCCAAGGTCCCTCCATCGTGGCTACCGCAGCAGATACCACGCATGATTGGGTTGCGACGCAAAGCGGCAATGTTTGCACTTACGCCTATGCGTCTGGCGGCGTGGCCTCCACCACACGTAAATTCACCTACGATGCCAGTTCGGGTGCGATGGCATTGACCAATACCCCATGAGAATGAATTAAGGAATTAAGGGGCCAGGGTTAAATTAAGGAACTCAGGCTCAAGCTGACAAGACAACGGCCCGGGATCACTCCCGGGCCGTTGTTGTTTTGGGGCTGTTTGGACTGCTTCTTCTCTGTCCGGCAAATCGAACCTGTTCTGTCTGTTTCCTGACGACTGGTTGAACTGATGCGACTGCTAATGCTGCTTGAGCAACAGTTCGCCGAAATAAAACACCATGCCCAAGGCAGGAAAAACGAGAATCAAACCCGTTGTCCGCGGGAAAGCGGCAACCCACTTGTCTAGCGTCAGATTCATCTTTTCCGCGTCAGGGGCGATTTGCCGGGTCGAATACCAGCGGCTCCCGACATTTTCGATGGTTTTCAGGGTGTCGGGAGAAATCAGCATCAGGATCCCGACCAAAATCGCTGTTGTACAGCCGACGACCAGGAAATATCTCAAGCTCTCGACGATCCAGAAGACATAGCCCGCCGGCAGCTTGAGGTTGAGCATGGCGACTATGACGGAGTTGCCGGCGCCGGTGACCATTCCCCACACCGCATAGACGGCGCCGACGACAAACACGATGCCGATCGGGCGCCGGTATTTCCAGGCGAACTGTTCGCTGTCGCGCTGAATCGCCATGGCTTTGGTGGCATGACGGGCCGACACCGTGCGGTTCAACAGCTCGAAAAGCCGGAACACTTGGGGGCTTCTCAAGATCAGGCCCACCCCAATCGCCACCGCGACGATGCCGCCGATAAAGAAAAACCAGACGAAAGCCGGGGCAATCAACTGATCGATGAGGAAATTATTGAAGCGCGGCATGTGATGTCCCCCGGTTCGAATCCGACCGCCCTTGCTTTGCGAAGGCTTAATCGGAGATTGTTGAAAAATTGCTGTTCGGCTGATTATGGGCAGGCTGACTGATCCGGTCAAGCGCCAAAATCGCAAACTAGTGCAGTACCGTACCCAGTGCTGTTGCTACACGCAGTACTTGCATGAATTCTCCGGGGCGGGCTGACCTGCCGTACGCAGGCGATGAACCGTCTGGCGAGCGATGGCATTCCTGGCATCCCCTGCGAGGGGTTGCTTGTGGGCTTACATCACGAACGCGCGGAACTACTGCGATGTAAAGGGTGTAATCAATGCACTTCGCGGGTTTCGAGGAAATGGACGTCGGGAAAGCGTTCCTGGGTCAGCTTGAGATTGACCTGGTTGGGCGCCAGGTAGACATAGTCGCCAGCGCCGTCCAGCGCGACATGCTGGGTATGTTTTTCCGTCAGCAGTTTTAGCGCCTCGGCGCTGCCGCGCAGCCAGCGCGCGGTGGCTACCGGATAGGGTTCGAAAATCGCGTCGACGCCGTATTCGTGTTCCAGGCGATGCGCCACTACATCGAACTGCAGCGTGCCGACGGCGCCCAGGATCATGTCGTTCGAGAGCAGCGGACGGAATAGCTGGGTGGCGCCCTCCTCGGCCAGTTGTTGCAAGCCTTTCTGCAGTTGCTTGAGCTTGAGCGGATTGCGCAGGATGGCGCGCTGGAAAAACTCCGGGGCAAACGAGGGAATGCCGGTGAAGCGCAAATCCTCCCCCTCGCTGAAGGTTTCGCCGAGGCGCACCGTGCCGTGATTGGGGATGCCGATGATGTCGCCGGCATAGGCCTCGTCGGTGGTGTTGCGGTCGCGCGCCATGAAAGTGATGGCGTTATTCACCGCGATCGACTTGCCGCCCGCCACCTGCTTGATTTTCATGCCGCGCTCGAAACGGCCTGAGCAGACGCGCAAGAAGGCGATGCGGTCGCGATGCTTGGGGTCCATGTTGGCCTGGATCTTGAACACGAAACCGGAAAACTTGTCCTCGTAAGGATCGACTGTGCGCGTCTCGGCGGGACGCGCGAGCGGCGCAGGCGACAAATCGACCACCGCGTCGAGCAGCGACTGGACGCCGAAATTGTTGGCCGCCGAGCCGAAGAATACCGGCGACTGCCTGCCGGCGCGGTAAGCCGCCGCATCGAAGCCATGCGAGGCGCCGCGCACCAGTTCGATGTCGTGACGCAGTTCGACCGCCTGTTCGCCGATCAGCTCATCGAGGCGTGGATTGGCCAGTCCCGAAATCACTTCCGCCGTTCCCTTGTCGGCCTTCGGATCGAAGAACAGGATGCTGTCGTCGTAAAGATGATAGACGCCGCGAAAGCGTTCGCCCATGCCGATCGGCCAGGTGATCGGCGCACACTGGATGGCCAGCACGGATTCGATCTCGTCGAGCAGTTCGATCGGCGCGCGGCCCTCTCGGTCGAGCTTGTTGATGAAGCTGATGATCGGCGTATCGCGCAGCCGGCAGACATTCAGCAGCTTGATGGTCTGCGCCTCGACGCCCTTGACCGAATCCAGCACCATCACCGCCGAATCGACGGCGGTCAGGGTGCGGTAGGTATCCTCGGAGAAGTCCTCGTGGCCGGGCGTATCGAGCAGGTTGATCATGCAGTCGCGGTAGGGAAACTGCATCACCGAGGAAGTGATCGAGATGCCGCGCTGCCTTTCCAGCTCCATCCAGTCGGAGGTGGCGTGCCGACCGCTCTTGCGCGCCCGCACCGCGCCGGCCATCTGGATGGCGCCGCCGTACCACAGCAGCTTCTCGGTCAGGGTGGTCTTGCCCGCATCCGGATGGGAAATGATGGCGAAAGTGCGGCGGCGTTGAATTTCGGAATCGAGGCTCACGAAAGGTCCACGTATCAGGCGGTTGACGGGAAAGCGCGCGATTATACAAGCAGGCCGAAATTCGGTATCCAGATTTCGAATAACGTCGGAAACTGCGTTCGCACATCCTCGATACTTGCGCTGTTTTACTTGCGCTGTTTTGCGCCTGTATCAGCCGTTCTTCGTTCCATCCTTCATCCCCTGTAGCAGTTCCGTTCGTCTCATCTTCCACCCCTTTGGGGCAATATGACGACTGGACAGATTACGTGCTACAGAACCGGACAGCTCATAAACTCGCAACAGCCGCAACAGCCGACATTGCCGCTCGCCAGAAGGTGTGACACAATACGCACCCATGTGACACATCAAGGCGCCCGCCATGAAGACCCTGACCATCCGCGAAGCCCGCGAAGGACTTTCCCATCCCGAGCAAATGTTCGCCGAGGACGACGAAGTACTGGTGGTTCGCCACGGCGAGCCGGTCGCCCGCATCCTGCCGGCCCAGCCGCGTCCGCGCTTGCGTTCCCTGGCTGCGTTCCGCGCCAGCCAGCCGATGCAGTCCATTCCCAGCGAAGACATCCTGGCCGAAGAAAGAGAAGATCGTTGCCGATGATCTACGCGGATACCAGCGCACTGCTCAAGCGGTACATCACCGAACCGGGTAGCGATGGCTTCGACCGGCTGTTTCTTGCCCGTGGACCGCTCGACATCAGTCGCCTCACTGTTACCGAAATGCGTTGCGCGTTGGCAAGGCGACGACGCGCCGGGCAGATCGATACGGCACTGGAAACAGCCGCCATCACCGAACTCCGCACTGACATCCTCGCCGGCGCCTTGCGTGTAAGCGCCATCACCGACGGCCATGTCGTCGAAGCCTATGCGATCATCGAAAGTCTCCCGGCGCTGCCGCTACGCGCCCTCGACGCCATCCACCTGGCTGTGGCGCGCCATCTGGAAGCTGAGGAATTCGCCACTTCCGACAAGACCCAGGCCGAGGCCGCCCGCGCCCTCGGCTTCACCGCCCACGATTTTTCCTGAAAGCCTCATCATGAACGAAGCCACTCCCATTGCCCCGGACGAAAACCATATCATCGCCGAACGCCGCGCCAAGCTTGTCGAATGGCGCGCCTCCGGCCACGCCTTTCCGAACGATTTCCGCCGCGAGAATCTCGCCGCCAAGCTCGATGAAATGTATGGCGGCAAGACGCGCGAAGAACTCGACGCGACGCCGATCGAGGTCAAGGTCGCCGGCCGCATCATGCTCAAGCGCGTGATGGGCAAGGCCAGCTTCGCCACCATCCAGGACCTGTCCGGGCGCATCCAGGTTTTCATCAGCAACGACAAGAGCGGCGAGGCCGCCCACGCCGAATTCAAGCGCTGGGACAACGGCGACATCATCGGCGTCAGTGGCGTGCTGTTCCGCACCAAGACCAACGAACTCACGGTGCAAGCCAACGAGTTGCGCCTGCTCACCAAATCGCTGCGGCCGCTGCCCGAGAAATTCCATGGCCTGACCGATGTCGAGCAGAAATACCGCGCCCGCTACCTCGACCTGATCACCAACGAGCAGTCGCGCTTCACCTTTGTCGCGCGCAGCCGGATGATCCAGTCGATTCGCGATTACATGATTCATCACGGCTTCCTCGAAGTCGAGACGCCGATGATGCACCCGATTCCCGGCGGCGCCGCCGCCAAGCCCTTCAAGACCCACCACAACGCGCTCGACATGGAGCTGTTCCTGCGCATCGCGCCGGAGTTGTACCTGAAGCGCCTGGTGGTCGGCGGTTTCGAAAAGGTCTTCGAGATCAACCGTAACTTCCGCAACGAAGGCATCTCGCCACGCCACAATCCCGAATTCACCATGATGGAGTTCTACGAGGCCTACGCCGACTACCGCATGCTGATGGACTTCACCGAGGGTCTGCTGCGCCATTCGGCGCGCGCGGCGCTCGGCACCGAAGTATTCGAGTATCAGGGACGCACGCTCGATCTGGCCAAGCCCTTCGAGCGCTTGACCATCACCCAGGCGATCCGCAAGCACCACCCCGGCTTCACCGATGCTCAGCTTGGCGATGCGGCCTGGCTCAAACAGAAGATCGGGGATTTCGGCGAGCCGGTGAAACCAGGCGGCCTGGGATCGCTGCAACTGCAACTCTTCGAAGCCTGCGCCGAAGCCGAGTTGTGGGAACCGACTTTCATCATCGACTATCCGGCCGAAGTCTCGCCGCTGGCGCGGCGCAACGACGCCAATCCGGAGATCACCGAGCGCTTCGAACTGTTTATCGTCGGCCGCGAAATCGCCAATGGCTTCTCCGAACTGAACGATGTCGAAGACCAGGCGGCGCGCTTCCAGGAACAGGCCAAGGCCAAGGAGGCCGGCGACGAAGAGGCGATGTTCTATGACGCCGACTTCATCCGCGCCCTCGAATATGGCCTGCCGCCCACCGGCGGCTGCGGCATCGGCATCGACCGGCTAGTGATGCTGCTGACCGACAGCGCCAATATTCGCGATGTCATTCTCTTTCCGCAAATGAGGAAAGAGTAGGGAAAGCCTATTTCACAGTCATTCCCCCTCGTTCCCGCCCAACTCGCCTTTACTGGGGACGGCACGCCGTATTCGGAGAGATTCGCCGATATCTATCACTCCGCTGCCGGCGGGCTGGGGCAGGCACGACATGTTTTTCTTGCCGGGAACGGATTGCCCGAACGTTGGCGTGGTCGGGAACGCTTCGTCATCATCGAGACAGGCTTCGGTCTCGGCCTGAATTTCCTGGCAACCTGGCAGTCCTGGCGCGACGATCCGCAACGCTGCTCACAGCTGCATTTCATCTCGTTCGAAAAACATCCATTCGGAACCGCTGACCTCGCCGTGCTGCATGCCCATTGGCCAGAATTATCCGATCTGGCGGAAAAACTGCGCAAACAATGGCCGATGCTGACGCCGGGGACGCATCGCCTGAATTTCGACGACGAGCAGGTCGTTCTCACGCTGTTTTTCGGAGATGCTGCCGAACTGCTGTCGCAACAGGTTTTCGCCGCCCGCGCCGACGCCTTGTTTCTGGATGGGTTTTCGCCGGCGAAGAACCCGGAACTCTGGTCGCCGCGCTTGTTCAAGTCCCTGAGACAACTGGCGGCGCCCGGGGCAACACTGGCAACCTGGACAGTTGCCGGAGCGGTTCGTGAAGGTCTCACCGCCGCCGGCTTCGAGGTCGCTAAAGCTAGTGGCTATGGTTCCAAACGCCAGATGCTGCGCGGCGAATATCGCGAACCACCTGCGCCTGGTGCATAGTCATGGTGCCAGACCACTGCCGATGGTCGTCGAGAAGATGACGGATCAAACCCGTACCTCGTTATCCCGGCTTTCGCCGGGATGACGCATTCATCAATCAATTTACACCTGACTAACGACTAGTTGCCGGAACTCTGCCGCTGTCCGCCGGAGCCCTGTTGTTGTTGTTGCCCGCCTGAACTCTGCTGTTGCGACTGTCCGCCTGAGCCCTGCTGAGTTTGTCCGCCGGAAGTCTGCGACTGCGACGATGGCGCTCTTGTCGTTGTCGTTACCTTAGCAACCGTTGTCGTGGTTGGCTTGGCTGTGGTGGTAGTCGTCGGCTTGGCTGTGGTGGTAGTCGTTGGCTTGGCCGTAGTGGTGGTGGTTGGCTTGGCCGTAGTGGTAGTCGTCGGCTTGGCCGTAGTGGTAGTCGTTGGCTTGGCCGTAGTGGTGGTGGTTGGCTTGGCCGTGGTGGTGGTCGTTGGCTTGGCCGTAGTGGTGGTGGTTGGCTTGGCTGTGGTGGTGGTGGTTGGCTTGGCTGTGGTGGTGGTCGTTGGCTTGGCTGTGGTGGTGGTCGTTGGCTTGGCTGTGGTGGTGGTCGTCGGTTTGGCCGTAGTGGTAGTCGTCGGCTTGGCCGTAGTGGTAGTCGTTGGCTTGGCCGTAGTGGTAGTCGTTGGCTTGGCCGTGGTGGTAGTCGTTGGCTTGGCCGTAGTGGTGGTCGTTGGCTTGGCCGTAGTGGTGGTGGTCGGCTTGGCCGTGGTGGTGGTCGTCGGCTTGG
>JAQTOA010000019.1 GCA_028713555.1 Sterolibacterium sp. | reverse complement strand
CCCAACGCCACGTGCCCGATTCGATTCCAACGCTTCGCGTTCTGATCGCCGCAGCCATCGCAGAAAAACTCAGGCAATGTCCTTGTTGCGGGAACGTGAGGTAACTTAAATGACACAGTCAAACTAGAGTTCGTAGCCAAACGACCTAATGATCGCCTTGGCTTTGTCTCCTTTGAGGTATTTCATTAGTGCTTCTGCAGCGGGTTTGTTCCTACCCTTCTCTAGGATGACCGCATTTTGGCGGATAGGCTGATAGAGGCTTTGTGGAACGATCCAGACGGAACCATCGATCTTGCCGTCTTTAATAACCTGGGAAAGCGCAACAAATCCGAGCAACGCATTACCCGTAGCAACGAATTGGTATGCTTGAGCAATGTTGTCGCCAGTTACGAATTTCGATTGAAGCGTTTCATAAACACCGGTTGCTCTCATTACTTCTACTGCGGCAGCACCATATGGAGCGAATTTTGGGTTAGCTAAAGCGATGTGGTCGAAACCACCCTTCTTCAGCACCTCTCCGGCATTATCGACCACCCCCTGTTTGGGTGACCACAGCACCAGCTTACCGATTGCATAGGTAAATTGAGTCCCGGTCAAGGCATGATTCTCATCGATCAGCTTTGCGGGTGTTACTTCGTCAGCCGATAACAGTACTTCGAAAGGTGCATCATTCTTAATTTGGCTGTAAAACATTCCTGTAGACCCGTAAGACATCGAAATTTCATGCCCGGCATCCTTCGCAAACTCCGGTGCAAGTTTCTGTATCGGTACCATGAAATTGGCTGCAACCGCAACCAACACTTTGTCGGCGTATGACAACGGGGAAAACCCGACCAACAGGGTGGAAAGAAAGAGGGTAAGCCAAGTGTTCTTCATATTGCGCTCCATCAAGTTAATTTGAGTCGGTTGTTTTATGCTCATCGGGTACGCCATTTGTTCAGTGGGTAAGGCAGGCTTGCATTTGTTCGCACCCGTCGCAAGATGGCGGCAGAAACTCAGATATCCCAAGTCGCTGGCCGAGTTTCTGAAACAAGAAACGCTTCCACCTGAGGTCTTGAGTGTTGCAGGCGAACAAAGCGAGGAAATGCTCCCCAATGAGAGACGAGACATCTTCTCGCTGCGCCAATTCAAGATCCTGCCAAAGATGTCGATGGCCAAAGCAGGCAGCTGCTAGGGCGTGACTAAAGGCCCAACTGATCCTATCGTTACAACTACGATTATTTAACAGAAGCTGGACTAGAGGTGCGAATAGTTCGGGCAGGCAATCGGCCGGTAACTCGGCATGAAATCGGGAGAGGTTGACCAAATTCCGCGAACGGCTATCCAACAGAGCGGCAAATTGCCACGATGGCAGGCCGAGTGTTGCGGCAAAAAGAGGTAGCGTACCCTCGTTACCACCGCGCACAACGCTCAAAATCAAATGCTGGACCAGTTCGGAACCTTCGACGAGTAAGGACGGATCGAGGCGAAAAGGCTCTGTTTCAGCTAATGGCAGGGATTGTTCTCTGCGCAAAATGCCAGCAGGGCCACCGGATACATCATGCCATGCCAGAAATCTTCGCTCGTCGATTAACTGTGCCTTAAGGGGAGTTCCCATTTTGCCCTCTCTATTTCGTTATGCCAATGTTGACATAACGATCAGCATAGCACAAAATAGGCTGAGTACGAGCTAGGCTAATTATCTTGTCGCCGCCTACTTACCAGAGCTTGTATGGCTTTCAGCTCTGTCTGGGCTTGAGAATAAAGTTGCTGCTGCAAGGTTTCGTAGTGAGCTACCAGTTGTTCACCAAGGGGGGTTAATTTGGTTCCTCCTCCTCCTTTGCCACCGGCAACAGTCTCTGTCAGTGGCTCCCCGAATCCTTGATTAAGAGTTTCGAGCAAAGACCAAGCGCGTTTATAGGGGATGCCTAGCACTCGGGCGGCGGCTGAGATAGAGGAGGTCGCCGCTACTTGTCGAAGGAGATCTATCTTTCCAGGACCAATCGACATTACATCTCCGACCTGAATACGAGGCCGGACCAGTATCAGCTTTGGCTTACCTATTTTCTTAGGCATACGCATAGGTTACCGGAAAGCGTCTGCTTATCCAATAAAGAGCTACTAAAGAACCAATGGTATGGCTATACCAACGACGCGACCAACTTCTATGTGTCGTGTTGTCCCCTAGAAACTTGGCACCCCAGCTTTTCAGCTTCCCAGAACTCCCACCGGGGCACCCAAACGTGGCAGAAAGCTGAAAACTGCCGCACAATAGCCGCCGCCAAATTCCGCCCAATACCGATCCCCGGACACCCATAGAGCGCCGGACTTCTGCAATTCCGATCACTCAAAAGCACAAAGGCCACCCGCAATGGATGGCCTAAGTGGATGATTTCTTTGGCTCCTCGACCTGGGCTCGAACCAGGGACCTACGGATTAACAGTCCGGAGAAGTACCGTATATATAGGGGTTGATCGGTGTTGATGAATGCCATGAAAAACCAGTCTGCAAAAGGCTTTATTTGTGTAATCGATTATCCGGATGTTGATTTATGTTGATCGGTATTGTATAATTTCGGTTACACAGGGGTTACATGGAATGATTTCCGGACTCAAAGGCAACTGAGTCAAAGCCATGTAACCGGGTAACCGGGAGCATACAAAGTGGCACGGATCAAGTTAACGGCAGGGCGGGTACGAGACTTCGCACACGACCCAAGTAGTTCCAAGTTCAACCAGTCTTTTCTCTGGGACACTGACGCCCCCGGCTTGGCCATTCGCGCCACGGCCAATGGTGCCAAGTCCTACATCTACCAGGGCAAGCTGGACGGTAAGGCCATCCGCATCACCATCGGCGACGTGAAGTCATGGGACATCGAAACCGGCAACTATGAACGGCCTGGCGCTCGCGAGCGAGCACGGCAACTGCAAACCATGATTGATCAGGGCATTGATCCGCGCCAAGCTCACGCCGATCAGATTGCGCTTGTCGACGCCAACAGGAAAGAAGCAGAGCGCCAGGACATGACCGTGGCAGAACTCTGGCCGATCTATACCGAGGCACGCCGGCACAAGTGGAGCGCCCGCCATCTGTTGGATCATGAAAACTTCGCCGATCTGGGTGGAAGACCGGTTATCCATGGCAAGAAGGGACAGAAGAAGGAACCCGGCATACTGTCGGAATTGCTCCCCCTGCGGCTCTCCGACATCACCAAGGAGCGCGTCAAGGCGTGGCTACGCGATGAGACTGCCAAGCGACCGACTCAGGCGGCACTTGCTTTCCGCCTGCTGCGCGCTTTCCTCAACTGGTGCAATGACACGCCGAGTTATGCCGGCCTGTCCGGGGTTGATGCGTGCTCTGCACGGATGGCGAAAGAGAACCTGCAAAAGCAAAAGCCAAAGACCGATTGCCTGCAGCGCGAGCAGCTTCCTGCATGGTTCACTGCTGTGCGCCAGATCAAGAACCCGGTCATTGCCAACTACCTGCAAGTGCTTCTGCTGACCGGCGCAAGGCGTGAGGAACTGGCCGGGATGAAATGGACTGACGTGGATTTCCAGTGGAATAGCCTGACGATTGGCGACAAGGTAGAAGGCGATCGGATCATTCCCATGACGCCCTATGTTCATTCCCTGCTGTCCGAGTTGAAGCGGATCAACAACACGCCGCCAGTTGTCAAGAAGCTCAGGGCGAGGGACGAAGCCAGGCCAAAGGTGCCGTGGAAGCCGTCAGAATGGGTTTTCAGCAGTGCGGCCGCAGAATCTGGACGGCTGCAAGATCCAAGTGTTCAGCATCGCAAGGCATGTGCTGTAGCGGGCATCGAGGGCATGACGCTGCACGGTCTACGCCGCAGCTTCAAAACATTGACCGGCTGGGTTGAATGCCCCGCTGGTGTGGTGGCGCAAATACAGGGGCACAAGCCCAGCGCTACCGCAGAGAAACACTACGAAAGACGCCCGCTGGATATGTTGCGCATGTGGCATGTCAAGATTGAAGCCTGGTTTCTGGGGCAGGCCGGGATCAAGTTCAGCGCCGAGAAGAAAGGGGCTAAAGGGGTTCACAGCGTGAAGTGACGATTTCAATACCGTCGCCTGACGGACTCAGGCAATGCGGGCCAGGAAGGCGAGTAAAGCGCCGACCAGGCCCTAACCACGAAGCACCTGACTAGGAGATGCAAGCATGGCTACCCGCAATTCTAAACCTACCCTCGTTCGCGAGGCTTCTGATTCAACAACACTGGTATTCAACCCGGCAAGCAATCCGCTGTCCCACCAGAGCCCCGAAGACACCATGCGCTCGGTGCATGCAGTTCTCGGCTTCCTCTCCTGCTCTATGACGGCAATGATGGAGCAGAGCGCCTGCGAGTTCAACATTGCCGATGAGGACATTGGCGGTGGCATCAAGCTAATCCTTGATACCTGCTGTGTAGCCCTGAGTTCTAACATTTCGGTGGAAGGCGGTGCAGCATGAATACCACATGCATCCGGCGAACCTCTGAGAGCGCCCACCCAGCGACGAAAAAGCATTCGGCCCCAGTCTTCGAGCAAGTCGACTCTAATGCAACGGACATTTGCCTTGCGGCTATTCGCGCAGAATCCCTCATTAGCCTCTGCGACAAAGTTCTGGGAGATTCGGAAATAGAGGGATCGGCCGAGCATCTGCAGGTAATCGCCCTGGTGCACGCAGCGCACGCTGAACTCGAATCTATACGGAGCAATGCCGAGGACGTGAATATCATTGCTCGGAGCGCCCTGCAGAAAGGCGGTGCAGCATGAGTGCCCTCAACGTAGAGCAGCTTGGCGGCGACATGGCACGGGTGAGTACCTTAATCAATTCGATTATGAGACTTACGCAGATACTGAGCAATGACGACCTGTCCAGCATTGAAGCGTTATGCGCAAAGGCAGGCTTTCTTGCCGACCGTTGTGCTATATCTCTAGGGCACATTCCTACCCGTGGTTCATTAGAGGAATGGGCGGAAGTGGAATTGCCGGAAGCAGCAGAGATGGAAGGCGGTGCCGCATGAGCACTACTAAATCAACTGTACTTCTGGCGGATGTTCACATTTCCGAGATGCCCTCACGCGTTTCATACAGAGGAACACAAACCGCATTGCTGGCAGCGGGTATCGTTCTTCCAGAATGGCTAGAAGGGCTTGGGCGGTATGCTCGGTATATTGCCTTGAATCCTGAGGGCGGGTTCCTGATAATAGGAGAGGGAAGAGGACGGCACATCTCTAACGCACACCGAGAGCTCGGCGCAGTTTCCATCAAGCAGTATCCAAATGGGATGATGTGTGTCGATAAGTTCCGCACTGCGCATGAAGAGCGGTTGCAACTGGCGAAGTATGCCAAGAAAGAATCTGATAAATCCTCATTTGGTAAGGCTGCAACGCCGTGTTCACAGGAACAAGCGCGCGACAAGTACAGCTACATCATCGAGGGCACTATCGGGGCATTGGGCGAGTACATGCAAGCTGTGGCTTATGTATTCACGCCGACATCGCTAAACCGGATTCATCGGGCATTCGAGGAACTGCGCCTGGCATTCGCTGATGGGAGCATGGTGCCAGTAGTACCGAAGTATCGCACCGATGGCAACGTGATCCACTTCCCGACTATCGCTGAACGGAGGACCACGCAATGACCACTATCCAAGAAACTATCGTTTCTCAGGCCGTCGCCAGGATTACCGGCGCTGACCCGCACAATCCTGATCTGTTGGTTTTCATTCAGCAAGAAGACTCCATGGAGCCGGAGATAGCGAAAGGCTCTATCGTTCTTGTCGACACCGCCATCACGTGGCACGCTAAAGACGGAATCTATCTGCTCAATTTCCCTGGCAAGCCTGGAACCCAATTCCCGCCATCACAGAGCATCAGAAGTGTCACGCGCCGGTTGTTTTCCAAGCCATCGGAAGACGAATACTGGATCGGCCTCGCGAATCCAAACTACACGAACCATAGCTGTAGCCACGATCTGCTGAACATCGCTGGGCTCGTGGTCGGTTCAATTCGCTGCATGACTCACTGAGGGAATGATCATGAGAAATCAAAAGACCTATGATGTCTTCGCAGCCATTGCACGCCCGGACGGGTTTCAGGCAATGAAGCTGATTGCCTCGATGCGCACGCGCTTTCAGGGGAAGAAGGCGCTCAATCGGATCAGACGCAAGGGAATATCCGCAAGACTGATGATTGGGAATGCAGTGCAATGAAACCACCCCGCGCCTACTCCAGTGGGCGCGGCTTTCTTCCCGTTTCCCCTCTTGCATTGCATCCCCTATTAGGGTAATATACCGACATGGAAAAGCGCACTCCCCATTACCCGCTGTCAGCCATTCAGAAGCAGATGAGCAGTATCGATGCGATGAACCTGACCCAATCCGCCCAGCTTGGCATCCGGGCAGCGGGCATGGGGATGGCGGAGGCGCTTGAAGTGGTGCGGCGGCTGTCCCGTTCCGATTTCTACAAGAGCATGACCACGAACAAGGATCATCGTGTCTGGCAGGATGTGTATCACGGCGAATGGCGCGGAAAGCCGCTCTACGTGAAATTCCAGCAGGCCGGCGAATACTTCGTGGTGTCCTTCAAGGAGATGTGACATGGCATCAAAATGGAATGGTAAGGAGTGCCCTCTGTGCTTCGATGGAACCCTGAAGGATGGAAAGCAGAAGCAGAACCTGGAGTACCGAGGGCGCATCTACGAATACACGGCGAAGGGCGCATTCTGCAATCACTGCCACGATGGATTCCCGGAACACGATGCACGGGAAGAGTCCGCATGGATGGCCTTTCGTGACCTCGTTGATACCGAGGAAATCGCCGAATTGTCGCGCATCCGCAAGAAACTGAAGCTGACCCAACAGGAAGCAGCCAAGCTGGCTGGCGGCGGCAAGAATGCGTTTTCCCGGTACGAACGTGGCCAGGCCAAGCCGGTGGCGGCAGTCCTCAACTTGTTCCGGTTGCTGGACAAGCACCCCCAGCTTCTCAAGGAACTGCGGGCAGAATCGGCGTAGCGACAATGAAGCGCGCTCACATCATCCCCATGGCCGGTGGCGACGAATACGACGCCCTCACCCGCTGGCGGCATTTTCTGCACTGGAAGCCGGGCACGCGGAAGGCGATCAAGCGCGGATACAGCCGACGGCAGCGGACGACGGGAAGGGCTCAATTACTGCGTGATGTGCGGGAATTAGCGGCGGTCTGATCGGGAGGGTAGCAAATGAAACCTGGAGTGGGGCCGTTAGGGCTGGTACGTTCAGTGCCAAAAGAGACAGCCGCGGTCAATGAGGATCACAAGCGCATCATTGATGAAATCGCGAAACGTACCTTTTATGCTGTTTGCAAAGCAATCGCGGGCGACCTTTCTGACGGCAATCACGCTACGCTTGTCGAAGGGTTTGACCCGGAAGGGTTAGGCCCGGAAGTGAGCCGCGCCTTGACGGAAAACGAGGTCAATGCTGCGGCACAGATGGCATTGTGGGTTGAAGAATCGGCGAAGGCGCTGGCGGTTCAATTGTTGACAGAGGGAAATGCAGTGATCAAGATGCTGGCGGTTGAATGGGCCAAAGCGAGTAGCGATGCCAAGAAATACTCGAAGGGCTTGAAAGCCAACAACGGGCGCATTAAGGGCGGTGAGACCCAAAGGAAAAAAGCGGCGGAAAATAGAGCCAAACTGACGACGGCAATTACAGACATTCTGAAAAACCCGAAATCAGCGAGTTGGAATGATTCGCTTATTGCCACTTTCCTGATTGAAAAAGGCGCGACTCTCAAGAAGACAGCCCTGCGCAACCTCGCTAAGTCGGTTCGCGCTGAATACGTTTCTCAACAAGCTAGCTAGCTTCTGCATTTCTGACAGGAGCTAGCTAGCTTTTGTCCATTATCTGTTGTTATTCAGTGCGTTACACGCATTCGGCTGAATATTAAAGTGTAGCATTAAACCGTGGAATCTGATGTTTGGATTCGGTTTAAAGGAGCTACGCGTGACAACTCAAAATCCACATAAAACCGGTATCACAACCGAGCAGCTAGCCGCTGGCCTTGGTCTCCAACCGCATTCTTTGCGAGTTGCTTTCTGCCGTAAGGGTTCGTACTTCGGGCTTGTGCCTACCAAATGTTTGAATGGGCGCTTGTTGTGGCCGTCAGATTCATTTGAGCGCCTGACTCAGCAGCCGAAGACAGAATGCGCAGGAGTGGCATCGTGGTAGCCGCCATGGGCTCGCCACCCGAAACACCCGAAACACCTAGGGCAATTTCATTCGGGCTCAAGAATTTCAGCTCACTTCCTGACGAGGCATTTGTTGGTTCCGATGTTGTTCGCGGTCTATACCGCGACATCACACCGGTAACGCTTTGGCGGTGGGTAAAGGCGAAGCGCGTGCCAGCACCTTGTAAGTTGGCCGGTCAGAGATTTAATGCGTGGCGCGTTGGCGATCTACGTCGCGCCCTGGCTGGGGAGGGTGCGCAATGATGCCCCAACGTGGAAGCGCCCCGCCGGGTAGGATCGGACGGGGCGCAGATGAAACAGTAGAGGCGGGCAACCTCAAGGCAAAGAATAGCACAGTGTTCCGTTTGATCCAATTCCAACCGCCACGCCAGCCTCGTTGCACTGAGTGTGGCGCAAACCTTCCTTGGAAGACCAAATCCACAATCTGCGAAAAGCATATCGCTGAAGATATGCTGCTGCGCGCGATGAGCTTGCGGCGCCAGGCGCTTGGCATGCTGGCCCGGGCGGGAGGCTAGCCATGGCCATCCGCACAATGTCCCGAGTTTGGGATCATTCGAACCTCGGTGGCACCGAACTTCTCCTACTTCTCGCTATTGCAGACTTCGCAAATGATGATGGCGTTGCCTGGCCATCGGTCGGCACTCTTGCCAAGAAAATCCGCATGTCGGAGCGCAACACCTACTACCTGTTGGCAAAGATTGCGAAGACCGGCGAACTGACGATCGAGACGAACAAGGGACCAAGAGGCTGCAATCTTTTCAGGGTGCATGTATTGCAGGGTGAAAAGATTGCACCCCTGAAGCCGGTAGCAGGCACCCCTGAAGCCGGTAGCAGTAGACCCCTGAAGCCCACTGCACCCGAACCACCAGTGAACCACAAAAGAACCACCAGGGCGATTTCATCGCCTGACCCATTGCCATGCCCAGCAGAAACAATTATTGAGGCTTATCACCGTCTGATGCCTGGCAACCCCAGATGCAAGGTACTGAATCCGTCACGGCGTGGCACGATCAAGGCGCGGTGGGATGAGGCGGCGAAACTCACATGCAAGCCTTTCGGGTATTCGACTATCCCAGGTGGGGTTACCGCTTGGGAGACGTTTTTCGCTACTTGCGCCGAATCGGATTTCCTCACTGGTAAGGCAAGACCGCAGCCAGGTAGGCCTCCGTTTTTCGCCGATATTGACTTCCTCATGGCTCCGTCTAAGTTTGCCAGGTGCCTGGAGAACTTCTATCACAGGGACGCGCAATCCTCACCTATGGCGGGCGCGATATGAACGCGCCTATGACAATCGCTCTACCTCCGCATAGCATCGAAGCCGAGCAGTCCTTGATCGGCGGCCTACTGCTCGACGCCCGGGCTTGGGACCGCATTGCCGACGTGGTGGGCGCGGACGACTTCTACCGTGACGATCATCGCCGCATCTTCCGGCATATCTCGCTGCTGGCCGGCGTTGGCAAAGCAGCTGATGTCGTGACCGTATTCGAGTCCATCGAAAAGCATAACGAGGTTGAACAAGCTGGAGGACTGGCCTACCTGAGCGAGATTGCCAACAACACGGCATCGGCGGCCAATATCCGGCGCTATGCCGAGATTGTTCATGAGCGCGCGGTGCTGCGCCGCTTGGTGGTGGTTGGTGAAGAGATTGCTGCCAGTGCGTTCAATCCGGCCGGTAAGGATGTCAGGAAGCTACTCGATCAAGCCGAATCCAAGCTCTTGGAGCTTGCCGAGCATGGCCCGAACACAAGCGAGCCGAGCAGCATCACCGAAGTGCTGAGTTCTGTGGCAGAGCAGATCCAGGCGCGGTATGACCGTGATGGAGAGATTTCAGGGCTACCTACCGGCCTGGCTGACCTCGACGCCATGCTCGACGGACTCAAGGGCGGTGACCTGATCGTGATCGCCGGCCGCCCTTCGATGGGGAAGACCGCGTTGGCAATCAACATCGCGGAAAACGTCGCGCTTGCCGGAAAGCCCGCGCTGGTGTTCTCGCTTGAGATGGGCGACACGCAACTGGCGACCCGCTCGCTGTCGAGCCTGGGCGGGATCAACGGCAAGCGCCTGGCATCTGGCCGGATGAATAACGACGATTGGGACAGAATGACGGCGGCGATCGGGCGCTTGTACCAAGTGCCGCTTTACATCGATCAGTCTGCGAGCCTGTCAGTCAGCCAAATGCGCATTCGAGCGCGTCGGCAGATGCGCAAGACCGGCTTGGCGCTGGTGGTGATCGACTACCTGCAACTCATGCGCGGCGAGGGCAACAACCGCAACGAAGAGCTTGGCGACATTACCCGCGGGTTGAAACTCATGGCGCGCGACCTGGACGTTCCAGTCATTCTCCTGTCGCAGCTCTCGCGCAAGTGCGAAGAGCGGATGGACAAGCGACCGATGCTTTCGGATCTGCGCGAGTCCGGCGCCATCGAACAGGATGCCGATGTCGTTGCAATGATCTACCGCGATGACTACTACAACCCCGGCAGCCCCTACGCAGGACTGGCTGAGGTGCTGGTGCGGAAGAATCGCATGGGCGAATGCGGCAACGTGCAGCTGGTATTCCAGCCAGAATTCAGCCGATTCCGAGATGCCGACCGCAATGCCATTGCAGAGGCAGCGCAGCGGGCGCATGAGGCTAAGCCAGTACGCCAGCGGCGCGGCTTCAATGAGTAAAGCGCCGACCAGGAACCAGGTTGATGCCGCACTGCGGTTCTACGCTGCGGGCAGAATAGTTAAGCATGCCGCCCGCACTCCTACCGAAGTACCGCCGTTCTGTTTTCTGCGGCCTGGCGTCAATCCCGAGAAGGCTACTGCCAAAGCAGCGCAGGCATTGGGCGTCACCGATCCGGCTGGATTGGTAACGATGCTCTGGGTAATGCAGGCCGTAGCGGAGTGCCGACAATGACCGCATCCAATGAAGAGCGGGACAAAGTTGTTGCCAACGAATTCCGCGAAGCTAATGCGCGAATGACGCACAGGGAGCGCGCCCTTGCTGATGGAATTTACGCTGCCGTTGGTGAAATCCATGAAGCTATCGAGTTCCTTGAACCGATCATGGACGCGCAATTGGAAGATTTTAATGCGTGTCATGCGGTATTCGCACGTGAAGTTGCCAGAAGGCTGGCCAATGCCGCACAGCGGGCTGTTGGTGTGCATGCTGCCGTTGTTGGCGACATCCTGGGGCCAACGGTGCAATGATGGGGAGCCCGCTTGCCCTCGCAATCGCCTTGACGCGATCGGAGTCGCGGCAAGGAGGTGATAGCGGCAAGGGGGTAAAGTCGCGCCAGCAGCCCCAAAAGCCGGTTAAGAATGTTTCCCGTGAAACGGCGCGGCTTCCGCGATGTTTGATGCAGCCGGCCGACATCGAGGCGGCGATAGCCTGGCGTCTTGAAAACATCCCGGCCGACGATGTTGAGGCGCTGGCGCTGGTACTCCGACCCGGTTACAGCAGGGCGGTACAGTACGCTTGCGAGCGAACACCAGAAAACCGCCGATCAGGATGAATTTCGGAAAACACTTGCATCCCCTCCGGTAACTCCTGGCTTGCAGAGTGGCGGTTCAGGTGTAGCCAGTGCCCAGCCTAGTGGCGCCAGCGGCTACGGTCCACAGGACTCGCTTGACCATTATCTGAAAACCATTGCCCCCGACACTGTGCAGACTTTGTTGAAGCAGGGCAATGTCGAAATGGCCAAGAAGTATTCGGATTTCATGGATTCTCAGAATGGACAGGCATACGCGAAGACGTACATGCAAGGCCTGCACGCATATCACGCCGGTGACAACGAAGGTGCTTTGACAGCATTTCAATCACTCTATAACAGCCAAGGCTTTCCTGATGGCCATAGCGTCCAGTTCAAATCGCTTGGCGATGGCAAAATGCAGATTGATCAAATCGGCGCCGATGGCAATGTCCGTGGCAGCAAAACCGGAAATGTTTCTGACCTGACCAAGCAGGCCGCACTTGCGCTCAATCCAGTGCAGGCCGTGAAATTCATGGCAGAGCAGCAAGGCAAGCGAGATACAGAAGGTGCGCTGCTAGATCGTCAAGTTCAGCTTGAGAATCTGCGCCAGAGCGGGCAAGAGAATCGCGAAGACCGGAGAGACGAACGCTTGAACACGCGTCTCGATGCGCAGTCAGAGAATCTTGATCGCCGACTCTCGGCTGGTGGCAGAACTACGATGTCGCAGGATCGCGGCAACATGGAGATTGACGCGGCGCGCGAGGCGATAACCGGGATGTCGCCGCAGGAGATCATGCGCCGTACCGCGAAGGCGACCAATACCGGACGCGCCAATCCGGACTATTCGCCAGGTTTGGCACGTCAGGCGGAACTGGCCAACAGGCGCAAGATCGGCGCTGACGATTGGTTTGATACCATGAAGAAACTGGCGGAAGCCCTGAAGATCCTGATTGCCCTGGAGCGCGAAGCCTACGGTATCGATGCCAGGCGTTCAGTTGGCGAATCAATCGAGGAGCTGCTTGAAAGGCTGGATAGCCTTGCGGGAGTACCGGCATGAGCATTCTCAAGAACGCAAGGCATGAGCATTTTGCGCACCTTTGTGCAAAGGGTGTGAATCCTACCGAAGCCTACATAGCAGCGGGATTCAGCCCCAATGGCGCTTCTACCTGTGCTGCAAGGTTGCTCCAAAAAGCTCCAATTTGCGCAAGAGTTGCTGAGATTCGCGCAAACATCAACCACATTGCCGCCGAGAAGTCCGGTGTTGATCTGGCTGCCGTGCTACAGGAGTTGAAAGCGCTGGTTCATGCGGACCCGCGCAAGGTGTTTGCCGAGAATGGCGATCTGCTGCCGGTCAAGGATTGGCCGGATGATGTGGCTGCGATGATCGCCTCGATCGAGATTGAAGCGGTATTCGAGGGTCGAGGAAAGGCGCGCAAGCACGTTGCCGACGTCAAGAAGGTCAAGTTTTGGGACAAGAACAGCGCGATCGAGAAGGCCATGAAGCATCTTGGCGCGTTCGAGCAGGACAATAAACAGAAGTCCGGCGTGTTTGAAGGCATGCCTCATGAAAAGAAGAAAGCGGCACTGGCTCTGATCCAAGAGGAACTGACCAGGCGCGAGAATGGAACCGTCCATTGAAAAATAAGGAGAGGAACGATGGACGAGATCGGTGAGGAATTGGATGCAGCGATAGCGCGCGAGGTATTCGGCGTTACTCAGGCCGTCATAGACGCATGGCCATGGCCAGTACCAGAGTTTTCAACAGATCGGCGCTGGGCTGCGGCTGTTGCGGAGAAAATGCTGTTCTCCCCTGATTGGCGAGAGCCCTTTGACTGCAAATTACATGCTGCCGCCAAGGTGGCAGGGTGGGAAAGCGCCGAACAATTTAGCGGCTTGGCGACGTTACTGACCGTCCTGACGCCTGATGTAATTTGCCAGTCGGCTCTTAAGACGGTTCGTGAATGTGGTGACGCAAAACCGATTTGAGAGCTTGATACGGATCGCCGTGCATGCCGAATAGCAAGTAGGCATGGTTCTGCTGAACCCATCCAGCGAATGCCAAGACATCACTCATCGTTCGCTGATTCTCTGGGCGTTGCAACCAAAATCCCAAAAGGCGCGATTCTCGGTCAGTTTTCTTCATTCCCACTTCCTCCGTGTTGCCCTAGATTGATAAAAATCGGTTACACAGGGGTTACATGAAGCGAAATTCTTCAGGAAGTAAAAAGGGCCACATCGCTGTGACCCTTTATTTTACTGGCTCCTCGACCTGGGCTCGAACCAGGGACCTACGGATTAACAGTCCGGCGCTCTACCAACTGAGCTATCGAGGAATTGATAGGATATAGCGGGCTGAATTATAGTCTGGCCCTTTCAGCGCTGCAAGATATCGGTGGCTTTATTAAGCTTTCAGCACGGCGGCGATGGCTTCGGCGACATAGCCGATGTTGCGTGAATTGAGCGCAGCCAGACAGATTCGGCCGGTGCTGACCGCGTAGATGCCATATTCTGCTTTCAGTCGTTCGACCTGTTCGGTGGTCAAGCCGGTGTAGGAAAACATGCCGCGCTGCTGGGCAACAAACGAGAAATCCTGCTTGACTCCCCGCGCCTTGAGTTTTTCGACCAGTCCGGTGCGCATTGCGCGAATCCGGTTGCGCATCCCGGCCAGCTCGTCTTCCCACATCTGGCGCAGTTCCGGGCTGGCGAGTACCGCGGCGACAATTGCCCCGCCGTGTGTCGGCGGGTTGGAATAATTGGTGCGCACTACGCGCTTGATCTGGGACAACACGCGCGCGGTCTCGTCCTTGTTGGCGGTGACCACGGTCAGGGCGCCGACGCGCTCGCCATAAAGCGAGAAGGACTTCGAAAAAGAGCTGGAGACCAGGAAGGACAGCCCGGACTCGGCAAAAATCCTGACCGCCACGGCATCCGGTTCGATGCCGTCGGCGAATCCCTGGTAGGCCATGTCGATATAGGCGACCAGACCGTTGCTGCGGATTGCCTCGACCACTTCGCGCCATTGGGCCTCGGTTAGGTCGGCACCGGTCGGATTGTGGCAGCAGGCATGCAGCAGGACGATCGAGCCTTTTGGCAGCGTGGCCAGCTTGGCTTTCATGGCGCCGAAGTTGACCCCGCGGGTGGCGGCATCGTAGTAGGGATAGGTTTCCACCTTGAAACCGGCGAACTCGAACAGCGCACGGTGATTCTCCCAGCTTGGATCACTGATGAATACCGTTGCTTCCGGCAGCAGGCGCTTGAGATAGTCCGCACCGACCTTCAGGGCGCCGGTTCCGCCCAGCGCTTCGAAAGTGGTGGCGCGACCTTCGGCGATGAGGGGAGACGAGGCGCCGAATATCAGTTTCTGCACTGCCTGGTTGTATGCGGCCATTCCTTCGATCGGCTGGTAGCCGCGCGGCGGCATGGTTTCCAGGCGCGCCTTCTCGGCGGCCTTGACCGAAGCCAGCAGCGGAACTTTGCCGTTGTCATCGTAGTAGACGCCGACGCCGAGGTTAACCTTGTTGGTGCGAGTGTCGGCGTTAAATGCTTCGGTCAGGCCGAGGATTGGGTCGCGCGGCGCCATATCCACATCGGCAAAGAGGGAAGAAATTGCTGAAGAGTTCATACATGCTCCCTTGTTTAAATGCATCAGGCGGTTTAGTTGAAGTCGAATTAGGGCATTTTAACCTCGATTCACCGTTATTGGCATTTGCTGCCAGAGTAAGCTTGAGGACTCGAAGGAGGCATTGCCGTATAAACTGGCGAATAATTAGCGACCTAGTCATTGTCCGTGAATAACCAAGACAGCCCGTTCCGTCTATTTCAGCCCTTCCCGCCGGCCGGTGACCAGCCGGCGGCGATCGACAAACTGATCGAAGGCATCAGCGATGGCTTGATGTATCAAACGCTGCTCGGAGTAACCGGCTCGGGCAAGACCTACACCATGGCTAATGTCATCGCCCGCACCGGGCGACCAGCGTTGGTGATGGCGCCCAACAAGACATTGGCAGCCCAATTGTATGCCGAGTTCCGAGAATTTTTCCCGGAGAACGCCGTCGAGTATTTCGTTTCCTACTACGATTACTACCAGCCCGAGGCCTATGTTCCTTCGCGCGATTTATACATCGAGAAGGATTCAAGCATCAACGAGCATATCGAGCAGATGCGTTTGTCCGCTACCAAGGCATTGCTGGAGCGGCGCGATTGTGTGATTGTGGCAACGGTTTCGGCGATCTACGGCATCGGCGACCCGGTCGATTACCACAGCATGATTCTACATCTGCGTGCCGGCGAAAAGCTGTCGCAACGCGACATCATCCGTCGCCTGACTGAGATGCAGTACGAGCGAAACGATATCGAGTTCAAGCGGGGCGTGTATCGGGTGCGCGGCGATGTCATGGACGTGTTCCCAGCGGAAAACGCCGAACATGCGATACGCATCTCACTGTTCGACGACGAGGTCGAATCGCTGATGCTGTTCGATCCGCTGACCGGCCATGGCAAGCAGAAGCTCGGCCGCTTTACCGTCTTCCCGGCCAGCCATTATGTAACGCCGCGTGCCACGGTGCTGCAAGCGATCAAAAAGATCAAGGCCGAGTTGCGCGAACGCATCGAGTACTTCCAGCAGCACCAGAAGCTGGTCGAGTGCCAGCGCATCGAGCAGCGCACCCGCTTCGACCTGGAGATGCTCGACCAACTGGGTTTCTGCAAGGGCATCGAGAATTACTCGCGACACCTGTCAGGGCGCCAACCGGGCGAGCCGCCGCCGACATTGATCGATTACTTGCCGCCGCAGTCGCTGATGTTCATTGATGAGAGCCATGTCACGATCCCGCAAATCGGCGGCATGTACAAGGGGGATCGCTCACGCAAGGAGAACCTGGTCGATTACGGTTTCCGCCTGCCCTCGGCGTTGGATAACCGGCCGTTGCGCTTCGATGAGTTCGAAAGACTGATGCCGCAGACTGTTTTCATTTCCGCCACGCCGGCAGATTACGAAGAACGACATCAGGGCCAGGTGGTGGAACAGGTGGTTCGTCCGACCGGATTGGTCGATCCACAGATGGAAGTCAGGCCAGCGGTGACCCAGGTCGATGATTTGCTTGGTGAAATCAAGCGTCGTATTGCCAAGAACGAACGCGTGCTAGTGACCACGCTGACCAAGCGCCTGGCCGAACAGCTTACGGATTTTTTTGCTGACAACGGCATCAAGGTGCGCTACCTCCATTCAGACGTGGATACTGTCGAACGTGTCGAGATCATCCGCGACCTGCGCCTGGGTAAGTTTGACGTATTGGTCGGGATCAACCTGCTGCGCGAGGGGCTGGATATTCCCGAGGTGTCTCTGGTGGCGATCCTGGATGCCGACAAGGAAGGCTTCCTGCGCTCTACCCGATCGCTGATCCAGACTATCGGCCGCGCTGCGCGCCACGTCAACGGCACCGCCATCCTCTATGCCGATAAAATAACCGACTCGATGCGCCGAGCCATCGACGAGACCGATCGGCGCCGCACCAAGCAGGTGGCATTCAATGTGACTCACAACATCGTTCCGATAGGTGTGAAGAAGCGCATCAAGGACATCTTCGATGGCATCTATGATAGTGAGAGCGCCACCCACGAGCTCAAAGCGGCGCAGCAACAGGCACGTTATGACGCGATGGGTGAGAAGGATCTGGCCAAGGCTATCAAGCGCCTGGAGAAGGCGATGCTGACGCACGCCAGGAACCTCGAATTCGAGCAGGCAGCGGCTGCTCGCGACGAACTCTTCCGCTTGCGTCGCCAGGCTTTTGGTGCGGATTTGCACGAACTGCCGGAAACGCCGGGATAAGCTGGCTTACCAGTGTATGCTTTCGGGGTGTAGCCGGGATTTCAATTGGCAGAGTCGGCTTCCAGCGAGCAAGCCAGCCCACGCAAGGCGGCATATGGCGCGGTAATCGTGACGGTGGCAATGTTCGACAGGTAGGGTTGAAATCTGCCTTTGCCCTCGAATCGCTCCCGAAAGCGCGAGCCCGCTAATGCGCCGTGCAGTTTCGGCATGATCCCGCCACCGAGAAATACTCCGCCACGAGCGCCGAAAGTCAGCGCGAGATTGCCAGCAAAACCACCGAGAAAAGCAAAAAACAAGGCCATAGCCATGCCGCACGGGGAGTTCCGGTCGCTTATGCCGTTTGCGCTGATTTCTTCGGCTGGCAGGTTGATAGCGGCTATGCCTTGCACGGCACAAACAGCACGCAGCAGAACCGGAAGGCCGATTCCCGACAACAACCGTTCAGCGGACACATGGGCAAATTCGCGGCGTGCGGCACTCAGGATTTCCGCCTCGAAATCGTCGCTGGCGACCAATGTAGCGTGACCGCCTTCACCGGGTACTGCAACCCAGCCGTGGCGGGCTGGAATCACTGCTGCCACGCCCAGTCCCGTACCGGGACCGAGGACGACCATGGGCAGATTTGCCACCGGCATTGCAGCCCCAATCGGCTGAAAATCTTTTGCGGCGAGAGTGGGTAGCGAACTCGCCAATGCCTCGAAGTCGTTGCAGACCAGCAACTTGTCGATGCCAAGCACCCGTTTGAGGCTGCCGCATTCGAATGACCAGGCGCTATTGGTCAGTTTGATCGCGTCACTGCCAACCACCGAAGCAACGGCAAACGCGGCTTGCTTTAATTCGCCTTCACCGAGGGCGCATTGCTCCAGATAGGCCAGCGCCGCTTCAAGCGGGCCGGCAAAGTCTGCGCAGCGCAGCGAGACCACTTCGGAGATATCGCCACGCGGCGTACGCACCAAAGCAAATCGTGCAGTTGTTCCACCTATGTCGGCGACGAGATAGGGATGGCTACGCATTAATCCTGTCTGGTTTCCACCATTTGCAATGGCTCACTGGGAATCACGGCTGGCGGGCGTGGCTTGCGACCCAGTGGCTGGGGAGAAACGCTGGTTTCGACGACAGATGGCGCACTGCTGGTTTCGATAAGAACCAGCCCCGCAGTTTCCAATGTGGCTGAAAGGTCCGCCGGGGGGGTACTCGGTGCCACAGGAGATAGCGTTTCCACTGTCGACATTGAAACGGCAGCGAACTCAGCCTTGGCCATGACCGGCGACGAAGTCGTGCTTGGCAAGGCATGGACAGGCTGGGCAGTGATGGCGGCAGGGGGCTCAGCAGGCGGGGAATCCAGCGGTTCGGCGGGAGAGGTCGCTGGGACCGAAGCTGGAGCAGGCTCTGCCGGACTGGGCGGGTTGGCAACGGTGGTTATAGTGACCAAGGGAGCGGCATCAACAGGGACGTTAATTTGTTCCGTACTGAGTTCTTCCGCGCGCTTCTCGCCTCGTTCGCTGCGGCTGCCCCGACGGCCCCGACGCGCACGCTGTCCGTCTTTCCCTTGTTGCGGTGCATCTGTCTCATCCCGCGCGACAACGCCGACGGCGGTTTCGGCGGCAGGACTATCCTGTTCAATGACCTGCGGTTTCGGCGCACGTGGCGGACGGGGTTCCCGCGCTGCACGCGGCTCGCCAACGGGTCTATCCTCCCGTTTCTCACCCCGGCTGCGCTGAGATTTTGGCTGGACTTCGGTTTTGTCGGCTAGTGCCGGAGTTTCGTTGCGTGGTGGTCGGGTTCCGTTGCGATCTCGATCGACACGCGGGCCTCTATCTCGCTCTGGACGACTTCGATCGCCACGACGACCATCACCGCGACTTTCACGAGTTGGCCGTCCGCTCTTTTTCTCAGGGACTACAGGCTCAGCTTTTGTCTCACCCGAAAACCAGGAGATGATTTTGGCGAAGAAGCCGCTTGCGGAGGAAGTCGGAGCAGAGCCAGCCTTGGCAATTGGTTTCGGTTCTACGATGGGCGCCGGCTGACCCGATGTGATGCCTTTGACTGCGGCTTCCTGCCGCACCGGTTTCTCATCGTTCTGCGCTGAGGGTGGCGTATAGGATTCCTCTGTAGGCCCATCAACCATCTTGTAGCTCGGTAAGGCGATGTCTTCCAGATTGAGCTGATCGTGACGCAGGCGCACTATGGTGTGTTGTGGCGTCTCGAGATTGATATTCGGAATCAGCACTAGATTGACCTTGTGCCGCATCTCGATTTTGGCGATATCCGCGCGCTTTTCGTTGAGCAGGAAAGTGGCAACGTCTACCGGTATTTGGCAGTGCAGGGCGCCGGTGTTTTCTTTCATCGCCTCTTCTTCGAGGATGCGCAGGATATGCAGCGCCGAGGATTCCGTTGAACGGGTGTGGCCGGTACCGTTGCAACGCGGGCATGGAATGTAGCTGGTCTCGGCCAGCGTTGGGCGCAGGCGCTGGCGCGACAGTTCGAGCAGGCCAAAGCGGCTGATCTTGCCAGTCTGGACGCGGGCGCGATCATGGTGCAGTGCATCGCGCAGCCGGTTCTCGACTTCACGCTGGTTGCGAGCACTCTCCATGTCGATGAAGTCGATCACGATCAGACCGCCGAGGTCGCGCAGCCGCAACTGGCGGGCGGTCTCGTCGGCGGCTTCAAGGTTGGTCTTGAAAGCGGTTTCCTCGATGTCGGCGCCCTTGGTGGCGCGTCCCGAGTTAACGTCCACCGACACTAACGCTTCGGTATGGTCGATCACAATGGCTCCGCCGGAGGGGAGAATGACCTGACGCGAGTAAGCCGACTCGATTTGGTGTTCGATTTGGAAGCGGGAGAACAGCGGCACATCATCGCGGTAGCGTTTGACGCGGGAAACGTTGCCGGGCATGACGTGTGACATGAACTGGTGCGCCTGCTCGAAAACATCATCGGTATCGATCAGTATTTCGCCGATTTCCGAATGAAAGTAGTCACGAATGGCACGAATCACCAGGCTTGATTCCTGATAAATCAGGAAAGCGCCCTTCTGGGAACTGGCGGCATTTTCGATCGCGCTCCAGAGTTGCAACAGGTAATTCAGATCCCATTGCAATTCTTCGAAGCTGCGGCCGATGGCGGCGGTGCGGGCGATCAAGCTGGTGCTTGCCGGCACTTCGAGCCGATCCATGATTTCGCGCAGTTCCTGGCGATCATCACCTTCAACGCGGCGCGAAACCCCGCCGCCGCGCGGGTTATTCGGCATCAGCACCAGATATCGCCCGGCTAGGGAAATGAAAGTGGTTAGTGCCGCGCCTTTGTTGCCGCGCTCATCCTTGTCGACCTGGACGATGATTTCCTGTCCCACCTGGAGCGCATCCTGGATGCGCGCCTTGCCCGGTTCGATGTCTGGTTTGAAGTACGCGCGAGCGACTTCCTTGAATGGCAGAAAACCGTGGCGCTCAGCGCCGTATTCGACGAAAGCGGCTTCCAGGCTGGGTTCAATACGGGTGATGACAGCTTTGTAAATATTGCTCTTGCGTTGTTCCTTATTGGCCGATTCGATGTCAAGGTCAACCAGTTTCTGACCATCAACAATCGCGACGCGGAGCTCCTCGGCCTGCGTCGCATTAAATAGCATGCGTTTCATGTTTGCTCCCGCGCGCACGGCACGGACAAGACCCGGTTCAGCTGGATGGCTGGGCGGTCGGCATCAGTATTGCAAGATCAGGGGCATAAATGTCAGGTGCCTCTCGGGCAAACCAATTGTCGTGTTCGTCTATATAAAGCTGCTCCGAGATACGCAGTAAAAACTAACCGCTGTCTCCAAGCCGGGCATTCTTTCAGTGCTCGTTGCGCGCAAATCAAGTACCATCGCTGCTTCTGGTGAGCGAAATAACCTTGTGGGTTTACTGGGCGGGTGGGCGATAATCTCACGCTGTTCCAAGCGCTCGATATATTGGACCAAATTTCTGAACACAATCCCCGTTCAATGCCGGACTGAACTCGCTTGGGCCGTAAAGGCGGAAGCGTCTGCCGACAACGCCCTCGGTGCGCCACCGACGCCGCCTCGGGCGGTCGGGCACGCTTGCCCTAGGACGGCAAACCTAGGGTCAGTATATTGCAAATGAAGGACTTAAGCAAAGATTCCGCGACTTGGCTAGAAGTCGGCGAGGAGACCGCCGGCCAACGGATCGACAACTTCTTGTTGCGTACCTGCAAAGGCGTGCCAAAAAGCCACGTCTATCGTATTCTGAGGAGCGGCGAAGTCCGGGTGAATAAGGGCCGGATCGGACCGGAATATCGTCTGCAAGCCGGTGACACAGTGCGCGTGCCACCGATTCGGGTCGCAGCGACGCAATCACAGCCCATGATCCCGCCGAGAAAATTCGAGATTGCCTTTGAAGACGAGGTGCTGTTGATTATCGACAAGCCGGCAGGTGTCGCGGTACATGGTGGCAGTGGCGTGAGTTTTGGCGTGATTGAACAATTGCGGCGGCAATTGCCTGAGGTGCGCATGCTCGAACTGGTTCACCGCCTAGACCGTGAAACCTCGGGTTTGTTGATGGTCGCCAAAAAACGCCTGGCCCTGACCCGCCTGCATGACGCGTTCCGCAACGGCGCCGTCGCCAAGCGCTACCTGGCCCTGATTAAGGGGCGTTGGCAGAATCCGCTACAGCATGTCCGCTTGCCCCTGCTCAAGTATCTGTCGGGGGAGGGCGAGCGGCGCGTCAGCGTCTCACCAGAGGGAAAGGATGCCCATAGTGTGGTGCGCCTGCTTGCCCGTTGGGAAAATTTCAGCTTGGTTGAGGTTGAATTAAAAACCGGACGCACCCATCAGATCCGCGTGCATCTGACCCATCTTGGATTTCCGCTGGCTGGCGACAACAAGTATGGCGATTTCTCCCTCAACAGAGACTTGCAAAAAGCCGGATTGAAACGCATGTTCCTGCATGCGGCGAAATTGGATTTTATTCATCCGATCAATCAACTGAGAGTCTCGCTGGAGGCGCCGTTGCCTAAAGATTTAAGCGCCTTCCTGGCGCGACTGGAACAGAGTGAAATGAGAGATTATGGCGAAACGCTTTGATTTGATCGTGTTCGACTGGGACGGAACGCTGATGGATTCGGCGGCCGCGATTGCTGATGCGCTTCAGACTGCTTGCCGAGATTTGTCGATTGAGCCGCCAAGCGACGCGAGGGCGCGCCACGTCATTGGCCTGGGATTTCAAGAAGCCTTACGTCAAGCCTTGCCTGAACTCGATCCGGAACTCTACTTGGAGGTGGCAGATCGCTATCGACAACACTTTCTGTCGCAACATCACAAACTTGTCTTGTTCGATGGTGTCGTCGATCTGCTGCGCGCGCTTGCCGAAAGGGGTTTTCTGCTCGCTGTAGCCACCGGCAAGAGCCGCCGGGGACTTGACCGAGACCTGGAGGTAAGCGGCTTGGCTCCGCGCTTTCTTGCTACGCGCTGTGCCGACGAATGCCATTCCAAGCCGCATCCGCAGATGTTGCTGGAACTCATGGAGGAATTCGCGGTTGAGCCGAAAAATACCTTGATGATCGGCGATACCAGCCATGATTTGCAGATGGCCAGAAATGCCGGAGTTCTGGCGCTGGCGGTTGCTTACGGTGCCCATCCGCGCGCAGCTCTGGAAGCCGAATTGCCGTTGTGGTGCGCCGCGAACGTGGCGGAGATGCGTGCATGGCTGTTGGCGAACGCCTAATCTGCGCCTCATCGGATTTGCTTGATGCCGGCGCGGCCGTGCGCTTTAGCGTCGAACGCCATGGTATTGTCGAGCCGGCGTTCGTCGTGCGCTATGGTGGCGCGGTGTATGCCTATCTCAACCGTTGCGCGCACGTACCGGTCGAACTCGACTGGCAACCGGGTCAGTTTTTCGACCTTTCCGGTTTATACTTGATCTGTGCTACGCATGGCGCCTTGTATTCTCCCGCGAGCGGCAGTTGTCTGGAAGGGCGCTGCAACGGCAAAGGGCTAATCCCTCTGTCCATCGTTGAACGCGATGGCCATATTTTCCTGAAAGAATGATCAAGCATGGATGTCCCGCAGAACGAAGAGAATTGGGAACGCAAAACCCTGGAAAAAATTGCATTGGAAGGGCTGATTGAGCAGCGCAGAGCACGACGCTGGGGAATATTCTTCAAGCTGCTGGCATTTGTTTATTTTGGCATTGTGTTGGCCCTGGTTGTCGATTGGGGCGGATCAGCCGAAAAACTCGGCGATGGCGTCAAACATACCGCCTTGGTGCAATTGACCGGGGTTATTCAGGCCAAGGGCGATGCCAGCGCAGAACACGTGATGAGCGCGCTGCAATCGGCATTTGAGGACAAGAAAACGCAGGGCGTGATCTTGCGCATCAACAGTCCAGGCGGTAGCCCGGTGCAGTCGGGGATGATTAATGATGAGATCTGGCGCTTGCGCGGCAAGTTTCCGAATATTCCGTTTTACGTGGTCGTCGAAGATATTTGCGCCTCTGGCGGTTACTATGTAGCCGCCGCAGCCGATAAGATCTTTGTGGACAAGGCCAGCATTGTTGGCTCCATTGGTGTGCTGATGGACGGTTTTGGCTTCACCGGCACCATGGATAAGCTTGGCATCGAACGGCGTCTGCTCACGGCGGGTCAGAATAAAGGTTTTCTCGATCCATTTTCGCCACAGGATGCGAATCACAAAGAGCACGCTCAGCAGATGCTCGGAGAAATCCATAAACAGTTCGTCGATGTCGTGCGCAAAGGCCGTGGCAAGCGCCTCAAGGAGACGCCGGAAATGTTCAGCGGCCTGATGTGGACTGGCGCAAAAAGCATTGAACTGGGGCTGGCCGATGCCTATGGAACCGTAGACACTGTGGCGCGTGAGGTCATCAAGGCTGAAGACATCCGTGATTACACCATCAAACAAAACCTTGCAGAGAAATTGGCCGGGAAGTTTGGCGCGGACATGGCTGAGAGCGCTGTCAGCACTCTGGTCAATTTCCGCTTACATTAAGGCAGAGGAACACCTTCGGCGCGCAGCATCCTGCTCAGTGCAATCAGTGGCAGGCCAATCAGAGCGGTCGGATCGTCACAGCGCAGGTACTCGAGCAAGGCGATGCCGAGCCCTTCGGACTTGGCGCTACCTGCACAATTTAGGGCGTCTTCACGGTCGAGGTAGCGTTCGATTTCCCGCTCCGACAGGTCGCGGAAGCGTACCAAGGTAGGCACGCAACTTACCTGTCTCCGTCCGGCAGCAGCATTCAGCAAGCACAAGCCGGTATGAAAAGTAATCTCTTTTCCGCTCAAAAATCGGAGCTGCGCGCTGGCATTCTGACGATTTCCGGGCTTTCCAAAGCGTTCATCACCCCAGCAGGCGACCTGGTCGCTACCGATAATCAAGGCGTCTGGGAATTGGTCTGCTACGGCCTGCGCCTTGTTCATGGCCAATCTTTCGGCAGTTAGGGCCGGAGTTTCGTCGGGCAGCGGGGTTTCGTCGGCTAAAGGTGAAGCAACCCCGAACGGAATTTGTAAGCGCGTCAGCAATTCGCGCCGAAACGTTGATGTGGAAGCCAGGATCAAACGCAATTTCTGGGGCTGTGGAGAGCCTGTCAAGGAGTTCATGAGAAAGGTACCGGATGGGCTTATTTTGACTAGAGAAGAGAAAAATAATATCATTCGCCGTTTGTATCGCGACAGGACATGAAGCAGCTTGGCGATATTCTCATCGACAGCCTTAAGTTTGCACGAGAAGGAAGACATTTGGTCGGGGAAGTCCCGGTGCATTCTTTGCAGCGTCTGGTCGACGTGCTGGCCGACGATGAAGGGACTCTGGCTTGGAACGCGGCTGGAAAGCGTGACGCTGAGAACAAGCTGTTTCTGGTGATTGAAGTGTCTGGCGAATTACACTTGAAATGTCAGCGCTGTCTGGCCGCACTGGCGTTTCAAATGAAAATAAGGAGCAATTTGCAACTGGTGGCGCCGGGCGCGGCGTGGCCTGATGAAGGACTGGAGGATGATCGGGCCGATCCGATCGAAGCCCTGGAAGAACAATCACTGCTGTCTTTGGTTGAAGATGAAGTGTTACTGGCTTTGCCCATTGCGCCGCGTCATGGGTTTTGCTCGTTGCCTGGATATTCTCGTGAGAGTGCGCCTGCTTCCCCATTTTCGGCGCTCTCGCTGTTAAAGAAACACTGAATTGAATTATACTTTTTTAGGAGCATCGCTATGGCAGTTCAACAGAATAAAAAATCTCCTTCCAAGCGTGGTATGCACCGCGCACACGATTTCCTGTCTGCGCCGCCACTGGCTGTCGAGGCGACCACGGGCGAGGTGCATCTGCGCCATCACATCAGTCCGAACGGCTATTACCGCGGCAAAAAAGTCACCGGGAGCAAGGGCGAGTAAAGACGGGTGGCGCTAGCTGACTGGCGATTGCCACACTCTGTCGTTGCCCTTCTTCATCACGATTTTTCTTGATGACGGTAAAGCTAGCCATCGATTGCATGGGCGGTGACCATGGCGCCAAGGTTACGGTGCCGGCTGCGCTCGATTTTCTGCGCCGGGATCCGGATTGCTCGGTGATCCTGGTCGGTCGGCAGGAAGAATTGCTCCCGTTGCTTGGCCAGGCCAAGCAGAAATTTGGTGCGCGCTTGGCTATTCAGCATGCCAGTGAGCAGGTGGCGATGGATGAGCCCATAGCCACTGCATTGCGCAGCAAGAAAGATTCATCAATGCGTGTTGCCACCGAATTGGTGAAGAGCGGCGAGGCGCAGGCGGCGCTTTCCGCCGGCAATACGGGCGCGCTGATGGCGATTTCACGGTTTGTCCTGAAAACCCTGCCCGGGATTGATCGTCCGGCTATTGCCAGCGTCGTGCCGACGCTGCATGGCCACACCTACGTACTGGATCTGGGGGCCAACGTGGATTGCCAGCCGGAGCACTTGCTGCAGTTCGGTATCATGGGTTCCATGCTGATCTCGGCGCTTGAGCATAAGGAACGGCCCAATGTTGGCCTGCTGAATATCGGCGAAGAGGCTATCAAAGGCAATGAAGTCGTTAAACGTGCCGGAGAATTGCTCAGAGAGAGTGGACTCAATTACTATGGCAACGTTGAGGGTGATGATATCTATAAGGGAACGGTTGATCTGGTGGTTTGCGATGGTTTCGTCGGGAACGTCACACTCAAGACCTCGGAAGGCCTGGCCACCATGATGAGTGCCGCCCTGCGTGAAGAATTCAATCGCAATTTGCTGACCCGCATGGCTGCGCTGATCGCCTTGCCGGTGCTGAATGCCTTCAAGCGCCGTTTCGATCCGCGGCATTACAATGGCGCCACCTTGCTGGGCCTGAAAGGTGTCGTGGTCAAGAGTCATGGATCAGCCGATGTACTGGCCTTTTTTTGTGCGCTTGAGCAAGCCGCCAAGGCTGCTCGGAACAAACTCCCTGAACGAATTGCCGCTCGTATGGCATTGCTACCCACTCCAGCATGAATAGCCCAATTGTTTGTTCCCGGATTACCGGCACCGGCAGCTATTTGCCCGGAAACCCAGTCAGCAACAACGATTTGGTGGCACGCGGCATCGATACCAGCGACAGTTGGATTGTCGAACGCACCGGCATTCGCTATCGTCACCTTGCGTCAGAGCAAACTAGCGCCAGCGATCTGGCGCTGGAGGCCAGCCTCCGGGCGATACAAGCCGCCGGACGGGTTCCTGCCGACATCGACCTGATCATCGTTGCCACTTCCACGCCTGATTTTGTTTTTCCCAGCAGCGCTGCTTTGCTGCAAAACAAACTTGGCATCAAGAACGGCGCCGCGGCTTTCGACGTGCAAGCCGTCTGCAGCGGCTTCGTCTACGGCTTGACGATTGCCGATAAATTCATACGTTCCGGTTCGCATCGTTGTGCCTTGGTAGTTGGCGCAGAAGTGTTTTCGCGCATCCTCGACTGGAACGACCGCGGCACTTGCGTCTTATTTGGCGATGGCGCCGGTGCGGTAGTGCTCGAAGCCAGTAGCGATCCCGGCATCTTGGCCACAGCTGTGCATGCCGATGGCAGTTACAGCGAGATTCTCTCGGTTCCGGGGCAAGTGAGTGGCGGTCGGGTGATCGGCTCTCCTTTCCTGCAGATGGATGGCCAGGCCGTGTTCAAGTTTGCCGTCAAGATTCTGGCCGAAGTCGCCCATGAGGTGTTGCATGCTTCCGGCATGAATGTGACGCAAATCGACTGGCTGATTCCGCACCAAGCCAATATCCGGATATTGCAGGCGACAGCCAAAAAGTTGGGCGTGCCACTGGAGAAAGCGATCATCACCGTCGAACGCCACGGAAATACTTCGGCCGCCTCTATCCCGCTGGCGCTCGACGACGCGGTGCGCGGTGGTAGGGTTAAGCGCGGCGACACGTTGTTGTTGGAAGGTATCGGCGGCGGATTTACCTGGGGTGCGACACTGCTCCGTTTTTGATCTTGAGTTCATGATATGAAATTCGCACTTGTTTTCCCTGGCCAGGGCTCCCAATCGCTAAACATGATGAGTGCCTATGGCGACAGCGCAGTGATCCGTGATACCTTTTCGGAAGCTTCCGACGCACTGGGTCGAGACCTGTGGCAACTCGTCACGGCAGGGCCGGCTGAGATGCTTAATCAAACTGTCAATACCCAACCGCTGATGCTCACCGCCGGAATCGCCGCCTATCGATGCTGGCTGGCCCGAGGCGGCCCAAAACCGGCGCTGATGGCTGGTCACAGCCTAGGCGAGTATTCGGCCTTGGTGGCTGCCGGAGCAATTAGCTTTGCGGACGCTGTGCCATTGGTGGAACTGCGCGCCAAAGCGATGCAGGAAGCAGTTGCTGCGGGCGAAGGCGCCATGGCGGCAATTTTAGGCTTGGCAGCCACCACGGTGCAGGCCGTTTGCGCCGAAAGCGCGCAGGGCCAAGTCGTCGAATCGGTGAATTTCAATTCGCCCGAGCAAACTGTCATCGCTGGCCATGCCGCTGCCGTGCAGCGTGCCGCCGACGCATGCAAGGCCAAGGGCGCCAAGCGGGCGTTGCTGTTGCCCGTATCGGCGCCATTCCATTGCGCGTTGATGCAACCGGCAGCAGAGAAACTCAAATCGCGCCTTGCCAGCCTGGCAGTATCCGTACCTCAAGTACCTGTGCTCAATAATGTCGACGTGGTTTGCCTATCCGCCCCTGAAATGATCAAGGACGCCTTGGTTCGCCAAGCGGCCGCGCCGGTGCGCTGGGTCGAGACCATGCAGATGATGGCGGCGCAGGGCATCACCCATGTCTATGAATGCGGCCCGGGCAAGGTATTGGCTGGATTGATCAAGCGCTGTGTCGATGGCGTTGTTGGTGGCGCCATGGCGGATAGCGCTGGAATGGATGCAGCCCTGGCCGCGTTGACCGCAGCAAATAAATAAGGCGCCCATCATGCTACCTGGAGTCAGTCGCTAGGCTTCTGGTAAAATGTCGGGATTATTCACCACACCTGATAATCAGGGAAGGAGTAGTTCATGGAGAACATCGAACAACGTGTCAAGAAAATCGTCGCCGAACAACTGGGCGTCAATGAATCGGAGATCAAGAACGAGTCGTCATTCGTAGACGACCTTGGCGCCGACTCGCTCGACACGGTCGAATTGGTAATGGCTCTCGAAGAGGAGTTCGAGTGCGAGATTCCGGACGAAGAGGCCGAGAAAATCACCAGCGTGCAGCAAGCCATCGATTACGTGAACAACCACGTCAAGAAGTAATTCTGCAACAGTCACCTTAAAGTCAAACCTCAAACATCACGCGGGAGTCCCCTTTGTCGCGTCGCAGAGTCGTAGTTACTGGCCTGGGAATTATTTCGCCAGTGGGAAATACCATCCCGGAAGCTTGGGAAAATCTTGTCGCCGGCCGTTCCGGAATAAGCACTGTCACGCGTTTTGACGCCAGCGCGCTTTCCGTTCGGATCGCCGGCGAAGTCAAGAATTTCGATGTCAACGCCTACCTTTCAGCGAAAGAGGCGCGTCGCATGGATACTTTCATCCATTACGGCATGGCGGCAGGTATCCAGGCATTCAAGGATTCCGGTCTTGAGATTACGCCCGGAAATGCCGAGCGCATGGGAGTCAACGTCGGCTCGGGTATCGGTGGCTTGCAGATGATCGAGGCGACGCACAACGAATACCTTGCCGCCGGTCCGCGCAAAATTTCGCCATTCTTTATTCCTGGCACCATCATCAACATGATCTCTGGGCATCTCTCGATCATGTTCAATTTAAAAGGGCCAAACCTGGCGATGGTGACAGCCTGCTCGACCGCAACCCACTGCATCGGCGAATCCGCCCGCATCATCGAATACGGCGATGCCGATATGATGCTCTGCGGTGGCGCCGAATCGACGGTCACCCCATTGGCAATTGGCGGCTTTGCCGCGGCGCGCGCGCTGTCTACCCGCAATGACGACCCGGCTACCGCCAGCCGTCCTTGGGACAAGGATCGTGACGGTTTTGTGCTGGGCGAAGGCGCCGGGGTTCTGGTGCTGGAGGAGTACGATCATGCCAAGGCACGCGGTGCGCGAATTTATGCCGAAGTCGCTGGCTATGGCATGAGTGGCGATGCCCATCATATGACTGCGCCAGCCGAGGACGGCGATGGTGCGCGGCGCTGCATGCTGAATGCCATCAAGAACTCGGGTATGAACCTTGATGAGGTTGATTACCTGAATGCCCATGGCACTTCGACGCCGCTGGGAGATCTTGCCGAGACGGTCGCGGTCAAGCGCTGCTTCGGCGATCACGCCAAGAAGCTGGTAGTCAATTCGACCAAGTCGATGACTGGTCATCTGTTGGGTGCTGCGGGTGGCGTTGAGGCGGTATTTTCAACCTTGGCGTTGCATCACCAGATTTCGCCGCCGACCATCAACATTTTCAACCAGGACGAACAGTGCGATCTGGATTATTGCGCCAACACCGCGCGAAAAATGGAAATTCGTGCCGCTCTCTCCAATTCCTTCGGCTTTGGCGGTACCAATGGCACGCTGGCGTTGCGCCGTCTGACCTAATCTAAGGCAGCCATGCAGCTGCCCAGTACCCTGACGCTGCACCCCTCGAAACGACTCGCCTTATTGCTGCTGGTAGCGCATGGCGGCGCCTTGGGGCTCATTGCCGCCGTCCCCCTTCCCTTCTGGATCAAGCTGGTATTGCTGCTCGGCGTCCTCTTGTCGGCATGGCATGCCCTGAAATGCAGCCAAGGGAGACAGCGGATTGTTCGCCTGACACTGCGTGAAGACGGAGTGTTGGATTACGCCCGATTGGGTGGTGAAGTTGGCGAGGCGCACGTCCATCCCCAAACCACGGTGACGCCGCAGTTGACAGTGGTTCTGCTGCGCTCAAAAAGGCGAATCGAGCCGCTGGTATTGTTGCCGGACTCGCTGGATGCCGAAGAATTCCGCAAGCTGTGTCTGTGGTTGCGCTGGCGGGCTGCACTAGACTAGCCTGAAGTTATTACCACGATAGTCGCCGCGCGTTAGGATTACTGCGTCGTCGAAGATTGCTTCTTCGTCTGCGCTAAAGGTTTTCTTTTTTGAGGGCATTGTATTGGGCTTTGGGTGGCTGCATTTTTGGACAGCTACAGCGTTGTGTGGCTTCACGTACAGCTATAATTTCAAAGCCCAACAAAATCAACGACTATTTTGACCGCGTGAAACTATTGTGTAACAGCTACTTCCTCACGTAGTAAGGCTTCGCGCCAACGTTATCACTCCCACTCTATTATTACAACGGCCTTGAAAGCCTTGCCGTTACTGGGCGTAATCTGATTTACTCCTCTCAATACCGTCACCGGTACCGTCTCCAGAAGAATGCTTAGTATTCATGCGGGTTTCCGGGCGATGACGAAAATTCGATCTCGTACTGACTATTCAAGACTATTTGCTCTGTAACCTCTCTCGAGCATCGAAATGGTAGCAGACAGCAGTTCGAGAGCACGGGAATTTTCGCCCCGTCGATACCGTCACGGATGCCACGAAAGGTAGTTGGCGCTGACCCAGAAGTGCCGTCCGAATTGCGTACTTTACGGCCGCATTTCAGCCGCAGGCTCCGATCCTCCGTTGCTACGATCACGACGTCGCAAAATGGAGCCTGAAATGAGCCACGTCACCACAGAAAACAGCCTGGAGATTTTGTCCCTGCGCTACGGCCGTTCTCTGCTTCCGCTTTCCGTGGCTGCTCGCGAAATCGGGATCAACCTCCGAACGGCACACAATCAGATCGGCAAGGGAAAATTCCCGGTCCCCACCATTCTGCAGGCCCGGCGGCGCTATGTTCATGTTGAGGATCTGGCGGGATACATCGATCGATTAAGGCGCACTGGCGGAAAGGAGAGCCCTCTCCCCACGGACGCGACGCAGATGAGTGGGGGCACGAAAAAGTTGGAGGGTCGAACCAGCCATGCCTGACTGCATGTCCGCATGCGTTTCAATCCGCCGGCGGCTACTGGACGTCGGCAACATTCCAATATACTTATGACAAAAAGCAGGAGGAGCCATGGCCATTCTTGAATCGTGCCCATTTTGTGGAAGCCAGCATGTGGAATCCAGCGAAGTAGATATCAACGGATGGATGGTTGAGTGCATGGACTGTCATGCGACCGGGCCTATCGGTCGAACAGAGGTTTTGTCAGTTGCTGAATGGAATAGACGTCATCGGCAGACACCTGTCCATTCGCAATCCGTTGCGGCCGCCTCTTGATACCTCCCGAGAGAAATCACGAAAGCTCGGCCAGACGTTCCGCTACCGAAGGATCGAATTCCTTCTTGGTCAGCAGCTCTCCAATCGTCGATTGCCGAGACTTGATCGCATCGGCGATGAACCCTCGTCGCTCTTCAATGACGGGCAGCACTTTCTCTCTCAGAAAATCCCGCTCCACCGGCAACAGTCGTTCGTCTCCGATGATTTTGGAAATAGCGTCCGGCAGGTCTGCGCTCATCCGAGACAAGACGCCTCGAACCAGCCTTGGTGCCACACCAGCCTCATAGGCCATCGCGTCCCAGTGCGGCCCCTCTACCCAGCCCGGTTTGTTCTCACCGGCGATGGCCATGGACATGGTCTGCCTTGGCAGGTACGCCTCCACGCAGAGCATATCGTAGAACGGCGCCACCGCGGCTTTCTGCCCCCGCATCAGAAATGCAATGTTCTTGGCGTGAGCATCCAGGTTGCCGATCAGGTAGTTGAAGGCAACCCACTGGACAACTGCATTGGCAGCCACGATTGGGCGATCGATGAAAGTGCCACGAAGAACCCCAAACAAGTGATGCAAACCCAGGCCGCCCTCGCTCTCGTATTTCTTCGACGGCGCCACACCCAGAGCCTGGCACAGGTCGATCTGATGAAGACGCCCGAATGCCCTGCCAGCCTCCTTTTCCGCGCCCTTATCCGATGCCACCCGGTCAAATCGTTCGATGACATAAAGCGGCTCGGGGAGATGCAACAACCCAACCGCGGGTACCGGAACCTTCAACTCATGGGCAAGCCGCATGCAGAAAAATTCGTTGGCTGGACAGTGAGGAAAATCCGCGCTGGCGTTCTCTGGCTTGACGATATGGGTCGATGGCGCCGAACCTTCGGGCAGAAACATCGCGCCGCTGGCGTCGATGCGCAGCCCGAGTTTTTCCTGGGCACCTGCCAGAGACATGCGGATTTCTTCCCATGACGCCATCAGAGGGAGATTGCGCGCCCTGGATTCCTCAATTTTTTCCTGTAGTGCTTCTCGCGCGAGTGGAACGAGAATTTCCCCTGTCGCCGCATCGAACCCTTCGGGGATCAGCGAAATCGCCCCCGCGGTGTCCTGTCCGTGTCGAATCAGAAGAGCCCACGTGTCTCGGGGGTCGATTCTGTCCCGAAAGGCTATCAGGTCTCGCAGTCGGCCTTCGGGCAACAGGTTCTCGAAGAACCACTCAACCGACTTGGCGTCGGCAGTGTCTTCGAATTTTCGGGCAGTGATCGGAAAATTTGGCGAGAGCGCATAATCCTTCCACTCAGCCGCGTAGCCGAACCTCCACCGCCCATTTTCGATTTCAAGGGTTCCGACCGTGATCCCATTGGCCGAGACAATCAAAGCACTCATGCCGCTTCACCCGGCAATCTCAGCCTGACGTCAATACCGAACCGGCTGCAGACGGACAGAACTTTTCCGATCTGGGCTGTCGGCTTCCCTTGCTCCAGACCATTGAGAAATGGCAAGCTGACGTTGCATAGCGCAGCGGCATCGCTTTGCGTCAGTCCAGATTCCTTGCGAACAGCCCGAAGAATCTCTCCAAGCTCGACGACAGAGGAGATACCAACTTCCCTGTTTGCCATAGATTCCCCGCAAAAGATAAACGATCGTTGAATTTTGCCCTGCATTAGCCCTTAATGCAATAAAAACTAAACGATCGTTGATTATTGCTGCTGGTCCTTGCCTGGTGAAGGCACAACCCTGACGGCTTACTTCTTTTTGGCTTTGCCGGCGACTTCCTGTTTGAAGGTGGCGCCCGCAGAGAACTTCGGCACCGTCGTTGCAGCGATCTTGATTTTCTCGCCGGTTTTCGGGTTCTTGCCTTCGCGAGCCGCGCGCGCTGCCGACTTGAATGTACCAAAGCCCACCAGAGTCACTGAATCCCCCTTGGCGACAGCAGTCACCATTTCTTCAACCAGAACATCCACGGCACGACCAGCGGCCGCCTTGGAAAGCTCAGCCTTTGTTGCCAACGCTTCGACCAACTCGGATTTGTTCATCAAGGTGCTCCCTATGGTTTATCAATAAAAATTGGATTCTCTCACTATTGCGAAGGCACATCGCGGGACAGCGCCCGTGATGCCGCGTCGAGATCCATACCCTCCGTCGGCGGACGCCCATCACGGCACAGATTCAGTTCATAGCGGACAGCAAAAGGGATTTGCTGTCCATTGCTCGTGGGAACGCCGTCTTGCAACAAGGTGGCCTCCAAACGAGCGCACCCCGCAGTAGAGAAGTGCCTGATGGTCTTGACCTGAACCCGTACCGGCAACGATGAACGTGTCTGCCCCTTGAAAAAGTCGGCCATCGGGCCGCTCAATTCGCCATCGGATCGGCCGCTTGGTGCATCGATGGCAGTCAGAAGATGTTGCTTTAATTCGGTCGCGAGGATCTCCTCGCTCGATAACAGAGCAAAGAAACAAAGTGCCATTGCGAGTGCCCGGTATCGTTTCATCGGTTGTAGTAGCTGTTTACGCGCTGCTGGACGGTGCCTTGCACGTTCTGACCGAAGGATGTAGCGCTGGGAATGCGAACACTGGACGATATTTCCTGGATGAATTCGCTCATATCTATCCGGGAAAAATCCAGGCGCTCGAACTCGGCCGTGGTGAAGCCGGAGCAATCCGGGTTCTCGCCGCTCCCCCAGCTTTTGCCGACCTGGCTCCTGCCCTGCGCATTGATGATCCGGGCCAGGCGGGAGTTGAAGCAGCAGTAGGACTGGGTCTGTTCGATACAGGTCCGGATAATGGGCACCCGTGCCGAACAGTACGATCCGACATGCACGCACAGGCTGGCATCCCTGTGCATCGCGAGAAGCTGTTCGGATTGCTCGCAGGAAAGCAGCTCCGACAATAATTGCAGCGCGATGGCCGCCGCCATGGAATAGGGATCAAAGTACAGGTTGAAGCTCCCCAGGGAGCCGAGCGAATAAATTGGCCCACCCAGCAGACCGCTACTCACCGCCCCCGTCGAGAATGTCAGACCGTAAAAGGTGAAAGACGGCTGGAAATTTGTCGGCGTGAAAAGCACCTCGGAGGAAATCATGGCCTGTGCACCAGCTTCGACATAGCTGGTGAATTTCGGGTACATGAAGTCGAACATGTACTTGCTGCCGGCGTTGATAGCGAGCTGGCCACCAATCATCACACCCTGCATGGTGGCTGCCATCAGGTTGTGATTGCTCCTGGCCGCCCCACCACCGCCTTTCTTGCAGCAGTCGACCAGACCGAAGAGTTTCTTCCGGCATCGCTCGCCCGTACCTTTGAACAGGCGTTGATCGGCGCCATAAACCCCGGCCTCGCGGGCCGCCTCCATGGAGGCCATGGCTTTGCCAAAATCCTGGTCCGCCGGATTGCTGGTGTCGAAACAGTTGGAGCCGCCCTGGCAAAATGAGCGCTGGTCGCACACGGTGCGCTGGCTCTGGGTTGCTGGCGATGCCGGGCATGAATACGTCCGCTCGCTCATGTCGCACCCACCCGATGACAAGGGATCAACGCACTGCGAGGACACTGGCGTACACCCGCGATCGATCAAGGGCTGACAGTCATTTGTCAGTGTGCTGCCGGCACAGGTGTAATCCTCAGACCTCGTCCAGCAGGAATCTCCGGAGCTTTGCGCCCCGGCCGGCAAGGGGGAGACCGTCGAAAGGCACACTTGCAAGCCGTTGATGGTTTTGCACGGCGTGCTGTCGGTGCAAGTGGTCGCCGCATGCACGCAGTTGCTGCTGCTGGCGAGCGAGGCGCATTGACTGGTGTCGAGCGTGTTGGATCGGATGGTGTAGGACGTGTTGAGTTCGACCACGGTCGGCGTACCGGTCGACGCCGTGACATTGGTGCATTGGTAGCGACGGGTATATTGGTTGCAGGAGCCGTCAAACGCCGTGCTGTCGCAGGTCGAGCTGACCAAGGCGCACCCTTGTGTTGCCTTGATGGCGGCGCAATAGTCGACATGGTTTTCGGCGATGCAGGAATAGTCGTCCTGGTAACTCCAACAGGTTGCCGTGGAATTCAGCCCGCCCGCTGGCGGTGTAACACCGGCCAGACAGACGGTCGCCCCGCTGGAATCGAGCTTGCAAGGAGTGGAATCCACGCAGGAATGCGACGCCAGGCGACAGCGCGAATTTTGCGCATAGCTGCTGCACTGGCTGGTATTCGCTGTATCCGTGACCAGTGAATAGGTGTTGTCGAGACGAACCGTATTGGTGGGCGTGCCCTGGTTGTTTCCACAACGGAACGTCTTGGTGTAGGTATTGCACGTGCCATTGAATGCCGTGTCGCTGCACACCGAGCTGGTCTGCCCACAGCCGGCGGCCGTCAAAGCCGAACAGTAGTCGATCGAGTTCGGCTTGATGCAGGTGTAGGTATCCTGATATTCCCAGCAGCCACCGACATCCGCCAGCGTCACCACGACTCCCGATATCGTCTTGCTGGCGGTGCTATCCACGCACGTCGAACTTTCCAGCCGGCAATCGCCCGCGTACGCATTGCCGCCGAAAACGAGCAGAATCGCCAGCACATATCGAATGGCGATTCTCATCTTGCTCGCTGCTGCAAGGTGGCGCACTCATTCGAGGTCCAGCTGCTGACCGTCTTCGACATGGGGAGTTGCAAGGCAGCCCCTGTGCCCGTTCCACCCGAGGAGTTACATCCGGAACTCACATTCCGCATGGACGGCGTGCAGGTCGTCGAGTTGCAGCTGACACTGAAGTAGACGTACAGGTTGCAACCGAAACCGAGATTGCTGACGTAGTAATCGGTGACGGATTGCCCTGGGGCAACCGCCACCGGAAACCGGCCATAGCTGCCATCCCACGGATAGCCGATCCAGTTGTAGTCGTAGCGATTGACACCGTCGTAGGAACGGTATGGCTCGACGACATAGGAGTGGCCATCACTTCCGCAGAAAATGTTCATGGCCATGTAGGGATCGACACACCAACTGCAGTCCATGAATGCGGTTCGGCCCAGCCATGCCCCGGGCGTGCATTGACCGAAACCCACCGTCGCCGAAACGCCGCGGCGACAACTCAAGGTCTCGTAGCCTTGAACGGTCTGGTTGCACTGGTAGTTGTAGGCAGTATTCACGGCAATCTGCCGACCGATGAAACACGTTGCGTTGCTCAGCGTCTGCATCTGCTCGACGCACTGGTAAAGGTGATACTGATCGACCGTGATCTGGCGCGCTGTCGAGCACAAATTGCTGGTCACCGGCCGATACTCGGTGCAGATTTCCGTCGTAAAAGTCGCCGGGGTCGTATCCGTCACCACTCTGCAGGATTCAGCGCTTGAGCCCACATTGATGCCGGTAAATTGCAGCGCGGGATTGCTGGCGATCGAGTTGGCGCGACTGATCAGAGGATCCGTAGCCCGATCGATCGAGAAAGCTGGTCTGACGCTGGGGTTCCGGGCAACAAAATTGACGGCATCGCACTCCTGCCGTCGATAGGCGTCGGAGTCCGGAGCCTGGCTGGAACAATCCGTCACCTTGGCAACACCGGGACCGGAGAGCTGCCCCATGCCCCCTTGGTAATACTGGCTCTGGCTGGCGCTCTGGCCATAGCCCGGCACAATGGCTGTCGCACTTCCGGTACCGATTCCCTGAAATGCGCCACCCACCGCTCCTGACCCGAGCGATCTTCCATCGCCAAAAGCGGTGCTGGTGTCATAGCCCTGAGCAAAGACCGACGTAATACCGCAGATGAGCAGATAGAGCAGCCCGAGAAACCTCATGGCTTGCGGCCTGCCAGTCTGGCCGAGAACTGACGAGTCGCCTCGGCCCAAGTCGGCGCCTGACGCTCGATGAGATCAAGCGCGTAGTCCTGAGTGACATCGCCATCGACCTTGATGTAACTCGTCGGCGTCGCGCAGCCATCCGTGCCAATCCGGGTTGCCTGGCTGGGTTTGGCCAGCACCAGCGCCGGAACCTGCGTCACCTTGAATTGGGTGAACGCCGGTGGGTGGATGAGAGCCGTGACGTTTCGCTTGCCGATCAGCTTGGCAATTTCCTCCCCCATCCGTGCCATCGAATTGCCTTTGAAACCGCGCAACACCAGGACCGCACCCGACTTTTCCGACTGGATGACGATTCGCTCCAGAGATTCCCGAGGCATCGAGAAGGACACAAAAATCATCAACTCCGGCGAGTCTGATGCGCTCGGCCGATTGCTTGTGGCCGGAAACTGGCGGTAGCCTTCGGCAATCTTGGCAATATCGGCCTGCTTTGCCTCTGGCTTGGGCAAGGACTCGACCTTGGGGACTGAAGGCGCACCGAAGTCCTTGGGCAGCTTGCCGGAGCCAAGTGCTTCCTCCATGCGCTGCCTGGCCAGTCGCATGTCGTAATCAGTCGGCAACGCTGCCTGTCCCCAGGCTTGAGTAGCCATGCAAACCCAAAGGCATATGGCGACGGGAAAGGTACGCGTAGAGCCGTTCATGGCGTCAGAAGGCTCCCTGGCAGCAGTTGCGCTTGCGGAACACCATGTAGGCGAAGTCTTCGCCCTCAAACGGATATTCCTTCCCGGCACCCCACAGGATCGTCGAACGCCCCAAGGGCTGGCAGCACTTCCCGGCGATCTTCGTGGTTTGCGGAACCGGATACAGCATTTGGTACTTGTAGCCGGTCTTGTCCATGATCGGCTGCGGGTAGTAACCGCACAGACCGTCCTCGCCGGAGGCTGCCCACATCAGACCTTCGCGGTGCATCTTGGCGATCAGCCGCGTCATTTCCAGGCTGGAGGCCTGGACCCCGCCGATATGCGCTTGCACGTTTCCGTTGAGTGGATACAAGCTGCCTTGACATCCGGCACACCAGAACAAGGCGTTCGATGGAAAACCTGCGGTTGCCGATACACAATCTGCGGCACAGGCGGCTCGTGCCGGGAGATTGCCGAACAAAGCGACATCGGGATTGAAGATGAAGGTCAGTTCGTCGTCGTTCCACATGGGATCGAGTTCGGTGAGGTACGCCACGTCGAATGAACTTTGGTCCAAGCAGGCGTTATCGAAGATCGCTTCGAGCCAGAAGATGATTGGATCGATATACCAATGCACCTGATAGAACGACGATGTCGCGGTGCTGTCCTGGCTGTAGCGGGACCCGCGCGGCGCATCGAAGCCGGGATTGAGTTCGATGCCACCAAGACTGGTCATGCAGAAGGGACGGCGCACCACATCCACGCGCCGCACCGGCTCCCAGAAGCTGACCTTGAAGCCGACACGCAATTGCGATGGACAGAGGCAGACGGGGGATCCACCAGGATTCGGAGTGTCTTCCTGATCGAGAGAAACCAGATCGAGGCCGCCAAATCGGAGCGGCATCAGGCAGCTCCAGCAGATGTCCGTAATCGGATTGGCAAACCGCCCGGTACAGGTTGCCGTAGCAAAGGCTGGGCGCAAGAAAAGCACGCCGAGCACAATGGCCGAAAGGAATGCGAGGCTACGGGCGGACTTCATCGATCCGCAATCTCTTGCCGTCTTGGCTAACGATCGCCGGCACTTGGCGAATCCCCAGGCGCCGAACCAACGATCCGCCCTGGTCGTAATACACCGTCTGCTTCCAGGCCCGCATCAGCTTCAGGGGTTCTCCGGCCACCAGGATCGGTTTGCTCCTCCCACCCCCCTCGCCCAGACGCAGCTTGGCAAAGGCAACCTGTCGGCTATCCCGACCGTCGAAAAACAGCAGCTTTCGGGTCAGGGAAACATGATCGAACGGATTGATCTTGATGCCGCGAGCGAAAAGCAAGGCGCCTTCCGCATTGCGTATATCGCGGTCCACGGTCAAGGTCGGATCGACATGGTAGGTACGGGGCGCATCGGTGGCCTTGACGCCAGCTACAACCTCGGGCGTCTCGATACCGCCGATCACCTTGTCGCGATATTCCGTCTGCTTGCGCGCCAGTTCCCCGGATTTTTGCATTTGCATCAACCGGGCTTGGATGACCTCGATCAAATCCGGTTCCGCGATCTCATAGGTCGGGCCGACGACACCCAATTCCGCAGCAACCGCAGAAAATGTCGTGCAGGAGAAAAGCAAGAGGAGAATTCGAGCCAGAGACCACATGAGGGGCGATTCTGGCTGGGGGGAACGCCCCTGGATTTTTGAAATACGCACTATTCGGGCGCATTTCGGCTACCCGTAGCAGCTACGGTCGCTGACGACTCAACGGAGCTCTGCGTAGTGGAAACGAACTACGATATTGGTACCGAAATTTGTCGAACGCGGGTCGTGGGCGGTGAACATCGCGCGAGGATGCGCTTCCAGCCATTTCTGGCAGTTATGGCTTCGGCAAGAATGTCGAGATACTCCGCACCGTCCACGCGTTCATCGTTGGGCAACGGGGTCGCAGCCAATTCGTTCAACAGGTCTTGGCGGTGTTTTGAATCACGCCCCAGCTCGAGCAGGCGGCTGTATGCCTCGCAGGCATAGGCAAAGGTTTCTCGCTTCCGATACTCGATCTCGAGCAGCCATTCCCGATGCCGTGAATGGGACAGCCCCAGCGTCTCGCGTTTGCAGTTGTGAAAGACGTGTGCGGCTTCGTGCAGGACGAAATCGTCGAAGGGATTCGCTGAGCGGAAATAATCTGTCGAGACATAGCAAGTCGTTTCGATGCTCAATCCAAGGATCGGAACGGCCTCGCCCGACAGCAACTCCGCTGAGTGGCTGGCCAGATAGAGGTTTGCCAAGTCCCATGCCGTACCGAGCCAAGGCATTCCCCGCAGAACCGGAACGATGTTCCTTGGCGTCAGGAATATCACGGAGCGTTCAAGCATGGAAAGGACGATCGTCTGCTCAATCTTGGGGAAAAGCCCGTTCACCATGCCGCTGAATTTCTGGTGCGCGAACTGACGAAGATCCAGATCGTCCGGAGGCGCAGTGGCAGGGCGATCCTGCGTTCTTGCCAGCACTTCTGCGACCAGCGCCTCGCGCAGGGTATTGCTTCCATTTTGTGAACGGTCGAAAAATCCGCTGCCCGGCCAGGCTTCGAACTTCGGATCGTGGCGGCCGACCTTCAGGTAGATTTCGACTTCCTCCGGCATGCTCGGATGCGCGACAGGATGCGTTTGGGTGCTATGGCGACGGGACATGCGATCCCCTTACGTCATCCACAAAACGACAGCGACTCCATCGGCAACCATAATTCACAACAAATTGGTAATGATGCTTAGACCAACTGCCAGCCATTGCTGTCACCACAGTCATTCCAGTTCTTGTCAGTCAGGAGCAGCAGGTTCCTGACAATGTCTGGATTGTGGTCGTTCCAACAGGTCCAGTCTTGGCTTCGGAAGAGACCAAAGAGTTGGGAGGGACCGCTTAACGGATGGATCATGAAGATGAGACCTGAAACTGGAGCGTATTCAGAATCGACTAGAACGCCGACCTTGTCAAAGATGCCCTCGACGCAGGGCTTGCCCTCAAACTCAGGAGTGCCGAGAACCAGCATACCTTTGTTACCAAACGCCACCATCCACAACTCGCCTGTGACGGATTTGGGAAACATGTAGTCGTCTGGGTAGGCTGGGCAAAGCGCTTTGGACTCAGTCACCAACGGCGGAATGACGCTGAGGTTCAGAACAAGGAATGTGTTCGGGCTGGCGAACTGGTCGGCCTTGATGTTCCCGCGCGCCTTTTCAAGCAGAGTGTTTGCGACGCCCAGAATGGTCTTGTCGCGTTCCACCTTGCTGGCATACGGCTGGGCTTCCGATGTTCCGATCGCGATGGGCTCGCCTCGTTTGAGCTGGGCCTCGATGTCGATGTTGGCATCGAGCGAAGATTCTTGGGCTACCGCTATGCCAAGAGATCCGTTCACGACTGAAAGTGTCTTGACCTCGAAGAAGACCGACTGGGAGCCAAAGGTTGCCCCAAAATCTGGTGTCTTCTTATTTTTCTCTTCCGGTATCCGCCGCAATGCAACGCCTTTGTCTTGGCACATGACAAGAAACTGGGCTTCGCCCAGCGTTTGGGCAAACTTGTCGGTCAGACTACCGTCCACGCCAAAGCTGGAACTCGTCATCAGGTTGTCGAGGATATTTTGGTAGCGGTTGAGCTCAGGGATGACGGAGAGGTTTGCCTCGACAGCGGCGAGCGCGGGGCCTAACTTGGCTAGGTAGGGATCCCTCGCGACGCTGTTTGCGTTTTGCATAGCTGCATCGAATTTTTTGACCAGCAAGGGAGTCTCCTTTGTATTAATTCGGGCAAGCATGCGGGGCGATTGACCCTCTCTCACCCATGCGTGCGAAGGTGAATAAAATCGCCGCGAAAATGGGTTGCTCCCGATTGATGAGAAACAGCGGAAGCAGTCTGTCAGTATGACTACTATTGCCCCGAGAACGGATGGTATCAGCATGTTCAGTCCATGACCGCCTCGGCCGACGAGCCAAACGCCACCGAGAATGCTGAGCTGTAGACAGCCGCAAATCGAGGCGGAACCTTGGCAACCGTTACTCTCGAATCCGAAAATACACCTTCGGTTTTCTGTCCTCTGTCGTGAATCGATCAGGATCGATGCCCTTCAAGCCAAAAATTTGCGAGCGTGACGCCTTGATGCCGGCCTTCAGCACTGCCTCGGCATCCCGGACATTGATCAGCAGATAGCCGTTTTCTTGATCGGCAGCCAACGTCCCATCGTTCACCGCTTGACGAAGCACGCCCACGACATCCTCAAGCAGCGCACGTTGGCGGGCAAGCATCTTTTCTACGGCACCCTCCTCCTTCGAGGAAACCATCGGGAGGACAGGAGGAGTTACCGACTGTAAAGGTTCTGTCGCTTCCTTTTCCGTCGTTTCGCCTTTCGCTACAGGTTTGGATTCTGACTTGGGCACCGATTTCGAAGCTTTTTTGGACGTACTCTTTGCCCTATTGATGTCCATCATTGCCGCTACGACCGGCTGGAGGCGGAGTATCTTCCAAGGGGCTCCAATACCGACCTGAAGCTCGGCAACTTTTCTGAATGGTGCCATGGGATCGACGACCAGCCAGTTTCTTCGTCCAAGTTCGTCGAGGATCGTCTTGTTCTCCAGTCCGTACCCCTTGAACGCATCAGGCCACTTTAGACACAGAACTCCTTCCGAATCGACATGAGTGATCTTGCTACCGTCCCTGCGGCCGTGCTCGATATCCTCCACCAGCGCTTTGAGCGCTTCACCAACCGGGCCATCCAGTTGATCAGGCGGTTGATCAGCGGGCGATACAGCCGGTGTGGCCGAAGTGACGATGGCGGTTGGAACCACTTCGACGGTCGGCACTGCGGGTTTTGTCGGCGCGACAACCGATGCGTTGCTCAACGACTTGGTGGGCGGATCGTCGTTACCGACCAGCCTTCCAGCTACCGACGCAGGCAGTGAATCCAACAGTGCACCCGGATTGTTGAGGCGTATCGCCTTCAGTTGTATGTTGGGAATTTTTTCCGCAAGGATGGCCGGCGCGATCAACCAGTAGCGGTTGCCATCGGGCTGCCCCACTTTGAATTCAGCCAATTTGCGCTCGACCAGCATGTCGAGAATGCTGTTCGGTGTCCTCGGCAGTCCGGGCATTTTTTCCTGATTGATGATCGCAGCGATCTCCTCGCCCCCTGCGGGCCAGACCAGGTAGAGATGGCCGTCCATGTGCCATAGCCTCGATCCCGGTTCGTTGACAATCCAGACCCCGTCCCGAACCAGCCGACGCATGATATCGAGAAGAATGCGCTCGACGGGGATTCCTATTTCGTAGCCAGCAAAGTTGGCGCCCATGCTCTCGATGTCACGCGTCACGCTGACCTGATCAGATCGTACGATCAGGTTGTGGATCATGTTTTCCTGACTGGGATGGCCACTGATCGCTTCCATCATCCAGGTCACCAAATTCGGATCACCCTGCGATATCCAGCCCAGTCCGGATCTACCAACGATGCGTTCGACCAGCAGCAGAGAGACCGAGGTGTGGGATGTTCCACGGTTCTTGCGCCAGCGCAGGAAATAGCGTTCCACCTGGTTGCCGATGGCCCATGTATAGAGATCTTCGCAAAATGGATCCCAGACTTTCGCCCCATCCTGATTGGTCACGATCAGATCGGTGATGGGCTTACCCAAGTCATGGCACAGCGCCGCAAGAAAAACCGCCGAATGCCAGCGCGGTTCCAGTTCCCGCCGCCGTCGCGGAGTTTGGTCGCCCGGCAGAAGTACCCTATCCCCGGACTGTAATGACCACAAGGCAACCTCGATGGCATGTCGGAACAAACCCCCGGCGCCACGATGATGGTGAGTCTCGCTGGCCGGCAGCAAATGTGCGTAGGAGGCAAAGCGGCGCAAGGGCCCCAGATAAAATTCCTCATAGACATCTTTCGACGCCAACCCGGACTCTCGAATCTGCCCAATCAGTCCTTGCTGGGTTTCGATCAGCCGATCGGGATGGGATGCCGGCAACCCTTTGACAAAGGGCGGGTAACGCGGGATTTCATCGTCAGGCAAGGATTGGGCGGTGGGCGGTATCTCGATTACTTGCTGCGGCAAAGAAATCTCTCCCTTGCCCATTACTTTCTTCAGCAAGTGCAACATGCGAATTTCCTTGCGGAGACGTTGACGGCACACCCGCAAAATACGAGCGGCATCTTTAATCCGCTCATATCAGCCGAAACGCACGGCCGATAACTTGATTGCGTTTTACCCATCCCGTCAGTTGGTAGCGGGAATCGAGACTGTCGGGGTGCCCGCCCGCGACGTAATAGCTGCCTTCCGGAATCACCCCCACGGGTCCTGGAATCAGCGGTTCGCCAGTTCTTGCCCGTTCCTTGGCTTGCCCCACCGCCCGGCCATCCACGTAGAAATCCCGTCCTTGCGTCGTCACGCGCGATCCAGGCAGGCCAACTAGGCGCTTAACGAAGATGCTTCCTTTCGGATACGGCCAGTTTCGCTCCCACCGAAAAGCCACGAACTCACCACTATCGGGGAAGGTGTCCTTGCAGATGACAAATACCGTTCCCGGCAGGCTTTCCGTCAGGTTGAAAGCGAGCATGTAGCTTCCGCTCACCGCCAGGTAGGCGGCCATCAACCAGAGGATGAGCGGAAATCGGATTTCTTGCCATGTCGAGTATCGGGATCGCATGGCCTGACTCTATGGGATAGCCAGCGGTGCCGGTTTTCGAAATGCGCACTTCCTGGCCGCATTTCACCCACGCAAGCAAGAAGAGCCGTCTCAGGATCGGCCTTGACGGCTGACTTTGCCCGTTGCAGTTTCGGGCGACTGTGAGAAGCTGAAACGAAATACAGCCTTTGGAGACTTTTCATGAGCCTGGCCGCAGCAACCCAGACGAGCAGTTTTTTCGGGTGGATGCCCATCGTAGCGTGCGTCCTTGCAGGACTCACGCTGTACCGCTGGAACCGGCGGAACAAAACAGTCGCTCATCGTCAGATGGATCGAATGCTTTCGGATCTGGAGGCGATCAAACACCAGGTTCTGCTGATCTCGACCGACCTGCCACCATCAAGGGCGGCGATCCGGACGATCGGCTACCTGGAGTCGGTATCCGCAGTCGAGGCCGCGTCGGATGCTGATTACCAACTCGCCGAATGCGATGCCCTTCTGACTCTGGCCCGAAACGCCTTGGCAAAGGGAGCGAACGCCATCGTCGGCCTGAGGAAAACCCATGCCCATTACGACCAACCGGGATCGCAATGGCGGGTTTCCCGAGTGATCTATTCCGGTACCGCCGTCGTGGTGACGTAAAACGCAACGCTCAAGAGTCGATTTCCCTTGACCAGAAGGCTGTGGCATACTTGCATGAAACGTCAGTGAGGTTTTAGAAACATGCTACACCGAAGAAACACTGTGAATGCCGCACTCGACCGGCGATGGAAGCAACTGGCCGGCAAGGTTTTTCGACGTAAAGACCTAGCCGATGAGTTGCCCAGCGTTGATCGGGAGCTCGGTCTGGCAGTGAAGGCCGGAACCGTGCGAAAGGCTGCTCAGGGGCTTTATTACGTCCCCCGAAGAACGCCGTTTGGCGATGTACCGCCAAGCGAGGAAGCGCTCGTCGAAAAGTTTCTCGATGATCATCATTTCTTGATGTTCAACCCGAGCTGCTACAACGCCTTGGGCCTGGGTACCACGCAGCTTTACGACAAGACCGTCGTCTACAACCACAAACGCCACGGCAAGTTTGCCTTGGCCGGGTTTGAATTCGACTTTCGCGACAAGCCGCGTTTCCCTTCGCGCAAGCAGGTCAATCGCGAATACCTGCTGGTCGATATGCTGAACAACCTGACCGACCTGGCAGAAGATCCGGAAACCGTGTTGTCCAATGTGCGACGCAAGCTCGATACCTTCGATGAGGGCCGTCTCGAGAAGATGCTTGCCGATTATGGATCGGCCAGGACACGTCGCGTTTTTCGGCAAATGAAGTCGGCTGTCCATGCCTAAAGCAGCGACTTTTCTGCACGACCATCCCAACTTCACGGATCTGATTCGCCAAGTTGCCCAGGCTCAACACGTTGCCTCCTATCTGGTTGAGAAAGACTATTGGCTGATGCAAAGCCTGTGGGGATTGCAGCAGCAGGGTTGGACGTTTCAGCTCAAGGGCGGAACATCCCTCTCGAAAGGGCATCAGATCATCCAGCGCTTCTCCGAAGACATCGATCTCCGCATCGAGCCGCCGGCGGATCGCGATGTCAAAACAGGTAAAAACCAGGACAAACCCGCCCACGTCGAGACACGACGGCTGTATTTCGACTGGCTGGCCGAGGAGATCGCCAAAAAGGGTATCGCGGGCTTTGAGGCTGTCGAACGGGATACCGAATACGACGATGCCAAGTACCGCAGCGCCGGCATCCGGTTACGCTACCCGGTGCAAACCGAATTCCTCCCGGGAATCAAGGAAGGCATCCTGCTGGAAGTCGGTTTTGACGATACCGCACCCAACACGCCCTGTACCATCACCTCGTGGGCACTGGATGCGGCGCTCAAAAGCACGGTGAAGGTAATCGACAATCGTGCCCTCGCGGTACCTTGCTACAGCCCGGCCTACACCTTCGTGGAAAAGCTGCAAACGGTGTCGACCAAGTTTCGGCAGCAACAGGATGCCGAGGTTTTCCCGAAGAACTTCCTGCGCCATTACTACGATCTGTACTGCCTTCTGGACAATCCGGAGGTGCAGGCATTCCTCGGCACGACGGCCTACCATGCCCGCAAGAAAGAACGCTTTCGGGCCGGCGATAATCTGCACATCGCCAGCAACGAAGCCTTCTTGCTGACAGATTCCTCAGTTCGCGCGCTCTACGACAGCAAGTACCGTGAAACCGCCTCGCTTTACTACGCCGGACAAGTGCCGTTTCAGAGCATTCTTGAACGTCTAGCGCAGTACCTGGACCGGATGTGATCATTTCTTTCCGGCAAGCGTGTCGGTCAAATATTTGCCCGGATTGTCTCCGGTAAGACCGTCTGCAATCCGGCCCGCCGCTTCTCCGACCTGTTCGACCGTTTCAGCCGTCTTGCCTGCCACCGAGGTCGGCTTGAGCTTCCGGAACGTCGAAGGTGTCGCGTTTTCCTGATGGGTTTGCCCCGCCCCAGCCTGCCGGTCACGAACCTCGAAGCTGTTTCGGGAGAACTCCTGCATCGCCGTATGCATGGCCTGATCAGTCGGGGCAGCCTGGGGAGACACGCCAGAACGTCTGGCGGCACCCTTCACCTGCCCCAGATAACCCGCACCGGCTGCCTCGACCGCCTGTCCGTCCGGCACTCCCGCGCGGTTCGCCTCATGGCGCGCCCGCACTGCCTCGGCGCCAGATACTTGCCCCGCCATTTCTCCAAGCATCCGGTCGTAGTTCTGGGTGGTGTATTCCTCGATATAGGGTCGCAGGCGATGCGGATCGCCCATGATGCCCTGGAACTTCTCGTAGTTGTATTCAAGCTTCGGCAGCAGGAAGTCCTTGATGAAGTGATCCTGAAGCTGGAGGTTGGAGCCAAGCTGCCCGGAATGGGACAGCTCCCACATCTGGCGATGACCCTCGGTTTCCTGAAACGAGAAACTGAGCGCATCACGGGACTGCCGTGCCCGATCAAGAGACGCTCGCTGTCCTTCCGATCCCGACGTCTTTCCTTCGTCGGAAGTTCGATAGTTTCGCTCCCAGCCATTGTCGATGACGGTGCCGACTTTCTTGCCAAAGCTCGACTCACGGGCAAACTGAGCCATTTCCTCCAGGGAGCGCATCGAGTCGGCCGAGTTTCGCATTTTGGCTGACATTTCCACACCACCACGCAGGCCTGCAATTTCGAGCAGCTTCGGCGTACTCATGCCCATCGAAGCCCCAACCATGAGTTCCATGGCCACCTTTTCGCTGACGCCGAGTTTTCGGGCCCATTGATCGACCTGCCGCAGGGTGTCATTTGCTTCCTGATTCCGGCTCGACCCCATGCCGTGCCGGTAGCCTGTAGTGTCACTGGCGCCCTTCGCGTGTGATCTTTCGAATCCAGCTTCCTGCTTGATCGCCGCCAGAGCACTTTCAGCGTACTCCGAGGATCGTTGCTGCGACGCCTGCTGCGAGCGCTCATAGTTCTCCTTGGCAGCAGCACCGAGCGAATCGTTGAGAGCCATGTCGGCGCGCACATCGCTCTTGGCCTGTTTCACCACAAAGCCGCCGCCGGAAAAG
>JAQTOA010000018.1 GCA_028713555.1 Sterolibacterium sp. | reverse complement strand
CCGCCGCAGCTTCAGACCTCTCAGCCCTCCACTACATCCGCGTCCTTCGATTCTCAGAATCGCAGACCCGTATCGTCCCGCTCCCTCTCCAAGCACCCACACCTATCGGTTGTTCAGTTGTTAAAGAGCATGGCAGCAACTTCTGCGCCGCCGATCTGCAATTAGCAGAGGGATGAGATTATAACGGTGAAAATAAGACTTGTAAACGTTGTCAACATCAAATAACTTGGTTTGCTGTGTCGTCCAGGATACCGCAACAGGGCTCACAGTAAGATGTGCCAAAATACGCTAAAGCAGCTGTATAGCCATTAGCGCCAGACCAAATCCTGTCGCAGCTTCTCCCGCACACCAAATCAAGTACGTCTCGAAAGACCACCTCAAGGATGAGGGTTCAAGATCAATAAACCAGACAACCATCCCTTATACTCCCACCCGGATAAGCCACACTTGTGGCGCCATTTAGCACTCTTCGTCTTAAAAGGGTGCCAGATAACTACGTGAATAGAGAATTTATTGGGCACAGATAAAGACAATCCGGACAAGCATCGGGAGTATGAGAACCATACCCCGATGATGCAGCAATATCTCAGCATCAAGGCGCAACATCCGGAAATGTTGTTGTTCTTCCGGATGGGCGATTTCTACGAACTGTTTCATGCCGATGCGGAAAAAGCAGCTCGCTTACTCGATATCACGCTGACTCGCCGAGGCCAGTCAGCAGGCCAACCGGTCCCTATGGCAGGAGTTCCCTACCACGCGGTCGAACAGTATCTGGCGCGGCTGGTAAAACAAGGCGAATCGGTGGCAATCTGCGAGCAGATCGGCGATCCAGCCTCCAGTAAGGGGCCGGTCGAACGAGCGGTGACGCGCATCGTCACGCCTGGTACACTGACCGATGCGGCATTGCTGGATGAAGATCGGGACTGCCTACTGCTTGCCCTGATACTGGATGGCAATCGTGCTTCCCGGGCGGGATTAGCCTGGCTTAACCTCGCCAATGGCGACCTGTGCACCCTGGAATGTTCTGTAGACGCCATTCCGGCCCACTTTGAACGCTTACGCCCCGCAGAACTGTTGCTACCGGACAATCTGCGCAACCCACTTCCCGAGGCACGCGGCGCAGCAATCAAACGCCTACCCGACTGGCATTTCGATAGCGAATCCGCTGTTCGGATGCTGACAAAACATTTCGGCACCCGCGACTTCACTGCGTTTCTACCCGATGGCGCCGAAGAATTTCCTTTGGGACTTGCCGCCGCCGGTGCGTTGTTTCAGTACGCCTACACCACCCAGCGACAGGCCCTGACTCATGTCACTAGCATCAAAGTTGAAAGGGAAAGCGAATTTCTGCGACTCGATGCAGCGACTCGACGCAATCTGGAGATTTCTGAAACTTTGCGTGGTGAAGCGGCACCCACCCTCCTTTCCTTGCTCGACAACTGTGCGACCGGCATGGGCACACGCTGGTTGCGCCATTGCCTACATCATCCACTGGCCGACCGCAGCGCAGCTGCGGCGCGCCATCATGCCGTCGCCGAGCTGCTCGACACAGACAACGGTACCGCGTCCCACCTATCATTTCGCGCGGAATTACGCGGTCTGGCCGACATCGAGCGCATCACCGCCCGTATCGCCCTGAAGAGCGCCCGGCCACGCGATCTCTCGGCATTGCGCGACAGCCTGGCCAGACTTGACGGTTTAAAAATGGCCCTTGGCGAAGCAAAGGCTCCGCTGCTGACGCAAATCCGCGCCGATTTATCCACGCCTGACGAGGCGTTGCACCTATTGCAGCAGGCGATCCGGGACGAGCCTTCAGCGCTGTTACGCGAAGGCGGTGTCATGGCAGACGGCTATGACGCAACGCTCGACGAATTGCGCGCGCTACAAAACAACTGCGGCGAATTCCTGCTCGAACTTGAGGCACGCGAAAAGCTTCGCACCGGCATTACCAATCTCAAGGTCGAGTTCAACAAGGTGCATGGCTTTTACATCGAGGTCAGTCATGCCAACACCGCCAAAGTGCCTGAGGACTATCGTCGTCGCCAGACGCTGAAAAATGCCGAGCGGTACATTACGCCGGAATTGAAAACCTTCGAGGACAAGGCGCTCTCCGCCAACGAACGGGCGTTGGTGCTGGAAAAACAACTCTACGACGCTTTGCTAGCCGCCTTGGCTAGCTATATCATCGAATTGCAGCGCATCGCTCGCGCCGTGGCATTGGCCGATGGCATTTGTGCCTTCGCTGATGCAGCACGACGCCTCGACTATTGCCAGCCGCAATTCCAGGATACGCCAGGGATCATCATCGAAGAGGGCCGTCACCCTGTAGTGGAAGTTCAGGTCGGCACTCACTCGGGCAATTTTATCGCTAATGACACGCAACTGTCCTCGGCACGACGTCTATTACTCGTCACTGGTCCGAATATGGGCGGCAAATCGACCTATATGCGTCAAACAGCGCTGACCGTGCTCCTCGCCCACTGCGGCTGTTTTGTGCCGGCCAAGTCGGTGCATCTTGGGCCGATCGACGCAATTTTCACTCGCATTGGCGCCTCCGATGACTTAGCCTCGGGTCGTTCAACTTTCATGGTCGAAATGACCGAAGCAGCGGCTATCCTGCATGGCGCCACCGAGCGTTCGCTGGTACTGATGGACGAGATTGGCCGCGGCACCTCGACTTTCGACGGAATGGCGCTGGCCTTCGCCATCGCCCGTCATCTCATCGAAAAAAACCGCGCGTTTACGCTATTTGCGACGCACTATTTTGAACTCACGCGACTGGCAAATGACTACCCGGAATGCGCCAATGTGCATCTCGATGCGGTTGAATATGGTCACAGTATCGTCTTTCTGCACGCGGTTGCGGAAGGCCCCGCCAGCCAGAGTTACGGCATCCAAGTGGCAGCGCTGGCCGGCATACCCGGCAGCGTGATCCGCGATGCCAAGCGGCGCCTCAGTGCAATGGAGAACCGCGAAGCCACGCAGGGTGACCATGGGCAACAAGCCGAGTTGTTCACCGCGATACCGGCCCCGACAAAAGTCGAACCGCATCCCGCGCTGGACGCCTTGCGCGACCTCGATCCAGATTCACTATCGCCGCGCGAGGCTTTGGAAAAACTCTACCAGTTGAAACAACTATCCAAGTGAAGGCTTTCACCGGAATTAAAACCGGACAGTTGCACAACAAATAGGGCGCTAGTGGTGATGCTGATCATGCGGCCCATGCGCGTGCCCATGCGCTATCTCCTCTGCGGTCGCCGGACGTACGTCAATGACAGTACAGGCAAACACCAGAGAAATGCCGGCCAGCGGATGGTTTCCATCAACCACCACTTTGTCGCCTGCAATATCCGTGATGGTAAACAACATATCCGCATCATCTTCTTCACTGCCTCGCTCGAACTGCATTCCAACCTCGATCTGCTCGGGGAAAAGGCTGCGTTCTTCAACATTCACCAGTTCGGCATCGTAATCGCCGAAAGCTTCCTCCGGTTCCAACTTTACCTTCAGTGTTGTGCCTATGCTCTTGCCGTGCAATTCTTCTTCGATGCGAGGGAAAATACCGTCATATCCCCCATGGATGTAGACGAGAAATTGGCTCCCTTCATCAATAAGATTGCCATCGCTGTCATGGACTTGATAGTTGAGGGTCACGATGGAATTTTTCGCGATCTGCATGGTTTCTCCAGTTGTTTAACCAGTTGCAAAACTTCGGCGACGTGCCCACGCGGCTTGATATCGTAAAGTATATGGCGAACCACGCCCAAGCTATCGATCACGAAGGTGGAACACACGATACACAACTTGCGAACGCCCTCCTTCTCGCGCATCTGAACGACACCGTATTTGCGGCTCACCACGCCCTCATCATCTGACAGCAATCGCACCGAAAGTCCATGTTTGTCGCGGAATTCGGCATGGCTCAAGCAGTCGTCTCGACTGATACCAAGGACCACGCATCCCTGGCGAGAGAATTCCTCCTCGTGATCGCTAAAATCAATGGCTTCGAGGGTGCAAAATGGACTGCTGTCCCTAGGATAAAAGAACAGCACAGCGTGTTGCCGACCATGCAATGATGACAAGTCGAAGCTTTCCATATCCGCATCGGATAAGGTAAACATAGGTGCGGTTTGACCGACTTGCAGCACTATCCTATCCCATGAAATGACTTGCAGATTCTAACCGAGGCCATTAACAAAATACCAGATTAAAAATGCAGCGGACGTTTATCTATGGCCAGTGCCGCTTCGTGCATGACCTCTGAAAGCGTCGGATGAGCATGGCAGATACGCGCGATATCTTCTGAGGCGGCACCGAATTCCATCGCCACCACCGCCTCGGCAATTAGTTCGGAGGCATTGTTGCCAATGATATGCACACCGAGGATGCGGTCGGTCTTGGCATCCGCCAGCATCTTGACGAAACCGGTGGTATCCCCCTGACCGAGTGCCCGACCATTGGCGATAAAAGGAATCTGTCCAACCCGATAATCGACCCCGTCATGCTTCAACTGCTGCTCGGTTCTGCCAACCCAGGCGATCTCGGGATGAGTGTAGATGACCCAGGGCACGGTGTTGTAATCGACATGCCCAGCCTGGCCCGCGATCAACTCGGCCACCATGACGCCCTCTTCCATGCCCTTGTGCGCCAACATCGGACCTGGTACGACATCACCGACTGCCCAGACATTTTCCAGATTGGTGCGGCAATGGCCGTCAACCGCGATGCAGCCACGCTCGTCAAGCTTAAGTCCAACGCCATCACAGCCCAAACCATCGGTATTCGGCAGACGTCCGACCGAGACGATCAGTTTGTCACATTCGAGAGTGAAGGACTCATCCCCTGCTTCGTACTCGATATTGACCGTTTTCTTGCCGACACTGACCTTGCCAATCTTGACGCCAAGCTGGATATCAAGCCCCTGCTTGCGAGTAAACACTTTCCATGCCTCATTGGCCACTGCCTGATCAGCAGCGGCAAGAAAATCAGACAAGGCTTCGAGTAGCGTCACTTCGGCACCAAGACGCTTCCAGACACTGCCCAGTTCCAGACCAATGACGCCGGCTCCTATCACACCGAGGCGTTTCGGCACTCCATCGAGTGATAGCGCTCCAACGTTATCGCAAACCATCTTGTTGTCCACCGGAATACCCGGCAAATGGCGCGGCTTGGAGCCGGTGGCGATGATGACTTGCTTTGCCTCGACAATCTCACTGCCATTGGCGGTGGAAACTTCGACCTGCCACAGGTCGCTCCCTTGCCCCGCGCCCGGGAAGTTCCCCTGCGCCTCGAAAGTGGGACCTCCTGCGGATGTCAAAATCCTCTCTGGCAACGGTACGAACTTGCCATAACCGACCAGCAGGGTCACCTTATTCTTCTTAAAAAGGCTCTTGATGCCAGCAGTCAACTGAGTGACGATGTTGTCCTTGCGGCGCATCATCGTTGTCACATCCATCTTGACGTTGTCGAAACCGATGCCATGCATGACAAAGGAATGATTGGCCTGATCGAAGTATTCCGATGATTGCAATAGCGCCTTCGATGGAATGCAGCCAACATTGAGACAGGTGCCACCGAGACGAACTTCACCCTTGGGGTCGGCATAGGACTGCGACTCTACGCAGGCCACCTTGAGTCCGAGTTGCGCGGCGCGTATGGCTGCCACATATCCGCCAGGGCCGCCTCCTATGACAAGAACATCAAACTGTTTGGACATGGCGCGTTCTCCTTAGACATCCAGCAACAAGCGTGTCGGATCTTCCAGCATTTCCTTCATCGTCACCAAACCGAGCACCGCCTCGCGGCCGTCGATGATGCGATGGTCGTAGGACATGGCGAGATAATTGATTGGACGCACTACCACTTGGCCATTCTCCACCACGGCACGATCCTTGGTGGCATGCACCCCGAGAATCGCCGATTGCGGTGGGTTGATGATGGGTGTCGATAACATTGAACCAAACACGCCACCATTGGAAATGGAGAATGTTCCCCCGGTAAGTTCCTCGATGGTCAGCTTGCCCTCCTTGGCTTTGGCACCAAATTCGGCGATAGTTTTCTCGATGGTGGCCAGCGACATCTGGTCAGCATCGCGCAGGATCGGCACGACCAAGCCGCGCGGACTGCCGACAGCGATGCCGATATCGAAGTAGCCGTGATAGACGATATCGTTGCCGTCAATCGAAGCATTAAGCAACGGATACTTCTTCAAGGCTGCGATCGATGCCTTGACAAAGAATGACATGAAGCCAAGTCGAACACCGTGCTCCTTCTCGAATTTTTCGGCATATAGCTTGCGCAGCGCCATAATCGGCGCCATGTTGACTTCGTTGAAGGTCGTCAGGATGGCTGCAGTTGATTGTGACTGCACCAGTCGTTCGGCGATGCGCGCACGCAGACGCGACATCGGCACCCGTTGCTCTGTGCGGCCAGCCAGCACGGCGTCAACATTGACAGCCGCCGGTTGAGTCAGCGCCTGTTTCGGAGCTGATACGGCGGGAACAGGCGTGGCCGATGCCGCGCGGGAACCTGGTGCTGCACCGGTACCCAGCGCATCTGCCTTGGTAATTCGGCCATCGCGGCCCGACCCTTTAATGGATGCGGGATCGATACCCTTCTCCGCCATAATCTTGCGCGCCGATGGCATGCTTTGCGGTACCGCAGCAGTCAAGGGAGGTTCTGCGATTCCCTTTGCCAGCGAGGGCTTGGCAACGATAGAAGCGTCTTCACTCGCCTTGGCTTCGGTATCGATCTGGGCGATCACTTCGCCGCTAACCACCACCGCCCCGTTACCCTTTAGTATCTTGGCGATGACGCCGGCAGTCGGTGCGGGAAGTTCCAACACCACCTTGTCTGTTTCGATATCGACCAGATTCTCGTCACGCGCGACTGCCTGGCCGACCGCTTTATGCCAATTAACCAGTGTCGCTTCGGCCACCGATTCGGATAGCTGCGGTACTTTGACTTCGATAAGCATAGTGCCTCCCGTGTTATTCTGCAGACGACTTAAGCTTCGAACTTAAACCCAAGGCGACTTCGATGATGTTCCTTTGCTGGGCGACATGCTTGGCATAATAACCGACCGCCGGCGACGCCGAAGCGGGGCGAGCCACGACATGCAAAGTTTGGCCATCCCGCAAGCCGGAAATCAGGTGGTGGCGGGTGGCGAACCAGGCACCCTGATTCTGCGGCTCTTCTTGGCACCACACTATTTCCTTGGCATTCGGATACTTCCTCATCTCGGCGGCAAAGACTTTGCCAGGAAAGGGGTAAGGCTGCTCAAGGCGCAACAGGGCAATATCGCCCTGTTTCTTTGCGCGGCGTTCGGCCAGTAGATCGTAGTAAATCTTGCCGGAACAAAAAACCATGCGCTTGACCTTCTTTGGATCAATTTCCTCGGTATGACCTATCTCGCCAATAATGGTCTGAAAGCTGCCTCTGGCCAGGTCATCCAAGCTGGATACGGCATCCTTGTGGCGCAGCAGCGATTTTGGCGTCATAACAATGAGCGGTTTTCTCACCGACCGCAGCATCTGTCGCCGTAATAAATGGAATATCTGCGCCGGTGTCGACGGCACGCAAACTTGCATGTTGTGCTCGGCACAAAGTTGCATGTAACGTTCAAGACGTGCCGAGGAATGTTCCGGCCCCTGGCCCTCGAAACCGTGGGGTAACAGCAATACCAGTCCACAAAGGCGGCCCCATTTAGCCTCGCCAGAGCTGATGAACTGGTCGATGACAACTTGCGCGCCGTTGGCGAAATCGCCAAACTGGGATTCCCATACCACTAGCTCGTTCGGCTCGGCAGTGGCATACCCATATTCAAATGCGAGCACGGCTTCTTCGGAAAGGACAGAGTCGATGACAATAAACGGCGCCTGCTTTTCCTGGATGTGCTGTAGCGGGATGTAATTTCCGGCATCCCATTTTTCACGATTCTGATCGTGGAAAACCGCATGCCGGTGGAAGAAAGTGCCTCGACCGCTGTCTTCACCTGAAAGTCGCACACCATAGCCTTCAACCAGCAACGAGGCGTAGGCCAGAGTTTCCCCCATGCCCCAGTCGAGCCCGAGTTTGCCGGTTCCCATCACCTTGCGGTCATTGATGATTTTTTGCACACGTGAGTGCAGCGTGAAGTTTGCGGGCACATCGGTCACGCGTTGAATCAAACGCTTGAGGTCGGCGAGCGGCACCTTGGTATGGCACTCATCGGTGTATTTCTGGTGCAGAAACGGCGTCCAATCCACCGCAAAGTTGCGTTGGTAGTTCGAAAGCACCGGATTTTCAACCAGACAACCTTCATCAAGCGCCGCACGATAGTCTTTGACCATCTGATCGGGCTCTTCGGCCTTCAGCACAGCCTGCCCGATCAGTCGATCGGCATAGAGTTTGCGCGTTCCCGGATGGGTAGCAATTCTCTTGTACATCAATGGCTGCGTAACCATTGGTTCATCCTGCTCGTTGTGGCCGAGCTTACGATAGCAAATCAAATCGATCACGACGTCCTTCTTGAATTCCTTGCGAAACCCCATCGCCAATTGTGTTACCAGCGCAACGGCTTCCGGGTCGTCGCCATTCACATGGAAAATCGGCGCCTCGACTATCTTAAAAATATCGGTGCAATATAGCGAAGAGCGGTAATCGCGCGGATCGGAAGTGGTAAACCCGATCTGGTTGTTGATCACGATATGTACCGTTCCGCCAGTACCGAAGCCTCGCGTTTGGGAAAAATTGAGCATTTCCTGATTTACGCCTTGCCCGGCCACTGCCGCATCGCCGTGAATCAGTACTGCCAGAACCTGGTCGCCCGTCTTGTCGCCACGACGGCGCTGACGTGCATATACCGAACCTTCGACCACCGGGTTCACGATTTCCAGATGTGAGGGATTAAATGCCAGCGTCAAATGAACGGCGCCGCCGGGTGTCGCCACGTTTGACGAAAAGCCGTTGTGGTACTTGACATCCCCTGCGGATAGCTCGTCGGGATTCTTACCCTCAAACTCTGAAAACAGCTCCTGAGGAGATTTCCCGAGGATATTCACCAGAACATTCAGGCGGCCACGATGGGCCATACCGATAACCACCTCTTGGATGCCATAGCTGCCAGCACAACGCACTAACTCGTCCATGGCAACGATGGTGGACTCTCCCCCCTCGAGCGAGAAGCGTTTCTGTCCAACATACTTGGTATGCAGATAGCGCTCCATGGTCTCGGCCGCGGTGAGTCGCTCGAGCAGCCGCTTCTTATGCTCAGAGGAACATTCCAGTGTCGCCCGCAACGGCTCCAGTTTGGCCTGGATCCAACGCTTGTGCGAAATATCGCTCAGGTAGCTGTATTCGGCGCCAATCGTGCCGCAATAGGTCTGCCGCAGGGCTTCCAAAATCTCGCGCAAGCTTGCCTGCTCCGGCCCAAAGGCAAATGAGCCGGTATTGAAGACAACACCGAGATCGGCTTCAGTGAAGCCATAATAGGCTGGGTCAAGCTCGATGATAGCCGGTCGCTCGGTGCGCTTGAGCGGATCGAGCTGAGCCCAGCGGTTACCCAGGAAACGATAGGCATTGATCATCTGCAATATCTTGACCTGCCTGACATCGGCAACGGGCGCGACAATTTGGCGCAGCGTGCCCAATTTGGCGCGCTGGGCAAAGGAGGCAATGATCGGGGCATGCGCTACGTCGGGAGCAGTATCGCTGCCGGTACCCGGAAGATTCTGCAACTTATCGAAATAATCGCGCCAGGCTGGCATCACTAGCCCGGGGTTGTTCAAGTAGGTCTCGTAAATGTCCTCAATGAAGGGAGCGTTGGCACCGAAGAGGTAGGAATTGGACAACATCTGTTTCATCATGGTGTCACCTGTACTGGTTAGGTCATCATCTCTTCCTATTATGTCACCCAGCCCACGGTGCGCGCCAGCGAGAAGATGCTTGTGAACACCACCACCGGGATGCCGGACACCTTCTGCAGTCTGCCCGAATAGTGATCGACATTCGGGTAGAGTTTGCGCTCCAAAAACATATATCTTCTAACGCCAGCTTGAACAAGGAATCGCTTTTAGGCTCAGTTCGCCCAGCAGCTCGTAGCAGGTTTCGCGCATGAGCTTGGAACGCGGCTCATAGCTCTTGCTCACGCAGTAGGCAAAATCAGCCAGTTTGACGCCGCTAGCTCTCTTCCACGGACAGCTTTTGGTGCGCCAGCAGGTCGAGCAGGAACGGCTCGGTCCCATGGAACTCTGTGGAAGCGACAAAAAACTGGCGCGCGCTTGCCAGGTGGACCGGGATCTGCGGGTCGAGTCCCGTCGCGATGAGCTTGCGGGCGATCCGGATACACTCGTCACGAACCATGCGCGTGAAGCGCTCGGGAACACGGTCGGGTTCGTGCACCTCCTTGAACTCGAAGTATTCCAGCATGCTCTGGGGCGGCTTGAGGATCAGGATGGGCCGCTTCAACTCGTCTTCCTCCAGGCGTCCGCGATGGATCGCCTGAAAGTGCATGGGGGAAAGATCCTCGTGTGAGATGTTCCAGTCGCGTTGATAGGGTTTGACCGTGAACATCTCGACCCGGTCATCCTCGGTGATGGCGATGGCGAAAATGCTGCCGGGAAACTGAGCAGTGGAACTTCGGTAGGACTCAAGGACGAGCTTGCCGCACGGCCGCTGCCGTTCTATACCTCCTGTGGCCGGTGCCCCATCCATCCGCGCCTCCTCCGGTGAGGAAACCGTTGGAGTAGCGGTATCGGCAACCGTCGTGATCGTCGACGGTTTTTTCACAAGGTCGGCCTCCGCTGCGAATGATCGATACTTTTGCGGTAGGCGATATTTTTCCCGTAGCGCCGGATCCAGGGACACGGCGGTCTTGCCCGGCAGGTGGGGTAGGAGGATCGTCATGGTCGTACCTTTGCCCTCGGTGCTCTCGATGGACAACTCCCCACCGAACTCGGCGACCGTCTGGCGAACGAACACGAAGCCGAGCGAGTGCAACTCGCCGTCCAGGGTATGGCGGTCGAAGAGGAGTTGCTGGATCTTCTCGGGAGCCATGCCCATGCCGTCGTCATGCACGCGCAGCGCCACACGGTCTCCCTCAACGGCGGTACTCACGTTGACCACACCCATCTTGCGCCCACTCATGGCGTCGACGGCGTTCATGACCAAATTGAAATACATGCGCCGAAAACGTTGTCGGTTGCCGACAATGACCGCCGCGTCCAACCGGTCGAACTGAAGTTCGACACGAGCCTCAGACTTCTCAACCACATATCCGCGGACAACATCCTGAGTAAAATCGTTGATATCCTCGGCGATGTCGAACTCCTCCCGAACACTCGCGTCATTGAATTCCTCGCGAAACGCAGTAATGCGCATATGCACGCCGTAAAGCCAACTGATGCTGTTGCGATAGTGACGCCGCGAGCGAACGGAGCGAGCAGCTTCGGGCAGGAAGGACAGCACCTGATCCGACCGCCCCCACAGCGGACTAAGAATGAGATGGCAGGTCTCATGGATCGTGTCGATATAACGGCGGCCAAGGAGCAGGACCGTCCGGTCCGGTGAGAAGCTCTTCACCGCATTCGAATAGTCATGGAAAGCCTTGCGTAGGGCTCCGAGCTTACGCTTCAGCTCCTGAAGGTCCGCTTCGTGCAGGATCTGCGCCTGCTCTAAGTTGTAAATCTCGAGGTCGGTGTTCAGTGTGACGTGGTAGTGAAGGATGTCGTTGAAGAAGCCCTCGACACGAAGGTCGTGGATGAGAAACTTAATCTCGGCGACTTCCTTCTTGACCCCTTGCGCGTAGTCAGGCATGGCTGGGGATAAAACGCTCCGTCGATCTGTCGTCACAGCTTAGCCCATAACGATCGGCAATTCAATCCGCATCAGCATGGATGAAACGATTGAACCAGGCAGCGTAATGCGAATCTGGTTACCCACAGCGCCTTTCGCCATCCGCCTCAAATACGCGGACGGTTGCTGCCGTGGATAACAGCAGCAACCGGCAGGGACTCCATTTAAGGAACCATCAAACCTGCCCTAACGGACCGCCTCTACTTCCTGCCGCCTTCGGCAGCCCACTTCTCGAGCATGTCGGTGGTAACTGACTTGGGACGCTCAAGCGCGTAGCCCAGAGCGCGATCCCAGGTGATATTGGCCATGCAGCCAAGGGCGCGGCCCACACCGAATAGGACAGTATAGAAATCCCAGTCCTTGAGGCCGTAATACCACTGGATAACACCAGACTGCGCGTCGACGTTCGGCCAGGGGTTCTTGGTCTTGCCATGCTCGCTAAGGACACCCGGTGCAACTTCGAAAATCATGGAGACCAGCTTGAACAGCGGATCGTCCTTGAGTCCCGGAGTCCTGAGGCAGAATTCACGCTGAGACATATAGCGCGGATCGGTCTTGCGGAGGACGGCGTGACCGTAGCCCGGGATAACTTGGCCGGAATTGAGAGTATCCCAAAGGGCTTTTGTGATCAGTTCTTTGGTGGGCTCAATGCCTTTACAGTACTTTTCCTGAAACTTCATGGTCCAACTGAGCACCTCCTGGTTGGCGAGACCGTGGAGCGGGCCTGCCAGGCCATTGAGGCCGGCAGAATATGCATAGTAGGGATCGGACAACGCCGAGTGCACAAGGTGGGTGGTGTGGGCGGAAACGTTGCCGGATTCGTGGTCTGAGTGAAGAATAAAGTACATGCGGGCCACGTCTCTATATTGCTCGCTCTGGCCGATCAAATGGGCAAAATTGGCGCCCATGTCCAGCTTGGGATCTATGGGAATCTGCTGGTCGCCCCGGTACTTCAGGTTGTAGATGAAGGCGGCGACGACAGGGATACGGGCTACGAGGTCGCTGGCATCCTCGTACACCTGTTCCCAAGCGTTCACCTTGTTGAACTTGCCCGAGTTGTAGTATGCGGCGAACTTGGAATCCCGCTGCATGACCAGGATGGCGCTGGAGAGCATGACCATCGGATGGCTGTCCCGCGGCAAGGCTCGGAGCACGTCAAACACGTACTGGGGAACTTGCTGGCGCGTTTTCCACTGCGCAACAACTTCGTCCACCTGGGCCTGAGTGGGAACGTCGCCGGTCAGGAGGAAGTACCAGAAGGACTCGACGGTTGGATAAGTGGAGCCAGGAGCCTTGGGGAGAGCCGCAAAGGTTTCAGGGATGGTCTTGCCCCTGAAGCGAATCCCTTCCTGCGCATCGAGGTAGGAGATATCGGTAACTAGGCACTTGATGTCACGGGCCCCACCAATACACTGCCCGATATCAACCTTGTCGATGACGACATCTGCGTATTCCTTGGTGAGTTTGGCGGTACGGCCACGGTGCGCCTGAATCCTTTCCGACAACTTATCTTTTAATTGCGTCATGTGCCTAATCTCCAATGGTTGTTGAGGCCAAATCAAACGACCTCAGACAGAAGCTAAAAGCTTCATTCTCAAGTATCTTGAGATTGACTGTCGTTGACCGAGATCAACTCAGGTGTAGGCAAATGCCATCATTATTTCAAGTTGTCATCTTCAGCAATTTTCGCTTTCTTACCGACCCACCCTTCCTCAAGGAGTAATCAGAAATGACAAAAGCCCCCGTTCGTGTCGCCGTCACCGGTGCCGCCGGCCAAATTGGCTATAGCTTATTGTTTCGCATCGCTAGTGGCGAGATGCTGGGTAAGGATCAGCCGGTCATATTGCAACTGTTGGAAATCACCGCTTCGCTGCCTGCTCTCAAGGGCGTGGCGATGGAGTTGGATGACTGCGCTTTCCCACTGCTCGCCGGCATTATTCAGACCGACGATCCAAAAGTGGCGTTCAAGGATGCGAAAGTCGCCCTGCTGGTTGGCGCACGTCCCCGCAGCAAAGGCATGGAGCGCAAGGATCTGCTGGAAGCCAACGGCGCCATATTCACCGTGCAGGGACGCGCCCTTAACGAAGTCGCCGCGCGCGACGTCAAGGTGCTGGTGGTCGGCAATCCGGCCAACACCAATGCCCTGATTGCCATGAACTCCGCGCCGGATCTGCCGCGCGGGAACTTCACCGCGATGCTGCGCCTCGATCATAACCGCGCCATGTCACAACTGGCCACACGTACCGGCAAAGCTGTCAGCCAGATCGAAAAGCTGATCGTGTGGGGCAATCACTCGCCCACCATGTACCCGGATATTCGCTTTGCCACGATCGGCGGCCAGAAAGCCGCCGCCCTGGTCAATGACGAAGCCTGGTACCGCGACACCTACATTCCCACGGTCGGCAAACGCGGTGCGGCCATCATCGAAGCACGCGGCTTGTCTTCAGCAGCCTCCGCCGCGAATGCCGCCATCGATCACATCCGCGACTGGTCATTGGGCACCAATGGCAAGTGGGTCACCATGGGCATCTGCTCGGATGGTTCCTATGACATTCCAGCGGGTTTCATCTACGGATTCCCCTGCATCTGTGCCAATGGCAAGTACGAGATTGTCAAAGGACTGGAAATCGATGCGTTCAGCCGCGAACGCATGACCAACACGTTAAAGGAACTACAGGAAGAACGTGACGGCATCAAGCACCTGATCTGATCAGTATTTCGGAACCTGCGCAGGATGGGAGACCGTACTTGTCGCTGAGTAAACGCACCCATCCTTCCACAGTGCTGTACCAGGGACCGGATAATCCGCGACCATTTCCCGCGTTATCGGCCTGCGAGCACTATGCCGGCAGTGAAAAGCTGATCACCAAGGCACTAGCTCTCCAGGCTGACCTGGGGCCGATTTTCGACCTGACTTGCGACTGCGAGGATGGCGCCCCTACCGGTCGCGAACGGCAACACGCCGAGATGGTTGCTTCCTTCATCATGAGCCAGGCAAATCTTCACGATCGCGTCGGCGCACGCATCCACGACATCACGCACCCCCACTGGACCGATGACCTTGAGACCATCATCGGCATCGCCGGCACGCGCCTTGCCTATCTGGTATTCCCCAAAGTCCGTGGTATCGACGATGTCGTGGTGCAACTTGCCGCTTTGCGCGATGCGCAGGCGGCTCACGGCATTATCAGAGAAATCCCCGTGCATGTGCTGATCGAAACGCCAGGTGGATTGCGCGAAGCCTGGCAGATCGCCACCCTGCCCTCGGTCGAGTCGATCGACTTCGGCCTGATGGACTACGTCAGTGCACATCATGGCGCGATACCCGCCAGCGCCATGCGCAGCCCAAAACAGTTCGAGCATCCGTTGATCGTTCGTGCCAAGACTGAAGTTGCCGCAGCGGCGCTGGGCAACGGCATCGTGCCGACGCACAATATCTGTGTCGAGATTCAGGATACCGAAGTCGTCCGCGCCGATGCGCGGCGTGCCCGTCAGGACTTCGGCTTCTTGCGGATGTGGAGCATCCACCCGACCCAGATTCTGCCGATTGTCGAAGCCATGCGCCCGGACTTCGCCGAAGTGACGGAAGCCGCGGATATCCTGTTTGCCGCCCAAAACGCCGACTGGGGTCCAATCCAGCACGCCGGCAAGCTGCACGACCGAGCCTCGTTTCGTTACTACTGGGATATACTGCGCCGCGCCCACGTCAATGGCATGCAACTGCCGGAGATCGCCGAGGAACGATTCTTCAATTAATACGTCCCACAATTCACAAGTTTTTTCTGAAAGGATGTCACTGTGTTAGAAGCCTACCGTGCCCATGTCGTCGAACGCGCCGCCCTCGGCATTCCGCCGCTGCCGCTGACCAAGCAGCAAACCGAAGCCCTGACCGCGCTGCTGAAAAGCCCCCCCAAAGGGGAAGAAGCCTTCCTCGTCGACCTGATCACCCAGCGCGTACCGGCAGGCGTGGACGATGCCGCCAAGGTCAAAGCCGAGTTTCTCGCCAAGGTCGCCAAAGGCCAGGAAAGCTGTGCCCTGATCAGCCGCGAAAAAGCCACCGAACTGCTCGGCACCATGGTCGGCGGCTACAACGTCAAACCGCTCATCGATCTGCTCGACGACGCCAAGGTAGGCACTATCGCCGCCAAGGGCTTGAAGACCACGTTGCTGATGTTCGACTTCTTCCACGACGTCGCCGAACTCGCCAGGAAAGGTAGTGCCAACGCCAAGTCGGTGATGCAATCCTGGGCCGACGCCGAGTGGTTCACTTCACGCCCCGAAGTGCCGGCTTCGTTTAAGGTCACCATTTTCAAGGTGACGGGAGAGACCAACACCGACGACCTCTCGCCCGCCCCAGACGCCTGGAGCCGCCCCGACATCCCGCTGCATGCGCTGGCCATGCTGAAGAACCCACGGCTTGGTATCGAAGCCGACAAAGCCGGCGAGTGCGGCCCGCTCAAGCAGCTCGAAGCCCTCAAGGCCAAAGGCAACCTCATCGCCTATGTCGGCGACGTGGTCGGCACCGGTTCCTCGCGCAAGTCCGCCACCAACTCGGTGCTGTGGTTCACCGGCGAAGACATCCCCTTTGTGCCGAACAAGCGCTTCGGCGGCGTCTGTCTGGGCAGCAAGATCGCGCCGATTTTCTACAACACCATGGAAGACGCCGGCGCCCTGCCGATCGAACTCGACGTCTCGAAGATGGACATGGGCGATGTCGTCGAACTGCGTCCGCTTGAAGGCAAGGCGCTGAAGAACGGCGCAGTCATCGCCGAATTCAAGGTCAAGTCCGAGGTCATTTTCGATGAAGTGCGCGCCGGTGGCCGTATCCCGCTGATCATCGGGCGCGGACTCACCGCCAAGGCGCGCGAGGCACTGGGCCTGCCCGTCTCCACGCTGTTCCGCCTGCCGCATAACCCTGCTGATTCCAGCAAGGGCTACACTCTCGCGCAGAAAATGGTTGGCCGCGCCTGCGGACTGCCCGAGGGGAAAGGCGTGCGTCCCGGCACCTACTGCGAACCGCGCATGACCTCGGTCGGCTCACAGGACACCACCGGCCCGATGACCCGCGATGAGCTCAAGGATCTCGCCTGCCTCGGTTTTTCCGCTGACTTGGTGATGCAGTCCTTCTGCCATACCGCCGCCTACCCAAAGCTGGTCGACGTCAAGACCCACCGCACTCTGCCCAGCTTCATCACCGCGCGTGGCGGCATCAGCCTGAAGCCCGGCGACGGTGTGATCCACTCGTGGCTCAACCGCCTCCTGCTGCCGGATACCGTCGGCACCGGCGGCGATTCCCATACTCGCTTCCCGATCGGCATTTCCTTCCCGGCTGGCTCCGGCCTGGTCGCCTTTGCCGCCGCCACCGGCGTGATGCCGCTCGACATGCCCGAATCGGTGCTGGTGCGCTTTAAGGGCAAGCTACAGCCGGGCATCACTCTGCGCGACTTGGTCAACGCGATTCCGCTCTACGCCATCAAGCGGGGTCTGCTGACCGTCGCCAAGCAGGGAAAGAAAAACATTTTTTCCGGTCGCATCCTGGAAATCGAAGGCTTGCCGGACCTCAAGGTCGAACAGGCTTTCGAACTCACCGACGCCTCCGCCGAACGTTCCGCCGCCGGCTGTGCCGTGCGCCTCAACAAAGCGCCCATCGTAGAATATCTGCGTTCCAACATCACGCTGATGAAGTGGATGATCGCCGGAGGTTATGAAGACCAGCGCACTCTGGCCCGTCGCATCAAAGCCATGGAAGAGTGGATCGCCAAGGGTACGCTGCTTGTCCCGGATGCCGACGCCGAATACGCCGCCGTCATCGAAATCGATCTGGCTGAGGTCAGGGAGCCGATCCTCGCTTGCCCCAACGACCCGGACGACGTAAAAATCCTCTCCGAAGTCGCTGGCGAAAAGATCGACGAAGTGTTCATCGGCAGCTGCATGACCAACATCGGCCACTTCCGTGCCGCCGGCAAGATACTCGACGGCAAGAGCGACATCCCGACGCGCCTGTGGATCGCCCCGCCGACCAAGATGGACGCCATGATCCTCAACGAGGAAGGTTACTATTCCATTCTTGGAAAAGCCGGCGCACGCATGGAAATGCCCGGCTGCTCGCTGTGCATGGGCAACCAGGCGCAGATCAGGAAAGGCAGCACGGCGGTATCGACATCGACGCGCAACTTCCCCAACCGCCTCGGCATCGACACCCGCGTCTTTCTGAGTTCGGCAGAGCTGGCGGCAGTGACGGCGCTGATGGGCAAGATCCCGACCGTCGCCGAATATATGGCGCAAGTGCAAGCCGTCAACGCCAAGGCCGCCGATGTCTATCGCTACATGAACTTCGATCAGATCGCGGAGTTCAAGGAAGTTGCAGATAGCGTAACCGCCTGAGGCTCAAGATAGTTTGGGTTGAGTTCATCGACTCCGGGTCATGGTTGTCGGCCCGGGCGGGTTACGCGCGCTCGCCGCTGGCGTTCCGCCATCGGCCTTCGTTTGAAGCGTATTCCCCGATAAAACAATGAGGAAGGTACTCAGAGTGCCGCTCCATTTGTCCGGCCCGCTGCGCGTCAATTGCGCGCGCGACTTGATGCCCAGCGTCTGCCGCGCAATTTCCGGCGACACCATTTCGCTCATCGTGGCAAGATTATCGTAGACAAAATACAGAATCAGGGTGTCTCCCATAAGCGTCCCCTCGATGCGTATCGGATTACCCCCAGCGCTGGACATTGACCCGGTCACGCGGGAGCCCTGTTGCGTCAAGACCATCTGACGCGGACGAGGGTTGCCCCAAACCCAGTAGTCCATCGTCCAATTCCCGGAGAAATCGCCAGCGGGCTGCGAGCGCAACGGGGCCGGGGGCTCACTCAGCAGGCCTTGGCTCGATTGCACCAACCGGCCCACATGTCCGAGTTGGCTGTCCAACACGCGTCCGGTGTCGTCAAACCGGAACATGTGGCCCCAAATGTTGAACTCGCGGTCCTCCGGTCTCCCGTCGGGATAGGTCCATGAGCCTACCGCTCGCGTTCCTTTGTTGTATCCCGTCACACTCCACTCGCCAGAACCTGGAAGATACTCGATCGTGTAACGCTCTCCCCCCTTGATCGTGCCCAGAGGCCAGTTCTTGTCATTGGAATCCGCCACTGCGTCCAGCAGGACACTGACCGGATTGCCCCGGGAAAGGATGGATATCCAATTGACGGACGGCACCTGGCTGCTTTCGGCCACGCGGAAGGAGCCGGTGGCGATCTCGCGCGTACCCGATGAAACAACTACCTTATATTCGCCGACCGGCCAGCGCTTTCCAGGCGCCAAAGCGTAGTTGAACTCCGCCCAATCGTTGCGCGGATTAAGGCTGATCTCGCCTTCGCCAATAGGATAAGGTCCTTGTGGCCTGAGGAAATACCAGCTCGATTTGAGCTTCCCCTGATACTGCGCCGCATCCAGACGGATCCATATATAGATGGAGTTGGCGTCCGGCGATAACGCGTTTGCGACGCCGACCGGTCTACCATCGCGTACGCCGGAAGCGAACAAAAGCTCTTTCACAACAGGGGCGTTATCTGTGCTCGCTCCACCGACCGTCGATCGCCCGAAAGCTTCGATATCAGTGCGCGGTCCCGCATCCCGGACCTGCTGGACCGCCACGCCGATCGCTTTGCATCGCTCCTGCGCGCGGTCGAGCGGCACGGACATACTCTCGTAGGTGCCAGCGCTCGCCCATTCTGGCTTGTTGCCGCGAATGCCCTCCCAGAACAAGTAGCTGCCGACACAGGCCTGCCGCGAACTATCCCAGGTCCATGGCTTGGTGTTGCGCACCTCGAAACCGAGGCACTTGGCGCCATGCACGTCCTTGCATAGCTTGAGGCGCTCAGATGCAAGGATGGTTGCCTGCCAGGAGCCGATGCAGCCACAAGCAGCCTGCGGATCAGCGAACTGCGAAAGCGCGTGAGTCGGCAATAGCGCAAGGCATCCGAGAAGTAGACCGGCACTTGCGAAACTTCCGTTCGACGCCGCCACTATCCGCGTGCCTAGCCTCTCCCCAGCCAACTTCATTAAGCCGCCTACGGCGGTCTGTATTCTCTCGAACATGTGCTCCTCCCGTTCATGTATATCACCTTCGATGCGCAACCAAAGCGGCCAAATTAGTCCATAATCATACCGGCCAGTGTATAGAGAAGGCGATAGTAAAGCCGCTTCCCCAAGCAGATATTATTACCGCTTCGACAGCATTACAATTGCATCGTCAAGCCCTCCGATTCCCCATGTCGTCCTTCTTCCGGCTTGTTCCCCTGACGCAGCCCCCATAACTCCTGGTGCTGATCGGCTTCGCTCTCGACCGCTGGGAAAGCTGGCCTAAGCCGGACTCCAATGCGCTGGCGAGGCCGGAACCTGAAGGCATGGCCGCCAACTGCCATGAGATTTGGCAGGGAATACCCACCTAATTCAACCTTCTGGCGAAGCGTGCCAATAATGTAGAATGGCTCGTTATGATAGCGGCAATTGCCTGTTCCTGAGCGATGATAGAGCACCCATTTCCCGATACCGATGCTTGGGTCTTGTTCTACACCCAAGCCAATTTACCGGTGCTCCGCCACACCTTGCATGCACTCGAAAAGTTGCGAGAGCATGCCGAAACGGTTAACGGCCGAGTATTGTCCTCGGTGATTCTTCAGGATCCGCTGATGACATTGCGGGTGCTGGCCTATCTCGAAGAAAACCGCCGCAAGAACCAGCGCACCGACATCACCACGATAGACCGGGCGTTGATGATGATCGGGGTGGAACCGTTCTTCCGCAACTTCGAGAGTTTGCCCTTGGTCGAAGAACAACTAAAAGCGCACCCCAAGGCGCTACTCGGGCTGCTCAAGGATATCCGCCGTGCGCGCAAAGCCACTCATTGGGCACGTGAATGGGCAATCTGGCGTCACGATCTGGATGTGGATGAAATCACTGTCGCTACGCTGTTGCACGATATTCCAGATATGCTCATGTGGTGCTTCGCGCCGACCCTGCCGTTACGAGTACGCGAACTGCAGGCGCAGAACCGCAACCTGCGGACGACCGCTGCCCAGCAAGAGGTCTATGGTATCCGTTTGCAAGACTTGCATTTGGCTCTGGTAAATGCCTGGCATTTGCCGAAGCTGCTGGCGACCCTAATCACCGCTATACCTCAAGAAGGAACAGAGTCGACGGACGATTCCGTCGTTACCGACAACCCACGCGTGAAAAACGTCTCACTGGCTGTTGACCTGGCTCGCCACTCGGCCAACGGCTGGGACGATCCAGCGCTGCCAGACGATTTCAAGGCCATTGAGGAGCTGTTGCATATCAACCATGAAACACTGCTCCACAAGCTTGGGCTTGATGAAGACGGCAAGTTGCCAGAAACTCAACCGCGGTAGCGCAGGATTGAAAATATCCAGCAACAAGCCCGGTTGCCGGTAGGACAAAAAAACACAGCCAGAATCAGCAACGCAAGAATAGCTGCGACTTACCACCCGTTGTTATTCATCCGCTCTCTCAACTCCTGATTCTGAGACTAGGTCGCCAGCACCCCAAGCCCTAATACGGGCACTAACCTGCGCGCTTTTCGAGTTCCTCCCAGCGCAACAACATTTGCTGCAATTCCGCATCGAGCATGACGGCTCGTGCCTGCAAGCGTTTTGACTCCTCGGGAGCGTCGCGATAAATTGCCGGTTCGGCAAGACGCGCAGCAATCTCGGCCTGCTCGATTTCCAGAGTGGCGATGCGATCCGGCAACAGCGCCAATTCCTGCGTTTCCCGATAGCTGATTTTGTCCCGCACCTCGCGGCGCGGAGTGGACGATGCTGCCGAATTTGCCGCTATCGATTTAGGTAAGACGGCTGCTGGCGCTCTGTTCTTGGCTGCCAGCCAATCTTCATAACCGCCGGCATATTCCCGCCATAAGCCGCCACCCTCGGCAACAATGCATTGCGTCACCACGTTATCCAGGAAACATCTGTCGTGGCTGACCAGGAACAGCGTGCCGGAATATTCCTGCAACAAGGATTCCAGCAGTTCCAAGGTTTCGATATCAAGATCGTTGGTCGGCTCGTCGAGTACCAGGACATTGGCTGGCCGCGCAAACAGTCGCGCCAGCAACAAGCGGTTGCGTTCGCCACCGGAAAGCGATTTCACCGGCGAGCGCGCCCGCTCCGGGGCAAACAGGAAGTCGCCAAGATAACTAATGACATGCTTACGCTGACCGGCAATCTCGACATAATCCGATCCAGGGCTGATCACATCGACGAGTGTCGCCTGTTCGTCGAGCGCGGTGCGGAATTGGTCGAAATAGGCCACTTCCTGACGGGTACCGAGGCGGACGCTGCCCGTATCGGCTGCCAGCTCGCCGAGGATGAGTTTCAGCAGCGTGGTCTTGCCGGCGCCGTTGGGACCGATCAAGCCGATCTTGTCGCCGCGGAGAATGCGGCAGCTGAAATCGCGGACTATCCAGCGATCGCCATAACGCTTCGACACGCCTTCGAGTTCGGCTACCAGCTTGCCCGATGCTTCGCCGCGCACCACGCGCAATTCGACACTCCCCAGCCGATCACGCCGCGCCGCGCGCTCATTGCGCAAGGATTTCAAGCGCAACACGCGTCCTTCGTTACGGGTACGGCGCGCCTCGACGCCTTTGCGGATCCAGACTTCCTCCTGCGCCAGAAATTTGTCGAACTTGGCGTTTTGCTGTTCCTCGGCCGCCAGTTCAGCCGTCTTGCGTTCCTGATATGCGGCAAAAGAACCGGGGTAGCTCGATAGGTGGCCCCGGTCGAGTTCTACGACACGTGTGGCAACCGCGTCGAGAAAACGTCGATCATGGGTGACCAGCAACACCCCACCGCGGAAATCTCGAATTAACTGCTCCAGCCAGAGGATACCGTCGAGATCAAGATGATTGGTCGGTTCGTCGAGCAGCAACAACTCAGGCTCGGCCGCCAATGCCTGTGCCAACGCCACGCGTTTGATGCCACCGCCAGAAAGCGTGCCGATCTTCGCTTCACCGTCGATACCGAGCCGGCTGATGGCCTGCTCAACACGCGTATGCAGGCGCCAGCCATCGCTATGATCGAGTTGCCCCTGCAGGTCTTGCAACATCATCAGATTCTTGGCTGAGGGATCAAGCGCCACCTGGTGCGCCATTTCGTGGTAAGCCAGCAACATCTGGCTGGCCTCGCCAAGGGCGGCGACGATCGTTTCGTAGATACAGCTTTCCGGGCTGAAGCTCGGCTCCTGAGCAACATAAGCCAACCTCGCTCCGGGTTGACACCAGAGAGTGCCGTCGTCGAGTTTGGCAAGGCCGGCCAATGCCCGCAGCAGCGACGACTTGCCGGTGCCATTGCGGCCAATCAGGGCAATATGCTCGCCGGCGTCGATCTGCAAGGCGGAATGGTCAAGCAGTGCCACATGGCCGAAGGCAAGACAAGCATTATCGAGTGTCAACAAAGGCATATTATTTCCCAGTCATACGGATGAGGCAAGCCTTGAAGAATAGCATTGAACACGGCCAACTTGAGATGGATAAGTATTGTTCAAGCTCTAGATCAGGCTAAAATACGCGCCACTCGCCCCCGTAGCTCAGTGGATAGAGCACCTTCCTCCTAAGAAGGGGGTCACACGTTCGATTCGTGTCGGGGGCGCCAAAGCACAGCAAGCCTGTCACTCCAGTCTTCGAATTAAAGCGGGAATACCATGCTCCGGTGCTAGAATGAAAAACCGCTTTCATATCTCACTATCATGGAATTCCCTCTTCACCTTGCCATTGAGGTCGAGCGCAATGTGCTTACCGCTCTTGCCGAAGACATCGGTGGCGGAGACCTGACTGCTCAACTTACCCCTGCGGGCCATACCAGCCGCGGCCTCGTCGTCAGCCGCGAGGATGCACTGCTGTGTGGCACGGCTTGGTTTGACGCCTGCTTCCGCCGTCTCGATCCGAACGCGCGGATCGATTGGCAAACCCACGATGGCAAACGCATCGGCGCCGGTCAGACATTATGTGAAATCAACGCCGATACGCGAGCACTGCTGACTGCCGAGCGCACCGCCTTGAACTTCCTGCAATTACTATCTGGTACAGCGACGACCACGCGTCGCTTCGTCGACGCCATCGCCTCCACCGAGGCAAAAATCGTCGATACCCGAAAGACGCTGCCCGGCCTTCGTCTTGCGCAAAAGTACGCGGTCAGGACCGGCGGTGGGCATAACCATCGTCTTGGTCTGTATGACGGCATCCTCATCAAGGAAAACCACATCCTCGCCGCCGGCGGCATCCGTCAGGCATTGACACAGGCACGCCAACTGGCGCACGGAATCGTTTTCATCCAGATCGAAGTGGAAACACCGGTTCAACTGAGCGAGGCCATCGAATGCGGCGCCAAGATGGTGCTGCTCGACAACATGACGCTGGAGCAAATGGGCGAAGCCGTGGCAATCAATGCTGGCCGGGCCGAGTTGGAAGCTTCCGGTGGCGTCAGTCTGGAGCGTGTGTGCGACATTGCCGCGACAGGAGTACACCGCATCTCGATCGGCAGCCTGACAAAGAACGTCCGAGCCATCGATCTATCCTTGCGCCATATTGAGCGCTAAGCCCCTACTCCTTGCTTGCTTTGTTGAAATGAACAAGGTATAAATGACCCCGGTCACAGCCCAGTTTTTCTTGGTAAACCAAATACACAGCCAGTCAACGGAGAATATCAAGATGTGGTTCACACTCTATTACATCGTCGCCATCGTAGTCATGGTTATGCATTTCACTGGGCTACTTGCTCGTTTCAATATTGAATGGCTTATTCTGGTACTTGCCGCCACTGTATTTCCAGCGGTCATCTACCTGTAGTACCCGTTCTAGGATGCGGGTCGCATCCTTTCAGCGTGGGCCGCAATATAATCCTTCACCGCTTGGGCATCGACCGCCATTACTTCGAAGCGTTGCGCCAAGTCCTCAATCCCGTCTAGGCCGACGGGGCGCTCCGGCTCGCGATTGAGCGCTTCGCGCAGAGTGTCCTCGAACTTGATCGGCAGTGCGGTTTCCAGACAGACCAATGGAATCCCGGAATCATTTTTCTCCAAGCCAACCTTTAAGCCATCAGCGGTATGAGTGTCGATCATGACACCGTACTGCGACCAGACGCGGCGGATCGTCGCCAGCCGGTCGGCGTGGCAGCTTGCGCCGGAAACGAAACCATATTCGGCGATGCGGGCAAACTGCGCCGTTGACGACAAATCGAATGCCCCACCCCCATCCACCTGGCCCCACAATTCACGTATCGTCGACGCATCCCTGCCGACCAGATCGAAGACGAAGCGCTCGAAATTTGAGGCCTTCGAAATATCCATGGAAGGGCTGCTAGTCTGAAATGTCTGCGCTGTGGGGCGCGGACGATAAACGCCGCTCCTGAAGAACTCGTCGAGCACGTCGTTCTCGTTAGTGGCCAGGATCAGTTTCCGGATAGGTAGCCCCATCATGCGTGCGATGTGACCGGCGCAGATGTTGCCGAAGTTGCCGGAAGGCACCGCAAACGAAACCTGCTCGTCATTGGACTTTGTCGCCGCGAAATATCCTTTGAAGTAATACACGATCTGCGCGGCGACGCGCGCCCAGTTGATCGAATTGACCGTGCCGATCCGGTATTTCTCCTTGAAGGCGTGGTCGTTACTAACCGCCTTGACGATGTCCTGACAGTCATCGAACACGCCCTGCACGGCGATATTGAATATGTTCGGGTCTTGCAGGGAAAACATCTGCGCGGTCTGGAACCGGCTCATCTTGCCGTAAGGCGAGAGCATGAAAACATGGATGCCGCGCTTGCCGCGCATCGCATACTCCGCCGAAGAGCCGGTATCGCCCGAGGTGGCGCCGAGAATATTCAGCTCCGCTCCGCTCTTGCCGAGCACGTACTCGAAGAGGTTGCCCAGCAGCTGCATCGCCATATCCTTGAAGGCGAGGGTCGGTCCATTAGAGAGTTCGAGGAGATGCAATCCCGGTGCGAGCGTGCGCAACGGCGTGATCTCGCTGGCATCTTCGCCCAACCGCACATTGCAATACACTGCCGCTGTGTAGGTTCGATCGATCAAGGCTTTGAGGTCGGCGAACGGAATGTCGTCGATGAATTTTTCCAGCACCTTGAATGCCAGCGCGTGATAGGGCAGGCCGCGCCATTCGGTGAGTTCGTCCGGCGTGACCCGGGGATAGCTTTCCGGCAGGTAGAGGCCGCCGTCTGGCGCTAGGCCAGCAAGCAGGATATCGGTGAAGGATTTTGGCGATGAATTGCCGCGGGTGCTGATGTAATGCATTTATTTATCCAACTCTTCCAGGCGCAGGCGGATCACCTTCTTTTTCACCACCGGCAGCGACTCAATCTTGGCAATCGCGGCATCGATGCGCTTCTCACGCGTCAGGTGGGTAAGCATGATGATGTCAGTCTGCTCCTCGCCATCGCCCGGCTCGCGCTGGATCATGGCGTCGATGGAAATGTCCTGGTCGGCCAATACCCGCGTGATATCGGCAAGCACGCCGGGCTTGTCCTCGACGCGCAGGCGCAGGTAGTAGCTGGTCTCGATCTCGGCGGTCGGCAAGATCGGAATATTCGCCATGGCATCGGGCTGGAAAGCCAGATGCGGGACGCGGTGCTCTGGATCGGCGGTATGCATGCGCGTGACATCGACCAGATCGGCGATCACCGCCGAGGCGGTCGGCTCGGCACCGGCGCCCTTGCCGTAATACAGCGTCGCGCCGACCGCGTCGCCCTGTACCAGCACCGCGTTCATGGCACCCTCGACGTTGGCAATCAGGCGCCGCGTCGGTATCAGGGTCGGATGTACGCGCAACTCGATGCCGTCTGCCCTGCGTTTGGTGATGCCAAGCAGCTTGATGCGATAGCCGAGCTGTTCGGCATATTTGATGTCGTCCGCCTCGAGCCGGCTGATGCCTTCGATGTGGACCTTGTCGAACTGCATCGGGATGCCGAAAGCGATCGCCGCCATGATAGTCAGCTTGTGGGCGGCATCGATGCCTTCGATGTCGAAGGTCGGATCGGCTTCGGCATAGCCCAAACGCTGCGCCTCCTTGAGCACATCTGCAAACGGCAGGCCCTTGTCGCGCATCTCTGAGAGGATGAAATTGGTAGTGCCGTTGATGATCCCGGCGATCCACTGGATGCGATTGGCGGTGAGGCCTTCGCGCAGCGCCTTGATGATCGGGATGCCACCAGCCACGGCGGCCTCGAAGGCCACCATCACGCCTTTCCGCTGCGCGGCGGCGAAAATCTCATTGCCGTGTTTGGCGAGCAATGCCTTGTTGGCGGTAACGACATGCTTGCCGTTCTCGATGGCTTTGAGCACCAGTTCCTTCGCCACGCCGCAGCCACCGATCAGTTCGACGACGATATCCACCCCGGGGTCGGTAACCACCGAGAAGGCGTCGTCGGTGATCCGCACCTTGCCTGCCGTGACCCGACGCGCGAGCTCCAGATTCTGCTCGGCAACCACGGAAATACGGATCGGCCGGCCGGCGCGACGGGTAATCTCGGCCTCGTTGCGCGTCAGCACCGTATATGTGCCGCCACCGACGGTACCGATACCGAGAAGTCCTACATTGATAGGTTTCATTTCAAGCGCCATGACGTTTGCGATAGTTTTCCAGAAAGCGCGCGATGCGACCGATGGCATCGCGCAGATCGTCCTCGTGCGGCAGGAAGACGAGACGGAAGTGGTCTGGATGCGGCCAATTGAAACCCGTGCCCTGCACCAACAGCACGCGCTGCTCTTTCAGCAATTCGAGGATGAACTGCTGGTCGTCGGTAATCGGGTAGACCTTCGGGTCGAGGCGCGGGAACATGTAAAGCGTCGCCTTCGGCTTGACGCAGGTGACACCGGGCATCGAGGTGATCAGTTCGTACGCGACGTCGCGCTGGCGGCGCAAGCGCCCGCCCGGCGCGACCAGGTCGTCGATACTCTGGTAGCCGCCGAGCGCGGTCTGGATCGCATACTGTCCCGGTACGTTGGCGCACAAGCGCATCGAAGCCAGCATGTCGAGGCCCTCGATGTAGTCGCGGGCGTGGCGCTTGTCTCCCGAGACCACCATCCAGCCCGAACGGTAACCGCAGGAGCGGTAGTTCTTGGAAAGGCCGTTGAAGCTGATGGTCAACACGTCTTCGGAAAGCGAACCGAGCGCGGTATGACTGACGCCGTCGTAAAGCACCTTGTCATAGACCTCGTCGGCATAGACGATCAGGTCGTTCTGGCGGGCGATCTCGATGAGCTCCATGAGCATGTCGTCGGGATACACCGCGCCAGTGGGGTTATTCGGGTTGATGACGACGATGGCGCGTGTCTGCGGCGTAATCTTGGCGCGGATGTCGTCAAGGTCGGGTAGCCAGCCATTCCCGGAATCACAGAGATAATGGCGCGGTGTGCCTCCGGACAGGCTCACCGCCGCCGTCCACAATGGGTAGTCTGGCGCCGGCACCAACACCTCGTCGCCACCGTTGAGCAGGGCATTCATCGCCATCGCGATCAGCTCGGAGGCGCCGTTGCCGAGGTAGATATCGTCGATGGCGACACCCTTGACATGTTTCTGCTGCGTGTAATGCATGACCGCCTTGCGCGCGGAGAAGATACCACGGGAGTCGGAATAAGCAGAGGCGTTGGGCAGGTTGCGTATCATGTCCTGCTGGATTTCCTCTGGCGCATCGAAGCCAAAGGCGCCGAGGTTGCCAATGTTCAGCTTGATGATGCGATGGCCTTCCTCCTCCATCTGCCTGGCGCGCTCCAGCACCGGGCCACGAATGTCATAGCAGACATTGGCGAGCTTGGCGGATTTCATTACGGGTTGCATCAGATCAATCCATCCTTTCGAAACACTTCCTGAATACCGCGCAAACTGCGAGGCTGGTACCAAAAAGATATAATCATACTGAACCCGGCAACATGCCGCAAACCAATCTCATCATCCGGCATAAACCAGATCGCCCATCCGCATGAAACTTCATCAGGACATTCCCGAAGGGCAGAACGTCGTCACCGCCATCGGCGAGAGATGGATCGAGATCAACCGACAACGTCACGGCGCCAGTTTGTTGCTGACGCCGGAATGGATCGGGCACGGCTGGGGAACGGCGGGCTTCGATGCACTTGAAGCAGCCGACTTTGCCAAAATCGTCACGCTCGGCTGCGAAGTGCTACTGTTCGGCACTGGCCGACGCCAGCGTTTTCCCCATCCGTCGATGCTGCAACCGCTGATAAGAGTACGCATCGGCGTCGAGGTAATGGACACTGCCGCCGCCTGCCGCACCTACAATATCCTCATGGCGGAAGGCCGCAAGGTAGCGGCTGCGTTGCTACTCGATTAATGACGAAGCGCAACTCACCTGGCGAACCTTCACATATGAGCAGGCCACTGGTGCTGCTGCTGGTATTCGCCATCCTCTGGTTCGGCATGCTCGATTACCGCAAGCTGATCAAGCCGGACGAAGGCCGCTACGCTGAAATCCCGCGCGAAATGGTGGCGACGGGCGACTGGCTGACGCCACGCCTCAACGACATCAAGTATTTCGAGAAGCCAGCCTTGCAATACTGGGCCACCGCCACCGCCTTCACCCTGTTCGGCGAACACCACTGGACGGCACGCTTGTGGAGTGCGCTGACCGGGTTTCTCGGCGTGTTGGTCGCCGGCTTGAGCGTAAGACGGCTGTGGGGGCCGCGTGCCGGGTTATATGCCTCATGCATTTTGGGCAGCAGCCTGCTATGGGTAATGATCGGCCATGTCAATACGCTCGACATGGGCATGAGTTTTTTCCTCTCCAGCGCCATATTCGGGTTTGTCCTGGCGCAGCGCGACGCGGCAACGCCTCGCGAAAATCGCAACTATATGTGGCTGGCCTGGCTGGCGCTGGGGCTGGCGGTCTTGAGCAAGGGGCTGATTGGCCTGGTGTTGCCCGCAGCCACGCTGGTCGGCTACTCGCTGTGGCAGCGCGATTTCGGCCTGTGGCGCAGACTGCATCTGGTTTCCGGCTTGGCGCTGCTGCTTGCCGTCAGCGCACCGTGGTTCATCGCCGTATCGCTGGCGAATCCAGAATTCGCCCGTTTTTTCTTCATTCATGAGCACTTCGAGCGCTTCCTCACCAAGGTTCATGGCCGCTACCAACCGATCTGGTACTTCCTGCCAGTCCTGCTGATCGGCATGCTGCCGTGGCTGGTCGGCCTGTTCGCCATGCTGCGCGGGGCGTTCCGCAACGATCCACAGCGCCGCTTCCAGCCTCAACGTTTCCTGTTGCTGTGGAGCTTGGTGGTGTTCGGCTTCTTCTCGGTCTCCAGTTCGAAACTGGCTTCCTACATCCTGCCGTTGTTCCCTGCCCTGGCGGCGCTGATTGGCGCCCATCTCGCCCAGCAGGACGATGCGCGCCGTCTACGCTGGCATGCCCTGCCGGTGGTCGCCTTGGCCTTGCTCTGCCTGCCCCTCGTACCATTGGTCGTGATGCTGCGCAGCCCAGAGGTACCGCAGGAGCTCTATGCCAATTACATCCCCTGGCTGCTGGCCGCCAGCGCCGCGCTGCTGAGCGGCGCGCTGGCGGCCTTCGGCTTCGCCTGGTTCTCCCGACCGCAGGCCAGCATGGTTAGCCTCGCCTTTGGTGGGTTGCTGTTTTCGCAGTTGATTCTGCTTGGCCACGATAGTCTTGCACCAGCCAACTCGGCATACCAGATCGTCGAACGCATCCGTGATCAGGTGCCTCCCGATGTGCCTTTCTTCAGCGTCAACACCTACGATCAGACCCTGCCCTTCTATCTCAAGCGCAGCGTCACCATGGTCGGCTACATGGACGAACTCGGCTTCGGCATTGCGCAAGAGCCAGATAAATTCATCAGCGATCTGGCCGGCTTCGAGCAAACCTGGAAAGCCGCGCCGCAAGCCTGGGCGCTGATCGATCCGGCAACCTATCAACAACTCCTCGCGACGGGCTTGCCGATGCGCCTGGCCGCGCAGGACACCCGCAGGATCATAGTGAGGAAACCATGAACGCCATCAGCTTCGGACTCGTCCTCACCGGCGTGCTGCTCAATGCGGCTGCCCAGCTCCTGCTCAAGGCCGGCACCAATGTCGTCGGGCATTTCGAGTTTCATCTCGACAACCTGATCTCGGTCGGTTTCAGGCTGGCGCTGGAACCGCATATCCTCGGCGGCCTGGCCTGCTATGTGGTCAGTGTGGTGGTCTGGATCATGGCATTGTCGCGCGTGCCGGTGAGCATCGCCTACCCGATGCTGTCGATCGGCTATGTCATCAACGCCTTCGTCGCCTGGCAGTGGTTCGGCGAAGCCCTCGCTACGCAAAAACTTCTCGGCATCGGCTTCATCGTAGTCGGCGTATTGCTTGTCGCGCGTTCATGAGTGCAGGCTTTCTCCCCTTTACCCGCCCCTCGATCGACGAGGAAACCATTGCCGCAGTGGATAACGTGCTGCGTTCGGGATGGCTGACCACCGGACCGAAGGCGAAGGAATTCGAGGCAGCCCTCTCCGCGTACTGCGACGGCCGTCCGGTACGCGTCTGCAATTCCGGCACCGTCACGATGGAGATCGCGCTGCGCCTGGCCGGCATCGGCGCCAATGACGAAGTCATTACCACGCCGCTATCCTGGGTCGCTACCGCCGGCGTAATTCTCGCCGTCGGTGCCAGACCGGTGTTCGTCGATATCGACCCGGCCACGCGCAACATCGATCTTGAACGAATCGAAGCGGCGATCACGCCGAAAACCCGCGCCATCATTCCGGTCGATCTGGCCGGACTGCCGGTCGACCGCGATCGGCTCTACGCCATCGCCGAAAAACACCGCCTGCGCGTCATCGAGGATGCCGCCCAGGCCTTCGGCGCCTCCTGGCAGGGCCGCAAAATCGGTGCCGGCGGCGACTTCGTTTCCTTCAGCTTCCACCCCAACAAGAACATCACCACCGGCGAAGGCGGCGCGCTGGTGCTGCCAGCGGATATCGATCCTGCCTTATGCGAACGCCTGCGCCTGCAGGGCGTGCGGCGCTTCGGCGAAGACGGCATGGACGTCGAGATGCTTGGCGGTAAAGCCAACCTGACCGACATCGCCGCCGCCATCGGCCTCGGCCAACTCAAGCGGCTGGAGGAGTTCACCACGCGGCGGCGCCAACTGGCACGGCGCTACTTTGAACTCTTCGACCGCAATCTCGGCTGCGGACTGCCGCTGGAGGATTTTGCGAATTCCAACTGGCATATGTTCCAGATCCTCTTGCCGCCAGGCTGCAATCGTGGCAACTTCATCGCCGCAATGAAAGAACGAGGCATCGGCATCGGCGTGCATTATCCGGCAATGCACTTATTCACCCTCTATCGCAAGCTCGGCTACAAAGCTGGAGACTACCCGCAAGCCGAGCGGGTGGGTGCAGCCACCGTCACTTTGCCGCTGTTTCCAGCGATGGCGGACAATGATGTGGACAGAGTTTGTACTGGCGTGATAGAAACACTTACCAAGCTGCGAGCAGCTCGCCCCTGAACTACCACGTTAAAACCACTCCGCGAACCCCATGATCTCGCCCGAACTCTCCATCGTCATCCCCGTCTATAACGAGGAAACCGTTCTCGCCGCTCTATTCGATCGTCTCTATCCGGCGCTCGACGCGCTTGGCATGAGTTATGAAGTGATCTTCATCAACGACGGCAGCCATGACCGTTCCGCCGCGATCCTGCGTAAGCAGTGGGAAGCGCGTCCAGAGGTCACCCGCGTGATCCTCTTCGCCACCAATTTCGGCCAGCACATGGCGATCATGGCGGGTTTCGAGCACAGTCGCGGCGCGATCGTGATCACGCTCGACGCCGATCTGCAGAACCCGCCCGAGGAAATCGGCACGCTGGTCACCAAGATGCGCGAAGGCCACGACTATGTCGGCAGCATCCGCCGCCAGCGTCAGGACAGCCTCTGGCGACGCTGGGCTTCGCGCGCCATGAACCGGCTGCGCGAACGCATCACCCGCATCAAGATGACCGACCAGGGCTGCATGATGCGCGCCTATTCGCGCTCGATTGTCGATGCCATCAACAGTTGCCGGGAAGTCAGCACCTTCATCCCGGCACTCGGTTATACCTTCGCCCAGCGGCCAACCGAGATCGATATCGGACACGCCGAACGCCACGCCGGCGAATCCAAATATTCAATGTACAGCCTGATCCGCCTCAATTTTGACTTGATGACCGGCTTCTCGCTGGTACCGTTACAGTGGTTTGCCATGCTCGGCATCGGCATCTCGTTGCTCTCCTCGTTGTTCGTGTTCTTTCTCGCCGTGCGCCGCATCATCGTTGGCCCGGAGGCGGAGGGCTTATTTACCCTGTTCGGCATCGCCTTCTTTCTGATCGGCCTGACCCTGTTCGGCGTCGGCCTGCTTGGCGAATATGTCGGCCGCATTTACCAGCAGGTGCGCCACCGCCCGCGCTATCTGGTCGAGGCGATCCTGGAACGCGAAGAATGACGCGGGCGGTTGTATTTGCCTATCACAACGTTGGCGTGCGCTGCCTGTCGGTGTTGCTGGCACACCGCGTCGATGTTGTCCTGGTGGTCACCCACCAGGACAACCCGAGCGAAACCATCTGGTTCGATAGTGTCGCTGCGCTGGCCGAATTACATGGCATCCCGACGATCACCCCAGCCGACCCGAACGATCCCGATGTCATTGCACGGATCGCGGCCCTGGCGCCGGATTTTCTGTTCTCCTTCTACTACCGGCTGATGCTCAAACCGAAGTTGCTGGCTGTCCCGAAACGGGGCGCCTACAACATGCACGGTTCGTTGCTACCCAAATACCGCGGCCGAGTGCCGGTGAACTGGGCGGTACTCCACGGTGAGCGTGAAACCGGAGCATCGCTGCATCGCATGCTGGAGAAACCCGACGCCGGCGCGCTGATCGCCCAGCAGGCGGTGCCGATCCTGCCCAACGACACGGCTTTTGAGGTATTCCAAAAAGTCACCGTGGCAGCGGAAATAGCGCTTGATCGCGTGTTGCCACTGCTGATGACCGGCACGGCGCCGGAGTTGCCGCTGAATTTGGCACAGGGCAGCTATTTTGGCGGCCGCAAAGCGGAGGATGGCCGTATTGATTGGCGACAATCGGCGCAAGCAATCCACAACCTGATTCGTGCGGTCGCTCCACCATATCCTGGAGCATTCTGCGACGCAGCGTTCGGTCATCTGCGCATATTGAAAAGTTTATTGCCACCACAGCCAGTACAGCGATCGCCCGAACCAGGGTTATATTCGGACCAAGGCAAACTATGGGCCGATTGCGGTCACGGCAGCGTGCTGCACTTGGTTTCGGCGGATATCGACGGCACTCCGCTGGACGCCTTAAGCTTCGCCGCCCGGTTTGGCGATCAGAAAATTTCTCTGGCATAGGTAGCCGTTGATTGCTGCCGAGAAATACGCATGCTTTCATGCTGTCGGTATGCTCCGATTGAATCGACTAAAGACGCACTCGGCGCATTCCCATAGCCGCATCTGGATTAGAATTGCGGCTGAGGCCATGAATAAATTGCAATGGCTTATCTTCCGCTCCATTTTGAAAAACAAATCAGACCAACCATGAAAAAAATACTCATCCTCGGCGTCAACGGCTTCATCGGCCATCACCTTTCCCAGCGCATTATCGAAACCACCGACTGGGAGGTCTATGGCATGGACATGCAGTCGGAGCGAGTCGCCGACCTGATCGATCACCCGCGCTTCCACTTCTTTGAAGGCGACATCACCATCAACAAGGAATGGATCGAGTACCACGTCAGGAAGTGTGACACGGTGCTGCCGCTGGTAGCTATCGCCACGCCAGCCACCTACGTCAAGGAGCCGTTGCGCGTGTTCGAACTGGACTTCGAAGCCAACTTGCCGATCATTCGCCATGCGGTAAAGTACGGCAAGCGGGTGATCTTTCCCTCCACCTCCGAGGTCTATGGCATGTGCTCCGACGGCGAGTTCGATCCCGAGAACTCCAACCTGATCTACGGCCCGATCAACAAGCCCCGCTGGATCTACGCTTGTTCCAAGCAATTGATGGATCGCGTGATCGCCGCCTACGGCCAGCAGGAAGGCCTGGATTACACCCTGTTCCGCCCCTTCAACTGGATCGGCGCCGGCCTCGACTCGATCCACACTCCGAAGGAAGGCAGTTCGCGCGTGATCACCCAATTCCTTGGCCATATCGTCCGCGGCGAGCCGATCAAGCTGGTCGACGGCGGAACCCAGAAACGCGCCTTCACCTACGTTTCCGATGGCATTGCGGCACTGATGAAGATCATCGAGAACAAGGATGGCCTTTGCAGCGGCAAAATCTACAACATCGGCAATCCGAAAAACAATTATTCAGTACGCGAACTGGCAACGATGATGCTGACTATGGCCAAGCAGTACCCCGAATATCGTGCCAGCGCCGAGAAGGTGAAAGTGCTGGAAACCACTTCCGGCGAATACTACGGCAAGGGCTACCAAGACGTGCAGAATCGTGTGCCAAGAATCGACAACACCATGGCCGATCTCGACTGGGCGCCAAAAATCAACATGCAGGACGCTTTGCAACACATCCTTGACGCCTACCGCGGCGACGTCGCCGGAGCACGCAGCCTGGTGGATTAAGCAACATTCCGGAAGCGGCATTGAAGCTTGCACTGAAGATTGACGTCGACACCTATCGCGGTACGCTGCATGGCGTACCGCGGCTAGTGGAAACTTTGAACGGCTTCGAAGCGCAGGCCACGTTCCTGTTCTCGCTCGGCCCCGACCACACCGGCCGGGCCATCAAACGCATGCTGCGTCCGGGCTTCCTGAAGAAAGTCTCGCGCACTTCGGTAGCCTCTCACTACGGTCTGCAGACCCTGCTCTACGGCACGCTGCTACCCGGCCCCGACATCGGCAGGAACTGCGCCGACATCATGCGCGCCGTGCGCAACGCCGGCCACGAGGTAGGCATCCATAGCTGGGATCACGTCAAGTGGCAGGACGGCGTCGAAAATGCCGCTGCCGCCTGGGTCGAAAACGAGATGGGACGCGCCAAGGCGAGGTTTGAGGAAATCTTCGGCAGCGCCCCGAAAACTCATGGCGCTGCCGGCTGGCAGATGAACCCCCACGCCCTGCGCTTAACCCAGCGACTCGGCTTCGCCTATGCTTCCGACACACGCGGCACTCACCCCTTCATGCCGGTTTGCAACGGCGAGGTGATACTTTGTCCGCAACTGCCGACCACCTTGCCGACGCTGGATGAGCTGATCGGGGTCAATGGCGTCACTGTCGATAATGTTCATGAGCATCTGCTCAAGCTCACCCTTGAGGCGCCACCGCAAGGACATGTATTCACGCTGCATGCCGAACTGGAAGGCATGAAGCTGTTGCCCGTATTCGAGCGCCTGCTGACCGGCTGGCGCGCGCAGGGCTACGAACTTAGCACGACCCAAGCCCTGTTTAAACCCCTCGATGCCGCCGAATTGCCACGTCACGAAGTCATCCGTGCGGAACTCCCCGGCCGCTCCGGCACTCTCATGCTGCAGGGCGATGAATTCCTTGCTTTACAGAAACTCCCCGCATGAAATGAAAACAACGCTCAATCAAGCCGTTCCTGATTTTTCCCTGCCCGCCACCGGCGGCAAGGACTTCCAGCTTTCCGGCAATCTCGGCCACGCCATGGTGCTCTATTTCTACCCGAAGGACAGCACCCCCGGCTGCACTACCGAAGCCGGTCAGTTCAGGGATGCCCATGCCGGTTTCAAGAAACTCGGCTGCGCCATTTATGGCATCTCGCGCGACAGCCTGAAGTCACACGAAAACTTCAAAGCCAAACTGGAATTGCCTTTCGAATTGCTGGTCGATGCGGATGAAATTGCCTGCAAGCTGTTCGACGTCATCAAACTGAAGAACATGTACGGCAAGCAGGTGCGCAGCATCGAACGGTCAACCTTCTTGATAGATAAGAATGGCCGTCTAGCCCATGAGTGGCGCGCCGTCAAGGCCGACGGTCATGCCAGCGATGTACTTGCCGTCGCCCAGTCTCTCTAATCCTTACCAGTGCTCTGATGAACGCCAAACACAACGCACCCGCCAAGCCAGGCAGATCGGCCAAGCAGACCAAAATCTTCGTGCTCGACACCAATGTGCTGATGCACGATCCGACCAGCCTGTTCCGTTTCGAGGAACACGACATCTACGTACCGATGATGACCCTGGAGGAACTTGACGCCAACAAGAAAGGCATGACGGAAGTCGCCCGCAATGCCCGCCAGGCCAGCCGCCTGCTCGACGAAGTCGTCTCCGCCTGCGAAGACGATATCAAGCACGGCATCCCGCTCCAGGAAGCTTCGCACGATTTGGCCAGCGGCCGTTTGTTCCTGCAGACCGAGGCAATCAACGGTGTGCTTCCCACGGCGCTGCCGACCGCCAAGGCCGACAACCAGATCATCGCGGTGGTGATGCACCTCAGCGAAAAGTTTCCCAAGCGCCCGGTGATCCTGGTCACCAAGGATATCAACATGCGCATCAAGGCCCGCGCGCTGGGCCTGGCCGCGCAGGATTACTTCAACGACAAGGTGCTGGAGGACACCGACCTCCTATACACCGGCACGCGCGAGCTACCCATCAATTTCTGGGATAAGCACGGTAAGGATCTGGAATCATGGAAGCAGGAGACGCGTACGCTCTATCGCATCCGCGGGCCGCTCTGCGCCGAGTTGCTGGTCAGCGAATTCGTCTGGCAGGAGGGCGCCCAGCCGCTCTATGCCTGGGTGCGCGAAGCCGATAGGAAGAGCGCGGTGCTGGAGACACTGATCGAATACACACACCAGAAAAACGCCGTCTGGGGCATCACGGCGCGCAACCGCGAACAGAATTTCGCGCTCAACCTGCTGATGAATCCCGACATCGATTTCGTCACCCTGATCGGCCAGGCGGGCACCGGCAAGACGCTGCTGACGCTTGCCGCCAGCCTCACCCAGGTACTCGAAAACAAGCGCTACTCGGAAATCATCATCACCCGCGTCACCGTGCCGGTGGGCGAGGATATCGGTTTCCTGCCAGGCACCGAGGAAGAGAAAATGACGCCGTGGATGGGCGCGCTCGACGACAACCTCGACGTGCTTAACCGGCCACCCGAAGACACCGGTACACCCGGTAGCACGGGAGACTGGGGACGAGCCGCAACCATGGACCTGATCCGCAGCCGCATCAAGATCAAATCGCTGAATTTCATGCGCGGGCGCACCTTCCTGAACAAGTTCCTGATCATCGACGAAGCCCAGAACCTCACGCCGAAACAGATGAAGACCCTGATCACCCGTGCCGGTCCGGGCACCAAGGTGGTCTGCATGGGCAACATCGCGCAGATCGACACACCCTACCTGACCGAAGGCAGCTCAGGGCTCACCTATGTCGTGGATCGTTTCAAGGGCTGGCTGCACTCCGGCCATGTCACCCTGCAGCGCGGCGAACGATCGCGGTTGGCCGATCATGCGGCCGAGGTGTTGTAGGCAACTGACGTTGCCGGGTCTCGCCCCGGCGGGCGAGTTCCGGCCATCCCATCATCATGACAACTAATAATTCCCCGACTGCGCAGAGTTAACAAACTTGGTGTATTCACCAAGGAAGGTCAGCTTGACCACGCCGGTGGGGCCGTTGCGGTGCTTGCCGATAATGACCTCGGCAATGCCTTTGTCTTGGGTATCGGGCTTGTAATATTCCTCGCGGTACATCATCAATATAATGTCCGCATCCTGCTCGATGGCGCCGGACTCGCGCAAATCGCTCATCAGCGGCCGCTTGTCGGTACGCTCCTCGACTTTGCGCGACAACTGCGACAGGGCCAGCACCGGCACCTGCAATTCCTTGGCCAACGCCTTGATCGAGCGTGAGATCTCGGAGATCTCTGTGGCCCGGTTCTCGCCGTCCTTGGTCGAGGTCATCAGTTGCAGGTAATCGATCACGATCAAGCCCAGCTTGCCGCCATACTGCCGCGCCAGCCGTCGTGCACGCGCCCGCAAGTCGGTGGCGTTCAGGGCGCCGGTCTCGTCGATATGGATCGGCGCATTGTGGAGCTTGCCGAGGGCCACGGTCATCTTGTCCCATTCGTCATTATTGAGACGTCCGGTGCGAATCCGGTGAGCATCGAGGTGCCCCACCGAGGAAAGGAAACGCATCGCCAACTGCGGGCCGGACATTTCCAGGCTGAAAATCGCCACCGGCAAGCCGAGATCGACGCCGACATGCTCGGCGATATTCAGCGCGAAGGCGGTCTTTCCCATCGATGGGCGGCCGGCGATGACGATCATGTCGCCCGGCTGCAATCCCGCTGTCATTCTATCGAGGTCGGTGAATCCGGTCGGCAGACCGGTTACATCGGAGGGATTCTCCTGATCGTAGAGTTCCTGGATGCGGTCGACCACCCCGCCCAGCAAGGGCTGTAGCGCGACGAAACCCTGGTTTGAGCGCGCACCGGATTCAGCGATCTCGAACACCTTGGCCTCGGCCTGATCCAGCAGTTGCTTGACATCCTTGCCAGCCGGATTCAGCGCGCTGGCCGCGATCTCGTCGCCGACGCTGGCCAGACGCCGCAGCACCGCGCGCTCATGAACAATCTCGGCATAACGGCGGATATTGGCCGCCGAGGGCGTGTTGTTGGCAATCTCGCTGAGGTAGGCGAGGCCACCGGCTTGCTCTACCTCGTTGTGTTTCTCGATGGCCTCGAACACCGTGACCACGTCGGCCGGCTTGGCTTGTTCGACCAATTGCCGGATGCGCCGGAAGAGGCGGCGATGATCGTCGCGGTAGAAATCCGTTTCGTTGACGATGTCGGCAATGCGGTCCCAGGCGGAGTTGTCGAGCAACAAGCCACCAAGCAACGACTGCTCGGCTTCGACCGAATGGGGTGGCAGCCTGAGTGCGGCGATCTGAGGGTCTTCGTTGCGATTCGCGGGGAAGGCGCGCGCACTTGCCTGAATCTGGGACATCGCATGGTCTCCTGAGTTACGGTAAACAGTCTACCCGGATAGAGACCATGCCGGGGTGGATAAGCTTGTGGAAATTCGGTGAAAAAGCTGTGCGCAGTTTGTGGGTAACTGTGTATGAATGTTAACGCTGAAGGGCCGCTAAACCGACTTAAGTTTAGCGGCCCTTCAGCGCGAAGCTTGGTCTTTTACTGTTCGCCAAGTACCGAGACGGTGACGCTCGCCACCACATCGGTATGCAATGCGACTTCCAGCTTGGTATCGCCAACCGTCTTGAGCAAGCCGTGGGGCATGCGAATCGCTGACTTCTCCACCTCGAAGCCTTGCGTCTTGAGCGCTTCGACGATGTCGGCGCCAGTCACCGAACCGAACAGGCGGCCATCAACGCCAGCCTTGCGGGTGATTTGCAGCATCAAGCCTTCCAGCTTGGCCGCTTTCGCCTGGGCGGCAGCCAGTTTGTCAGCTTGCGCCATCTCCAGTTCGGCACGCTTCAGCTCAAAGCTCGCCAGATTCTCTGGCGTAACGCGCTTGGCCATGCCTTTGGGTATCAGAAAATTGCGGGCATAGCCTTCCTTGACCTTGACCACATCACCGAGGCCCCCCAGATTTACGACTTTCTCCATCAGAATCACTTGCATGGTCGTTCCTCCGGATTAGACGTGCAGATCGGTATAGGGCAGCAACGCCAGAAAGCGCGCGCGTTTGATCGCCACGGACAGTTGGCGTTGGTAGCCGGATTTAGTGCCGGTAATGCGCGCCGGCATGATTTTCGCGTTCTCGGTGATGAAGTCCTTGAGGATTTCCACATCCTTGTAGTCAACCTCGAGAATTTTTTCCGCGGTAAAACGGCAGAACTTACGCCGTTTGAACAGGCTACGGCCCTTATCATCCTTGCGTTTTGCCCCAAGTTTGGCCTTCGGTTTAAATGCCATGATCCATTCCTTCCAAAAATTCTATCTCATTCACATGCAGGACCGGGATCCTGCTCTTTAAACTTTTCGCCGCGAGAAAGCCGCTTAACCTGAGACCGTCGCCGGGTTTTGCACCCGACAGCAACAGGGCTGTTGGCCCCAGCGCCAGCGCCGATATCACGCACTCCACCGACCTTTGGGTGCCCGCCTCAATCTGTTGCGAAGCATGGGCAATCCGAAAATTCCGCGCCGCAATACCCGCCGGGGTGTAACGCAGCGCCGCCAATTCCAGCAACTTTCCCGTCAGCACGGTAAGGTTGTCAGACGACAGCGGCGGCCTCCACAGGGACTTCAGCCGCAGCTGTCGGAGCCACCGGGGTAAGCGATCTGGATTTTTCTTCCTTCATCATTGGCGAGGGCGTTGTGACAGCCTGTTTCACCTGGATCGTCAGATGGCGCAGCACAGCGTCATTGAACTTGAAGGCATTCTCGAGTTCGACCAGGGTCTCGCCGTCGCATTCGATGTTCATCAGCACGTAATGCGCTTTGTGCACCTTCTGAATCGGATAGGCCATCTGGCGACGGCCCCAGTCCTCAAGACGATGAATGACGCCGGCGCGGGAGGCAATCAGCGTCCGGTAACGCGTGACCATCGCCGGCACTTGCTCGCTCTGGTCCGGGTGGACGATAAAAACCACTTCATAATGTCGCATGCAATCTCCTTACGGTTAAAGCCCCCCCGCATGCGCTTCGGGTGGAGCAAGGTGGAAAGGAGCGGGATTCTATAGAAATCCGGGATTTATATCAAGGCGGCGTGTCGCATGGTATTCGGCCCACTTGCTGACAAGACCCTTCCGCTCCATAATCACCGCAAGTTTGACTGCATTTTCCGACCACACGTATTGATCTTTCCACGCGACAGCATTTGTTAAGCCTAGCTCAAAATGAACGACAGGGGGATCCCGCTCATTGATGCACGCCACATGGCGCCGTTACAGCCTTCCGGCTCGATTACCGTCGACCGGCCCGCCGTCGATACGCGCGGACGCCAAATGCGCGACCTGCGCATCTCGATCACTGACCGCTGCAATTTCCGCTGCGTTTATTGCATGCCGAAGACCGTATTCGGCCGCGATTACCCATTCTTGCCACGCGGTGATTTGCTGTCTTTCGAGGAGATCACACGCAGTGCACGGATTTTTGTCGCGCTGGGCGTCCGCAAGATTCGCCTGACCGGCGGTGAACCCTTGCTGAGGCACAATGTCGAACGGCTGATCGAGATGCTGGCGGTCATCCCCGGCCTCGAACTGACTCTGACGACCAACGGTTCTCTGCTCGCCAAGAAAGCGAAAAGCTTGTGCGACGCGGGCCTACAACGCGTGACCATCAGCCTCGATGCACTCGACGATGCCACTTTCCGCAAAATGAACGATGCCGACTATCCGGTAAGCCAAGTATTGGAAGGCATCGCCGCAGCCGAAGCCGCCGGCCTAACCCCGATCAAAATCAACATGGTGGTCAAACGCGGCACCAACGACCAGGCTATCCTGCCCATGGCGCGTTTCTTCAAGGCAAACGCGACGAACCCAGGCCGTATCGTGCGTTTCATCGAGTATATGGACGTGGGCAGCAGCAATGGCTGGAAACTTGATGAGGTACTGCCCTCCGCCGAGGTAGTCAAGCGGATTTCCGCCGAAATGCCACTGGTTCCTTGCGACCCCAACTATCCCGGCGAAGTGGCTGAACGCTGGCGCTACCTGGATGGCGGCGGTGAGATCGGCGTCGTTTCCTCGGTCACCCAAGCCTTCTGCTCCTCTTGCACGCGTGTCCGTTTATCCACCGATGGATCGCTATATACCTGTTTATTCGCCGAACACGGCTTTGACCTGCGGCACCTGCTGCGCTCTGCTCAGTCCGATGCGGAGGTCAGCGCGGTACTCGATGACTTGTGGAACCAGCGCGCCGACAATTATTCCGAACGGCGCTCGGCAGAAACCGCGGCACTCAAGAAAATCGAGATGTCCTACATCGGTGGCTAAGGAGCTATATTCCGTGTCCCTGCCCCGTCTGACTTATGCCGCTCGCCCTGCCACAGTGACCGTAGCCGCCATCAACGAACGTGGCGAAACGGTACCCACCACAATTGCCGGCGAACATCCCCTGACACTGTATCTCGACAAACGCGAGATCGTCACCCTGATGACCTTGGGCACCGCGCCCGAAGCGCTGGTATTAGGCTACCTGCGCAATCAGCGCCTGATAAGCAGGATCGAAGAAATAGCCGCCGTTCAGGTCGATTGGGAAACCGATTCGGCCGCTATCACCACCCATGCCGGCAGCGGCGACATTGCGGCGCGCATGGAACGCCGCACCGTCACCAGCGGCTGCGGCCAAGGCACGATGTTCGGCGACCTGATGGGGGATATTGAAAGCATCATATTGCCCGACGAAGGCCGACTGGATCAGGCAACACTGGAGATCATGCTCGACAATGTGCGTCGCCAGGAATCCATCTACAAGCAGGCCGGCGCAGTGCATGGCTGTGCCTTGGCAGCAGGCGACGGCGAGATCCTGATGTTTATCGAGGATGTCGGCCGGCACAATGCGGTAGACGCCATTGCAGGCCAGATGTGGCTAGAAGGCATGAGCGGCGGCGACAAGATTTTCTACACTACCGGCCGGCTCACCTCGGAAATGGTCATCAAGACCGCACAAATGGGCATCCCCTTCCTCGTCTCACGCTCCGGTCTCACCGGGATGGGCCACGCTATCGCGCAGAAAGTCGGTTTGACCATGATCGGCCGCGCTCAAGGCAATCACTATCTACTGTTCACTGGACAGCATCGATTCAATAAAGGCGGCGCGTGAATCCTATCAAGATCACCGGCCTGATTCTCGCCGGTGGCTTGGCGCGCCGCATGGGTGGCAACGACAAAGGCTTGCGGCAATTTCAAGGCAAACCGATGATCGCGCATGTGCTCGAGCGCCTGGAGCCGCAAGTCGATGCGATGATCATCAACGCTAACCAGCATCACGAAGCGTATGCCACGTTCGGCTATCCCGTGATTGCCGATGTCGTTCCAGGCTTCGCCGGGCCGCTCGCGGGCCTGCACGCGGGCCTGCGAGCCTGTACCACGCCGCTGCTCGCCAGCGCCCCCTGCGATACGCCCTTCTTGCCTGCCGATCTGATCGCCAAGCTTTATGCGGGCTTGATCGAAGCCGAAGCGCAGCTGGCGGTGGCGAAATGCGGCGGTTGGACGCAACCGTTATTCACACTCTGTCAGCGCGAACTGCTCGACTACCTGACGCGTTTTCTGGATGGCGGTGGACATAAGGCCTATCTCTGGTATGCCAAACTAAAAATCGTCGAAGTCCCCTTCCCCGATCCGTCCGCCTTCACCAATATCAACACGCCTGAAGAACTTGAAAGGCTGGATCAACCATGAATTCGCTCCTGCAAACACTCTCCTGCCTGGACGATTACGACCCCAATTCAATGACCGTGGATCGCGCCCGGAATATCATCCTTGATCTCGTTACGCCGCCGCCCGGACACGAACGAGGCTTCGTGCGGCTAGGCCTGAACCGGGTGCTCGCCGAGGATGTGATCGCACCGGTAAATGTGCCAGCCCATGACAACTCGGCGATGGACGGCTATGCCGTGCGCCACGCGGATCTCGCGCCTAGCGGTGAGACTCGGCTGAATATCGCCGGCACCGCCTACGCCGGACGCACTTATGACGGCGTGCTGAAACCCGGCGATGCCGTGCGCATCATGACCGGCGCCTGCGTGCCGCCGGGTCTCGACAGCATTGTCATTCAGGAAGTGGTGCACCTGGAAGGCGGCGAAGACAAGACAGTGATCATCCCCCCCGGACAGCGGGTAGGGCAGAATCTGCGCCGTGCCGGCGAAGATCTGCAAGCCGGTCAGCCAGCACTGAATAAAGGCAAACTGCTGCGGCCGGCCGAGATTGGCCTGCTGGCCTCGCTCGGCCAGGTTGAGGTGACATTGCACCGGCGCATCCGGGTAGCGGTATTCTCCACCGGGGACGAACTGGGCTCTCTCGGCAAACCGCTACAGCCGGGCCAGGTCTATGACAGTAACAGCTACACCTTATGGGGCATGCTCGAACGACTGGGCTGCGAGGTCATGGATATGGGTATGGTCAAGGACGACCCGGCTGCGCTTGAAGAGGCGCTGCTGGCCGCGGCGGCCAGCAGCGATGTGGTTATCACCAGCGGCGGCGTCTCGGTCGGCGAGGCCGATTTCATCCGCGCGCTGATGGCTCGCCTGGGCAAAGTAGCGTTCTGGAAAATTGCCATGAAGCCTGGCCGACCGATGGCTTTCGGCAAGATCAGAAATACCTGGCTATTCGGCCTGCCGGGCAATCCAGTGGCGGTCATGGTGGCCTTCTATCAGTTCGTCCGCCCGGCCTTGCTGAAGATGATGGGAACCCAGCCCGCCTCCTTGCCAAGCTTCCTGGTCCCCAGCCTCACACCACTGAAGAAGGTGCCCGGTCGCACCGAGTTCCAGCGTGGCCGGCTAATTCAGGACAATGGCAGATGGTGCGTGCAGGCCACCGGCGCTCAGGGCTCGGGCATCCTGAGTTCCATGGTGGAAGCCAATTGTTTCATTGTGCTGGAGCATGAACGCGGCAATATCGCCGCCGGCGAGATGGTGAACGTGCAAGCCATGGAGGGGCTGGTCTGAAGGTTTTCTCGGGAGGAAAACACGGCTCGTTCCACCGGAGATAAGAGTAACAACGAAATCAGCACTCTGAATGGCACAACGGCAACAAGAGAGTTGACAGACGAACGTTCGTTCGTATACCATGTCGACCTGTAGTGATGTGATCACTGCAGGCTGTTCACGGTTCACGTAGACTGGTTCGGAGTTCGAATGATTTACGCACTGTCCCCGACTTCGCCGCTCGTTAGCGCCGCCAGGTGCAAAGACGACACGCTGCTTGTTACGTATTGTCCACGACCGGCCCTGGAGCAATGCAAGCCCGTCTGGGAGGATCGCTAGTGAAACGCGTATCCACCGAACAATCACGGCTTGTCCGGCACGAGGCACAGCGTGCCGAGATTCTCGATGCGGCCGCCGCGGCTATTGCTGAGCATGGTTTTCACGGCATGACCATGCGGGGTTTGTCCCGCGCGACGGGACGGGGCTTGGCTAGCTTCTATAACTACTTTTCCTCCAAAGAGGACCTGCTGTTCTCGCTGCAAACCGACGCCTTCGAAACAATGACCAGCTCAGTGAAAGCTGCGCTCGAGGGCATAGAAGAGCACGTCGAGCGGTTGTACGTGTTTGTGTTGAATCACCTCCGCTACTCGGCCGAGCATAGATCGGTGATGCGGGTGCTGGTCCATGAAGCCTCGGCACTGCCAGCGGGTAGGCGCAAGACGGTACGCCTGCTCAAGGAGGGCTACTTCAATATCTGCCGGAATATCGTTGCCGACATTCTTGCCGCGGGATGCAACTCGCCCGGCGCAGAGGGCACTGCCAGCCTGGACCCTGCGGAAGTCGAGCGGGTTACTTACAGTGTCTTCGGCATGCTCAACTGGAGCTACGGTTGGTACGATCCCAAACAACATGGGACTCCCCAGGATGTTGCCAGGACGATCCACGCCCTCGCCGTGTGCGGTCTGGTAGCGCGCTGCCCGAACCGCCTGGCGCAAGGGAATCTGGAACGCTACTTGGGCGCGATCGCCCCGCCACCGCTGGTCGGCAAACCAGCTCGCAAAGTGGCGGCGGTAAGCAATCGACTGCCGGGAGCAGGAAAGAAAAGCACGGCTGGCGCGGGAGTGCCCGCAAGACTTATGGATAGAAACACCGTCTGAGAGAGGACCAGAGAAATGCGGTATGGAGAAATAGGATTCGATTTGGAAGTGGATCTTTCCCGAGGCAGCATCGACCGGGTGGAAACCGATCCGAGGGACACCAAGCTCTACCTGGGGGGCCTCGGCACTAACGCCAAGATCATGTGGGACAGGGTTCCTCCGGAGACGGAAGCTTTTTCCGAGGACAATCTGCTGATCTTCAGCTCCGGCCTGCTCTGCGGTACAGGGGCACCCGGCTGCAACCGCACTATCGTCTCGACGGTTTCGCCGCAGACGAAGCTGGTAGCCTATTCAATGATGGGCGGCTTCTGGGCGCCAGAGCTGAAATACGCCGGCTACGACAAGGTCATCATCCGCGGCAAGTCGGACGAACTGGTCTATCTCTGGATCAACAACGACAAGGTCGAGATCCGCGATGCCTCGCACCTCAGGGGCATGGGCGCAACCGAAACGTCGGAAGCGATTCGCAAAGAGTTGGAGGATCCGGACATCCAGGTGGCGGCCATCGGCCTCGCCGGCGAGAACCGCGTCTTCTACGCCTCCGTCGAACAAGGCCGCTCCAGCGCCAGCCGCGGCGGCATCGGCGCGGTAATGGGCGACAAGGGCCTCAAGGCCATCGCCGTGCGCGGCACCAAGGACATCAACGTCGCCGACCCGGCCAAGTACATGGAACTGTGCAACGATGTGCTGAAGTACATCAAGTGGCGCGAGGATCACCCGATCAAGGGCATGCCGCCGATTCTTCAAGGACTCGGCTCACCGCAGGAAATGGCCATCGCCGACGAGCAATGGCACACCACCAGCTTCATGTGGGGCAACTCCCGCACCCGCCGCAAGGACTTCTGGACGCATCAAATCGAAGAGAAGTGGCGCGAGACTCAGGAAAACGTGCGCACCCGCCTGATCAGCTGCCACAACTGCCCGATGAAGTGCGGCGCGACCATCTCGGTGCCTGGTCTGCCCACTTACATGATGAAGTGCTACTCGAAGCTGACTTACACCATGGCGGCTTTCTCGGACCTAGACTTCGGCTTCAGGATCGCCCAGAAGGCCACCGAATACGGCGTCGACGGCTTCTCGGCGCCGCAGTCCATGGCCTTCGGCCTTGAGTTGCTGGAGGCCGGCATTCTCACCAAGGACGATTTTCCCGGCATGCCGGACGACAGTGAAGGGCGCTTCTTCTATCTGCTGGACAAGATCGTCCGCCGTGAGGGCGTCGGCGACTACCTCGCCGACGGCACTTACTGGGCGGCCCGGCGTATCGGCAAGGGTGCCGAGAAGTTCGACCACAACACTATCAAGAAACACGAGCAGCTGCCGCTCAAGCTGGGCATGCTCAATCCGGTCTACTACCTGATGTACTCGACCGGAGAGAAGATTAACATCACCCAGATCGAAGGCCAGTTCCCGCAAGAGCCCTTCCCTACCCGGGAAGCACGCGAGGAATTCGTCAAGGACTGGATCCAGGTCCCCGACGAGAAGTTCAAGAAATACTACGTGGATTGGGAGCCGCGCGGGGAAATGTCGAATCCCTATTACCCGACGGTCGAGGCCAGCTGCGACATCGTAGACTGGATGGAGAAGATGCACTACATCGACGATGCTTTGGGCATGTGCGCCGGTCTGTCGTCGTTCCCTCTCAAGCCTCCCTACCACATTCACAATTATCCGGACTTCATCACGGCGGCAACCGGCATCAAGATGAACAAAGACGACGTGTGGCAGTCGGCGACGCGCACCCGTACCCTGATGCGAGCCCTCAATGTGCGCCGGGGCATGCGCCGCTCCGACGACAAGCCGCCGGAGGACCATTGGAAGAAGCGCTTCCCCGATTTGGAGAAGCAGTTGCTGGATCAGTATTACAAGTTAAAGGGCTTCAACGATCAGGGCATACCCACCAAGGAATCCCTGCAGGAGCTGGGGCTGGGTTACGTCGCCGAGGAATTCGAACAGAAGGGGATTTACGTCAATGGCTAAGGTCAAGAAAATCGTCAAGTCCATCACCATCGATGCCGACAAGTGCAACGGCTGCAAGGCCTGCGAGGTAGTCTGCTCCTCGTGGCATGCGAACCCGCGCTACAGCAGCAACAACCCGGCGCGCTCGCGCATCCGCATCGTGCGCCTGCCGCTGCGCGACATCTACTTGCCGGTCTATGCCGGCGAGTACACCGAGGCGGAATGCACCGGCCGGGACAAGTACATCATCGACGGCAAGGAATACAACGAGTGCGATTTCTGCCGGGCTTCGTGCCCGTCTCGCGACCTGTTCAAAGAGCCCGATTCCGGCCTGCCGCTGAAATGCGACATGTGCGAGGAAACCCCGGCGCTGGATAAGCCGAAGTGCGTCGAGTGGTGTCTGGCTGAGGCGCTGATCTACGTCGAGCGCGAAGAGGAAGTCGAGGAAGAAGACCAGGTGAAGTTGGGCGACATCGAGATCGGACTGGGATCGATGATCGACAAGTACGGCTTGCAGCAAGTGCTGGATACGGTAGCGCGGATGGTGAAGCCGTAGTTTGACGGACGAACAGACGGGATTGAGAGAGCATGGAGACGGTAGCCCCCCAAAAAGAGATCATCGACGCGATCAAGGCGAGCGGCGGAGATGCT
>JAQTOA010000017.1 GCA_028713555.1 Sterolibacterium sp. | reverse complement strand
CACGCCTCCAAATGCCTGCGCCAGTATTCCAGTCCGTGCCTCTTCGCCATTCGTCTCACCTTCGAAAAGGCAAAACGATTGCACAGCTCAGCCAAGAACTACAGGTGGATCCGCTAGTCGCTTACGACGCTTCTCCATTGTCCATTGAGGTAATCCAATAACCGAGCCCGCCCTCGTCAGGCGCACGATTAAATGCTGCTTGATAAATGCGGTAGGCCTGCCCCGCATCACCATTAGTATCGAGGGCGACATATTTATCCGAAAACTTTAGTCGCCCTATGTTTAAGAGGGTATCCGTGCCATCAGTTCCTGAGGTGTCGGTAACGGTATAACCCGAGGATGTTTCGGTCACCGTATAGCGGGAGAGAGAGCCGGAATAGACTACAGTGTCAATTCCGCCCCCCCCAACGATCGTGTCGTTTCCTGCTCCTCCAGCCAATGTCACGTTGCCTGGGCCTGCGGTTATGGGTTGATCAACTATACCGGGCCTAGGAGGTTCATCAAATGTTGTTGTCAATCTACTTCTCCTTCAAACATATTACGGCTTGTACACCCAGAACCCGACGCCCGGCCCTAAGGTCTTATTCGCAGTCGTGAAATTGAGATAGCCTTTGCTAGTGATGTAATCGGAGAGCACATTACCGCCCTGCGCTTCAAGGCTGGGGGCATAGAAGTACCATTTCGATTGCGCATTGTCCCAAGCCCAGAGGGTTGTAATGTTCTGTGGTATCACCCCTGCTGATGGAGGCGATGTGTTCATGTCGGTGTTAAAGCCGCTTGGCGTCTGGGTGTTGCCAATGACAATGAGTTTCCATCCCGAGGCCATTCCCTGGAAGGAGGTGGAAGCAACGGCATTACCTGCAGGCAACTGTACTGTGAATGCCGTCTTGGCATTAACCCAGAAGCCATCCCCGGCATTGATCGTGGTCAGCACATCGTAACCCTTGCCAGTGGCGAACGCCTGGCCGCCATCGCTATCCGCCGGCAGGTAGATCGCCCAGTTGGGATAGGTGATTCCGGGCTTAGTCCCAGTAGTCGCCCATTTCCAGACCGAAGTGACCTTGGTAGAATCGTTGAAACTGGTGGCGACGCTAATCGGCGTTTGTACGCTGTTGCCGACCAGGCTCCAGCCAACCGCAATGTTCAATGATACGCCGGCCAGTGTTGTCGCCAAGACCGCACTTGACTGTGCCGAACAGTTATTTGCCGCATTGCACGCCGCCACGCTGTAACTGTATGCGGTCGATGGGGTCAGCCCGGTGTCGCTGTAGTTAGTTCCAGCCGGGCTGCCAATCAAAGCGCTGTTGCGGTAAACCTTGTAGCCGGTGACACCTACATTATCGGTCGAGACGGCCCAGGTCAGGTTAATCTGCGTCGAGCTGCTAACCGACGCATTCACAGCGCTGGGCACGGTAGGTGAAGAGGTGTCACCCGAGGGGACTGTTAGCATCGAACCCATTACATCCGCGCCGGTATAGATATCCAGATGGTAGGGGTCAGTCGGATCAGGGATGCCCCAGTTCGTGACGACAAGAGTTACCCCGCCTCCGGTATACGCCAAGCCTAGCCATGGGGCTGAGCCCGGCGAGGACTGTGAGAAGAGCGATAACTCCGAACCGTCAAGTGCGCCGCTTGTCGTGACATATTGGCCTTTCACACTTGCCGATGTCGTACCGAAACCGGTTGTCCATGTCACGAAGTATTTGGTCCCGAGATAAACAGGCACAGGAAAGATCTTTTGGCCGGTTGTTGGGTTGCCTAGGACAAACTTCGAGCCGATTGGGGCGCCGGTCCTCGAAACAAGGGCGCCGTACGCTTCCCAGTTGCAGCCGCTTGGAGGGCAGGCATTCGGCAGTGCAGCCTCTTCCGCGAAGGTTACCAGGTAATTCGTTCCGTCAAAGGCGATGGCCACGGGGTTGTCACGCGGAAGCGTGCCGGCGCTGATCAGGAAGCTGCTACCTGAAAGATTTCCTGCTGCTGAAGCGCTCGACTTGTTAATGAACTGCCCGTATATATCCGACTTGACACACTGCGTGCCGACGCTATCGGTGTAGCAAGCGCTTTGGTTGCGGCCATCGGCCCATGCAGCAAGGATATTAGTGCCATCAAAGGCTATCGCGGGACCCTTTTGTCCATGTGCGGCATTGCTGATGGTTACGACGGGACCGAGCTTTGCGCCACTTGGCGTGATGAATTGCCCGAAGATGTGTGTGGTATCCCCGTTAGACGTACCACCACTGTTATCCCAAACAACAAAATAATTTGTGCCATCAAAAATGAGACCGTTGAATACACCCATTTTCCTGCCCGTGGCTGTGACGTCGGTGACCGAAAGGATGTTGAACGGAGGACCCACAAGCGCCCCGGATGGATTGATAAACAACCCAGAAATATAATCTCCAGTGACCGAAGGGGTGAATTGCTCAAACGCAAGGAGGTAGTTTGTCCCGTCAAACGCGACCGCCGAAGAGCCGGCTCCTGCTGTTGCGCCTGTCAATATGCGGGAACCCACGAGGGCACCTGTCTTTGAAACGAGCTGCGCCGTGGTGCTTTGGTTATTGTTGTCAGGATCAGGCGTAGGCTTATCCGCGATGCTTACCAGAAAATTGGTACCGTCAAATGCGGCGCCGAAGCTATTCTCAAGTCTCGATGTGTTGGCTATGGGGAATGTGACTTCCGCATTAACAATTGTCGGGGCGGCAACGAGAGCGAATACCAGCAGGTTACGAAGAGCGCAGAGGCTGTGCGACAAAGTCACTTCGTTCGAGGAGCCCAGAAACCGAGAGATTCGCATCATTGCGCGTGCCCCCATAATTTTGATTAGCCTGTGCGCGATAATGGATGCGGTCTGGTTGGCGGGACCGGACAGCTACGCCGCCTCAACACATCGTCTTCAGTATGGGAGGATTGCGATGTGAAAATACAAGCGCTTAACTACGCTATTCGTAATACCTTTCGAGTGCAATAAATAGATTGAAACAAAATGTAATAGGCAACGACTGCAACCAGATGCAGACCCGCTATTTTGTATTCAAATGTCCTCTGACCCCTTGGGGTCCAGAGCATGACTCATGCTGTTGGAATATGGTCTGTCCGGTTGCATCCTGTCAAGCCACGTCGACCAAGTCGTAAGTCCGCACTGGGTCGAACTGAGACCTTCGAGTACTCTAGGATTGCCTTAGGGAAAATGGCGGCTACTGGCCACGGGAATATTTTATGATCCATTAGCAAGCCATTTCGGCGTTGTCGCGGGCGTAGTACCACCAGGTGACGAGGATGCAGCTCAGATAGAAGAGGATGAAGCCATACAGCGCTGCTTCCGGACTACCCGTTATCAAGATCGAGGTACCGTAGCTCTTCGGGATGAAGAATCCGCCGTAGGCGCCGATCGCGGATGAGAAACCCAGCACCGCAGCCGCTTCCTTGTTGGCGTTCTTTATTGCCTGGTCCTGGGCGGCGTCATCTCCGCCCTTGGCCAAACGTTGCTGCTCGGTCATGAAAATCACCGGGATCATGCAAAACGTCGAGCCGTTGCCGATGCCCGATGTGGCGAAGAGCAGCATGAACATAGCCATGAAGCCGAAGAAATTTCCAGCCGAGGCAGTGGATGGCAGAAAGTACAGCACGCCACAGACCGCCGCTGCCATCGCGATGAAGTTCCAGAAAGTCACGGTGGCGCCGCCTACCCGGTCGGACAGCCAGCCGCCCACCGGCCGGATCAGAGCGCCGACCAGTGGTCCGAGAAACGCGTAGGAGAGTGCATTGACGCCGGGGAACTGACTCTTGATGAGCAGCGGAAAGCCCGCCGAGTAGCCGATGAAGGAGCCGAAGGTGCCGAGGTACAGCCAGCACATCAGCCAGTTGTGCTTGCGTTTGAAAATCACCGCCTGTTCCGCAATAGAAGCTTTGGCGCTGGCCAGATCGTTCATGCCGAACCATGCGGCGATGGCCGACACGGCGATGAACGGCACCCAGAAATAGCCTGCATTCTGCAGCCACATGGCCTTGGTCTCGCTGCTGCCCCTGCTCAGATCGATCCAGGTCTGCGGCTCGCCACCCAGCGGGCCGAACATCCCGGCGGTAATCACCAGCGGCACCACGAACTGCACCACCGAGACGCCAAGGTTGCCCAGCCCGGCATTCAAACCGAGGGCAATGCCCTTCTGCGCCTTGGGAAAGAAGAAGTTGATGTTGGCCATCGACGAGGCGAAGTTGCCGCCGCCGAAACCGCACAGCAGCGCCAGAATCACGAAGGTGGAATAGGAGGTGGCCGGGTTCTGCACGGCGATGCCGATGCCGATTGTCGGCAACAACAGCGAGGCGGTGGACAAGGCCGTCCAGCGCCGGCCGCCGAAGATCGGCACCATGAAGGAGTAGAAGATGCGCAGCGTCGCTCCGCACAGCGCCGGCAGGGCGGTAAGCCAGAACAACTGGCTGGTGGTGAACTGGAAGCCGATGTTGGGGAGGTTTACCACGACCACCGACCACACCATCCAGACCGCGAACGCCAGCAGCAAAGCCGGGATCGACAGCCACAGGTTACGGTTGGCGATGGCACGGCCCTGGCTGTCCCAGAAAACCGGATCCTCGGCCAGCCACTCGGTGAGAACGCGATTCGTCACGGCGGACTTCCAGCTCAGCAATCAGGGATTCTTGATGTAGGCATTGCTGCGCAGGTAGAACCACCAGTTGAGAATCAGGCACAGGGCATAGAAGACGGCGAAGCCGTACATCGAATATTCCGGCGTACCGGCCTTGATCTGGGCGCCGATCACCACCGGTGCGATGAAGGCGCCATAGGCCGCCACCGCCGAGGTCCAGCCCAGCACCGGACCTGCCTGCTGACGGTCGAAGATCACGCCGACGGTGCGGAAAGTGGAACCGTTGCCGAGACCAGTGGCAACGAACAGCAGCATGAACAGCACCATGAAAATCAGGAAGTATTCTTCCGGCGTCGCCGATTTATAAGCTAACAGCATCACATAACCTGCGGCGGCGGAGGCCACCACCATCACCGCCGAGATGATCTGGGTGACGATCGAGCCGCCCACCTTGTCGGAAATCCAGCCGCCCACGGGACGGATCAGAGCGCCCAGGAAGGGGCCGATCCAGGCGTAGGTCAATGCCGATGGCGCATTGGGGTTCTTCAGGGTGTGCTGCATGGTCCCGGAGGCGTCGGGCACATGCTGCACGCCGAAGATCACGGTGATGGATAGTGGCAGCGCCATCGAGAAGCCAATGAAGGAGCCGAAGGTGACCACGTAGAGTGCCGACATCGACCAGGTGTGCATGTTCTTGAAAATCTCGAACTGCTTGGCGATGTTGCCCTTCATTTCGCCAAAGGCCGCGAGTTTCATCACCAACACCATAGCTACCATGATCAGCGGCAGCGCCACCCACATGTTGAGCAGGCCAATCCCGGCCGGCGCCGGCAGGTACAGGTAGAGGCCGATGCCGCCGACCAGGCAGGTCAGACCCCACAGATACAGAATCTTGGCGAAGGCAGCCAGTGTGCCGCCGTAATTGGGCGATAGCGGCAGCAGGTTGTTCATGCCGAACCACGCAGCGATTACCAGCGGCACCAGAATCGCCGCCCAGATGAAGCCCGCGTTCTGGATATAGGTCGGCGTGCCGGCGGTGATCTTGCCGAGGATCCAGCCGCTATCTTTTAGCAGGGTCATCGGCTCGCCAGCCACGGCGCCGAAAATACCCGCGGTCATCACCAACGGAATCAGAATCTGCGTGGAGGTTACGCCAAAGTTGCCCAGTCCCGCGTTAAGACCCAAGGCAGTTCCTTGCAGCCGCTTGGGATAAAAGCCGCTGATGTTGGACATGGAACAGGCAAAGTTGCCGCCGCCGATGCCGGAGAGAAACGCCCAGAGCTGGAATACCCACAGCGGCGTGGTTTTGTCCTGCAGCGCAAGACCTGCCCCGAAGGCTGGAATGATCAGCAGCGCCGTGGTCAGAAAGATGGTGTTGCGTCCGCCGCAGAGACGAATGAAGAATGACGCTGGAATTCGCATGGTGGCGCCCATCAACCCGGAGATTGCGGTCAGGGTAAACAACTCCGCGGGCTTGAAGGGAAAGCCGAGGTTGATCATCTGCACCGTGATGATGCCCCACATCACCCACACCGCAAAGCCGCACAGCAGGTTGGGGATCGAGATCCACAGATTGCGGCTGGCGATGGCCTTGCCTTTCGATTCCCAGAAGGCAGTGTCTTCCGGATTCCAGTCGGCGATATCGGCGGAACTGTAGGTGGCTGAGCTACTGGCGCCGATCGCCCCGCGTTGCTGTTTCTTGTTCATCATGTTCAATCTCCCGGGTTCAAATTTGCAATCGTTCGAATCAGTGTCCGCCTGCCATGATGTCCCTGTCGACCGATGAAAGATGGTATTCCTTGGCGAATGCACCGGCAGGCTCTCTCATGGAAAGCAGGCAGAAGACGAAGGTGAGCGCTGCGCCGCCGCCGATCATCAGGAAAAACTGGTTGTCGGTCAGGAAGGTATACGCAGTGGTAAACACCACGGCGCCGACGTTGCCATAGGCGCCCGCATAGCCGGCGACGTTGCCGGTGATGCGTCGCTTGACGAACGGGATGAGCGCAAAGGTCGTGCCGCAACCGCCGGTGACAAACATGGCGCAAATCATCACCACCGCCACCGCCAACACCAGCGGCCATTCCGGGCCAATCATGCTCATCATCACAAAGCCGCCGGCGACCCCCGCCAGGTAGATCAGATGCGCCATCTTGCGGGTAGGCATGCGGTCCGAGATGTAGCCGCCGAGCGCGCGCGAGAAGAAGTTGAGCACCGCGAACATCGATCCAAACAATCCGGCCATCACCGGACTCAACTGGAATACCTTCTGGAAAAAGAAAGGCAGCATGGAAATTACAGCCAGCTCCGCGCCAAAAGTGACGACATAGGACATGCACAGGGTGCCGACCTGGGTGAATCGGTATTTGTCGTCCTCGGGCACGCCCTTCCTGAGGATGGGCACATTCACCTTGACGATGTTCAGTACTTGATACAGCACCCCGGCAACGATGAAGATGTAGAAAACGAATGCAGTCTCCGCAGTGATATAGCCCTTGCTCGTCACCGTCCTGACCAGCAGGGACAGCACGCCGACGATGGGGATGGTCCACAGGATCGCATTGACCATGTCGCCCCAGGAGGAAACCTCGATCGCCTGAGCCTTGCGGGAGACCGGCCGGGCCGTGCCCTTGGGGCCGTCGGTGATGGCGAACCAGTAGTAAATGCCATAAGTGAACATCACCAGGCCGCTCACGGCGATGGCCCAGCGCCAGCTATCGAGTATGCTCAATGCCAGAAACGGCAAGGTGATCGCGGCCAGGGATGAACCCCAGTTGCCCAGGCCCGCTTCGACGCCTTGGGAGAATCCGGCGTCGCGCGGTTTGAACCACAGCGAGGTCATGTGGATGCCGACCACGAATCCCGTGCCGACTGCGCTGAGGATCAGCCGCGACGCCAGCATCTCGGTATAGCTGGTGGCAAGCGCAAACCATACGCAGGGAATGGCCATGGCCCACATCACCAGGCAGAAGGTTTTGCGCGGCCCGATCCGGTCGGAGAGCATGCCGATCAGGACGCGGGCGGGAACCGTCAAGGCCACATTGCAGATGGCGAGAATCTTGAGTTGATCCAGAGTCAGTCCGGTATCCTTGATGATGGTCGACACCAGCGGCGCCATGTTGAACCAGACATAGAAGGTGAGAAAGAAAGCAATCCAGGTCTTGTGCAGGGCGGCGATCTCTGCCCGCCCGAAGGCCAGCAGGTCCATCCAGCCCATGGTTTTATCATCTGATTTAACGGTCATTCAGAAACCTCTTTCTTTAAAAGGGAGTAGCGAAAAAACACTTTTGTGAAAAACGCAGGCGCTCCTGTTCATTGCATAACCAGCACGGGACAGGTATCTATGTGGTGAATCAAGTAGTCGCTGATACTGACAGTGACGTTGCCGAACCTCACCCCTCCCTTGGGAGGCCGACTGGTAATCACCAAGATATCCGGCATTCTTTTCCTGACCGCCTCCACCAACATCTTGCGCGGGTCGCCGATCGCCAGGATGGCGTCCACATCCAGACCCAGTTCGGTCACTCGTTCCGCTGCCTTCCTCAGTTCCTCTTCCCTTTTCGCGCGCCATTCATCGAACGCCTCTTCATCATGGCTGCTGGCGTCCAGCGGTTCTTCGACCACGGTGACCAAAATCAATTGAGGTTTTAAGTGCCCGAACAGCGCAATGGATTTATCCAGTGCAGACTGCGCTTTCTCCGAGCCGTCATGGCAAACAAGAATTTTCATCTTTTTCCTCGAAGACTTAACGAGAAGCTTATGAACCGTCATTTGTTTTTTCTTCTGGAGATTGCAGTAACGGGTATGCAATGCCGGGTCGTCAACCACTCTCATCGTCACCAAATCACGGCACGGCCAGAGAACTCGGCTGAAAGTCTAGGCAGCGCGGCGCATTGACACAATAGACCCGGGATGCCACCAAGCCTCCGCAACTACCCACAAAGAGGTAGGACCGTGTGCCTGGTGAATACCCTAATCCCGCGCGGTTACTCGTTGTCGCGGCAGGTGTCGGATTTATTGATTAGAATCAGGCCAACTACAGAAACAAAGAGGTACTTCCATTGCTCCGCATCAAGCAGGAGATCGCATCATGATCCGCATTTTCTCTGGCCAATCCGTCCTTGGACGGCTGGAAGTCGCCATGACCATCCTGGCAGTGGCTGCCACGGTGTCATTCGTGAACCTGGTGATCTTCGCCGAGAACTCGACCGGACAGGCTAGTGCGATCAATATTGCCGGTTCCCTGCGCATGCAGTCCTATGCGATCGCCTTGGCGCTGTCCGAAACCGGGAGTTTCGACACCGATAGGCGGAAGGCGGTGCAGGAAGCCGTTCAGGATTTCGACCGCCGCCTGAACCATCCCAGCATTGTTTCGGCAATGCCGGCCAATCCCAAGAATCCGCTGACGCATCTGTTCGCGCACCTGATCGATGAATGGAACAATAAATTGCGGCCGCTCATTCAGCACATCGCCACGCAACCCAACGCTTCGCCGGATGCCTTGCCGAGCATCCGCGACTTTGTCGGTGAAGTGGATGAGTTTGTGGCGCGCCTTGACGAAGCTTTGGAGAGCCAGATTACGACCCTGAAACTGATCCAGGGTGGCATGCTGTTCCTGATGTTGATCACGATTTTCGTCGCCATTTTCATGCTGCACGAACAACTCAATGCCACCTTGTCCAACCTGCTGCGTTTCTCGCGAGAAGTGCGCAAAGGCGACTTTTCGGTGCGCGCGCCGGCGGGCGGGGGCGGCGAATTCGCCGAGCTGTCCGAGGCCTTCAACTTCATGGCCGAGGATTTGTCGCGCATGTACGCCACGCTGGAAGCGCAGGTGGCGCAAAAGACCGCCGAACTCGAGCGCAGCAACCGCGCCCTGTCTTTGTTGTACGAGACCAATCGCCTGCTTTCCAGCGGAACGCTAACGCCGCAATGCCTGCAGCAGGTGCTGCAACGGGTTGAAGCGGAGATTGGTTTGCCCACGGTGGTGATCTGCGCTTTCAACCCCAACCGGGTCCGCGGTTTTCCGATCGCCGTCAATGCTGCCGAACGGCTCCATCGGGATGATCATGACCCGAGCGATTGTGCCGCTTGTCACGCCTCGACCGAAACGCAATTGCGACCCGACAAGGCGCACCCCGGCGGGCGAATCCTGAATGTGCCGCTGACGGATGCCGGCCACTACTTTGGCACCATGCCGGTGATGGTGCCGCAAGATGCCCAGATTGAACCTTGGCAGATCGAATTGCTGGAAGCGATCGGCAGGCAGATCGGCTCGGCGCTGGCGGGCATGGAACACAACCAGCAGGAACGCCGGGTGGCCTTGCTCGAAGAACGCTCGGCGATTGCCCGCGAGCTGCACGATTCCCTGGCACAATCCTTGTCTTACCTGAAGATCCAGGTTGCGCGGCTGACCCGATTGCTCGATGCACAGACGCCGGAACCGGTGCGCGGGGTGGTGGACGAACTGCGCACCGGCCTGAATAACGCCTACCGCCAATTGCGCGAGCTGCTGACGACCTTCCGCCTGCGTTTCGACGGCAAGGGGCTGGATCAGGCATTGCGCGACGTGGTCGAGGAGTTTCGGCAGCGCGGCATTCCCGGCATCCAGGTCAGCAACACCCTGGCCGGTATCGAGCTATCGGCCAATGAGCAGCTGCACGTGTTGCAGATCATTCGCGAAGCGCTGTCCAACGTCGAGCATCACGCACACACGCCGCATGCCTGGGTGACGCTTGAGCGTGCCGATGCGCGTTCGGTGCGCATCGCCATAGAAGACGATGGGGCCGGCTACCAACCCGCCCCATCGGTACTCCATCATTATGGTATTAGCATCATGCGCGACCGCGCCGAAAGCCTGGGCGGAGGCTTGACGGTGACGCCTCGACGGGAGGCGGGAACCCGCGTCGAACTGCTTTTTCAGCCGAAAATGATCCCGCAGGACACCAACGCCGCAGCGCTCCTGACGGCGATGGAGGGAACGTCATGACAAGGACGAAAAGAAGTTCCGTGGTCATCATCGACGACCATCCGCTGTTTCGTAAGGGCGTGCGCCAGTTGCTCGACTTGGAGCCAGAACTGGAAGTTGTCGCCGAAGCTTCCAGCGGCGAAGAGGGCGTACAACTGGCGGCGCGCCACCAGCCCGACCTGGTGCTGCTCGACCTGAACATGAAAGGCATGGGCGGGTTGAAGGCGCTGGAAGCCATCAAATCGCATAACCCGGAAAGGCGCGTGGTGATCCTGACCGTATCGGATACTTCCGACGACCTGATCGGCACCATCCGGGCCGGCGCCGATGGTTACCTGTTAAAAGACATGGAGCCAGAGGAACTGCTGGCCCACATCAAGGAAGCGGTGTTCGGCAGAACCGTGATTTCGGCAGGTCTGGCGGGGCGCCTGGCAAAGGCGCTGCGCGAAGAAACGACGGCGAAAAATCGCAATGTCAACGAGCTTACCGAGCGCGAGAAGGAGATTCTGCGTGGGCTGGCCGACGGCAAGAGCAACAAGCTGATTGCGCGCGATCTGGACATCACCGAGGGAACCGTGAAGGTGCATGTCAAGCATCTGTTGCGCAAGCTTAACTTCCGCTCGCGCGTTGAAGCGGCGGTGTGGATGGTCGAGAATAAAAAGTCTTAATGCCTATGGAATAAACTTGGTCCGGCAGGGGAAATCAAGATGTGCACGTCGGCATGTTCCCCGGCAAGTTCCAGCAGTTGCTGCGTAATCTCCGCAACTGCGCGCCTCTTCCCTACCTCTTCGTAGGTACTCCCAAATAGCCATCCGAGTGAGATGGCAATTCGATGATCGATAGCATAATGGCGACGATTTTTTATTTCTGAAAAGAGAGGTGCCGTTGTGAAAAAAATATTGAGTCTGCTCAGCGTGTTCATCATGATCTGTCTGGCGTTCTCCGGGAGCGCATTTGCCGCAACCGGGAAGGCCGCGACGCACAAAGCGGTTGCCAAAGCGCCCGCGCTCAGCAAGGAATCCAAGGATTGCATCGCCTGCCACAAGGAAGAGAACCCCGGCGTTTATGGCCCATGGGCGGAGAGCAAGCACGCCAAGAACGGCGTCGGTTGCTACGAGTGCCACAAGGCCGACAAGTCGCGCAAGGATGCGCAGCAGCACAACGGCTTCATGATCGGGGTAATCGTTTCCCCCAAGGATTGTGGTCGTTGCCACGCCAAGGAATCCAAGCAGATGACTGAGTCGCATCACGCCAAGGCGCACCAGTTCACCGGCTCACTCGACAATTTCCTCGGCCGCATCGTTACCGGCGAGCAGAACTTCAATCTGGGCTGCGCCCAGTGCCATGGCTCCACCGTCGAGGTTCTTCCCGACGGCAAGCTCAAGGGAGGCACCTGGCCGAATACCGGCATTGGCCGCATCAATCCGGACGGCAGCATGGGCAACTGCACAGCTTGCCATTACCGGCATGGTTTTGCCTTGGACGTTTCGCGCAACCCGAAGAATTGCGGCAAGTGCCATCAGGGACCTGACCATCCGCAGATCGAGATCTACGAGCTGTCGAAGCACGGCATAGATTTCGATACCAACCGCGAAGAGATCATGGCCAAAGCCAAGACCAAGAACTTTGTGCTCGGCAAGGATTACAACAAGGGACCGGTCTGCTCGACCTGCCACATGGGCGCGACTCGGCAGCTGCCTTCGACGCATGACGTGGGTGCCCGCATCAAGTGGACTTTGCGTCCGCCGATTTCCAAGGTTCTCGAAAACGGCGAGAAAAAGCGCGAGGACATGAAAAAAGTCTGTTCAGAATGCCATCAGCAGCCGTGGACCGACGGGTTCTTTCAGCAGTTTGACGATTACGTCAAACTCTACAACGACAAGTTTGCGATTCCGGCGACCAGCATCATGAAGTTCCTTGCCGAAAACAAGGTCACCGACCCCACGCCGCTGAATGAAATCGTCGAGATTCACTACTGGCATCTGTGGCACCACGAAGGCCGCCGCGGCCGTCACGGCGCCGCCATGAACGCGCCGGACTACTCGCACTGGCACGGCATGTACGAGGTGGCCATCAACTTCTACTTCATGCTGCTACCTGCCGCCGATGAAGCCGTCGCCGCCAGGAAGGATCCCGCACTGAGCGCCAAATGGGAAGAGTTCCGGGCCAAGATCATGGATAGCCCCGAGCATAAGTGGAAGAAGGGCATGGCCAAGGAAGAAGCCGCCCAGGTCATCCAGTTCTATCAGAATAGATACGGCAAAGAGGGCGGACAATAAGCGCAAAATATTCGCCGTAGTTGCGCCGCAGGGAGGCGAATCTCCCTGCGGCGTTTTTAATTGAGGAGTTCCGAGTATGAAAACACGATTAGCAGCGATCATCATTGGCATACTTTCGCTGTCCCTATCTGCCGCGCAGGCGGCAGATGATTTGTCCAAACTTTCCATCGACAAAGAACCGGCGAAACTTATCGCGGGCATCTATCAAGCCTTTCACGACTGGCGGGTCGATGCCGGAATCGCACTGACTACCCGTGCCCTGGCCGATCTCGATGGCGATCTCAAGAAGAACCCGGAGATGGAAATTGCCGATGCCAATCTCAAGACGAAAAAGGTCAAGCAGGTCGCCTCTGCCCTGCACACGCTGCTCGGCATGCTCGATCAGCGCAAGGCGCTGAAGCTCCTCGACGACGCGAGCCAGCGCAAAGCCAAGCGCATGGAAGAACTCGCCGGCAGTCACGGCAAGATCGAGACGGCCGATATCGAGCGGCAACTGCTGGTCGAGAAAGAATCGGCGCAGTTGAGCGCCGCCGCGGTCAAGGAATTTCGCAAGGCGATCGAGATCGATCCTGCCAACCCCTCGCCGCATTTTGAACTGGCGAAACTGTACGCTCAGGGACTGCCCGGAAGCGGCACCGCCGAGGCGGAAGAGGAGTATTATCGGGCCGCCGTCTGTGCTCTTGATGAGGGCGATATCACTGCGGCGAACTCGACAATGCGTACGCTGGCAACGCTCAATCCAAAATCGAAATACCTTGCTCAGTTCGATGGGCGGACACACAGTGGGAGCAAGGGCAAGTGAAACTGATGGCCGCGATGGCGGGACTGTTGGCAATCTGCTGCGGCGGCCAGGCATGGGCCGCTTCACCTGCTACAACGCGGCAGATTGCCGTGGCGACAGCGGAGGAAAGGGTTCTGGAATATGACAGGTTGTTGCGCACGGCCGAGCGCTACCTCTCCGAAGGGGACTACCCCGCGGCGTTGGACAATCTTCATCAAGCCTTGGCCCGGCGACCGGGTGACGCGCGCTTTTACAAAATGCTGGCGGTCGCTTACGATGCCGACCGGGAGCCGGCGAAAGCTTTCGGCTATTTCGAGAAGGCCGGCGAACTCTATCTTGACGAGGGCGATCTGGTCCGGGCGGCTCACCTTCTCGAAGTCCTGCGCGCGTCTGGGCGCGAGCAGCCGCGCGTGGCAGTCTTTGAGCGCAAACTGGAAGCGCGGCGCCTGAAGAGGCCATAGCCAGCTTGAGCAAGCGGACCGATTTCTGGCTTGCCGTCGTTCTGCCCATAGCGCTTTTCTCCGCGGCGCTGGGCGGGGTCGGTTGGTATGCCTATGCCGCCGCCAGGCAGATGATGAGACAAGAAATCGCAGGCGACATGCAAGCTATCGCCGGCCTCAAGAATGACCAAATCCAACAGTGGCTGGCTGAACGACGCGACGATGCGCAATTGATAAGCACCAAACGGCTTTCGCTTGACCTCCGGGAATGGCTTAAGCCTGGAGGAGGCAACCGGGAATTGGCGGGCCGAATCGTCGATCAATTGCAATTTCCAGGAACAGCGCATTACCGATTCGTTAGCCTGCATTCCGCTGTCGATGGCAGGCAGCTGTTACCGACAGGGATTCATCGAGAATCGGCGACGGTACGCGCTCAAGTTCTGGAAGCCGCGAAACTCGGCCAGCCGGTCATCGAGGACATGCATTTTGCCGAGGACGGAAACGCATCAATAATACACGTGGGCTACTTCAGTCCGATGCGCGGCATAACCCGGGAACAGCCATTGGCGGTCATCCACCTCAGCATGAATCCCGGCGAAACGCTGTTTCCCCTGCTGCAAAAATGGCCAGGGACCAGCCGCTCCGCCGAAACCCTGCTGCTGCGCAGAGAAGGCGGACAAGTGGTTTATCTCAACACCTTGCGGCATTTCGGCGATTCCGCATTGAAACTCCGCCGCGACTTGTCAACGCCGAATTTTATTCCAGCCCGTTTGATGGCCGAGGGGGATGGCTTTTTCGAAGCCAACGACTACCGCGGTATACCCTCGCTGGCCTACGGCCTTCGCGTCGCCGGAACGCCATGGTTTCTCGTTGCCAAGATCGACCGCGCAGAAGCCTACGCTCAGCTTGACACCATTGCCGGTTACTCCTCCCTGTTGCTGGGCATGCTGCTCCTGGTGTTTGCCTGGTGGGTGTTCGAGCGCAGGCGTGCCGAAACGGCTTTGACAGACTCCTTCGGCGAAATCGAGGACCTTTATCAGAACGCGCCCTGCGGTTACCACTCCCTGGATCGGGACGGCACTTTTATTCGCATCAACGATACCGAATTGAAGCTGCTGGGCTATACGCGTGAGGAAGTGATTGGCAAGAAGAAATTGCAAGATCTGTTAACCGCGGAGAGCCGGGCCAGATTTGAGGCCATTTTCCCCCGCTTTCTCGCCATCGGGCAGATCAAGGACCTGGAGATTGATTTCGTTCGCAAGGACGGCACGCTCCTGCCGCAGACCATCGTCAGTGCTACCGCGCTCAGGAACGGCCGCGGCGAATATGAACTGAGCCGGATCACGCTCAACGACTTATCGAGGTACAAGCGGGCGGAAAATGAGTTGCGCTTGAGCGAGGAACGTTTCCGCGGATTATTCGGCAGCATCCGCGACGCCGTGTTTGTGCATGGTCTGCGAGCGGATGGAAGCCCTGACTGTTTTGTCGAAGTGAATGCGGTGGCTTGCGAGCGCCTGGGCTACAGCCGGGATGAATTGCTGACGATGACTCCGGCCGATATTGACGCCCCGAACTTCCAGGCCGGGATCAAGCCGAGCATCGAGCAACTGAACGCCAATCAGAATCTGGTTTTCGAGCGTGCCCATGTGACCAAGCATGGAAAATCGATACCCGTCGAGATCAGCGCCAGCCTTTTTATGCAGCAGGGGCAGCCGATGATCGTTTCCATCGTGCGCGATATCACTGAACGCAAGGCAGCCGAGCAAAAGTTGATTGGCTCGCGCGAGCAGTTGCGGCAGCTGTCCATCTATGACGATAGTGTGCGAGAAGAAGAGCGCAAACGGATTGCCAGGGAAGTCCATGACGAACTCGGCCAGTTGCTGACCGCGCTGAGGATGGATATCGTCATGCTGCAGATGCGTTTCGACGAGGTTCCCGGCCTGTTCGACAAAACCGAAGAAATGCTGGCCTTGATCGAAAGCACGATCGGCGTGGTGCGTCATGTGACCAGCAACCTTCGTCCGCCAGCGCTTGACTCGGGCATCGTTGGCGCTTTGGAATGGCTGGCGGAGGATTTTTCCCGGCGTACCGGCATCCCCTGCGCATTTGTTTGCCAGATACCCGACTTGGCGCTTGAGGATGCCCTGGCTACGTCGCTGTTCCGCATTGCCCAGGAATCCCTGACCAACGTGACTCGCCATGCCCGGGCGCGCCATGTTTCAATTTCGCTCATTAACGGTGACGGCTATCTGAGGCTGACCGTCGAGGACGACGGTTGCGGCTTCGATCCGCACGCGGCAATGAAAGCGCGAAAAAGTTTCGGATTGCTTGGCATGCACGAACGCGCGGCAGCACTGAACGGCAGGCTGAGTATCGACAGCGGCCACGGCAGGGGAACCCGGGTTCTTATCGAACTGCCGCTTCCCGGGAAAGAATCGCCATGATTCGCCTCGTAATTGCCGACGACCATGCCATCATGCGTGGCGGACTCAAGCAAATTGTCGCTTTGACGAGCGACATCGCGGTTGCGGGTGAAGCCACCGATGGCGCCCAGATGATTGCCCTGGTGCGGAACCTGGAATTCGACCTGCTGCTGGACATGATGATGCCCGGCATCAGCGGCGTCGAATTGATCCAGCGCGTGCGTCACCTGAAACCGGCCCTGCCGATTCTGGTTTTGTCGATGAACAACGAACGCCAGATCGTCAGCCGCGCCATCAAGGCAGGGGCTTCCGGCTATGTGACCAAGGATATCCATCCGGAAGTCCTGCTCTCCGCCATTCGCAAAGTGGCGGCCGGCGGCAGGTTTGTCGAACCCGCCCTGCTCGAAGACCTGCTGTTCATGAAGGAGGATCACGGCCTGGCGCCGCATGAACTGCTGTCCGAACGGGAGTTTCAGATCATGCAGCTGCTGGTATCGGGGCGGCAGGTTTCCGAGATCGCCACGACGCTGCACCTGAGTCCCAAAACCGTCAGTACCTACAAGATGCGGCTGATGCAAAAACTCGCCATCGACAATAATGCGGACTTGGTGCGTTATGCCATTCAGCATGGCATAACGCAAGTATTGCCACCCTAGCCTCTCCCTTGAAGGAAGAGGCTAGGGTGTAGGCGCTTTCCTACATGCGTAAGCAAGCCTTTACGTCAGTATCGGCCGGCGCCGACATATTTGCAGCGCAATCTTTGGCATGCTGCGCGAATATTCCCGTGCTGGCATTACCTCCACCCCCTTGCAATATGTCATAACAATATGAACCTGCTGGTTATCGAAGACTCATGCGAAGTTCGCCAGCGCCTGTGCCAGTTACTGGCGGGCATTCCGCGCGTCAATGTCGTGGAGAAAACCACGCTCGCCGCCGGCATGGAACAACTGCGCCTGGATCCTCCCGACATCGTGATCCTCGACATCCACTTGCCTGACGGCGATGGGATGCAAGTGCTGAGAACCGCCAAGCGCGATTTTCCGGCGACGCAGGTGTTTGTGTTTACCAACCATGTTTTCCATCGGCGCCAATGTCAGGCGGAAGGCGCCGATCGGTTCTTTGATAAGTCGATGGAATTTGTCGCATTGCTGGAGGCTGTCAGGAATGAACCAATCGTCTGAAATATGCAAGCTGGTATGGAGCCATCGCCTGGTATTCCTTGCCGTCGCCTTGGGCACGGCGTTCATGAGAAATACATGGAGCATCGTTCGATGAACGCGGACATTCACTTGTCGCCGTCACCCGCAACCCCGAAACCGTTGCAGATTCAGTTCAGCACGCTGTTGGTGCTGGGCATCGTATTTATCAATGGCTTCGCGATTGCCCTGGGCGGCTTATCGCTGTATGAAAGTTACCAGCAGCATCAGAAACGCGCCGGTGCGACCAGCAGAAATATCGCCCGTTTGGTGGATGAAGAATTGCAGGGGGATTTTGAAAGGATAGATTTGGCCTTGCTTAGCGTCGTGGACGAGGTCAACCGACAATTGGCGGGTGGAGGCGAGATCGACAGACAGTCGCTCAATAAATTTCTTGAACGTCTGCAATCGCGTGTACCGGAGATTGGCAGCCTAAGGGTAACCGATGCGGATGGACTGGTCAGGTATGGCAACGGCGTGCTCGCCGATTCCAAGGTAAACGTCGCCGACCGGGAGTATTTTATTCTCCAGCGCGACAATACCAAGGGCGGCCGGGTGCTAGCCAAGCCGCTCCTGACGCGCATCGATAATCAATGGGCGATCCCGATTTCCCGCCGGCTGACCAGACCAGACGGAACATTCGCCGGCGTGGTTTATGCCAACGTATCAATAGCGCACATCAACAACACCTTCGCGCAGATCGATGTCGGGCGCTCCGGATCTGTCGCCTTGCGCAATCAGGCGTTGGCGTTGGTTGCCCGGCATCCCATGCTGGACAGCAAACTCAGCGAAATTGGCACCGACGAGTTTTTCCCTGAAGTTAAAGAACTGATGCTGGAGGGGCAGGAGACCGGTACCGTCATTTCCACTTACCCCGCCGACAGTATTCAGCGCACCGTGTCCTTTCGCAAGGTTTCAGGCTATCCTTTCTACATCCTGATCGGCCTGGCGGTCGATGAATATCTTGCCGAATGGCGAATTGAAGCCGTCAAGACATCGTCGGCGGTTGTCTTCTTCATTCTGGTCACGTTCTTGTCGGGGCGGTGGATTTGCCGCTCATGGCGGCAACAGCGAGCCCAACAACAGCTGCTTGTCGAGCAAGCGCAGCGGATCAGCGCGGATATTGTGGCGCTGGAACAGGCGGCGCTGAAAACCAAGAAGCTGGCCCAGGCCGTGGAGCAAAGTCCGGCGATCGTGGTGATCACCGATGTCCAGGGCCGCATCGAATACGTCAATCCAAAATTCACCGAAGTCACCGGATATACCGCCGAGGAGGCTCTTGGACGGACCCCGAGGATTCTTAAATCGGGGCTGACCCCGGCAGGGTTTTATCGCGAGCTCTGGGAGACGGTACTGGCCGGGCGCCAATGGCAGGGCGAACTGTTGAATCGTAAGAAAAGCGGCGAATTGATCTGGGAAAACACTTCGATCTCACCGTTGATCGGAGAGGATGGCAAGATCAGCCATTTCATCACCGTCAAGGAAGACATTACCCAGCGCAAAGCCGCGGAAGCGCAGATGCGCATGCTCTCGCTGGCGGTGGAGCACAGCCCCGCCAGCGTGGTGATCACCGATAGCAACGGAGCCATCGAGTATGTCAATCCGAAATTCACCGAAGTGAGCGGGTATACCTCGGCAGAGGCGATCGGGAAAACGCCCAGGATTTTGAGTTCCGGCCTGACTCCGGCCGAAACCTACCGGGCGCTCTGGGCAAGAATCAGTTCCGGACAGGAATGGAACGGCGAGATGCTGAACCGCAACCGGAAAGGCGAAATGTTCTGGGAAAGCGAACGGATTGCGCCGATTACCGACCACTTGGGGGAAATCACCCACTTTGTCGCGCTCAAGAATGACATCACCGAACGCAAGCAGGCAGAAGCGGCCTTGCACCTCAGCAACAGCGCCATCGAAGCCAGCAGCAACGGCATCATCGTCATCTCCGCGCAGTCCCTGGAGCGCCCGATCGTGTTCGCCAATCCGGCATTCGAGCAAATGACGGGCTATCAAGAAGCGGAAATCCTCGGCAAGGACGTTTTCCATTTGTTGGGTTGCCGTGAAGAAACCGCCTTGTCCGATTATCTGTCTGCCACCCTGCATCAGGAGGAGAAACGTAGCGCGGTGGTGCCTTCGCGACGCAAGGACGGCAGTCGTTTCTGGAATGAATTCGCGATCAGCGTGGTGCGCAACGCCGAAGGAGCCATTTCGCACTACGTCGGCGTGCTCAGCGACGTCAGCGACCGCATCGAGTACGAGGGGCAACTCGAGCACCAAGCCACCCACGACGTGCTGACCGGACTGGCCAATCGCGGCCTGCTGATGGACCGGATTGGCCAGGCGATCGCCAGTGGCCACCGCTATGGCCATTCAGCTGCCGTGCTGCTGGTCGATCTGGACCACTTCAAATACATCAACGACAGCCTCGGACATGCGGCCGGGGATCAAGTGGTGAAGGAAGTGGCGCGACGCCTTGCCGGCTGTGCGCGCGAGGGGGATACGGTGGCGCGCATGGGCGGCGACGAGTTCGTGTTGGTGCTCAATCGTGTCGAAGGCGAACAGGATGTGGTGAGGGTATTGCAGCGTATCGTCGACAGTATTGCCCGGCCGATGCTGGTCGACGGAAGGCAACTCCACATCACCAGCAGCATGGGCGCCAGTCTGTTCCCGAAAGACGGGGACAGTGCGGAAAATCTCCTGCGCTATGCCGATACGGCCATGTACCGCGCCAAGGAACAGGGGCGCGACGGCTACTGGTTCTACACCGCCGATATGAATACCCGCATGATGGAGCGCCTGACGCTGGAAGGCAATTTGCGCCATGCCCTGGAGAACCGGGAATTCGTTCTGCACTACCAGCCGCAGGTGGATATCCGCAGCGGCCGGATTGTCGGCGCCGAAGCCCTGATCCGCTGGCAGAGTCCGACGCTGGGCATGGTTCCGCCGGGAAAATTCATTCCCCTGGCCGAGGAAACCGGCCTGATCATCCCCATCGGCGATTGGGTACTCGCCAGCGCCTGCGAACAGATCAAGCGCTGGCAGGCGGCAGGACTGCCGGGGATGCGGGTTGCCGTGAATATCTCCGCGTTGCAGTTTCGGCAAAAACAGTTCACCAGTCGGGTCAAGGCATTGCTTGAGGAAAACCAGCTGGATGCCGCCAGTCTGGAACTGGAAATCACCGAGAGCATGCTGATGCATGACATCGAGGATGCCATTGCCATATTGCGCGGCTTGAAGGCGCTTGGTCTGCATCTTTCGCTCGATGACTTCGGCACCGGCTTTTCCAGCCTCAGTTACCTGAAGCGTTTCCCGATCGACGTGCTCAAACTCGACCAATCCTTCGTCCGCGACATTCTGGTCGACCCGGACGACGCCACGATTGCCAGGACCGTCATCGGCCTGGGCCAAAGCATGAACCTCAAGGTGGTCGCCGAAGGCGTCGAGACCGTGGAGCAATACGCCTTCCTGCAGAAACACGAATGCGACATGGTACAGGGCTATTATTTCAGTCGCCCGCTGCCGGCCGAAGCCTTCGAGCAGTTCCTGAAACATAATGAACACTCGGTGACGAACCTGGTGATTTGACGCAACAAACGCCAAAGGAAAAAGTGAAATGGGCAAAATGACGATTGCAAAACGGCTGGCGCTGGGTTTCGGCGTGTTCTTCCTGATGCTGCTGATTTCGGTGGTGCTGGGCCTGTCGCGGCTGGACACGGTTAACGGCATGATGGAACACATCGTCGCCAAGGATTGGCGGAAGACCGTGCTGGCTAACGATGCGATCGATTTGATGAACGCCAATGCGCGCGAAACCTTCCTGTTGTTTCATGCGGCGGATCGCGGCCCGGTGAAGCAGAGAATCGCCGCCAACGTCCAGACGATAACGGCCAAGCTCGATGAACTGGACAAGCTGCTCTACAAGCCGGAAGGCAAGGCTGCGCTCAACGAGATTCGCGAGAAACGAAAAATCTACGTCGCCGCCTTTTCCCATGTGGCCAAGTTGCTGGAAGCGAACCAGGAGGCCGAGGCGTCCAAGGTGATCTCGGCGGAAGTCGTCCCGGCGCTGGATGCGCTGCTGGCTGCGGCCAACAAGTTGATCCAGGTTCAGGGGAAAATCCTTCAGGAAACCGCGGATGCCGGGCGCGCCGCTTATTCCGCCGCGCGTCTCCAGCTGATTGTCTTCCTGGTCATTGCGGCGGTCGCTGCGTTCCTGCTGTCCATCTGGATCATACGGTCCGTGACGGGCCCGCTGGGCGGTGAGCCGGACGAAGCCAAGGCGGTGGTGGAGAAAATCGCGGCGGGCGACCTGACTTCCGAAATCCGGGTTAACGCCGGTGATCGGCAGAGTTTGATGGCGGCAACCCAGCGCATGCAGACCAGTCTGCGCAAGATGGTCGGCAAGTTGCAGGAAAATGCGGGAGGCGTCGCGGCGGCGGCACAGCAGATGGCATCAAGTTCATCGCAGGTGGCCCAAGCGATGGAAGCCCAGTCCGAATCCGCCTCTGCGATGGCGGCGGCGGTGGAGGAAATGACGGTAAGCATCAGCCATGTTTCCGACAGCGCCAGGGAAGCGAGCAGCGCTACCGCTGAAACCGGCCACATGTCGCAGGAAGGCAACCGTATCATTCAAGGCACGGTAGCGGATATGCAGCAGATATCGCAGGCGGTTGGCGAGGCGGCGGAAACCATCCAAAGGATGGGCGACAGTTCGGAGAAAATCTCGAACATCGTAAAGGTCATCAAGGAGGTGGCCGATCAGACCAACCTGCTGGCATTGAATGCCGCCATCGAGGCGGCGCGCGCCGGCGAGCAGGGGCGCGGATTCGCCGTGGTGGCCGATGAAGTGAGAAAACTCGCGGAACGCACCGCCAAGGCCACCACCGAAATCAGCGGTATGATTGGAGAAGTTCAGTCCAGCGCACAGAGCGCGGTGGGCACCATGAATCTGGCCGTGGAGCGGGTGGGGCAAGGCGTGGCTATGGCACAGCATGCCAGCACCTCGATACTGGGTATCAGCGAAAGCGCGCAGCGCGTGATTGCAGCGGTCAACGAAATATCCGGCGCGCTCAGCGAGCAGAGTGTGGCGAGCAACGAAATCGCGATGAACGTCGAGAAGATCGCCCAGATGTCGGAGGAAAGCAGCGCAGCCTCGCGTGAGGCTGCCGATACGGCCCGTCACCTGGACGAGTTGGCTTCCGGCACGCGCGCCGCGGCCAACCAGTTCAGGTGCGGCGATCGCGACCTGAACCGATAGCATTGCTTCGTGCGGGACGCCTTATCTTGAGAGACAAAAGCGCAGACAAGCCATTATGTTACGGACGCTAATAAAACTCTCTCCGGTTGCCACGAGGATTTGGCTGACGATAGCCATGTTCTTGGTGCTTCTGCTTGCCTTTGGTATGTACGTCTATACCGAAAAGCAGGTAGATCGCGCCAACGGCCTGCGCTATGCCTCCTTTGTGCTGGCGGATCAGTTGCGGCAGTCGTCGGACGACCTGACCAGGATGGCCAGAACTTATGTGGCGACCGGCGATTCCCGCTATCGGAAATATTATCAGGACATACTGGAGATCCGTGACGGCAATAAGCCGCAACCGGATGGATATCTGCAAATCTACTGGGATCTGGTGCTGGCGGATAAGCTTGCTTCGCCGACTGACAGGGGACAGTCGATTGCGTTGCTGGAACTGATGCGTCAGGCGGAATTTCCTGAAGAGGAGATGCGCAAGCTGGCCGAAGCCAAGATGAATTCCGATGCCTTGACCGCAATCGAATTTGCGGCCATGAAACTTGTTGAGGCCCGTGGCCAGGAGGCGCCAGCCAATCGGGCCAAGGCCATAGCAATGATGCACGACGCCGGTTATCATCAAGCCAAGGCGGCCATCATGCAACCGATCAACGCGGTCTATGCGTTGATGGACCAGCGGACCGTTGCTAGCGTGCATTCCGCCGAGCGCATAGCCATCGTCTTCAGGATGGTGTTCATCTTGTGCTTTCTGGCGGCAATGGGCATGCTCTGGCGGGTATACGCGGGCGTGTGCAAAACTCTGGGAGGGGGCGCCGACGAGGTTCATGCGCAGATGCTCAGACTGGGTCGCGGAGATTTCTCCTCCAGCATTGCGGTGGAGCCGGAAATGGAAAACAGCGTGCTCGCCGGCTTGGCCGAAATGCAGGACAAGTTGCATGCTCATGAAATCAAGCAGAAGCAGGCCGAGGCTGAACTGCGCGTCGCCGCTGCTGCCTTCGAATCCCAGGAAGGGATGGTGATAACCGACGCCAATAGCAAGATCCTGCGAATCAATCGCGCGTTCACCGAGATTACCGGTTACACCCCCGAGGAGATTGTCGGCCAGACGCCGCGCCTGCTCAAATCGAGCCGCCACAGTGCCGATTTTTATCGCGAGATGTGGGAGACTCTCAGCCGCACCGGCGTATGGCAGGGGGAAATCTGGGACCGCCGCAAGAGTGGCGAGGAATATCCGAAGTGGCTCACCATTTCGGCGGTGAAGGATTCCAGCGGTGCCATCACCCATTACGTTGGCGCGCATTACGACATTACTCAGCGCAAGATGGCGGAGGAAAAGATCCAGACGCTGGCTTTCTTCGACCAGTTGACCAACTTGCCCAACCGGACACTCCTGCAGGACCGTCTGAAGCAGGCCATGGCCGCCAGTTCGCGCAGCGGCAGTTATGGCGCGTTGCTGTTCATCGATCTGGATAACTTCAAGACTCTCAATGACACTCTCGGCCATGACATGGGTGACCTGCTGCTGAAGCAGGTTGCCCAGCGGCTGAAGTTGTGCGTGCGCGAAGGCGATACCGTGGCGCGTCTGGGCGGTGACGAATTCGTGGTGGTGCTGGCAGGGTTGAGCACGGACGAAAGAGATGCGGCGAATGGTATCGAAACCGTCGCCGAAAAGATTCTCGCCGCACTTAACCAAAGCTACCAGCTCGGCGATGCCGCGCACCACGGCTCGGCAAGCATTGGCGTTACCTTGTTCAGGGGGGATCTGGCTAGCGTCGACGACCTGATGAAGCAGGCCGATCTGGCCATGTACAAATCAAAAGAAGCCGGGCGCAACACCTTGCGTTTCTTCGATCCGGACATGGAGTCTGCGGTAAAGATGCGTGCGGCGCTTGAGGATGATTTGCGGCGGGCATTGGAGGAGAAGCAGTTCCTGCTCTACTACCAGGCCCAAGTGGTCGGCGAAGGCCGATTGACGGGTGTCGAAGCCCTGGTGCGCTGGCAGCATCCCCGACGCGGCATGGTGCCGCCGGCCGATTTCATTTCCCTGGCTGAGGAAACCGGGTTGATCCTGCCCCTGGGCCACTGGGTGCTGGAAACCTCCTGCAGCCAATTGGTCGCTTGGGCCAGGCGACCGGAGACGGCCAATCTGACGATTGCCGTGAATGTCAGTGCGCATCAGTTCCGCCAACCCGACTTCGTCGATCAGGTGCTGGCGGTGCTAGACCAAACGGGGGCCAATCCACAGCGACTTAAGCTGGAGCTGACCGAGAGCCTGCTGGTGCATGACGTAGAGGAGATCATCGAAAAAATGTTCGCGCTGAAGGCCAAGGGCGTCGGCTTTTCGCTGGATGACTTCGGCACCGGCTATTCTTCGCTGTCCTACTTGAAGCGTCTGCCGCTCGATCAGTTGAAGATAGACCAGTCGTTTGTGCGCGATGTGCTCAGCGACCCGAACGATGCCGCGATAGCCAAGACCGTCGTGGCGCTGGGTCAGAGCCTGGGGTTGAACGTGATTGCAGAGGGCGTTGAAACGGAAACACAGCGCGATTTTCTGGCCGGTGCAGGCTGTCACGCCTATCAGGGGTATTTCTTCAGCCGACCGTTGCCCATTGACAGTTTCGAGCAGTTTGCGCAGAGCCTGATCTGCAATCGGGTATGAAGAAACAGCCACTCGGGGAATGGCATTTCAACGAAGAGCCTCCCAATAAATTTCAAAGTCTTATATTGCCAGCAAAGAAAGCCACAATGACTAGCGAAGACGCTCACGAACCGCCATCCCTCGACGCCATCCTGGAGCAGACGCTCAAGGATATTGGAATCCCGCCACGTCCGGACATTATCGAACGCATCGCCGTCGAGATGCATAAGGACGATCCCGATTTCCGGCACCTGAGTCATCTTGTCGGTTCCGATGTGAGCCTGGCCGCCAGCCTCATCAAGACGGCTAATTCCCCTTTTTTCGGCTTGCGCAACCGGGTGCATTCCCCCAATGAGGCGCTAATGATGCTGGGGCTGGATGTGGCCGGCCGTGCCATCGCCGGTATCAGCTTGCGCAAGGCATTTCCGGCGGGAATCCGCCTGGAACGGTTCTGGCACGCCTCAGCTCAAATTGCTGCGCTGTCGGGCTGGCTTGCCCACACCATACGCAAAGGCAATTTACGCGCCGACGACGCCCACGCCTACGGCTTGTTCCGAGATTGCGGCATCCCGGTCATGCTCAGGCGTTTTCCAGCCTACGAGAAGATACTTGCTTGTGCCAACGACGAGGCCGTACAGCAATTTACGGAAGTGGAACAGCAAGGACTACCGGAATTTCCGACCGATCATGCCATGGTCGGTTGCCTGCTGGCCCAAAACTGGTGGCTGCCCGAGGAAATCTGCCTCGCCATACGCCATCATCATGAGCTTTCCGCCATCGACATGATTGAGTCCGGCCTGCCTGCGGACAGCCGTTACCTGATCGCAACGGGCCAGACGGCCGAGCATATTCTTCAGCAACTCACTGGGGGCAGCCGTACCCGCGAATGGTCAAAGCTTGGCGCTTCCTGCCTGCGTCTACTGGATCTGACGACAGACGAACTGCCGGCAATCTACCAGGAAGGCGCCGAGGTTCTCAAGACTGTTGAATAATCTGCTCATTCATTATCAACATGCTTGGGTGAATGTACCGCCTATGGACGGTGTCTTCGACCTTCAATGCGTCGTAAAGCGAGAACTGATGTGGAATTTATCGGAAAAAGGAGAATCTGGGATTATGGAAGCTGGACAAGTGCCCGCACTTGATTCCGGGGTGCTAGCCGAGGCGGTTGAGGCAATCGACCAGGGACTGCTCTGGTTGGACGCAAACCTTGTGGTTCGCGGACACAATCAGACCTATGCCAAACTTCTGGACATCGATGGGGCGGACCGCTTTGTCGGCCGGCCTTACCGCGATGTTCTCGAGTTCCTGCTCGATCGAGGCGAGTTTCTCGATAGCGGCGACAATGAGGTTTTCATCCCGGAAAAATTGCGTGCCATGCAGAACCGGGAGACCCTGCGCTTTGAACGGGTGCGGCCGAATGGCATGGTGCTTGGCATTTCCGCCGTGCCGCTGAAATCCGGGGGGTATGTCTATACCTACCTCGATGTCACGCGCACGAGTCGGGCTTTGGAGGAAGTGCGGCGTAACGCCAAGGCAACCGTGGTCGCCATGGCAAACTTCGCCGAGCATCGGGATACCGATACCGGTGTTCATGTTTTGCGGGTGGCTCGACTGGTGGGGCAGACCGCCCGGCGGTTGCGGCTGCGCGGGCAGTTTCCCGCGCTCGTCGACGAGGCGTTCATCGATCATGTTTCCACCGCCAGTATCCTCCATGATGTCGGCAAGATCTCCACCCCCGATCGGATTCTGCTCAAGCCCGGCCGCTTAAGCGACGAGGAACGGGCGATCATGAAGACCCACGCCGCCGCCGGCAGCCACTTGCTGAAACAGGCCAGCCTGATGATGGCTGACAGTCGTTACCTGCAGATTGGCGCGGAGATCGCCCTGACCCATCATGAGTGGTTCGATGGCAGCGGCTATCCGAACGGCCTGACGGGTGATGACATCCCGTTGGCGGGACGGATCTGCGCCCTGGCCGATGTGTTCGATGCCCTGACCTCGCGCCGCCCTTACAAATCGGCCTGGAGCAGCGCGCAGGCCGTAACGCAAATCCGTCAACAAGCCGGCTGCCAATTCGACCCGGTGGTGACGGAAGCGTTTCTGGAGGTGATCCGGGAGCGCGAGAAGGTTTCCCTGGTGCAATGGTCGGACGCAATGAGCGTGGGTGACCAGCACATCGACGAGCAGCACATGATCCTCATCGACACTATCAACCAGTTGGCCAGCGCCGAGAGTCAGAACGACCGCCCGGTGATCGCCATGATCATCGACGAACTGGTGAGCTATGCCGCCTTTCATTTCCACTACGAGGAGCAGCTTATCGAAGCCGCTGCTTACCCCGGACTGGAAAAGCATCGGCTTATTCATCAAGGCTTTGTGGCCTGGGTGAGCAATCTGCGCGAAGAATTCACCTTCCATCGCCGCCGGCAACTCGGCGAGCGCATTCTGGGCTTCCTGCGCGATTGGCTGCGCGAGCATATTCTCGGCGAGGATCAGGCTTATCGTCCCTATGTCGGGGGGGGGAAATGAATCCTCGCGCATCAGCCGTTCCCGGGCAATTGGATGAGCCTCTGCTTACCTTGTCACTGGCGGTGGAGCAAAGCCCGGTTTCCATTATCATCACCGATCCGAAGGGAAACATCCAGTATGTAAATCCGAAGTTCGAGCAACTGACCGGATACACCAGCGCCGAAGCCGTCGGGCAAAATCCGCGCATCCTCAGTTCTGGAGAATTGCCGACTGAGGGCTATCGCGAGATGTGGGTCACGCTTACCGCGGGGAATACCTGGCAGGGCGTGTTTCACAATCGCCGCAAGGATGGCACGCCGTTCTGGGAAAAGGCCTCGATCTCGCCGATCTTCGACAAGCAGGGAAAACTGATCCATTTCGTCGCCGTCAAGGAGGACATCACCGAGCGCCGTCGGGCGGAAGCGGAGTTGCGCATTGCGGCCATCGCTTTCGAATCCCAGGAGGGCATGGCCGTTACCGATACCCGGCAAGTGATCCTGCGCGTCAACCACGCTTTCACGGAGATTACCGGCTATAGCGCCGCTGAGGCCGTGGGTCAGACGCCGAAGCTGCTGAGTTCGGGCCGCCATGACCGAACCTTCTACGCCGACATGTGGGAAGGCATCCGACGCACCGGTTCCTGGCAGGGCGAAATCTGGAATCGGCGCAAGAACGGCGAGGTCTATCCCGAATGGCTTACCATCACCGCCGTCAAGGCCGACGATGGAGCCGTTTCTCACTACGTCAGCACGCTCACCGACATCACCCTGCGCAAGGCGGCGGCAGATGAGATCGAGCTTCTGGCCTTTTACGATCCCCTGACCAAGTTGCCCAATCGTCGTCTGCTGCTTGATCGCCTGCAACAAGCCCTGGCTGCCAGTGCCCGCAGCAAGCGACAGGGCGCGCTGTTGTTCATCGATCTCGACAATTTCAAACTGATTAACGATACGCTCGGCCATGACCAGGGCGATCTGCTGCTCCAGCAAGTCGCGCAACGTCTTGCCAGCTGCGTGCGCGAGGAGGACACCGTGGCTCGCCTGGGCGGCGACGAGTTCGTCGTGATGCTCCTCGACCTCAACGAAAATCTTGAGGAAGCCGGCTCCCAGACCGAGGTGGTCGGCCAGAAGATTCTTCAGAATCTCAATTACCCCTACGCGCTCAAGGATCAGGAATACCACTGTACGCCGAGCATCGGCATCACGTTGTTCAGATCGCCGCATAAGACCGTCGATGAACTGCTCAAGCGCGCCGATCTGGCCATGTACCAGGCCAAGGCCGCTGGCCGCAACACCCTGCGTTTCTTCGACCCGGAAATGCAGGCGTCAGTCACGGCGCGGACTGCCCTGGAATCAGACCTGCGCCTGGCGCTGCGCGAGCGGCAATTTGAGCTTTACTACCAGGCCCAGATGATCGGCCTGGGCCAACTGACGGGGGCCGAGGCGCTGCTGCGCTGGCGGCATCCATTGCGCGGCCTGGTTTCGCCGCTCGAGTTCATTCCGCTGGCCGAGGAGACCGGGCTGATCCTGCCTCTGGGCCAGTGGGTGCTGGAAACCGCCTGCGCCCAACTTGCTGACTGGGCACTCCGGCCGGGTACAAACCACCTTACTGTGGCGGTGAATGTCAGCGCACGGCAGTTTCGCCAGGCGGATTTCGTCGACCAGGTCGTGGAGGTGATCGAGCGGAGCGGCGCCGATCCGCAGCGGCTCAAGCTGGAACTCACCGAGAGCCTGCTGCTCGACGATGTCGAGGATATTATCGCCAAGATGACCGCGCTGAAGGCCAGGGGAGTGGGCTTCTCGCTGGACGATTTCGGCACCGGTTATTCGTCGCTGTCTTACCTGAAACGTCTGCCGCTGGATCAGTTGAAGATCGACCAGTCTTTTGTTCGCGATGTATTCACCGATCCCAACGATGCCGCGATTGCCCGCACCATCGTCGCCTTGGCGCAGGGCATGGGCCTCTCCGTGATTGCCGAGGGGGTGGAAACCGAGGAGCAACGTGATTTTCTTGCCGGTCAGGGTTGCCACGCCTGCCAGGGCTATCTGTTCAGCCGTCCGCTGCCGCTTGCGGCGTTCGAAAAGTTTCTCAAGCTCGGCGCTTGAGTTCGGCGAAAACCTTTTGTCTCTGATGGCTATTCCACGCTGACAAAGGCAAAGAATTTCCCCATTTTGCTGCGGTGCAAGTAAAATCTCCGGTGTGTTTTTCCATCATCGGTATTTGAACCGAAGGCTTTAGCCGGTCGGTTGCATGCACCGCTCAGCCAGCGTGTATCCGGACTTTCAGCCCGCAACTCAAACACACCGGTCTTAGCCGATGCTCGTATAGTTTGGAAAGGAGTAAGAAATGCTGCATCCCGAAGCAGTCAAAGCTGTTGAAGCCGAACTGGGGCAGGCAACGCACATTCAGCATGATCTCAGTAAACATCGCGGTGACATTGTCACGGTTGACGGCAACGAGGCGGCAGCCTATATCGCTCACCTCACCAATGAAGTGATCGCGATCTACCCGATCACGCCTTCCTCGCCGATGGGCGAGTTATCCGATCAGTGGTCGTCCCAGGGGGTTCCGAATCTATGGGGCACCGTGCCCACGGTGATCGAGATGCAACACGAAGGCGGTGCGGCCGGTGCCGTCCACGGCGCCTTGCAGACCGGCGCGCTGGCGACCACCTTTACGTCGTCGCAGGGCCTGCTGCTGATGATCCCCAATATGTTCAAGATTGCCGGCGAACTCACCGCTACGGTCTTCCACGTTGCTGCCCGTACCCTGGCGACCCATGCCTTGTCGATCTTCGGCGATCATTCCGACGTCATGGCGGTACGCTCGACCGGCTGGGCCATGTTGAGTTCCAACTCGGTTCAAGAGGCCCATGACTTCGCCCTGATTGCCCAGGCGGCGACGCTGGAGGCACGCCTGCCGGTGATGCATTTCTTCGACGGTTTCCGCACTTCCCACGAAGTGTCCAAGATCGAACAGATCAGTCACGAGACTGTGCGACAAATGATCTCCGACGAACTGGTGCAGGCCCATCGCGCCCGTGCCCTGTCGCCGGAGAGTCCGGTGGTGCGCGGCACCTCGCAGAACCCGGATGTATTTTTCCAGATGCGCGAGAGCATCAATCCGTTCTACGCGGCAATGTCCGGCATCATGCAGGCGCAGATGGACAAGTTTGCCGCCCTCACCGGGCGTCAATACCGGCTTTATGAATACGTTGGCGCACCGGATGCCGAGCGCGTCATCGTGATCATGGGATCGGGCGCCACCGCCACCGAAGAAGTGGTTGAGCACCTGAATGCGCGTGGCGAAAAGCTGGGCGTGCTCAAGGTGCGTTTGTATCGGCCTTTCGATCCGCACGCCATGTTGACGGCGCTGCCTGCCACGGTAAAGAAGATCGCCGTACTCGATCGCTGCAAGGAACCCGGCGCCGACGGCGAGCCGCTTTACAAGGACGTGCTGGTCGCCATCGCCGAAGCCTTTGGCGCGGGCGACTCGCATTTCACCACCCTGCCGCGCGTGGTCGGTGGCCGCTATGGCCTGTCCTCCAAGGAGTTCACTCCGGGCATGATCAAGGCGGTGTTCGACGAGCTGGCCAAGCCGGAACCCAAAAAACAGTTTACCGTCGGCATCCACGACGACCTCTCGCATACCAGCCTCGATTGGGATGAGAACTTCAGCGTGGACGCCGGGCAAGGCGTGGTGCGCGCCATGTTCTACGGCCTCGGTTCCGATGGCACGGTCTCGGCCAACAAGAATTCGATCAAGATCATCGGCGAGGAGACCGACCAGTTCTGCCAGGGTTACTTCGTATACGACTCGAAGAAAGCCGGCGCCATGACCATTTCCCATCTGCGCTTTGGTAGCCAGCCGATTCGCTCGTCCTATCTGATCGGCGACAACCAGGCTAATTTCGTTGCCTGCCACGTCGAAGCATTCTTGCAGCGCTACGATATTCTCGATGTGGCTGCCGAAGGCGCCGTGTTCCTGCTGAATTCGACGGCTGCCCCCGATAAGGTCTGGCAGACGCTGCCGCGCCGCATGCAGCAGCAGTTCATCGACAAGAAGATGAAGTTCTTCACCATCGACGCCTACGCCGTGGCCCGCAAGGCCGGCATGGGTTCGCGCACCAATACCGTGATGCAAACCTGTTTCTTCGCGATTTCGAATGTGATTCCTCGAACCGATGCCATCGACGCCATCAAGAGGGCGGTGCTCAAGACCTACGGCAAATCCGGCAAGGAAGTCGTCGAGAAGAATTACCACGCCATCGACGAGGCGCTGGCGAACCTGCACGAGGTGAGCATTCCTGCCGCAGCGACCAGCGAGATCATTAAATTTCCGCCGGTAGCCGCCGATTCTCCGGAGTTCGTATGCAAAGTCACCGGCGAGATCATCGCCGGCCGCGGCGACCGTATTCCGGTGTCCTTGTTCCCGGCGGATGGCACCTTCCCCCATGGCACCACCAAATTCGAGAAGCGCAATCTGGCGCAAGAAATCCCGGTATGGACCGAGGAACTGTGCATACACTGCGGCAAGTGCCCGTTCGTCTGCCCGCACGCGGCGATCCGCTCCAAGGCGTTTCCCGCCAATCTGACCGCTTCGGCGCCGTCGACCTTCAAGCATGTGCCGATCAAGGGCAAGGAATTCGAGGCCGGCCTGCATATTTCCTATCAGGTATCGCCTGAGGACTGCACCGGCTGCGGCTTGTGCGTCGAGATTTGCCCCGCCGCGGACAAGAAGGATCCGACTCGCAAGGCGCTGATGATGGCTCCTGTGGGGCCGCTCAAGGAACAGGAAAAAGACAACTGGGGGTTTTTCCTCGGGCTGCCGGAGTACGATCGCGAGAAGATCAAGCTGACCACCATGAAGGGCGCCATGCTGACCCAGCCGCTGTTCGAGTTTTCCGGCGCTTGCGTGGGCTGCGGCGAGACGCCCTATGTCAAGCTGGCCACCCAGCTTTTCGGCGATCGCATGGTGGTGGCCAATGCCACCGGCTGTTCATCGATTTATGGCGGCAATTTGCCGTCCACGCCGTGGACCGCCAATGCCGAGGGGCGCGGCCCGGCCTGGTCGAACTCGCTGTTCGAGGACAATGCCGAGTTCGGCCTGGGCTTCCGTGTCACCATAGACAAGCAGAATGAATATGCACGCGAACTGATCGGGCATCTTCGTAAGGAAATCGGCGAGGAATTGTCCGCAGCCCTGCTCAATGCCGACCAGTTCAGCGAAGCCGGCATCCATCAGCAGCAGGAACGCGTCGGCGAACTCAAGCGGCTCTTGGCGGGCATCAATTCGCCGCAAGCGCGAGAACTGGTCAGCGTGGCCGACGCGCTGGTAAAGCGGAGCGTCTGGATCATGGGCGGCGACGGCTGGGCCTATGACATCGGTTTCTCTGGCCTGGATCACGTGATTGCCTCGGGACGCAACGTGAATATTTTGGTGCTCGATACCGAGGTCTATTCCAATACTGGCGGCCAGGCCTCGAAGTCCACGCCCTTCGGCGCCGTCGCCAAGTTTGCCGCCAAGGGCAAGGCGACCGGCAAAAAGGATCTGGCCCAGATTGCGATGACCTATGGCAATGTCTATGTCGCACGGGTTGCTTTCGGCGCCAAGGACGTGCATACCCTGAGAACCTTCATCGATGCCGAGTCCTACGATGGCCCATCGTTGATCATCGCCTACAGCCCCTGCCGCGAGCAGGGTTTCGACCTCAGCAATAATATCAACCAGCAGCAGTTGGCCGTCGATTCCGGCCACTGGCCGCTGTTCAGCTTCGATCCGCGCCTCGCCGCCGAGGGCAAGAACCCGATGCAGATGGACTCCAAGCGCCCATCGATTCCCTACAAGGCGTTCGCTTCAACCGAGACGCGCTTCCGCGAGGTGCTAAAGAGCAAGGATGTCGAGTCCAAGCTGGCAGAGATCCAGAAGATGGTGGATGACCGCTATGCACATTATGAGCAGTTGGCCTCCGTTGGCGCGGATGAATCTGGAACTCAGAAGCCGTAGTAGCAGATGTCAATTCCCACCGGCAAAGCCGGTGGGAATTGGCTGATCAGTGAATATCCTTGCGCAGCAGATTCGGCAAGGGCACCACGGCGATGTCTTCATCCAACAAGGCATGGACCTCATCGATCGATGCTGTTCCATGAATGCGGCGCGGAGGGGCTTCAGCGTAGTGAATTTTCCTGGCTTCCTCGGGAAACCGCGAAGCCACATTTTCACTGTCGCGTAACAAATCTTCCAAGGCTGTCAGGATCTTGGCCTGGCTGGTTTCCGACCCTGCCAAGTCCGGGGTTTTCTCGGGCGCGGCTCGCCTGACATGCGAACCGGACGGCAACTTGGTAATGATGGCGTTATTGCAATGCGGACAGGTTATCTGATGCACCTCGGCCTGACGCTGAAATTCCTCAAGCGAGGCAAACCAGCCCTCGAAGCTATGGCTATTGCTGCAACTCAAATTGAGAACAATCACGAGTTGCCCGCCTTTTTGCAGCCGGCATATGGAATTGCCGAACCGTCTTCCAACGTCGCTTCATTGCCGCTGACATTGAGCACGGCAATGCCATTGCCGCAATGGGTGCCGGAAGCTGTGGCGATTTTGTCGAGGCGGAACTCCCGTTCGGGATAGATTATCCATGCCGCGCGGGGAGAATCACTTTTCATTATCGGTTTCTCGTGGATTAGCTCATCGAACGGGGGCGGACTCAACGCCCGGGCTGGGCTATCGACGTTCTGTAATTTGTCCGGACCAGGCAATTCAACCCGAAGCGTCCAGAAACCACCAGCCCCGTCGCATTGTAATGGAACTCACACCCAGGTTAGCGCCTTACTTCTTTTTTTGCGGTGGCTCCAGAATGTTTTTGACCAGCGTGAAAAAGCGGGCGTAATAGTCTTCGTCGGAAATCGTTTCGCCGCCGACCTTGACCAGGGATTCGGCGGTTTTTCCCCAAGGCATGGAAATTGAACCCACCGAGGGAATGCCTACACTGGTCGTTTTGGCGCTTTTCTTCAACTCATATTTTGTTTGCACGGCGTTGGCAAAAATGATTGAACCGGGGGGTACGTCCTTGCATATGACGTTCAGTTCAATGGTGACATTGACCTCATCGTCTGGCTGGAAATCCTTCTGGCCGCGAATGTCAGTGGCTTCGTTATGGCTGATTCGGTAAGCCTGGCTGAGCATGGCCAGTTGCGCAGCTTCACAGGCTTTTTGCGCCGAAACATTGAGATTTCTCCGGTACGGGGATTCCTCCTTGAAAGCTTCCCCCTTGTACACCGCGGAACCTCCGCAGCCAGTGGCGAGCGTCAGGGTGGCGATGATGGCGGCAGCAGAATATTTCCTCATGGCATGCTCCCTTCAGGAGATTTTTCGGATTACCCGGTTCCCGGATGGGCAGCTAAAATCCCGGGCGCATAAAGAATCGAATGTCGGTCGAATATACTAGTCGGTATGTTCCGAGCATGGTTGACCAAGGTCAACGCGAAATACAATTCCGCCGGTTGGGTGTCGTTGCTTCGAATCCATTGCGAGGCCGGCTGTTTGGGACATTTTGCCAAAATTCTCCGTGCTATGATCAAGCCTCTATAAACGTGGCAGGCATCCTGGAGTCGGCAAGTGAACTGGTTGAGAAAAATTCTACGTAATCAAAGTCCGGCTAAGGCGGCTACTCTGGTCACGCGTGCAGTTTCCGTGCCCCCGGCGATTGATGCGCAGCAGCTCAGGCAACGCCTGACGCAAGCGCATGCTCAGGAGGAGCGCGAACGGCTGGAGCGGGATCTTGGTGCGGCCTTGGCGCAGACGAAACAAGCGCCGCTGGCCGATGAATCCGCCGAGGTGCGCGTCGCCGCCGTGATTCAGTTGGCCGACCAGGCCACCGCCCTGGCATGGCTGGCCGATCTGAAGGGCGACGATAGTCTGGTCGAGGTGGCGCTTCACGCTCGTTTTGCGGAAGTGCGACGCGCTGCAGCAGTGCGTCTGGAATCTAAGGCGGCACTGGAGCGTGCAGCCGAAGCCAGCCGCCTCAAAGACAAAGGCGTCTACCGGCATTGCATGACTACCTTGCGTAAGCGGCAAGCAGCCAGCGATAATGCGGCCCGTGCCGACATCTTGGAACGCGAGCTTGAAAGCCTGCGGGTTTCCGACCCGGTACCGGCAGCACGCTTGGCGGAACTGGAAAGGGAGCTGACTCAACTGGGCTCTGTCGGCCACGGGCATTGTAGCGAGCTGTTCGATCAACTCAAGGCGCGCCTACAGGAGCAATCACGCGCTCGGCAGCGATTGCATGCACGCCAGGCAGAGGCGCAGACCTTGGCTGACGAACTGGAGCATCCCTTGCAGGAAGAGCAGTGCGCGCGTTTGCAAAGCCGCTGGAGCGAACTGGCGGATGCCTGCGCTGAGTGGCCAGCGTGGCTTGCCGGACACAAGGATTTGAAGTCTTTGCAGCGCCTGCTGGGCGAAAGCGAAACCCGCATGGCGCAAGCCGTTGAAGATTTGCGGCGTCTGCGTCAGGCCGAGGCATTCCTCGCCACGCATGCGCAGGAAGCGCCGCTGACCCAGGAATCGATCTCCGCCTGGGCCGCTCTGGCCAAACCAGACAACTTGCAATTGCAAGCGGATTTGCAATCGCGCTGGGAAGCCGCTCTGCACAAGGCGGCGCAGAAGGCCCAGAAGGAGCAGAAGACGCAGGAGGCGCAGGAGGCGCAGACGTCGCCTGCGGTCGCACCGCCGATCGACCGCGCCGCGTTGCAAAAGCACCTCGACCTGTTGGAAGCCGCCCTCGAACAAGGCCACCTGGCGGAGGCGATCAAGCTAGAGCTTGCAATTGGTCTGCCCGGAAATCCCGCCGTAGCCGGACTGTCGCCTGCCCTCTCGCAAAGACTCGGTCGCGCTCGCGCTCAACTGCTGCAATTGCGCGGCTGGGCGCGCTGGGGATCCGATCAGGCGCGGCAGCAGTTGATCGCCAAGGCGGAGCAACTCGCCCAGGGAAATCCCGATGTCGCCGCTTTATCCGGCGCCATTGCAGAACTCCGCAAGCAATGGAAAGGCATGGATGTTCCCGGCGCCGCCAATCACAAGCTCTGGAAACAATTCGATGCCGCGCTTGAGCAAGCCTATGCGCCGGTAGCGGCTTACCGTGCCGAGTTGGCAGCCCAACGCAGCGCGGCCCGTTTGGCCAAGGAGGAACGCTGTCTCGAATGGGAAAACTGGTTTGTCCAGATCAACTGGGAACATGCGGATCTCCAGGTCATCCAGACCATGCGTCAAGAGCTGTGCGTCACCTGGCGTGCAGCGCCGGCGGCGGATCGGCGTGACGAGCGGATTTTGCAGAAACGCTTCGGGGCGATTCTTGCGGGACTGGACGCGAGCGTAGACGCCGCCCGGAGTCGGGAAGTCGCCCGGCGCGAAGCACTGATCGCCGACGCGGAAAGCTTGCGCGAAGATGCCAACCTGCGGCGCGCGATCGAGGGAGTGAAGGCGCTCCAGCATCGCTGGCGGGACGAGGCGGGCAGCGTCAGGCTAGGCCGTGCCGAACAGGAGAAACTCTGGCAAAAATTTCGCGGCGTCTGCGATGCGATTTTCTCGCGGCGGGCCGAAGAAAAGGCCCAGCACGCCGCCCAACGTGCCCTGCGCGCCGAGGAAGAACGGCAGCGGCTGGCGGAACTGGATTTGCAAGCGCGGCAACGTCGCACGCCCTACGAACTGATGGCACAGAAGATGGCGATTGCCGAACAGCTCGAAAGCGCAGCCGTCTCCGGCATATCACTGGAAAACCTGATCCTTGAAGCACAGGCGACTTGGCGGAATCTTCCCCGTTTACCAGGAAAGTTCGAACAAGCACTGGCCCGACGTCTTGCCGATGCGCCTGGCGCCAAGGCGGCCACGCTTGCCGAGGGACTCCAAGTCAGGGAAGGGCTGCTGCTGGACCTGGAAATTGCGCTTGGCCTGGATTCGCCGGATACGCAGGACGCATCGCGCCGAGCACGGCATCTTGAACTGCTGCAACAAAGATTCCGCAAGAGTTCATCGACCGAAGTGGACCTGGACCAACTGATCATTGCCTGGCATGCCACCCCGGCGGCTGTTGATGAGCCGCAGCGGCAACGCATGGACGCCATTCTGCGGATGAGGCTGGCCGATGGCGACAAGATTCGCAAGTCATCAGGCTGAATTTGATACCTCTCTTTCCTTATCCCCATCCCGGCCCTCCTTTTGAATGGGAGGGTGGTGTCTTTGAATGAGATCGACCCGCCACTATGCTTTCGGAAAATACTTATTTATGAGTATTGCGATATACAGGGTTTCAGGTATATCGCCTCTTGCCGGTGGAGCTTATATTCCATCGGGTGGCGACCGGGAAAGCCTCTCACTGGCTGCTGCCTGAGAACATGCTGAACAGAATATGAACACCCCATCCCCCTGCCGAATTTTGCTGGTGGAAGACGATCCGGGCGATGCTCACCTGGTGCGCCAGGCGTTGCGCGCGGCCCGCGATATGCAGTTCGATGTGACTTGGGTGACCAGTCTCGCCGAGGCGCGCCAACAACTGCTGGATAACCCGCCGGAAGTGCTGCTGCTGGACTTGTCGCTGCCCGATTCGAGTGGCATGGATACGGTGTCTGCCGGACGCCAGGCGGCGGGAGCATTGCCGCTGATCGTGCTGACCGGTAACGACGATACCGGTTTCGCCTTGCTGACCCTGGAATCGGGCGTCCAGGACTATCTGCTCAAGAGCAACCTGACTACCGACGGCTTGGTGCGTGCGATCCGCTATGCGATTAGCCGGGCCAAGCTGGAACAGCGCCTGCTGCTCGCCACCCGGGTGTTCGAGACCACCGGCGAAGCGATCATGGTGACCGACCGTGAGGGGCGCATTGTTGCAGTCAACCCGGCCTTCTGCCGGATTACCGGCTACGACGAGGCGGAAGTGCTGGGCAATAATCCGCGTATTCTCAACTCGGGCCGTCACGACCAGGGCTTTTATGAGGAGATGTGGCGCACTCTGCGCGCCACCGGCGCGTGGGCCGGTGAAATCTGGAACCGGCGCAAGAACGGCGAGGCCTACCCCCAATGGCAAACCATCAGCAGCGTGATTAACGCGTCGGGACAGGTTACCGAATACATCGCCCTGTCCGCCGACCTCAGCGAAATCCGGCTAGCCCAGGAGAAGGCTGAGCACCTGTCTTGGCGTGATGCGCTGACGGGCCTGGCCAACCGCGCCTGGTTCCTCCGCGAGTTGGAGAAGACCCTGGATAGCACCCAGCGCGAGAACAGTTATGCCGAAGTGATATTAATCGACCTGGATCGTTTCAAGGACATCAACGAAGTGCGCGGCCTGAGTCTTGGCGATGCCTTGCTGAAAGCCGTCGCCGAGCGACTTAAGTCGGCGCTCAATCCGGATGATCTGCTGGCGCGGCTGGATTCCGATGAGTTCGCGGTTTTGCTGCCCCGGCTTTCGGCGGTTCGCGATAGTGCTGGCCGGGATGCCCTGGCCATGGCAGAAAAACTGCATGCTGCACTGGCTGAAGGAATTTCATTGGACGGCGAGGTTTTCCGACTCGACGCCAGTATCGGTATCGCCGTGTTTCCAGAATCGCCACAGGAAACCACCTCCGATGTGTTGCGTCAGGCCGATATGGCCATGCACCAAGCCAAGGCCGAAGGCGGCGGTCGCGTCGTGTTCTTCGAGACGGCCATGGGCGAGAGCATCAAGGAACGCTACCAGTTGGAGCGCGAATTGCGCCTGGCAGTGGAAGAGAACCAGTTGCGGGTTTACCTTCAGCCGCAGATGGATGCGCAGGGCCGGCAGGTCGGCGCGGAGGCGCTGGTGCGTTGGCAACACCCGGTGCGCGGCTTGGTGCCGCCCGGCGTGTTCATTCCCTTGGCGGAATCCAGCGACTTGATCGTTGCCGTTGATCGCTGGATGCTGGCCGAAGTTTGCCGGCTGCTGGCAAGGCTGGATGCGCAAGGGCGGACGCTGCGGGTGTCGGTGAATATCAGCCCGCGCCACTTCCAGAAAGAGGATTTCCTCGCCGAGGTCAAACACCAACTTGCCGCCAGCGGCGCCGACCCGGCCCATCTGGTGCTGGAAGTGACCGAAGGACTGGTGATTGGCGATTTCGCCGGCGTGGTCACCAAGATGCTGGCCTTGACGGCGCTGGGCATCCACTTTTCCATGGACGACTTCGGCACCGGCTATTCCAGTCTTTCCTATCTCAAGCGCCTGCCGATCCACGAGCTCAAGATCGACAAAAGTTTCATCCAGGATGCGCCCACCGATCCGAATGACGCGGCGCTGGTGGAAGCCATCCTGGCCGTGGCGCAGCACCTTCATCTGCAAGTGGTTGCGGAAGGCGTCGAAACGGAGAGCCAGGCGGAATTTCTCAACGCGCGCGGCCAGGTCATCCATCAAGGCTATCTGTATGGCCGGCCGGAACCGCTTGAGCTGTGGCTGACCCGGCTGCCAGCCGCTGCCCCGTGATCTGCCTGATTAGCTATGAACCGGCGATCCTTTCTGGCAGCGATTAGCATGCTCGGTCTTTCCGGGCTGATAACAGGCTGTCAGCGCGCAGTCGCCGCACCGTTGCGAATCGCCAGCCACCTCTGGCCCGGCTACGAATTCATGTTTCTGGCTCAGCGCGAGGGCTGGATCTCGGCGCAGGATACGGTTCTCGTCGAGACCGGAGCATCCAGCGAATCGTTGCAACTGCTGGCGACGGGGAAGGCCGATGGCGTGACGCTGTCGCTTGACGAACTGCTGCGTGCCCGCGAGCGGGGGCTGTCGTTGGTGACGGTGCTGGTGTTCGACATTTCGATGGGAGCCGATGTGCTGCTGGCCAAACCCGGCATCGACACCCTGGCGCAACTCAAGGGCAAGCGCATCGGCGTCGAGCATTCCGGCGTGGGTGCGCTGCTGCTTTACAGGGCACTGCTGGACGCCGCCCTGCGGCTTGACGAGGTCAAGACGGTGGAGGTGACATTTGAACGGCATTTTCAGGCATGGCAATCCGGAGAACTCGATGCGCTGATCACCTTCGAGCCGGTTGCCGGCCGGTTGCAGGCGCTAGGCGCCCGGCGCCTGTTCGACAGCAGCTGGATTCCGGATACCATCTTCGACGTGCTGGCGGTGATGCCGGCGACGCTCGATCGTCACCGTGATGCTTTGCAGCGGCTGGTTAAAGCGCATTTCCGCGGGCTGAGAAATTTTCGCAAGAATCCCCATGACACGGCTTTTCGCATGGCGCAAAGGTTCAAGCTGCCGCCCAAGGAGGTTATCGGCGCCTTCAGGGGACTGGAATTGCCCAACGAGAGCCGGAACCGCAAGCTGTTGCACGGCGAGAGATCGGTCATCGTCAAGGTGTCCATGGAACTGTGCGATATCATGGTGCAGGCCGGTCTCTTGAAAAACATGCAGATCGATCTTTCCATGCTGGCCAGCGCCGACTTCATTCCGCGCGAGGACATGAGATGATGGTCGGCGTGACGCGTCTGCTGCTGTTTGGCCTGTTGTTCGCAGCCCAGGCGGCGTTCGCCGTCGAACCGTTGATCATCGGCGTGTTCGCGTTTCGCGACAAGGCCGAGACGATCAGGAAGTTTCAGCCTCTGGCCGATTATCTGGAGCGCGCGCTGCCTGGTCAGCGTTTTGTGCTGGAAAGCTGCACCTACGACGAATTGGAATCCGCCATCGAGCGGCGACAGGTGGATTTTGTGCTCAGCCATGCGGCGCATTACGTGATGATGAGCGAGCGCAACGCGCTTTCCTCGCCGCTGGCGACGCTGATCGAGCGTGAGAATGGCCAGCCGATGCCGGTTTACGGCGGCGCGATCATCGTCCGTGCCGACCGTGCCGACGTTACGAAACTGGCCGACCTCAAGGGCAAGACGGTTGCCACTTCCAGTATCAAGGACTTTGCCAACTATCAGATGCAGGCCTATGAGCTGTACAATATCGGCCTGGTGCTTCCGGGCGACGTCAAGGTGATCCAGGTTGGTCTGCCGATCGATCGTTCCGTGATGGCCGTCGTTGATGGCAAGGCTGATGCGGCCTTTGTGCGCATGGGTCTGATCGAGCAGATGGCAGAGGAGGGCAAGCTCGATCCGTCCAGCGTCAAGGTGCTTAATCCGCAGCAGCTTGCCGGCTTCGGCTACGCGTTTTCCACTACTCTTTATCCCCAGTGGCCCTTCGTGGCCATGCCCCAGGTTTCGGATGCCCTGGCGGCCAGCGTCGCCGCGGCCTTGCTGATGCTGCCCTATGATGGCGAGGTGGCGCGCGCCGCCGGGATTTGGGGTTTCACCATTCCGGCCAACTATGGCACGGTGGAGGAAGTGATGTGGACGCTGCGGGTGCCGCCCTTCGACGCGGCGCGCGAGGTTTCCTGGGGCGATGTCTGGCAACGCTACACGCTGACGGCCGCGATTGCTCTGATTGCGGGCGCCATCATCCTGCTGCTGCTGCTCTGGCTGGTCGCGAGTCGGCGCAGGCTGGCGGTCGAGCGCAAGAAAATGCTGGAAGCCTCGCTGTACGCGCGCAGCCTGATCGAGGCCAGCCTCGATCCCATGATGACCATCGGCGTGGATGGCAAGATCATGGATGTCAACCTCGCCATGGAAGCGGCAACCGGGCGAACGCGGCCGCAACTCATCGGCAGCGATTTTGCCGACTACTTTACCCAGCCGGACAAGGTTCGCGCGGTCTATCGGCGGGTCTGGCAGGAGGGCATGGTTCGCGGCTACCCGCTTGCTCTGCGGCAGGGTGATGGCGGGAGCATGGAAGTGCTGTACAACGCCACGCTCTACCGCAACGAACTGGGCGAAGCGCAGGGCATATTGGCCTCCGCGCGCGATATCACCGAACTCAAGCAGGTCGAAGAGGCGTTGCGGACGAAGACGGAGTCCCTGCAGCGTTCGAATGCGGATCTCGAACAATTCGCTTACAGCGTCTCGCATGACATGCGCCAACCCTTGCGGGCGGTGGCCGGCCACTTGCAGTTGCTGGAAAAAGCGCTGAAAGACATGCTCGACGAAGACAGTCGCGAGAATCTTTCCTACGCCCTTGAAGGCGCGCGGCGCATGGACTCGATGATTGTGTCCCTGCTCGATTATTCGCGTGTTGGACGCAAGACTGAAGTCAAGCAGTGGATGGAAAGTCGGCAGTCGCTCGATGAGGCGCTCGGTTATCTGGCGCCCGCCATCGAAGAGTCCGGTGCCACGCTCGAAGTGAACGGCGAGTGGCCACGCATTTTTGCCAGTCGTGACGAACTGACGCGTTTGCTCCAAAACCTGATTAGCAATGCCATCAAGTATTGCGAGCAGGGTCGGCCACCGCGTGTCGAGGTGGTTTCAGCGCTGATGGGAGACAACTGGCGTGTCAGCGTTCGCGATCACGGCATCGGTATTGATCCGCAGTACTTCGACAGACTGTTCCATTTCTTCAGCCGCCTGCAATCGCGCGCCCGTTTTGATGGCACCGGCATGGGTCTGGCCTTGTGCAAGCGTATTGTCGAGCATCACCGTGGCCGGATTTGGGTGGAGTCGGCAGGGGCAGAGCAGGGCAGTACGTTTATTTTTGAGATGCCTGTCCCGGGGGGGCAGGAGTCAAGCGCATGAAGCATCTTGCCCCATGGCGTATCGCCCTAGCCGCAATCCTGCTCCTGTGGACGGCCACCATCGGCGGCTTTTTGGCCTGGAATTGGCATGTCGCGGTGGATCATGCCAAGGAGCTGGCGAAGAAGGAGGCGCGCATCCACTTCAACAAGGATCTGACCTTCCGCAAGTGGGCGACGCGCCATGGCGGGGTATATGTGCCAATCGATGAACGCACACCGCCCAATCCGGGCTTGGCGCATATCCTTGAACGCGACATCACCACGCCTGCCGGCAAGAAACTGACGCTGATGAACCCCGCCTACATCATGCGCCAGGCGATGGGGGAATATGCTGCACAGTTCGGTGTGCAGGGAAAACTCACCAGCCTCAAACTGATCAATCCCGCCAACGCCCCCGATGCCTGGGAAATCGCCGCCTTGCAGCAGTTCGAACAAGGAGCCAAGGAGGTCTCCGAATTCACTGAAATCGGCGGCCAGCCAGTCCTGCGCTTGATGGGCGTACTCAAGGCCGAGCAGGGCTGCCTGAAATGCCACGCTTTTCAGGGCTACAAGGTGGGCGATGTGCGGGGTGGGGTGGGGGTGAGCGTGCCTATGCAGCCCTACCTGGAGGATGCGTCACTCAGGATAAAAGAAATGCTGCCGCCGCTGGGCCTGATCTGGCTGGCCGGAACCGCGGTGATTACGGCATTGTTTCTGCAGATTCGGCGTCGCTTCCGGGAGCAGCAACTGGCGCAAGCCGAACTGGAGCGCAAGAATGCGGTGATTTCACGCGCCAATGACGATCTCACGCGCTTCGCTGAAGTCTCTGCTCACCACCCGATGGAGCCGACCCGCCGCTTGACCAGCTACGCGCAGCGCCTGCGCTCAAGCCTGGCGGGGCAGCCGGTGTTTCAGGCAGATGAGGAAGTTCGTACTTCGCTGGCCACTCTTGAGCATGACGCTGGCCACCTGCGCGCCTTGGTGCGCGATATCCAACTCTATCTGGCCGCGGATGCGCCGCGTGGCGAAGTGCAAATGGAAGATGCGAATGCCGCCTGTCTGGCGGTCGAACAGCGCCTGCGGCCTCAAATCAAGGCGCTCGGGGCAAAACTTGAAATCCAGTCGTTGCCCCCCGCCATTCTCGACCTGCCGCGCCTCACGGATTTGTTCGCCGTGCTGGTGGGAAACGCCTTGCGCCACGGACGACCGCTTGATCCAAATTTGCCGCCACAGATCACTATTCACGGCGCGCGCGATGGCGGCTTGAGCCGCTACCACGTTAGCGATAACGGCCCGGGTATTCCGGTGGAGTATTCGCGGCGAGTGTTTGAAATCTTTGAGCGCTTGGGCGTTGGGGGCAGTGACGCCGATTCCGGTACTGGCATCGGTTTGGCTATCGCTCGACGCATCGTCGAAAGCCGTCGTGGTAGAATCTGGGTTGAGAATCTGGCGCAGGGCGGCGCCATGGTGACGTTCGAATTGCCCGATGGAGAAAACGCATGATTAGCGAAATCAGCCAACCTTTCGACATCCTGCTGGTCGAGGATGAGCCGGCGGACGCCCATTTGGTGCGCTCGGCGCTCAAGGAAAACCGGGTACTCTGCAATTTTCACCATGTCCTGGATGGCGTTGAAGCACTGGCTTTTCTGCGCCGCCAGGGCGAGGCCTACCGGACCGCGGAGAGGCCCGACTTGATTCTGCTGGATCTCAACATGCCGCGCATGAACGGCCGCGAGTTCCTTACCGCTGTCAAGAACGACGCCGAACTGAAAGGCATTCCGGTGGTGGTGCTGACCACTTCCGACGTCGAACGCGATGTGGTGATTTCTTACCATCTCGGCGCCGCCGGCTACATCACCAAGCCGGTGGACATGGAACAGTTTATCGACGCCATTCGCCAACTTGGCGACTACTGGTTCGTGTTGACTCGACTGCCGGGGAAAGACTAGGCATGCAGGATGCCGGCCCTTGTCGCGTATTGTTGGTTGAAGACGATGAAAGCGACGCTCATCTGGTGAAACATATGCTGAGCGCATCCCGCGCCAGTCATTACGAGATCACCTGGGTTGACAATCTGGCCAAGGCCAAGCGGCGGTTGCATGAAACCCCTCCCGATGTGTTGCTGCTGGATTTGTCCCTGCCCGATTCGAGCGGTTTGCATACTGTGGAAGAGGTTCATCATGTCTCCAGCATAGTCCCGGTAATTGTTCTGACCGGCAACGACGATGTGGATTTCGCCCTGCAGACCCTGGAATCCGGTGCGCAGGACTACCTGGTCAAGGGCCGTTTCGACAGCGACAGCCTGGCCCGTGCCATCCGCTATGCCATCAGCCGCGCCCGGCTTGAGCAGCGCCTGATCCAGAGCGAGGCGCGCTTGCGCACGGTGGCCGATTACACCTACGATTGGGAATACTGGATCGGCCCGCAGCATGAAATACGCCATATGAGTCCCTCCTGCGAGCGCATCTCGGGCTATTCGCGCAGTGAATTTGTGGCGGACCCCGAGCTGCTCGAACGTATCGTTCATCCCGACGACCGCGCGCTGATGGCTGCTCACAAGCATGACGCGAGCAGCCGGGAAATGGGCGATGTGGACTTCCGCATCGTCCGCCGCGATGGCGAAATCCGCTGGATTGCCCATGCCTGTACGGCGGTGCGCGGACTCGATGGCGAATACATTGGGCAGCGAGTGAGCAACCGCGATATTACCGAACGCAAGCGCCTGGAAGCCGAGTTACGTGAGCAGTCGATTACCGACACGCTTACCGGCTTACCCAATCGCCGCCACTTCTTCGCCCGCCTTGAAGACGAATTGGCGCGGGTCAAGCGGCTCGACACACTGCATGCTTCGGTACTGATGCTTGATCTGGATCTGTTCAAGCGGGTCAATGACGAGTATGGACACTTCACCGGAGACGCCGTTCTCATCCATTTCGCCGCCCTGCTGCGCGAGCAGTTGCGCAAAATCGATAGCGGAGGTCGCGTCGGCGGCGAGGAGTTCGCCATCGTTCTGCCCGGTGCAGACCAAGGCGCGGCAAGCATTTTCGCCGAACGCTTGCGCCAGAAAGTTGCTGAGACGCCGCTCGTCCAGAATGGTGAGAAAATCCTGGTGACGGTAAGTATCGGCATATCCGAACTGAATACGGCCGACACCAGTGCCGATGCAGTCCTGATTCGCGCCGACGAGGCGCTTTATCGCGCCAAGAAAAAAGGACGCAACCGGGTCGAAGTGTCGAATTAATGATTACAGGAGATTTCAATGACGAATGAGACTATGCGCTTGCCTGACAAGGATCCCGTGTTGCGGTTGGTGACGATGCCGGCAGACATGAATCCTGCCGGTGACATCTTTGGCGGCTGGGTGATGGCTCAAGCCGACTTGGCCGGCAGTATCCCCGCGGTACGCCTGGCGCGTTGCCGTGTCGCCACCGTTGCGGTCAACTCCTTTCTGTTCAAGCAGCCGATTTCGGTGGGCGATCTGGTGAGTTTTTATGCCGATGTAGTGCGCGTTGGCAATACCTCGATCACTGTCGACGTCCAGGTCTATGCCGAACGCCATCCTTCAAATCCAGTGGTGGTCAAGGTCACCGAGGCGACCCTGACCTATGTCGCGCTCAACAAGGATGGCAGCAAACGTTCGTTGAACCCTGCCGGTGCGTGATTGAGCGATATGGCTACAGCACCCGATGTGGTGCGTAGGGTGCGGGTTATTCGTGGTGCCGGCCTCATAGGGTATAGCCTTAGAAACAGGTAACAGACGCAGGGACAGGGGGAGGGGAAACAATGAAGCGGCAAGCGATCGACGATCGAACCAATAATCAGAGCGGGAAAGGGCTATTGCCGATACTTTGCGCAGCGGCGGTTCTTGCGGCTTGCAGCCGGGGCGATGTGCCACCGTCGCCTTCCATACCCCAAGTCAACATCATTACGGTTAATGTGCGGCCGATGCCGCTCGATCTTAAATACTCGGCGCGTGCGCGAGGCGCTCGTGAAGTCGAGGTGCGTGCACGCGTATCCGGTATTCTGCTCAAGCGCTATTATCGGGAAGGAGAACATGTCGCAGCCAATGCGCTGCTGTTCAAGATCGACCCGGCGCCGTTTATGGAGGAAGCTGGGCGCTTGCGCGGCCTCGAAGCGGTGGAGAAAGCCCGACTCGTGGAAGCCACGGCGCAGCGTGATCGTCTCGTCACACTGTTCGGGAAAGGCTTCATCAGCCACCGTGAGCGTGATGCGGCGGTGGCTTCCTATGCCACCGCGTATGCATCGGCGGAAGCCGCAAAGGCGGCATTGCATCAGGCCGAACTGAACCTTTCCTATACCGAAGTGCGGGCGCCGATCGCTGGTTCCACCGGCCGCGAATCGCGATCCGAGGGCAGTCTTGTCGAGGCGGGAGGTCCGAGCAGTCTGCTGACCACCATCGTGCAGGCCGACCGCCTGTACATCGATTTCACGCTACCGGAACATGAAGCGCGGCTGGTGCGCGCGGCCATGAGCAAGAACCAAGTTAGCGTGCGCCTTGCTCCCGATAGCAAGGGTGAAATTGTTCAAGCGGCGAAGCTCGAATTTCTCGATACCCGCATCGATCCCGATAGCGGCACAGTGCCGGCACGCGCAGTACTTGATAACAAGGATGGCGGGCTGGCTGCGGGACAGTTCGTTCTTGCCCGCATAGAAGGCCTTGCTTCCGCGCCGGCGATTTTCCTGCCGGTGCGTGCCGTATTGAACACCCCGGAAGGCGCCATGGTCTGGGTAGTGGACAAGGACGACAAAGTTCAGCCACGGCCACTCAAGCTTGGGCATTCGGCAGGCAATCTGGTCGAAGTGGCTGAAGGACTGATGGCCGGCGATCGCGTCATTGTCGACGGGATTCTTAAGGTGCAGCCCGGGGCCGCAGTAAAGTCCACAATCGTTGATGTCAACGACCCGCCGGGCGGTCCGGTGGTTGAACAGAAGCCGCCGGCAAACGCCGATAAGAAGAAAGGCAACGAACAGCAAGCCAACGCTGCGCCGGCGGAGCAGAAATAATGATTTTGCGCCAGTTTATCGATCGCCCGCTATTTGCGTGCGTATTGTCGATTTTCATTGTCATCGCCGGTCTGGCGGCATTGCGCAACCTGACCATTTCGCTTTACCCGGACATCTTGCCGCCGCTGGTCGAAGTCAGCACGGCCTATCCCGGCGCCAGTGCCGACGTGGTTGCGGAGACTGTCGCGGCGCCGCTCGAACAGCAGCTCAACGGCACCGAAAACATGCTCTACCTGCGTTCCGGATCGATGCCGAACGGCATGATGCAGGCGGTACTCACCTTTGCCATCGGCACCAACCCCGATATCGCCGTGATCAACACCCAGAACCGCGTCCAGGCGGCGCTACCATTGCTGCCCGAAGAGGTCCGGCGCCAGGGGGTGGTGGTGCGCAAACTCAACTGGACGGCGGTTCAATATATCTCGCTGGATGCGCCGGACGGACGCTACAACAATCAGTTCATTTCTAATTACGCGCTGATCAATATCGTCGATGAACTGCGTCGCATTCCCGGCATCGCTGCTGTGGACACCTATGGCGCCAAGGAGTACTCGCTCCGCATCTGGTTGCAGCCGGATAAACTGGCGCAGCTTGGCCTGACGCCAAACGACATCGCGCAAGCTGTCCGCGAGCAGAATGCCCAGTTTGCCACCGGCCGCGTTGGCGACGAGCCGATGCCGACTCGCGTTGATCTCAGCATGAACATCACCACGCAGGGGCGCTTGTCGAGCCCCGAGGCGTTCCAGCGCATCATCGTGCGCGCCAAACCTGATGGCACCCTGGTTCGTTTGGGCGACGTGGCGCGGGTCGAGATGGGCGCTCGGGACAACAGCGTGAACAGCACGCGCAATGCCAAGCCGACGCTGATGATCGGTATTTTTCCCCGCCCCGGCGCCGATGTGCTGAAGATTTCCGACAATGTGCGAGAACGCATGGAAGAGCTCAGCAAGCGTTTCCCGCAAGGCCTGCACTGGGACATTCCGTTTGATACCACGTCATTTGTGCGCGTCGCGATCAAGGAGGTGTTCAAGACCTTGGGCGAAGCCATCGTGCTGGTGATCCTGGTGGTGTTCATGTTCCTGCAGAACTGGCGTGCGACGCTGATTCCCTGCCTCGCCGTGCCGGTGTCCCTGATTGGTTCGTTCGCGGGGATGTATGCGCTGGGGACAAGTATCAATCTGGCGACGCTGTTCGCGATGGTGCTTTCGATTGGCATCGTCGTCGATGATGCCATCGTGGTGCTGGAAAATGTTGAGCGCCATATGCGCGAGGGGCATATGAGCGCGCGCGAAGCAACGCACCTGGCGATGAAGGAGGTTACCGGCCCCTTGATTGCCATCGTGCTGGTGTTGACCGCGGTTTTCCTGCCGGTGGCTTTCCTCGGTGGGCTGGTGGGTGAGATGTACCGCCAGTTTGCGGTGACGCTGAGCGTGGCGGTGGCGATTTCCGGTTTCGTGGCGCTGACGCTGACCCCCGCGTTGTGTGCGCTGTTGTTGCGGCCAAGAGAGCGCAAGCCGCGTCCGTGGCTCGATGGGACGCGCGCGCTGCTGGAGCGCTTTACGCTGCGATATGCGAAAGGCGTCGGCTTCTTTCTGCGCCACGGCATGCTGGGGGCGCTCTTCACGGTGATCGTGTTCGCCGCCACTTGGCAGCTCAGCCGCGTGATGCCGACCTCATTGGTTCCGGATGAAGACCAGGGCTATGTGATGGCCCTGCCTTTCCTGCCGCCGGCGGCGTCGCTGCAGCGTACCGACGCCGTGACCCGTCGCATCGACAATTATTTCGCGAAGCATCCCGCAGTGTTCAGTTCGAATTCCTTCGTCGGTTTCGATCCCTACTCATTTTTGCCACGCAGCAACAGCGGCTTGTCGTTCATCTGCCTGAAGCACTGGGACGAACGCACGGATCCCGCCTTGCAGGCGCCGGCGCTGGTGGGCGAAATATTCGCGCTGGGCGAGCAGATCAAGGATGCCGTAGTATTCGGTGTCGGCCCGCCGCCGATCGAGGGGCTATCGGCTACCGGCGGTTTCGAAGGCGTGGTGCAGAGTCATGCCGGCACTGACTACAAGGCGCTTGAAGCGGCAACGGCGAAGCTGGTGGAGGCAGCAGCGAAGCGGCCGGAAGTCGCCGGTGTGTTCACTACCTTCTCGGCCCAGGTGCCGCAACTGCGCCTCGACATTGATCGCGAGCGCGCCAAACAGCTCGGCGTGCAGGTGGACGATATTTTTTCGACGCTACAGAGTACCTTCGGCGCCTACTACGTCAACGACTTCAACCTCGGCGGCCGCGTCTATCGCGTGCAGATGCAGTCCGACGCCAGCTACCGAGCCCATATCGAAGATCTGCGCCATGTTTTTGTGCGCAGTCAGCTGGGCAAGCCGATTCCGCTGAGCGCGCTTGGCGAGTCACGCGTGGTCACCGGCGCCGATGTGGTCGAGCATTTTAATGCACTGCCGGCGGCGCGGCTCATCGGCGCTCCGGCGCCCGGCTACAGTTCGGGCCAAGCGCTGGCGGTGATGGAAGAGATCGCCCGCGAATCGTTGCCGGAGGGCTACTCGCTGGCATGGGCGACGCAGGCATTCCTTGAGAAGCAGACGCAGTCGAGCACAACCGGCATCTACCTGCTCGCGATCTTGATGGTCTTCTTAATTCTTACCGCTCAATACGAGCGGCTGACCTTGCCCATTGCGGTGATCCTGCCGGTTCCGTTTGCGGTATTCGGCGCGATGGTCGCGATGTGGTCGCGCGGCTTGTACAATGATCTCTATCTGCAAATCGGCATCATCACGCTGGTCGGCCTGTCGGCGAAGAACGCCATCCTGATCGTCGAATTTGCTTCGCGCCGGGTCAAGGAGGGGATGGCAGTGAAAGAGGCCGCGATGGAGGCGGCGCGCTTGCGTTTCCGCCCGATTTTGATGACCTCGCTGGCATTCATTTTTGGCGTACTGCCACTTGCTCTGAGCAGCGGCGCGGGTGCCAACAGCCGCCATTCGATTGGCACCGGCGTGGTTGGCGGCATGCTTGCCGCCACCTTTGTCGCGACGTTCTTTATTCCGCTGTTCTACGTTTGGGCGGAAATGAGCGGCCGCTGGCTGAGAGCGAAATTCACCAGCAAATCCTCAACTGATTAAGTTCATGGGGAATTAGCGCAGAGCGAGTTGCCGATAAAGCTTCACGTACTGCCGTGCCGGAGCACGCCAGCTCCAGTCGTGCGTCATGCCGTTGCGTTGCAGCTGTCGCCAGATTTCAGGTTCCCGCCAGGCGCTCAGGGCGCGGCGGATGGTCGCCATTAGCGTTTCCGCGCTGGCCTCGCTGAAGACGAAGCCGTTGGCCGTGGCGCTTGCCAATGCGGATGGAATGCAATCGATCACGCTGTCCGCCAGGCCGCCGGTACCGCGCACGATCGGCGGGGTGCCATAGCGCAGGCTGTACATCTGGTTGAGACCGCAAGGTTCGAAGCGCGAGGGCATCAAGAACATGTCGCTGCCCGCCTCGATCAGGTGGGCGAGTTCTTCGTCGAAACCGATGGTTGCCGAGAATTGCCCCGGATGACTTTCAGCCATGGCGGCGACAGCTTGCTCGAGTTCGCGTGCACCACTGCCGAGGACGGCCAGTTGCAGCGGCAGCGCGGCGAGTTCACTCTCGATCAGCGGCAGCAGGTCTACGCCTTTCTGGGTAGTGAGGCGGCTGATTAACCCGAGCAGCGGGACATCGTCGCGTGGTTCGAGACCGAGCCGGTGCTGCAGGGCGGATTTATTGGCGGCTTTGCCGGCAAGACGGACGACATCGTAGCCATCCACCAGATAAGGATCGGCGGCCGGGTTCCAGATCTCGCAATCGATACCGTTCAGAATTCCAGACAGACAATCGCCACGCCAGCGCAGCAGGCCGGCCAGGCCCATGCCGGCGGCGTCGGTCTGGATTTCGCGGGCGTAGCTGGGACTGACGGTGGTGATCCAGTCGGCATGCTGCAGGCCGCCCTTGAGAAACGACAGGTAGGTGTGATACTCGACGCCCTCGATATGCCAGGCCTGCGGCGGCAGGCCGAGTTCAGCAAGCTGGAGTTGGCCGAACAGTCCCTGGAAGGCCAGGTTGTGAACCGTGAGCAGGGTGGCCGCGCGTGCGCCGCCCAGGTATTTCAGGTAGCACGGTGCCAGTGCGGTTTGCCAGTCGTTGCAATGAATTACCTGCGCTTGCCAGGGCAGCGGATTAGCGTTGCTGCCGAGCACAGCGGCAACCCGCGAGAGCAAGCCGAAGCGTACGGCGTTGTCATGCCAGTCGCGGCCGTCGCCGCCCAGATAGGGATTGCCCGGGCGGTCATACAGCGCCGGGCAATCGAGCAACCATAGCGTTGTACCCGCCGGCGTGGTGGCTTCGCACAGGCTGGCTGCGGGCAGCAAGCCGCCGAGCTGACCGAACCTGGCCAGCACCGGCGCATCCGGGAATGCCTGCGCCAATGCCGGATAGCGTGGCACCAGCAGGCGCACATCAACGCCGCTGGCCTGGAGCGCCTTGGGCAGGGCGGCTGAGATGTCGCCAAGACCGCCGGTCTTAACCCAGGGAGCTATTTCCGATGTGGCAAAAAGTACCTTGAGTTTTCTAATTTCTCGATGCCCCGGTTTTGCAGGCAGCGATCAGTCCCGCGGTTGAACTGTCCAGGTCCGTTGCCGGTTGCTTTCCTTCGAGGATCGGCAGCAAGCGCACGGCAAGTTGCTTGCCGTATTCGACTCCCCACTGGTCGAACGAGTTGATGCGCCAGATGAGGCCTTGAACGAAAGTCTTGTGCTCGTAAAGTGAGACCAGTTGGCCCAGCGCATAGGGGTCGAGGCGATCAAGCAGCAGCGTGGTCGACGGCTGGTTGCCGGGGAATACTTTGAAGGGGGCCAGGCGTTGAATTTTGTCTGCCGCCATGCCGGCGGCAGCGAGTTCTGCGCACACTTCGTCCAGCGTTTTTCCTCGCATCAGGGCTTCGCTCTGGGCAAAACAGTTGGCGAGCAGTGCGTCATGATGGCCGGGAAGATCGAAGTCGGCCTGCCTGAGCGCAATGAAATCGCAGGGAATCAGGCGTCCGCCCTGATGGATCAACTGATAAAAGGCATGCTGGCCATTGGTGCCGGCCTCTCCCCAGACGATCGGCGCGGTCGGGCAGCCGACTGGGTAGCCAGCGCGGTCGATCTGTTTGCCGTTGCTCTCCATTTCCAGTTGCTGCAGATAGCGCGGCAGGTGTTCGAGCGACTGGCTGTAGGGCAAGACGGCCTGTGTCGAGGCGCTGAGAAAATCGATATTCCAGATGCCGAGCAGGGCCAGTGTTGCCGGCAGATTCTGCTCCGGCGGCGTGTTGAAGAAGTGCCTGTCCATGGCCGCACCGCCGGCCAGGAAGCCCTCGAAATTGGCGAAGCCGATGGCCAGCGCGAGCGGCAGTCCGATTGCCGACCAGAGCGAGAATCGTCCGCCCACCCAGTCCCAGAACTCGAAGGCGTTGGCCGGATCGATGCCGAACTTGGCGACTGCCGCCAGGTTGGTCGATACCGCGACGAAGTGCCGTGCCACCGCCGCCTCGCCCAAGGCGGCGACAATCCAGTCGCGGGCCGAACGGGCGTTGGTCATTGTTTCCTGGGTAGTAAAGGTCTTGCTGGCGATGACGAACAAAGTGCTGCGCGGATCGAGTTGCGCCAAGGTGGTGGCGAGGTGTGCGGCATCCAGGTTGGAGACGTAATGCACGCGCAGATCCGGCTGATGATAGGCGGCGAGCGCCTGGGTCGCCATTTTTGGCCCAAGGTCGGAACCGCCGATGCCGATGTTGACCACGTCGCTGATAGTACTTCCAGCACTGCCGCGCCACCGGCCGGAATGAACGTCGTCACAGAAACGCTGCATTTTATCCAGCACCGCGCGGACTTCGGCGCGTGGGTTAGGTTCGCGCAGGGCGAAGTGCAACACAGCGCGCCCCTCGCTCTGGTTGATGGTTTCGCCGGCGCGCATTCTGGCGATCCAGTCGGGAACGTCCGCGCTTTCCCACAGTACATGGAGCGCCGCCATCACCTCGCTGGTAACGCGCTGCTTGGAATAATCCAGCAGCACGCCATCGTGTGCCAGCGAGAACCTGGAGAAACGCTGCGGATCGGTAGCAAACAACTCACGCAGGCGCAGGCTGTGTCCGGCCAGCGCCGCCAGCGCTCTCCAGGCCGGCGTTTCGATCAGGGGGGTCACAGCCATACCATCATGCCCAACTCGAAGGGATGGGTCAGTAACTCGTGGTGCGGGAACGCACGGATGTGATAATCGATTTTGCCGCACAGATCCAGCGTTAGTTCACGCACAAACAGGTGTTCACCCTGATCGAGAACTTGCTTGTGGTGCAAGGCGTAACGCTTGCTCTTGGCGGGGTTCTTCTCACCAGGTCGGGAGACGACCAATTCTACGGTCAGATCCTTGGGGTCGAGACCGTTCAACTGCACGGCAATCTCGAATTGGAATGCCTCGCCGTAGTGCGCCCGCATCGAAGGCAGCGCCACCTGGCGCAGGCGCACGCCCGACCAGGCGCCGCGGATTTTGGCTTTCCAGGCAGCGACGTGCCGGGCGCCGGAGAAATTATCGCCGGCAAATTTGCGCCACTGCGTGGCGGCAGGGGCGTAGAACTTTTTTGTATATTCGGTCAGCATGCGCTGCATATTGAACCGCGGCATGATGCTGGTGATCGAGTGCTTGGCCATCGCTACCCACTCCGGCGAATAGCCGAGCGAGGTGTTGCGGTAGTATAGCGGGATTACGCTGTCCTGCAGCAACTCATAGAGCGTGCGCGCTTCCTCGGCGTCGCGCTCGGCTGGATCGAGTCTTTCCGAGGTCGGTTTGATCGCCCAACCGTTCTTGCCGTCATAACCCTCGCCCCACCAGCCATCGAGCACCGACAGGTTCATGGCGCCATTGATGGCTGCCTTGATGCCCGAGGTGCCGGAAGCTTCGAGTGGATAAATGGGGTTGTTCAGCCACACATCAACACCGGAAACCAGGCGCCGCGCCAGGTGTTGGTCATAGCCTTCGAGTACCAGGATGTGCCCTTCGAACTCGGGCTGGCGCGATAATTCGCTGACTTGACGGATCAGCGCCTGTCCCGGCTCGTCGGCCGGGTGCGCCTTGCCGGCGAAGATGAACAGCACCGGCCGCGAGTTGTCGCCAAGGATGTCACGCAACCAGTTGCGATTATTGAACAGCAGCGTAGCCCGCTTGTAGGTGGCGAAGCGGCGGGCGAAGCCCAGGGTGAGCACAGTCGGGTTGGCCGGGTCGGCATATTTCAGCATCCGGTCGAGATGGGACTCCGATCCTTGGTTGCGCAGATGCTGTTCGCGTACCCGATGGCGAATCAGGTGCAGCAATTGGGCTTTGAGCGATTGACGGATGCTCCAGAAAATCTGATCGGGTATGCGATGGATGTTTTGCCAGCAGTTCTGGTCGGTTAGACGATGCATCCAGCCCAGCCCGAGATGGCGATCGAAGGTTTCATACCAGTCGGTCGCCAGGAAGGTGGGAACATGCACGGCATTGGTCACGTAGTCGACGGGGTTTTCGGCAGGCTCGATCTGCGGCCACAGGCTGGCGAGGATAGTCGATGAAACATGGCCATGAATGCGCGAGACACCATTGTGGTGGCGTGAGCCACGGACCGCCAGGGCCGTCATGTTGAATTCGTGGCTGTTCGGTGTGCGCCCCAATGCCAGCAACCTGGCGCCATCGATTCCGGTCGCGGCGCAGAACTGGCTGAAGTAGTTGAGCACCATTTCTTCGGTGAAATGATCGTGCCCCGCGGGTACTGCGGTGTGGGTGGTGAAAACGGTATTCACGGCAACTGCTTCGAGCGCGCTGGCGAAGTCCAGATTTTGGTCGAACAGGCCGCGAATCCGTTCGAGGATGAGGAATGCGGCGTGACCTTCGTTGATGTGCCAGACGGTGGGTTTGATGTTCAGCTCACGCAAGGCGCGCACGCCGCCGATCCCGAGCAGGATCTCCTGCTCGATGCGCGTGGCGCGCTCGCCGCCATACAGACGGTGGGTAATGTCGCGATCCGTCAGACTGTTCTCGACCAGGTCGGTATCGAGCAGATAGAGCATGGTGTTGCCGGTTTTTGCCGACCACACTTTGGCCCATACCGTGCGCCCCGGCATTTCGACCGAAATCAGCATCTCGCTGCCGTCTGCGCGTTTCACCGGAATGATCGGCAGATCGTCGAAGTCGGTGTCGAAATAGTGCGGATGCTGCTGTCCCTCACGGTCGATGGTCTGCTGGAAATAGCCCTGGCGGTAGAGCAGGCCGACGGCGACGAAGGGTAACCGCATGTCCGAGGCGCCCTTGCAATGATCGCCGGCGAGTATCCCCAGACCGCCGGAGTAGATCGGCAGGCTTTCGTGAAAGCCGAACTCGGCGCAGAAATAGGCGATCAGGTCATCCTGGGCAAGCGTCTCATTGCCGTGATGTTCATTATTCGCCAGTGCCTGGTGGTAGCTGTCGTAAGTCGACAAGACCCGGTTCATGGTGCCCTGGAAGATCGGATCTTCAGCCGCACCGAGCAGCCGTTTCTGGTCGATGCGTTTGAGGAAGGCTTTCGGGCTGTGGTTCACCGCATGCCAGAGCGACGGATGCAGACGGGCGAACAGCGCACGGGAGGCGCGGTCCCAGCTGTACCAGAGGTCGTTGGAAAGTTCTTCAAGCCGCGCCAGGCGCGGCGGAATGGCGGGATTAACTTCGAGCTGAAAATTTGTGCCGGGCATGGTGGTCTCGGTGTTAGAACGTAGAAGTAATTATCGTGCTAGAGGCTTTGCAGGGCGCGCCGCATGGCGCCGCCGCCTTCCGCCTTGCCCTGGACTTCGGTGTCTGGGGCATCCAGCGTTGCACCGGAGATCGGCTGATCCAGATGAGCGGGCGGTAACAGGCCCAACAGGTGATAGAGATTGGCGAGGTTGCGGCGGAACAGCCGGTCAAAACTGGCGACGGTTGCCGCCGGGTTGTAGTCGCCGAACCACCAGAACCAGTCGGAGCTTTCGCATATCGCCAATTGTGTCTCGGCGGCGGTTCGTTCCGGCGCACCGAGGGAGCCGCCGGCCATGATCAGGTCATAACTTTGCTTGGCTTCGCAGAGCAGATCCCAGGCGCGATTCTTGTTCGTGTCGCCGATCCAGGTCGACATCGTGCCGTATACCCAGCTGCCGGCGACGAGTTCGGGCAGCGTGGCGATCGGCGGTGGTTCCTGGCTGTCGAGAAGTTCGGCGAAGGTGGTGGTGCGGATGTTGGGATGCTGCTCAAGCCGCACGTAGAGATCTTCGAAAAAAAAGTAGCCATTGTAGGGATAGTGTTCCCAGGCATTCTCGCCGTCCATGATGATGCTGACAACGGCACGTTCGCCGTCAGGCGTGCTGGCATGGATGGCTTCGAGTTCGCCGATGAAGTGCTGGGCCGCATCCTGGCCATGCCACTTGGCGTACTCGAAACCGATCAGGTCGGAGAGACGCTCGTTGCGGAAAAACAGGGTGAGGCCGGGCGCACTCTCCAGTCGCCAGGGCCGGAAGACAGCGCGGCTGTTGTCGAGATTGCCTCCGTGGTGCTGTAGCGAGGAATGCAGCACCCCCTCGCCACTGGCGATCCAGCGACAATCTTGAGCCGCCAGTTTCTGGACGAAAGCGGTGGAGATTGCTCCTTCCGCCGGCCACATGCCGACCGGGGGAGCGCCGAAGCGCCGGGCATGACTGGCGCGCGCCGCCTCGATTTGCGCCGTGACGCGCATGCGGCCGCCAGGATAGACGCTGGCGAGTGGTAGCGGCGACTCGGGTTGGGTTTCGCGCGCGACCTTGAAGTCGATCAGCAAGGGAGCCAGCGGGTGAGTTTGCGGGGTGCTGGAGATTTCGATCTGCCCGCGCTGGGCCAGTGCCTGGTAGCGCGGGATGACGCTCTTGATGTCTTCGCCGATCAGCCTCAGCAGGGCTTGCCGGTCGGCCAGCGTGAAATCCTGGCCCTGGCTCATTAACTGGGCCAGGATCGGCTGACGCCGCCGCTCCGTTTCTCCGGTCCACGCCAAATGATACCAAGTGATCAGGTCGGCGAAATAGGCGCCGGAGAGGTAGTTCAACGCGTTGCCGGCGCGGGTCAACTTCAGATACAGATTATGCAGCCGCTGGTATTGACGGAAGGGCGCCAGCATGGTGGTGTGATTGCTGCGAAAACAGGTATTCAGCAGGAATTCGCGCTCGCTCGCGCTGAGTTGCCCAAGGTCGGGAAACGCCAACAGGCGCAAGAGCTGGTCGCGAAAATTGCCGGACTCGAATTGAACCGCGTAATCCTCGATCTGCTCCAGCAGCACCGGCACGAAGTTAACCACCGCATGAATCCGCGGATGTTGTTCCAGATGGGCGACCATGTCGGTGTAGTCTTTGATGACATGAAGATATACCCAGGGCAGGGTCAGTTCATGCTGACGATGGTCGCGATAGTCCGGCTGATGCATATGCCAGAGAAAGACCAGATCAAGCGGCGAATTCATGCTTCAGCGAAGGTAGTGGGCATGCTGGCCGAGCATTTCGGGGGTAATCAGGGTGATACCCTTTCCGGTAACGTGAAAACGCTGGCGATCTTCCTCCGCATCGTAGCCCGCCACCAATCCTTCGGGAATGTGGCAGTGTTTGTCAACGATCACACGCCGCAACTTGGCGCTGCGGCCGATGTCAACTTTGGGCAGGATGACCGAATCCTCGACCGTCGCGTAGCTATGTACGCGGACTCGCGAAAACAGCATCGAGCGCCGCACTACCGCGCCGCTGATGATGTTGCCGCCGGAAACCAGCGAGTCAATCGCCATCCCGCGCCGTCCGTCGTCGTCGAAAACGAACTTGGCCGGCGGCAGTTGCTCCTGATGGGTCCAGATTGGCCAATCCTCGTCGTAGATGTTCAGGCTGGGCGTCACCTTGGTCAGCTCCATGTTGGCTTCCCAATAGGCGTCGATGGTGCCGACATCGCGCCAATAAGGCGTTTCGTCCGGCTGCTCGTGCTTCATGCCGACACAGCTCTCGGTGAAATTATGCGCGAACACACGGTAGCGCGATATCACATAGGGGATCAGATCCTTGCCGAAGTCGTGCGTGGAGCTGCGTTCGTCGCTGTCGCGAATCAGCTGTTCATAGAGAAACTCGGTATTGAAAACATAGACTCCCATGCTGGCCATGGCTCGACCAGGTTTTCCGGGAATCGGCTGGGGATCCTTCGGCTTTTCGGTGAAGCTGAGGATGCGCTGATTTTCGTCCTGGCCGATGACGCCGAAGGCGCTGGCTTCCTCGATCGGCACGTCGATGCAGGCCACGGTTAGATCGGCGTTGGTCTGTATGTGTTTCGCCAGCATTTGTCCATAATCCATTTTATAGACATGATCGCCGGAGAGGATGAACACGTATTTCGGCTGGTTGCGGCGCAGGACATCGAGATTCTGGAAGACGGCATCGGCGGTTCCCATGTACCAGTTTTCTGCGACCTGTTGCTGCGCCGGCAGCAGGTCGATGAATTCGTCGAAGCGTCCGTCGAGAAAACTCCAGCCGCGTTGCAAGTGGTGGATCAGGCTTTGCGCCTTGTACTGGGTGGCCACGCCGATGCGCCGAATCCCCGAGTTAACGCAATTCGACAGGGTGAAATCGATAATGCGAAATTTTCCGCCAAACGGCACCGCCGGTTTCGAGCGCCAGTCGGTCAGTTGCAACAGGCGAGTACCCCGGCCCCCAGCCAGCACAAAGGCGAAAGCGGAGCGTGTGAGGTGCCCGTTGTGCGCGGGATTTCCTTGTGAATCAGTCGACTTGTATGATTGCATGTGATTTTCCGTGGTGACTTCTCGAATGTGATTTCATGTAGCCGCTACAATAGCTGCTTCTTCCAATCTAATCCAGATGCCCCTTATGGTTGACAAGTCCCTGCGATCGCTGCTTGAGTCCCGCGAGCACAACCCGTTCCGCCTGCTCGGTCTGCATCATGAGGGCGTCGTCTGGGTGTTGCGCGTATTTCGTCCTCATGCGCGCAGCGTGGCCGTGGCATGGCCGGGCGTGGCTGAGCCGGCCGTGCTGACGCGCATCCACGCTGCGGGCGTGTTCGAGTGGCGCGGGAGTTTGCCAAGCAGCGCGCCGGGGGCCGGACCAGCGCAGCCGGAGTATCAACTGATCGTCGATGAGGACGGCACGCCGCAACGGCTGCATGACGCCTATGCCTTCCCGCCCGAAGCGCCGGCCGACGATCTGTATCTGTTCAACGAAGGGCGCAACTTCCAAGCTTATCACCTGCTCGGCGCGCGGCCGGAAACTCGCTCCGGCATCGCCGGCGTGAACTTTCGGGTGTGGGCGCCGAATGCCGGGCGGGTTTCGGTAGTGGGCGATTTCAACCGTTGGGACGGTCGCGTCCATCCGATGGCGACATTGGGCGCCAGCGGCGTCTGGGCATTGTTCATCCCCGGGCTGGAGAACGGCGCGCTTTACAAATTCGAGATCCGCAACCGCCACAGCGGCGCCATCGGCGTCAAGGCTGATCCTTACGCGCGCCAGTTCGAGCCGCGTCCGGCCACGGCGGCGCGCGTCGCTAGCCCCTCGGGATATGCCTGGGGCGATCGCGAATGGCTGGAACAACGCGCCCGCTGGGACTGGCAGCATGCGCCGCTGTCGATCTATGAAGTGCATGCCGGTTCCTGGATGCGCCATCCGGACGGGAGTTTTTACGGCTATCGCGAGCTTGCCGCGCGGCTGATTCCTTATGTCCGCGATCTTGCATACACCCATATCGAGTTTATGCCCCTCATGGAGCATCCGCTCGACGAGTCGTGGGGCTACCAAAGCACCGGCCACTTCGCGCCGACCTCGCGCTTCGGCACGCCCGACGATTTGCGCTTTCTGATCGACGCTTGTCACCAGGCCGGTCTGGGCGTGATCCTCGACTGGGTGCCGGGACATTTCCCCGCCGATACTTTCGCCTTGGCGCATTTCGACGGCACGGCCCTGTATGAGCACGAGGACCCGCGCCTCAAGCTGCAACCCGATTGGGGCACCTTCGTTTTTAATTTCGGCCGCAACGAGGTCAAGAGTTTTCTGCTCTCCAGTGCGCATTACTGGCTGGCCGAGTTTCATGCCGACGCTCTGCGCGTCGATGCGGTCGCCTCGATGCTGTATCTCGACTATTCGCGCAAGGCCGGCGAATGGTTGCCGAATCGCCACGGTGGGCGTGAAAATCTCGAAGCCATTCAGTTCCTGCAGGAACTGAATACCATGGTGCATCACGATTTCCCCGGCGCCTTGACGATTGCCGAGGAATCGACAGCCTGGCCGATGGTGTCGCGCCCGGTGCATCTGGGCGGGCTGGGTTTCTCGATGAAGTGGAACATGGGCTGGATGAACGACACGCTCGACTACATGGAGAAGGATCCGGTTCATCGCCGCTACCACCATGACCGCCTGACTTTCGGTCAGCTCTACGCTTATACCGAGAATTTCGTCTTGCCGCTGTCGCACGACGAAGTGGTGCATGGTAAGCGTTCGCTGCTCGAAAAGATGCCCGGCGACGAGTGGCAACGCTACGCCAATCTTCGTTTGTTGTTGGCCTACCAGATGGCCCAGCCCGGCAAGAAGCTCGGCTTCATGGGCGGCGAGATCGCCCAGTTGAACGAGTGGTACAGCGGCGAGGAACTGCCCTGGGGGTTGCTGGAGAATCCCGCCAACGCCGGCGTGCAGCGCCTGGTGCGCGATTTGAACCGGATTTACCTGGAACACCCTGCCTTGCATGATCTGGATTTTTCGGATCAAGGTTTTTCTTGGATCGATTGTCACGATAGCGAACAGTCGGTGCTTAGTTGGCTGCGTTTTGCAAGGAGTGGCAGCTTCGTCGTGGTTGTCTTCAATTTCACGCCGGTACCGCGCCAGGATTATTGCATTGGCGTGCCGCGGCCCGGGAACTATCGTGAACTGCTGAACACCGATTCGCAGTATTACGGAGGTAGCAACCTGGGTAATGGCCCGCAATTATTACAGGCGGTACCTCAGCCCTGGATGAATCTTTCCGCCAGTTTGACGCTGACTCTGCCGCCACTGGCAGGCATCGTGATCACACCCGCCATGCTGCTCTAGTCGCTTAGGCGATCAGGCGTTGAGCCTGCCCTCCTTGAGCAAGCGGTCAATTTCCGCTTCGGCTTGGGTCCAGTGGTCAAGCGCGCTGGTCGCCGAAAAGCCGTTGCGCTCGGCGATAAAGTAGGCTGCTACTTCGACGTAGTGCCGGCGTTGCTCCCCGGAAATCTGCAGCTTGGCGGGCATCGGCGCCGTCTTGGCCGGCTGCTGCGGTGGGCGCGCAACAGCCTTGACTATCGGCTTAGGTGTGGCGACCTTGGATGCGGCGACCTTAGGCGCGGCCACTTTGGCGGGACTGGCTTTCCGGACAGCGACCTTCGCCGGCTTTGCCGCTATGGCCGCAGTCTTTGCTTTCGCTTTGACGCTGCCGCGCGGCGCAGCCTTCTGCGTCGCAACAGCCGTTGTCTTGGCCGACTTTGGCGCTTTGATGGTCGTTGCCATAATGCACTTCCTCCTACTCGTTAGTCATAATGGCCTTATAGCACGGAAGGTGTTCCAATTCAACCTCCAGCAGGTGTTCGTTTTTCAAAGCTGTGCGTGAACACCACGCTTGACCAGATAACTGCCTGTCCATAATCGGCCGAGCAGCAACTTCTCAACAATCTCCGATTGACCCGCCGCAAGGCGACGGTGGTCGGAACCAGACCGGGGGAGTGTCATGCCGCGCTTCAGCAATTACAGCATTGATCAGCTGATCGCCCCAGCTTTCGTCTGGTTTTTTCTTCATTGACGGCATCGCGTTTGTCGTCGGCGTTGGCAATGCGGCGATCGTTGCCGTGCTTAATCTCAGGTTGCCGGCGGGCTAGGTCTTCTGGATCGTCGAGAATTTGAGATATTTCCTGGTTGTCGGTTGTACGACATCGATTATCGTCGGGATACTGATGATCATTTTTCCCGCCTTGGGGTTGGTGATGCATTTCGGCGACTTGCTGCTCAAGCGGCATTAGAAGTCGAACATGCCAGCAACTATTAGTCCTGTCGACAGCGCATCAACGCGGCCTGCCTCGCCGTTATTCGCGATCAATGTTAAAATTACAGATGGTCATTTACTCGGCAACCAGCGAGACTAAGAGACGGCAATAGGTCATTGACCAAGCGCGTGGTGCTCACCCCGGATTTTTAAATCGCACATAGACTATTAACCTTCAAGGAGAACTGTATGGCATTGGAATGGTTACGCAGGGAGAACGGACTCAAGGATCACCGGTTGTTCGACGACAGCCACTTTGGCAAGGATGCACCGACCGTCATCTATGAGGAGCGCCCGGTGATGGATGAAAAGGGTCAGGTAGTTTCCGGCATCTACTCCGCCTGGATCTGGCTCAACAATCCGGGGCAGTACAACTCTTACACCACCGAGATGGTCAAGGGCGTGATTGCGGGTTTCCAGCGTGCTTCCAGCGATCGCAAGATTGTCGCCGCGGTATTTACGGCGGTCGGCGACAAGGCCTTTTGTACCGGCGGGAATACCTCCGAGTACTCCTCCTATTATTCCAAGCGCCCCAATGAATATGGCGAATACATGGATTTGTTCAATGCCATGGTCGACGCCATCCTGAATTGCAAGAAGCCGGTCATCTGTCGCGTCAATGGCATGCGCGTGGCGGGCGGTCAGGAAATCGGCATGGCGACGGATATTACGCTCTCCTCTGACCTGGCGATTTACGGCCAGGCTGGCCCCAAACACGGATCAGCACCCGATGGCGGTTCTACCGACTTTTTGCCGTGGTTTCTCTCCATGGAAGATTCCATGTACAACTGTGTCTCCTGCGAAACCTGGGGCGCCTACAAGATGAAGGCCAAGGGGCTGATCACCAAGGCCGTGCCGGTGCTGAAAAAGGATGGCAAGTGGGTAAGGAACCCGCTGGTGCGCACCGACACTTATGTTGATGACGGAGAGATTGTTTACGGCGAGCCGGTTGCCAAGGAGGAAGCAGCCAAGGCCAAGGAGTTGATGGCTCAGTGTACAGTTGACTTCGAACTGCTGGACAAGGAGGTGAATGCCCTGGTCTGGAAATTCACTAATCTCTTCCCCGGTTGCCTGATCAAGTCTATCGACGGTATTCGCGCCAAGAAGAAATTCTTCTGGGATCAGATGAAGCTCGCCAACCGCCACTGGCTGGCTGCCAACATGAATCACGAAGCATGGCTGGGCTTCAACGCCTTCGATGCGAAGAAGGTTACCGGCAAGGACGTCATCGACTTCGTTAAGTATCGGCAACTGGTCGCCAAGGGAAGTCTGTTCGATGATAATTTCGCCGAGCAGGTGTTGGCCAAACCGAAGTCATGAGCGAAGAAGCAAAAGCGAAAACCAAACCAACATAGGGGAGCCCTCCGGCTCTGCCGGGGGGCAGTAATAAGTTTGACGCGTACGTGAGTCCATCGAGGAAACTTCAAAGCGTGAGCCGCCAAGCACGCGAAAAGGAGGATCGCGATGGGTCGGTATGAAAGCACTTGGGCGCGCTGATTTTAGTCCCTGCTGTCCATTCCATGCAGTTGCATTACCCTCTTTGCCAAATCAGCGCCAATTGCCGTAAGCTCTATGTTTTTTCGTATAACCTGTTGTAAAAAATCAATTTTTTAACTTTGGTGTCGCTTCGGGAAAGGGCCTCCATCCCGTTAGAACTAGACAAATCAAAAGCTCTCAGCAGGCGTATTGTTTTGTGTCGGTTATAGGGCTATGATTTTAGTATGTAATCTTAGAGTCGACGATGGCCCCTGTTTCCTCCATCTCCAGTGCTAACCAGTACGGCTGGCAGCAGTTCAAGCTGCAGCAGGCGAAGCGCAATGCTGACCAGGCTGAGCAGGCGGCGCTGTCGCTGAAGACTCAGGCCAATGACGCACAGCGCGTAGCGGATAGAGCAGAGGAGAATGCCCGCTCTCTGTGGGTTCAGTCTGATCAGGCCCAGACCAAAGCCGGGCAGGCGCGTCAAGGGCTGGCTGCCATAGGAACTGCCCAGCAGTCAGTGGCACAGTTGTCGAAGACGGTCGATCAGGTGCTTGTGCGCGAACAAGCAGCCACATCGACGACACCGAGCACCAGCACTTTACCGGTAACCAACAGCCAAGGTCAGGTTACCGGAAAGATTGTCAACACGACGGCCTAGTCCGTCACCAAGGAGAAGTCATGGCTACCAACGCAATCAGCTCAGCAACCGGCGCAGCGCAACAGCTACTGCAGTCACGCCAGACCCCGCAGGCCGAGACGGCGAAACCAGCCGAAGAGACCGCAAAGGCCAAACAAGCCCAACCGCAGCAAGCTCAGGCGACTGAGCAGCCGAGACCGGTGACGAATACCCAAGGACAGCGCACCGGCCGGGTGGTCAACGTTACTGCCTGAGGAGCGGATGCTCCGAATAGCGGCGGTGGTCTATTCGTTGTTCGTGCAGTAACTTCTCTGAATCCTGCTATCGACACCGCTGCGGCCGGGTTTGGCCGGCCACAGGAAATCATTGTGGAGCCGGTTTTATGCAACTTGATTGGTGGCAGTGGGCGGTTGCCGGAATTGCCCTGATTCTTGCGGAACTTGCGGTACCGGCCTTCGTGCTGGTGTGGTTTGGGCTTGGCGGGCTGGTCGTCGGTAAGCGTTAGGCCCTGCCAGGTTCACTCACGACGGAGTTTGCTGTACAGGTTCCGAGCGTAGCGGCAACAGCGAATCAATCTGGCTGTTGAGACAGGTCGGCAACTTCTCCAGCGTGTTGCGTA
>JAQTOA010000016.1 GCA_028713555.1 Sterolibacterium sp. | reverse complement strand
TGCGGCATTCCTGATCGCATCGCCCGCGTAAAATTCAATCGGCGAAATGACAAATGGCACGAATAGTCTCGTGCCATTTGTGATGCCCCGTCGCCGAGAAATCGGGTTTTTCTACAGCTTCAACGTTGGAGTTGAGCACCTTGCGACCGAAGGGAAGCAAGTGTGCTCGAACGACCCGTTGGACGAGAGTGGGGGCGGTCAGTCCGCTCTATGCCTATTGAATACCTTGGCAGCCCAAGTCCCGTAAATTCGTGCTTCCCACGAAGTGATTTCTGTGCGTGTGTATCAACGCTCGCGTTATACATCCGCTCATAAATCACTTCGCTGTTTAGCATCTTTTTTGACCTTTATACATCCGCCTGTTTTGGTATATGCACCTATACGTCATCTTGTCCGGCCTAGCCACCAATCTGGTGCAACGTTTAGTGAACACACAAATCGGTGTGCAAACGGACACCGTCGGGCGCATAAAAAGGCTGGCAATTTGCCAGCGTATTGATTGTGATCGATTATGAGGACGCCAATCATGCCTATATCTCCTGTGCCAAACCTGGAAGCACCGCCAATACTCAAATTCCACGATCAAGTCCGCTCCGATAACATGGTTATACATTACAGCATCCGTACAGAAACGCAAAATGTCTATTGGATTAGCCTCCCGATGCATGAAACACGAGGCGGTCTGGTGCGGAACATTCCGCCATGCTGCCTATCCCGGGAGATTGGCGTCGCGCATACAGCCTCTATGCATCACAACCTCTCCTGAGCTGTGCCGGCGCAGGTAGAATTGTTGCTCCACTATCTTTTCGGCGCGGCATTGGCCGAGAAAGCGCTCGCAAAATGGATTTCATCTCCTGGTTTGTGCCGCCGAATGTCCTCGATGATCCGCGCAAGAACACGCGTCACCGAGGCATCGCGAAATCCCTGCTGACCATTTCTCTGGTCACTTTATTGGTGTTCTTTGGCTATCTGCTGGCGCGAGGAAAACTGCCAGCAGCCGACTATGCCTTGTTCGCCGCGGCCATCGGCACGCCCACCCTGGGGGCGCTGCTGATTCGTGCAACCGGTGACATCACCTTAGGCCTGGTGACGACCAACATCGGTGGCATCCTGATCGTTGCGGTATGGGCTTTCCTCACTGGCGGGATCGACTCGATGGCGCTGCCGGCGTTTCTCGCCAACATCGCTTTGCTCAGCACTTTCGGTAACACGGCCATCCTGCTGATCATGGGAACCGCCATGATGGCCGTGCTGGTGTTCCTGTATCTGGCCACATCGATGGGCTGGCTCCCCGTAAGTTTGATTCCGGCTGCGGAGATGCCGGCACTGATGCTGACTTCCATGCTCGGCTCGGTCGGGCTGGTGGTGCTTGCGGGGGTTGTCGTGGCGCGCGATCGCGCGATCGCCAAGGCCCATTTGCGTACCGCACAGCATGCCGCCGAGCAATCGAGCCGCGCCAAATCAGTGTTTCTGACGTCGATGAGCGCCGAGTTGCGTACTCCGCTGAATACGATCCTGGGGTTTGCCGAACTTCTCCACGCCAACGAGGCGAAGACGCTGAACGTGGAACAACTGAGCAGCATTGAGCACATATCGGCTGCGGGAGAATATCTGCTTGGCCTGGTGACGCAGGTGCTGGAGATGAGCCGCATCGATGAGGGCGAGTTGAAACTGAACATGGAGCCCCTGCGCGCGGAACAGATCATCGTGCCCTGCCTGGCGATGATTGAGCTGGAAGCGCGAAAAAGAGGCATTGCGTTGGTTAACGACTGCGGTGCACGTGCCGGATGGATAGTGTGGACCGACCGCCTGCTGGTGAAGCAGGTACTGCTGAATTTGCTGTCCAATGCCGTGAAGTTCAATCGCGATGGTGGCACGGTCACCGTTTCTTGCCAGCCGGACGGCGCTGAATTCCTGCGCATCAGTGTCACCGATACCGGCAGCGGGGTTGCCAGCGACAGGCAGGGCGAATTGTTCGAGCCATTCATCCGCTTGGGCGTGGACGCCGGGAGGCTTCAAGGCGCCGGCTTGGGGCTGGCGATAGCGAAACGGCTGACCGAAAGGATGCGGGGACGAATCGGCTATGCGTCTACGGAAGGCACGGGCAGTACCTTCTGGGTGGCGTTGCCGCTGGCCGAGGCGCACGCAACCTAGTATGCCGGTTTGTTGATGCTGACTTCAAGGTCGTGCAGCAAGCCGTCATTGAGGTTGTAGATCCAGCCGTGAATGGCAAGTTGCTGCCCGCGTTGCCATGCACGAACAACGGTTGGGATGTTGCTGAGGATCTGCACCTGGGCAATCACGTTGAGTTCGCAAAGGCGCTGCCAGCGCTGCTCGTCCCCGGGGAGTAGGGCGAGTTCCCGGGCGTGTGTCTGGCGGATCTCGCGGATGTGGGCAATCCATCCCTCCAACGGGTCGGTTGTGGGAGGCCCGAAAGCGGCCTGGATGCCGCCACAACGGTAGTGACCACAAACGATGACGTGGGATATCCGGAGAACATCTACGGCATATTGCAAGACTGCCAGACAGTTCTGGTCGTCGCGGCCGACGATATTGCCGACGTTGCGGTGGACAAACAGCTCTCCGGGGGCGAGGCCGACGATTTCGTTGGCCGGGACGCGACTGTCGGCGCAACCGATCCAGAGGTAGTCCGGTCTTTGGATGGCGCAGAGACGCTTGAAAAATTCGGGGTCACGATGAGTTTGTTGCGAGGCCCAGGATTGATTGTTGGCAAAAAGCTGTGGCAGAAAACGCATGAATGATGGGAAGGGTTGTTCTGTTCGGCAGACTACAGTTTAAAGGCCCAAGCTTGGCCGCGTTCCCGCTTTGCGGAGGCTTCGCTTGGGGTGACGTTTGCGAGTGAAGGCGGCTGACATTCTTTGGGCATGCTCATGCCTTGGATTGTCGCCATTTCATTTTCCAACAAGTTTTTTAAATTACTGTAGGCGTACCATGCGGCATCATAAGCGGCCAATGCGGACTTGCTCTTTGATCGGATGTACTCGCGGTAGAGGTATTCAAGCAGTGCTGTCAGCAGCGCTATGCTGGTGCCAAACAGAAGGGGGAGCGCGAACATGTCTTCGGTCGCTTCCAGAAGCCCTCCGTAGCTTGGTGGCGCTCTCTGACAGGCGTGGACGACAAAGATGGTCATTCCGCTGACAATGCCGCTCGCCAGCCAGGCACCGGAAGATTTGTGGTCGCTCCTGAATTTGTCCGGAAACTTTCCATGCGAGAAATCCTCTCGACGAGGAGGCCGCGCGAGTTTCTCCTGCAGGTGCCGGAGGCACTTTGTTTTGAATTCTTCGAAGCAGGTCGGGAAGAGTTGAAATCCATCCAATAGCCGATTTATTGCGGAACTGTAGCCAAACAGCGTTTTTGACTTGGCCAGGATTTCCACCGACTTGCGGGTTTTCTGAATATCGGCGAGTCCTTTGAGTTGAAGGTCATCGGCAGGCACATCTTCAAACGAATAGTCCCGCAACTCTTTCTCTGCACGGCGGAATCTCTCGGCGACCAGCCTGTAACGCGCCTTGTAGCGCTCTTGCACTTGGCTGAGGACTCCACTCAGGAAGTCCATTTTTGAAATGATGTCGGGATCGCCAGACGCGTGCAGAGCCTGCTCAACATTCAGGAGAATCGCGTCCGCCAGCCGCTCCTTCGCTTCGCTGGTCTCCCCTTTCAAAAATAGGGCCCGCGCCAGTTGGTACATCCCCACCGCATGCGTCGGTATGAAGCTTAGGCCTTTGCGGGTATGGACAATCGCGGCGTCAAAGGCGCCTTCAACGAGCGCCGCACGTCCGGCGCAGATCAGCGATTGTCCGGCATCCGCGGGATAGGTTGTCTGCGCGCATCGAGCGGCCGCCAGGAAGGCTTGCTGAGCAAGTTGCGGATTAATCACCTCGGACAAAGAATTGTTATAGCTGCCAAGCCGGATGATGCCGGCCAGGAAATGAAATCGAAACTCCGTCTTGATTCCTGGGTTGTTTTCCTGTCCTTCGATGGCGCGGGTAACCGATTGAAGCGCTTCCGGATAAAGCTGGCGCCGAAACTCGTCACGGCCAATCTCGAATTGTTCGCATGCCCAGGTTTGCGTGGCGGTCTTAGTCAACTTAATCAATTCAGCCAGTTGGACGTTCATCTGGCCTTGAGAAATCAGGGCGTCGCTGAAGCCCCAGTTGAATCTGCCGACTATTTCCGTAGCGCCTTCCCGCGCCAAATCCGTAACTTGTCCCAGGTTCTGGGAAAGCATGGTGAATCCGCGATCAGGGTTAACGGACAAGACCTCGATACCGCACTCTGACAGCTGTTCATTTGTCGCGATGAGATGCTTGTTCTGGTTGTCGATACCATAGCGTATCGAGCCTTCCAGCTGCTTGATGCGCAGAAAATCACCGTACGACACTCTGGAGGTAGGTGTCCAGTCGTATAGGTGAGAAGCCTCGTTTGGAAGCATGCGAACCTCAATTGATCGACGCAATGCACTTGCCGGGAAAACCGGCCCAAGATCAGGCAAAAGCACTCGTAGCTTTGGCTCGGGCGAAAACCGTTTGTTCCGCTACCACTATATAGGCGCAGCGGGCAGCGCTCAAGAAGTTTTAGACGAGAGGCGTATCAGTGTCGATGAACGGTCTAATCCCGTAACAGACGTTACTGCTTGGCAGCTGCCTCATTGATCAGTTATGCTAACAACTGTTCATCCATTTTTTCGCCATATTGTTGCGATTGAGGACATTTTCTGGCCACACGCACTGAACTTTCGGATTTCCTCGCCGGTATTGAACGACGCACTTTCAAACAGGCAATGTTCGCCGTACACAATGAGGACCACGCGCTCGATATCGTTCAGGACGCCATGTTGAAACTCGCTGAAAAATATGGTGACAAACCGATCGCTGAACTGCCGATGTTGTTTCAGCGTATCCTGCAGAATACGATCCGCGATTTCTATCGACGTCAGAAGGTACGCTCGTTGTGGACCACCCTGCTCTCCGCATTTACCCCGGCCGACGATGAGGATGGCGACCCGCTGGAAACCTTACAGGCCCACGAAGGGTCCAATATCCCGACCCCACAGGCCAGCCTTGAGCAATCGCAAGTCCTTGCCCTGATTGAGAAAGAGATCGGGAAACTACCGCCGCGTCAACGTGAAGCCTTCCTCATGCGTTATTGGGAGGACATGGATATCGCCGAAACGGCTGCGGCAATGGGTTGCTCTGAAGGCAGCGTAAAAACCCACTGCTCGCGTGCGGCCCATACGTTGGCGGCGGCGCTCAAGACAAAAGGCATCGAATTATGAATAATCATCTCCACGACGAGCAGCAACTTGGCCACAGAATCGGGCAAGTGCTTAATCGCGCTGCCAATCACCTTGATCTCGGTACCCAAGTCAAACTCCAGGCAGCGCGCCGGTATGCGCTAACACATCAGAAAACCGCAGTTGTCGGCCTGAGCATGGCAGGAGTGGGCTATTTCGCCAGCGAGGTGCTGCTACCCAAGGCACGCACAGTGATTGCCTTGGTTATGCTTGCCATCGGCGTGGTAGGAACTTATTACTGGAATAATTTCCAGCAGGCTGCCGAAAACGAGGAAATCGACAGCGCTTTGCTCTCCGACGAGCTACCGATCAATGCTTATCTGGATCACGGCTTCAGCGCATGGCTCGAACATTCCTCTCCATCATCGCCGGAATAACGCTGGTCGTTGCGCTGTCGTTTTCAAATATCGCCAGCGCAGTCGTTCCTCCCATTAAACAACCGTCCTGGGTGGAACTTACGCCGCAGCAGCGGGAAATACTGGCGCCCCTGGCTGTCGAGTGGGATAAGCTCGAATTCTTTCGGCGCAAAAAATGGTTGGGAATAGCCCATCGCTACCCGGCCATGTCGGCTGAGGAGCAGCAACGTCTCCAGCTGCGCATGAAAACCTGGGTCAACCTCTCCCCGGATGAGCGTAAACGCGCTCGCGAACAGTACAAGACCCTGAAAAAAGCCCCCCCCGAACAGCGTCAGGCAGTGAATCAAAAGTGGGAGGAATATAAGAATCTGCCCGATGACGAAAAAGAGCGCTTGAAGCAGCTTGCCATACGCAAGCCGCAACCCAAGAGTGGTGCGGGTAAAACCATGGAGACACCCTCAGTCGCCAAGCAGCCCGCTGCTCCTGCCCCAGCATCAACCACGCCACCGTAATTTGGCGGACGTTCCACCGCAGGCAATAACGATCGGCTTGGCGTAACACACCGGAAAGCCGGTCGATATCTCGTCCTTCCAACCGGCGGGGGAAATCAGCGTCTTTCGACCCACCATATCATCCCGGCCGCCGCCAGAAGGAATATTCCGCTAGGGGTGATAGCGGAATAAAACGGCATCCAGTTGTTGATCGCACCGAGGCTGGAAAACAATCCATTAAGCATATGAAAAGTGATGCCGAGCATGATCCCGGCAAACACCTTGAGACTGACCGCACCCAAGCGATCTTGCATGTAAGCGAAGGGAAGAGCCAGAGCCATCATTACCAGTGCGGCGAGAGGGTAAATCAGTTTCTTCCACAAGGCTATCGTATAACGTTGCGCCATCTGCTGGTTTTCTTCCAGATGACGAACGTATTGAAACAGATTCAGGAAGGACATGCGCTCAGGCACCACCATCAACACCGAAAGGATGTCCGGGGTCAGTGCCGATCGCCATGTTAAGTTGGGCAGGTGACTGACCCGCGCCGTATCGCCTTCAAACACCGTTTGCATGACATTGATGAGCCGCCATCTGTCCGGTGGCTGAAACTCACCTTCCGCTGCATCGCTGATCGAGCGTAATTGATGCTCTTTGTCAAATTCATAAATGCGCACTCCGCGCAAACGGGTATCGGGAAGAACATCGCGCACATTGACGAAACTCATTTCGTCCTTGACCCACAAGCCGGAACGGAATTCCTGTGCCACCATCGAACTCAATGCTTTGAGGCGCAATTGCTGGGCGGCTCGCTCAGCCGGAGGTGCAATGAACTCGCCGACGACAAAGGTCAGCACCACGAAGACCATCCCCAGCTTTGCCAGTGTCTTCAGCAGGGCTCCAGTGGACAGGCCGGATGTACGTAATACCGTGATTTCGGAGTGGCGCGCCAGCAGGGTCAATGCGTATAGCGTGCCGATCAGTATGGCAATCGGAAAAAGCTCATAGATGCGCCCCGCCATGCTCAACAGCACAAAACCGGCGGCATGCTGCAGTTGATAACTTCCCTTGCCGATATCCTCGAATTCATGGATCAGGTCAAAGAATGCAAAAAGCATTAGGAACGCCGCCAGCACCAGTGCCGTGGCGGCATAGATTTCTCGCGCCAGATAACGCTCGTAAACTTTCAGCGCCATAGTCGCGCCCAGGAGAACACCACCAGCCGGCGAGAGAACAGCAGCAGCAATAGCACGAACATCACCACATGCACCAGCCACACGCCGATCTCGAAACCGAGTCGGCCTTGCGCTACCCAGGCTTGGCTGATGCTGATCAGGTTGCTGTAGACCATATAGATCAATACCGCGAATATCAGGTTATTGGTTCGGCCGGCACGCGGATTGACGAAAGAGAGAGGGATCGCCAGCAAGGCTAGGTTGAGCGCAGCCAGTGGAATTCCCAGGCGCCATAATAATTCACCCAGGTTTGGAGCTGTGGGATCGATCATCAGTTGCAGCAAAGACAGATTCTTGGGAGTCACTGCAATTCCCTTGGCTTCGCGTGTCTCAATCCGCACGGCGTAGCGGTCAAACTGCATCACGCGATAATCGGCTTGGCCGGGGGTGCCTTCATAACGGCGACCGTTCTCCAGCACCAGGAAGCGATCGCCATTGGGCATGTTCTCCTGGTGGCCGTGCGCTGCCGCCATCACGCCGAGACGGCCGTGCTGCACCGAACTGATAAATACGTTCCTCACCAGCGCATCGTTACCCGATACTGCCTCGACAAAAAAAACGCGGTCGGCTCCCGCCGATTCCTTGAAGGCGCCTGGCGCGACACGTGTCACATCATCGCGGCTATCCATTTTCTGGCGGTATTCGGCGCTTTTCGACAAAGCCCAGGGCGACAGGAACAACGCCAGAATGCTAATGGTCGCTACCATCGGCAAGGCAAAGGTCAGCACCGGACGAACCCAGGCCGTTAGAGACTGTCCGCATGAAAACCAAACCAGCATTTCGGAGTCGCGGTAAGACCGAGACAAGGACAGCAGCACGGCGATGAATAACGTTAATGACAACAGGACCGGTAAATAGTTGATCGCGCTGAAACCCAGCAGCGCTATAACCGCTTCGGAAGCCAAAGTGCCGCCTGCCGCCTGAGCAAGCAGGCGAATCAACTGCGTCGTCAGCATGATGGCAAAAAGCGCAACGAAGACGGCTATGGCGGTATTGGCGAATTCACGCAAAGCCGCGCGCTGGAAAATCATCTTGTCTTTGACTTTTGACGATAGATTTGGGGATAATCAAAATGTTGCCGGTTCTCGCTGAGAGTGCGGCATTTCCCAAATGCTCGTGAGGATCGATTGGTGGAATTTAGCATAAAAAGCGGCAGTACGGAGAAGCAACGTGCTGCTTGCGTTGTAATCGGCGTGTTCGAAACACGCAAACTTTCGTCGCCAGGCGAAATCCTTGACAAGGCCAGCGATGGCTTTATTTCCGGCCTGCTCCGACATGGCGACATGGAAGGAAAAGCAGGCACAACCTTGTTGTTGCACAAGGTTCCGGGGACGTTTTGCGAGCGGGTGCTTCTCGTCGGCTTGGGCAAGGAAAAGGGCTTCCACGAGAAAGAATTCCGCGATGCCATCGCGACGGCAACACGCACTCTCAATGATTGCGGGGCCTTCGACGCCTTTCTCACCCTGACCGAATTAGCCGTCAAGAAACGCGATATCTCCTGGCGCGTTCGTCAGGCGACGTTAATGGCGTCGGAGACGCTCTACCGCTTCGACCGCTACAAGACGAAGAAAGAAGAAGTACGCCGTCCGTTGCGCAAAATCACGCTGTCGGCGGAACACCGTGCCGACCTGCCCGTCGCCAACACGGCATTGAACCAAGGGCTGTCGATTGCCGCCGGCATGAACCTGGCGAAAAACCTCGGCAACCTGCCCGGCAATGTCTGCACGCCGACCTATCTGGCCGAACAGGCGCTGGAATTGGGCAAGGAACATGGGCTCAAGGTCGAGGTGCTGGAACGCACCGAGATGGAAAAACTCGGCATGGGCTCCTTGCTCTCGGTGGCGCGCGGCTCGCACCAGCCGCCCAAGTTCATCGTGCTGCGCTATGAGGGAGGCAAAGCCGAGGAAAGGCCCGTTGTTCTGGTAGGCAAAGGCATCACTTTCGACACCGGTGGCATTTCGCTGAAGCCGGGCGCGGAGATGGATGAGATGAAGTACGACATGTCGGGCGCCGCCAGCGTACTCGGCACGCTCAAGGCCATCGCCTTGATGGCGTTGCCGGCGAATGTGGTCGGCCTGATCCCGACGGTCGAGAACATGCCCGGCGGCAACGCCAGCCGCCCCGGCGACATTGTCACCTCGATGTCCGGCCAGACCATCGAAATCCTCAACACCGACGCCGAGGGCCGCCTGATCCTTTGCGACGCGCTGACCTATGCGGAGCGCTTCAAGCCGGCGTGCGTCATCGACATCGCCACGCTGACCGGCGCCTGCGTGATTGCCTTGGGACATGTCGCCAGTGGACTGGTCGCCAACCATGATGGCCTTGCCCGCGAACTTCTTGAGGCCGGCCAGGCTGCCTACGATCGCGCCTGGCAGTTGCCGCTGTGGAGCGACTATCAGGAACAACTGAAGAGTCCCTTTGCCGACATGGCCAACATCGGCGGCCGCGCCGCCGGCACCATCACGGCAGCCTGCTTCCTCTCGCGTTATGCGGAGAAGTACCACTGGGCCCACCTCGACATCGCTGGCACTGCCTGGAAATCGGGTGAGAAAAAGGGCTCAACCGGACGGCCGGTGCCCCTGCTGACGCATTTCCTGCTGGCGCGCAACAACGCCCTGGTCGAATAAGCGTGGCATGACAAAAGTATTATTCTGCCATGGGGCGTCGGATCGTTTGCAAGCTGCCGCCGCATGGCTGACGGTAAACGCGGGGCAACAGCAGCCTCCGCGTAGAACCTTGGTTTATGCACCCGATGCCGAGGTGGCGGAGCGCTTTGACCGACTGTTATGGACGCACACGGCAACCGGTTTTCTGCCCCACTGCCGCATCGGCTCGCCGCTTGCCAACGAAACGCCGATATTGATCGCAACCACGCTCGATACCTCGCCTCGGGAAGAAAGTCTGCTCAACCTTAGCAATGAGCTGCCTCCCAGCTTCAGCCGCTACGAGAATCTGGTGGAAATCATCAGCAACGAAGACTCTGTCCGCCTGCCGGGACGTGACCGGGTCAAGTTCTACCGCGACCGCGGCTATGACATCCGGTTTCATGACCTGATCAAGGAGCCGCTGTGAGCGATAACCTGCTTGACCAGGCAGACGCCTTGATGCGCCGACGCACCTTTGTTGCCGGCGCAAAAATCGAATCTGTCGAGCCTGTCGAGACGTCGGAGCATGCTGCCGACGCTGCTGGCGATGAGGTACCGATCTTGACCGATGTGGTGAACGTCAACGATGCGCCGCCGCCAGCCGGCGACATACCGATGGCGGCAATGGAAACCGTGGCTTCCCGGCAGAGCGAGGAGGCGGTGCGCGAGCGCCTTGGCCAACTGCTGTTTGAACGTCACGCCGAGTTGTCCCAGGAGGTCGAAAAGTGGCTCGATGAACAAATGCCGCAACTGGTGATTCGCGCCATGGATGGCATCACCGACCATCTGGTCGCTTTGCTGGCCAATCGCGTTCGCGACGAATTGCTGCCGCGTCTGGACGCTGCCCTGCGAAGGCCAGGCGAAGACACCACTGGAATTGCTGGCAGCGAATAGCCTGGCCGCTCCGGTATAATCGGCGATTGCCTTTTTCCGCAATCGACCGCCATCTCTGCAATGCAACTCGCCAAAAGTTTCGAACCCGCCGACATTGAGCGGCGCTGGTACAACCACTGGGAATCCTCAGGCTATTTCAAGGCCGGCCTGGATCGCAGCAAGCCTATGGACCAAGCCTACTGCATCCTGCTGCCGCCGCCCAACGTCACCGGCACGCTGCACATGGGTCACGGTTTCAACCAGACCCTGATGGATGCCCTCACCCGCTACCACCGCATGCGCGGTTGGAACACGCTGTGGCAACCGGGTACCGACCATGCCGGTATTGCCACGCAAATTGTTGTCGAACGCCAACTGGATGCACAGGGCGTCTCGCGCCACGACTTGGGGCGCGAGAAATTTCTCGAAAAGATTTGGGAGTGGAAGGAATTTTCCGGCTCCACCATCACCCGCCAGATGCGCCGGCTGGGCACCTCGCCCGACTGGTCGCGCGAGCGTTTCACGATGGACGCCGGATTGTCGAAAATCGTCACCGAGACTTTCGTGCGTCTTTACAACGAAGGGCTGATCTATCGCGGCAAGCGTCTGGTGAACTGGGACCCGCAGTTGCTCACGGCGGTGTCGGACCTCGAAGTCGTCCAGGAAGAAGAAGACGGTTTCCTTTGGCACATCAGGTATCCGCTGTCTGACGGTTCGGGCCACCTCACCGTCGCCACCACCCGCCCCGAGACCATGCTCGGCGATACGGCGGCGATGGTGCATCCGGAAGACGAGCGCTACCAACACCTGATCGGCAAGACGGTGCGCCTGCCGCTGACTGACCGCGAAATTCCGATCATCGCCGACGCCTACGTCGACCGGGAATTCGGCACCGGCGTCGTCAAGGTCACGCCGGCGCACGATTTCAACGACTATGCAGTTGGAAAACAGCACCAGTTGCCGATGATTAATGTCCTGACGCTGGATGCCAAGATCAACGAAAACGGCACGGAAAAATATCGCGGACTGGATCGCTTCGTGGCGCGCCAGCAGATTGTCGCCGACCTTGAGGCACAGGGCCTCCTGGAGAAGGTCGAAAAACACAAGCTCAAGGTTCCGCGCGGCGACCGCACCCATGTGGTGATCGAGCCGATGCTGACCGACCAGTGGTTTGTCGCCATGAGCAAAGCCAGCCCGGATGGCCAGTCGATCACGGCGAAAGCGCTGGAATGCGTGGCTTCGGGCGAAATCAGGTTCGTGCCGGAAAACTGGGTCAATACTTACAACCAGTGGCTCAACAATATTCAGGACTGGTGCATCTCGCGCCAGCTCTGGTGGGGGCACCAGATCCCGGCCTGGTATTCGGATGACGGCCGCATTTATGTCGCCCACGATGAGTCCGAAGCCAAATTGCAGGCCGGCAAGGACGGCTATACCGGCAAGCTCAAGCGCGATCCCGACGTGCTCGACACTTGGTACTCCTCCGCCCTGTGGCCATTCTCGACGCTCGACTGGACTCCTGAATATCCGGCCAAATCGAACGACGCGCTTGACCTGTATTTGCCGTCCTCGGTGCTGGTCACCGGTTTCGACATCATTTTCTTCTGGGTGGCGCGGATGGTCATGATGACCAAGCACCTGACCGGCCGGATTCCGTTCCGGCATGTCTATGTGCATGGCCTGATCCGCGACGCCGAGGGCCACAAGATGTCGAAATCCAAGGGCAACGTGCTCGACCCGATCGACCTCATCGACGGCATCGACGTCGAAACGCTGGTGCAGAAAAGAACCAGCGGCTTGATGAATCCAAAACAAGCGGGCCAGATCGAGAAACGTACGCGCAAGGAGTTCCCCAAGGGCATTCCCGCCTTCGGCACCGATGCGCTGCGCTTCACCTTCGCCAGCCTCGCCTCGCCCGGCCGCGACATCAAGTTCGATCTCAACCGCTGCGAGGGCTACCGCAATTTTTGCAACAAGCTGTGGAACGCCTCGCGCTTCGTGCTGATGAACTGCGAGGACCAGGATGTTGGGCTTGACGAAAGTCTGCCACTCGAATTTTCCTTTGCCGACCGCTGGATCGTCAGCTGCCTGCAGCGCGTCGAGGCCGAAGTTGCCGCGCATTTCGTCGAGTACCGTTTCGATCTGGTGGCCAGGACGGTGTATGAATTGGTCTGGGACGAATACTGCGACTGGTATCTCGAACTGGCCAAAGTGCAATTGCAGCAAGGCAGCGCAATGCAGCAGCGCGCCACGCGCCATACCCTGGTGTGCGTGCTGGAGGCAATCCTGCGCCTGGCCCATCCGCTGATTCCGTTCATTACCGAAGAACTGTGGCAATCGGTGAAAGCGCTCGCCGGCAAGTCCGGCGACTCGATCATGCAGGCACCCTACCCGGAAGCGCAGCCGGAGAAAATCGACGCCGATGCGGAAGCGCGCATCTCGCTGCTCAAGGAAATGGTCAATGCCTGCCGCAGCCTGCGCGGCGAAATGAATCTCCCTCCGGCGCAGAAAATTCCCCTGATTGCCGCCGGAGACCAGGCCATCGTAGAGAGTTTCGCGCCTTATCTGAAAGCCCTGGCGCGACTGGAGAATGTCGTCGCTGCCGGCGCCGAGCTGCCGGACAGCGATGCCCCGGTACAGAACCTCGGCGATTTTCGTCTGATGCTGAAAATCGAGGTCGATATTGCCGCCGAGCGCGAACGCCTCGCCAAGGAAATCGCCCGCGTCGGGAACGAGATTGCCAAAGCCGAAGCTAAACTGGCGCAAACCAGTTTCGTCGAGCGTGCGCCGCCGCAGGTGGTCGCCCAGGAGCGCGAGCGATTGGCCGGCTTTCGCGCGCTTGTCGACAAGTTACACGCCCAGATCGCCCGTCTGGATTAGTCCTGCCAGCTTCATCAGCAGGTTGGGATGCGACGGCTGGCCGGTAGATCGGGTGGGAGGCAGGGTGGCGCAGGGTTCGATCATTTGCCAGTCGGTCGGTGTCCAGTTCCATTCACATAGGGCACCATGTTGGAATCGCTGCATTTTGTTGCCGTCATAGACTAGGGTGCCCATATTAGGACAGGACAGATAAACGCTCTCAGCGCCCAAGCTGGGTAGTGGTTCAGTTTGAATAAGCGAATGTTACAAAACTATTGACGGTTAGGGGCAACGTAGTTACGCTGTAATCACCATGACCACCAAGAAAACAAACCCCCGCAAGGACTTCAGCCAGGTCGCCCACGGCATATTTCAGAAGGCGATAGGCGAAGCGCCGCAAGAACCTGAGATTGACCCGAAGAAGAAGGCCGCTATCGAGTCTGGACGACGCGGCGGCATCAAGGGCGGCGCAGAGCGCGCAAAGAAACTGACCGCTGAAGAGCGGTCAGAGATTGCGAAAATGGCTGCTGCTAGGCGATGGGGTAAGTAGGAGGAAGGTCTAGAGTCAACTGGCCTCCAAACCGTTCAACAATCTTCCCTTCATAGGTTTCTTTGTTTGGCGAAGATTCTGCCATTTCCAAAACGCGGCCAAGTTGCATTCTCAATGCTCTAGCTCCTATCTCGTTAAGAAATTGAAATAGCTTCTTATTGCGGTCTCCCCCAGAGGTCTTAGCACTACGCACTAGCTCTAGCAGCTTGCCGTTACTCTTGGCTAGCGGGTAATAAATATGGTCGATTGTAAGATGCATTTCTTTCCAGTTTTTCCCTCGTTGGGGTGGCGTAATGTTATAGAGCCGTTGCCATTCCGCATAAAGTTCGGTCGGGAACTCTTTTTCATATTTTTTTGCCTCTTCTAAAACATACGCTTTGAAGGCGTCAATAACTTGCTGGGCACTCGGGTTATACCCAGCCATTGCATAAACAAGGTTACGAATTCCAGATTTTGCTGAGGCGCCAGTAATGATGGACGCCTGTTTGATAACTTTGTCGTAGCGCTTACTGGTCAGGTGTCCTGATGAATGAGCCGATGCAATGGCGTTGCATACGTCAATAAGTAGCGCTGCATCGTAGCCATTTATAGCCGATGGCGGCTGTTCGGTGCCGCCGCTTCCCCATTGAAAAACAATAGGTTTTTGTAATTTTGCACTGAGTTCGGCGCTCACCGATTCCGCCATAGCTTTACTGTTGAGGAACTTTGGGAACACGCTGCCGCGTGATGACATACCTAAGGCTCTTGCCATTCCAGTTTGGCTGATGACAGGAGTTTTACTAATGTCATTCAGCACGTAACACTCAACATCAAGCCCAAGTTGATCCTTAAAGTTACCTTTATGGGTGGCTGTAACAGGCTTGCCCCATCTCGCCAGCGCACCTTTCTGCGCCCTAGCTTTTAGCTGTACTGGCGTCATTGTCTTTGCTGCGGCTACACCACCTTTGGCTCTTCCTTTGACTTCGGTTTTCATAATGTAAGCTCCATATTTTATGGTGTGCTTGCATCATCCTCTCGTTTAGCTCACAATGCAAGCATCAATTAAAAAATAATGCTTGCTATTTTGTAACTGCATACTATAATCAAACTGTACTGAATGCATGAGGGTTAGACCATGAACCGACTTTCAATCAAAGACCGCGCGAGAATCCTTGCTTCCCTCTGTGAAGGCGTCGGCATTAATGCGACTTGCCGCCTCACTGGCGCGTCAAAGAACACGGTTCTAAAGTTGCTGGCCGAAGTAGGCGAGGCTTGCGCGCTCTATCAAGATCGAGTTATGACCGGCCTGAACCTCAAGAAAGTGCAGTGCGATGAAATTTGGTCTTTCGTCGGCATGAAAGAGCGCAACGTACCGGAAGAACTCAAGGGCATCCTGGGCCTGGGCGATGTTTACACCTGGACGGCGATTGATGCCGATACAAAACTGGTTCCGTGTTGGCATGTAGGCACTCGCGGCGTGGAATCTGCCTATGCATTCATTCATGACTTAGCGAAGCGCCTAGCCAGCCGCGTACAACTGACCACAGACGGCCACAAGGCTTATCTGACCGCCATAGAAGATGCCTTCGGCGCAGACATTGACTATGCGATGCTTATCAAGCTCTATGGCAACGAAGGGGCTACGAAGGAAGACGCACGGCGCTACAGCCCGGCAGAAGTGACTGGAACCGAGAAGCGCCCGATTACCGGGAATCCAGTTATGAAGGATGTTTCGACCAGCTACGTTGAGCGCGCGAATCTAACCATGCGGATGCACATGCGGCGCTTTACGCGGCTGACTAACGCATTCTCGAAGAAGCTGGAAAACCACATGCACGCAATCAGCCTGTACTTTATGTTCTACAATTTCTGCAAGATTCACAAAACCCTGCGGGTTACGCCGGCCATGGAAGCGGGAATCGCTGACCACGTATGGGATTTTGAGGAAGTCTTGATGATGGCTGAGACTATGCCAAAGAATTTTGTAACAGATAATTCTTCAAACTGAACCACTACCCCAAGCTGTAATGTCTTGACCAAATCTGGGCTAGCCGGTATGGTTACACGTTTTTGGCAATTATTGAGTTGTGGATAAAACAATGGTCTTGACCGGTGGGGAAATCGTAATCAGGTGCTTGCAGGAAGAGAAAGTCGAATTTGTCTTCGGCTATCCTGGTGGCTCGGTGCTTTACATCTACGACGCCATGTTTAAACAGGATAAGTTTAAACATGTCATGGTGCGTCATGAACAGGCGGCAGTGCATGCTGCCGATGCCTATTCGCGCTCGTCGCAGAAGATTGGCGTTTGCATGGTGACATCGGGGCCCGGCGTCACCAATGCCGTGACCGGAATTGCCACTGCTTATATGGATTCAATTCCGCTGGTGATCATCACCGGCCAAGTGCCGACAGCCTATATCGGCCAGGATGCTTTCCAGGAGTGTGACACGGTAGGTATCACACGCCCTTGCGTTAAACACAATTTTCTGGTCAAAGATGTCAATGATCTGGCAATGACCCTTAAGACGGCTTTCTATCTTGCCAAGACCGGCCGTCCCGGACCGGTGCTGGTGGATATTCCGAAGGACATCAGCAATCACAAGTGCGAGTTCGATTATCCAAAGAGTGTAAATCTGCGCTCTTACAACCCGGTGACCAAGGGGCACGCCGGGCAGATCAAGAAGGCTTTGCAGCTCTTGCTCGAGGCCAAGCGGCCGATGATTTACACGGGCGGCGGCGTGATTCTTTCGGATGCGGCGAACAGACTGACTAAATTGGTCAAGTCGCTAGGTTTTCCGATTACCAGTACCTTGATGGGATTGGGCGGTTATCCGGGCACCGACAAGCAGTTTCTCGGCATGCTTGGCATGCATGGCACTTTTGAGGCCAACATGGCGATGCAGAATTGCGACGTGCTGCTCGCCATTGGCGCTCGCTTTGATGACCGCGTGATTGGCAACCCGGCGAATTTCAACGAAGTTCAGCGCAAGATCATCCATATCGATATCGATCCATCGTCGATTTCCAAGCGCGTCAAAGTCGATGTACCTATCGTTGGCAATGTGCCCGAGGTACTCGATGACATGCTCAAGCAGCTTGCTGCCAGCGAGGAAAAATCCGACCCCAAAGCGCTTGCTGTCTGGTGGCAGCAGATCGAGGCATGGCGCGCGAAGAATTGCCTGAAATACAAGCGTAGCGACAAACTTATCATGCCGCAGATGGTCATCGAGAAACTCTACGAGGTGACCGGTGGCGATGCCATCATCACTTCCGATGTCGGCCAGCACCAAATGTGGGCGGCACAGTATTTCAAGTTTGACAAGCCGCGCCGCTGGATCAGCTCCGGTGGTCTCGGGACCATGGGCTTTGGCTTGCCTGCCGCCATGGGCGCGTCTTTCGCCAATCCCAAGGCGACGGTAGCCTGTGTTACTGGCGAGGGATCGATTCAGATGTGCATTCAGGAGTTGTCGACTTGTAAGCAATATCGTCTGCCGATCAAGATCATCAACCTCAATAATCGCTACCTAGGCATGGTGCGACAGTGGCAGGAGATGTTTCACGGCAACCGTTACTCCGAGTCCTATGTCGATGCTCTGCCGGATTTCGTTAAACTGGCGGAATCCTACGGCCATGTCGGCATGCACATCGAAAAGCCCGGCGACGTTGAGCCGGCGCTGCGCAAAGCTTTCACTGAGCACAAGAACGATCTCGTTTTCATGAATTTTATCACCGACCAGAAGGCCAACGTCTTCCCCATGATTGCGGCCGGCAAGGGCCTTTCCGAGATGATCCTGGCGGAAGACCTGTGAGGTGTTAGGAACAACCAAAATGCGACACATCATTTCAATACTCCTGGAAAACGAAGCTGGAGCGCTCTCGCGCGTTTCCGGCCTGTTCTCGGCTCGTGCATACAACATCGAATCATTGACTGTGGCGCCAACCGAGGACTCTTCTCTGTCGCGCATGACCATCGTCAGTGTGGGTTCGGATGACGTCATCGAGCAGATCACGAAACAGTTGAACAAGCTGATCGAAGTGGTCAAAGTGGTCGATCTTTCCGAAGCTCCCCATGTCGAACGCGAACTCATGCTGTTGAAGGTTCGCGCCACAGGCAAGGATCGCGAAGAGATGAAGCGTATCGCTGACATCTTCCGCGGCCGCATCATCGACGTGACCGAATCGACTTATGTCATCGAGTTGACCGGTAACAACGCCAAGCTCGATGCCTTTCTCGAAGCCATTGGCGAAGAACTGATTCTTGAGACGGTGCGTACCGGCGTTTGTGGCGTCGGACGCGGCGACAGGATACTCAAAGTCTGATTTGAGTAACAAAGCTGACAGAGTGCTGCATTAGTGCAGTGGCTCTAATCTGCATTTTTTGACTATTTAATTTGAGGTAAGCCATGAAAGTTTATTACGACAAGGACGCCGATCTTTCCCTGATAAAGAACAAGAAGGTCACCATCATTGGCTACGGCTCCCAAGGCCATGCCCATGCCCAAAACCTCAGGGATTCCGGCGTCAAGGTTATGGTAGCGGACCGCAAGGGCAGCGCCAACTGGAAGAAGGCCGAAACCGCAGGCTTCAAGGTTGAAGAAGCTTCCAAGGCCGTCAAAGGCGCCGACGTCGTCATGATATTGCTGCCGGATGAACTGCAGGCGCCGATCTACAAGGAAGAGATCGAGGCCAACCTGAAGAAGGGCGCCGCGCTGGCTTTTGCGCATGGTTTCAACATCCATTACGGGCAGATCGTGCCGCGCGACGACATCGACGTCATCATGATTGCACCGAAAGGCCCTGGCCACACCGTGCGTTCCACTTATGTGCAGGGTGGCGGCGTGCCTTCGCTGATCGCGGTGTTCCAGAACAAATCCGGCAAGGCGCGTGACCTCGCGTTGTCCTATGCGGCGGCCAATGGCGGCACCAAGGGCGGTGTGATCGAGACCACTTTCCGCGAAGAAACCGAGACCGACCTGTTCGGCGAACAGGCCGTGCTCTGCGGTGGCCTGATCGAACTGATCAAGGCAGGTTATGAGACCCTGACCGAGGCTGGCTATGCCCCGGAAATGGCCTATTTCGAGTGCCTGCATGAGGTCAAGCTGATCGTCGACCTGATCTACGAAGGCGGCATCGCCAATATGAACTACTCGATTTCCAACAATGCCGAGTTCGGCGAATATGTCACCGGCCCGAAGGTCATCGGTTGGGAAGCCCGCGAGGCGATGCAGGAGGCGCTGAAAAATATCCAGAATGGCGAATACGCCAAGCGCTTCATCCTCGAAGGTCGTACCGGCTATCCAGAGATGATTGCCCGCCGCCGCCTGACTGCCGAGCATCCGATCGAGCAGGTCGGAGCCAAGTTGCGCGACATGATGCCTTGGATCAAGAAAAACAAGCTGGTCGATCAGAGCAAGAACTGATCAACCACACAGACGCAGAGATACGGAAATGACGCAATGAGATTTGTCAGAATTTCGCAGTATCTCTGCGCTTAGATATTGAACTCCTATCCCCATCCCCTGATCGCTCGCGAAGGCTGGCCGTTTCTGGGCATCACCTTCGGTTTTGCCTTGATGGTTACTGGTGCGGCCAATTGGTTGTGGGCGTTGCCGCTATGGTTGGCCTTTGCCTTCTGCGTGCAGTTTTTCCGCGATCCGGCGCGGCCGATTCCAGGCGATGCCAAGAGTGTCTTGTCGCCGGCCGATGGCCGCATTGTCGCCATTGAACCGGTTCGCGATCCTTGGCTGGGGCGCGAGGCGCTCAAACTCAGCGTGTTCATGAATGTGTTCAACGTCCATTCCAACCGCAGCCCGGTGGATGGAGAGATCAAGCAACGTTGGTATCATCCGGGGAAATTCGTCAATGCCGATCTCGACAAGGCATCCACTGAAAACGAACGCAATGCGCTATGGCTGCAAACGGCTTCCGGTCATGATGTCACTTGCGTCCAGGTGGCGGGCTTGATTGCGCGCCGCATTCTCTGCTACGTCGATGCCGGCACGCCGCTCAAGCGCGGCCAGCGTTTCGGGTTCATTCGCTTTGGCTCGCGCGTCGATCTTTATCTGCCGCCCGGCACCCGTATCAAGGTGACGATTGGCGATAAGGTCAGCGCTTCCTCCACCATCCTTGCCGAATTGCAATAAGCGCGGCGGTCTGCCTACAATGCGCGTGTTTTCTCATCAGCGAATGGCTTTGACATGCCCGTGATTCGTCCCCGCAAGGCTTTGATGAACCCCGAACTGCGTCGTCGCGGAATCTATATTCTGCCTAATCTGCTGACTACGGCCGCGCTATTTGCGGGCTTCTACGCCATCGTCCAGGCCATGACTGGGCGTTTCGAGTATTCGGCGGTAGCGATTTTCATTGCCATGGTATTTGATGGCCTGGATGGTCGCGTGGCGCGCATGACCCACACCCAGAGCGCTTTCGGAGCGGAGTACGATTCGCTATCCGATATGGTTTCCTTTGGCGCCGCGCCGGCGTTGATCGTCTACGAGTGGGCGATGAAAGGCATGGACAAGTGGGGCTGGATTGCCGCCTTCGTCTATTGTGCCGGTGCCGCGTTGCGCCTGGCACGCTTCAATACCAACCTTGAGGTGGTGGACAAGCGTTATTTTCAGGGATTGCCGAGCCCGGCAGCGGCCGCCCTAGTGGCGGGTTTCGTCTGGATCATCAACGACCTCAATATTCCCGGAAAGGATGTCCGCTGGTATGCCTTTGCCTTGACCCTGTTTGCCGGCATTACCATGGTCAGCACCTTGCGCTACTGGAGCGGCAAGGACATCAACCTGCGCCGCAGCGTCCCTTTTGTGGTTGTGCCGGCGATTGTCTTCGGCTATGTCCTTTTGTCGAGTTATCCGCCCGGCGTATTGTTTGCCTTGTTCCTTGCCTATGCCTTGTCTGGGTACGTTCTTGCAGCGTGGCAATGGCTGCAGCGTCGTAAGACGACAACTTGACGCTTGCTCAAGGATGCGTTTATAGTTCGCCCATGGTTTCGATTGCGTTTCCCTCTGCGCTAGTATTTGCCCTTGCCAGTCTGCTGCTGGCAAGGCTGCCGTTGCGGCCGCTGCTGCGCCGCGCGCGCTAAAAACACTTCCCACAATTTGGTTTTACTTGGGCTTGGCAATATCCCGCCGGGCGCTGTTTGCATCCCAATTTTCTTTGGAGACGACGATGGCAACAGAACACTTGATGATTTTCGACACCACTTTGCGCGACGGCGAGCAGAGCCCCGGGGCTTCGATGACGCGTGAGGAAAAAGTGCGGATTGCGCGCCAGCTCGAGAAAATGCGCGTTGATGTGATTGAAGCGGGTTTTCCCGCCGCATCGAATGGCGATTTCGAGGCTGTTCATGCCGTCGCCGAGGCCATCAAGGAAAGCACTGTCGCTGCGTTGTGCCGAACCAACGACAAGGATATTTCCCGTGCCCTGGAGGCAATCAAACCGGCCAAATCCGGCCGTATTCACACTTTCATCGCCACCAGTCCGATTCATATGGAAAAGAAGCTGCGCATGGCTCCGGACGACGTCATTGTCGCCGCGGTGAATGCCGTGCGCTTTGCCCGCAACAGCATCGACAACATCGAATTTTCGCCGGAAGATGCGGGGCGCTCGGAGCTGGATTTTCTCTGTCGCATCATTGAGGCGGTGATCAAGGAGGGAGCGACTGTCATCAATATTCCGGACACCGTTGGTTATAACATGCCGGATCAGTTTGCCGAGCGTATCCGCAACTTACGCAGCCGCATCCCGAACGCCGACAAAGTGGTCTGGTCGGTGCATTGTCACAATGATCTCGGCCTGGCTGTCGCCAACTCGCTGGCGGCGGTCATGACCGGGGCGCGCCAAGTGGAATGCACCATCAACGGTCTTGGCGAACGCGCCGGCAACACTGCGCTGGAAGAGGTCGTCATGGCGGTGCGCACCCGCCAGGATGTTTTCCCTTGCGATACGCGGATCGATACCACGCAGATCCTCGCCGCTTCCAAGATGGTCTCCGGCATCACCGGCTTTCCGGTCCAGCCGAACAAAGCTATCGTTGGCGCGAATGCTTTCTCTCATGAGGCGGGCATTCACCAGGATGGAGTAATCAAACATCGCGAAACCTATGAAATCATGCGTGCCGAGGATGTTGGCTGGAACGCCAACAAGCTGGTTCTGGGCAAGCACTCCGGCCGCACGGCGTTCAAGGCGCGTTTGAAGGAACTCGGCATCGAGGTCGATTCGGAGCAGGTATTGAATTCCGCCTTTGCCCGCTTCAAGGAACTTGCCGACAAGAAACATGACATCTTCGACGAGGACTTGCATGCCCTGATGAGTGACGAGGCGGTGACCCCAGAGCATGAGCATTTTCGCTTGCTGTCTTCGCAATTTCATTCCGAAACTGGCGAAACACCGCGGGCGCGAATTACCCTTGGGGTTGGCGGAGTAGAGCGTAATGCTGAAGCTGAAGGTAGCGGTCCGGTGGATGCCGCTTTCAAGGCTATCGAAAGCGTTGCGCAAAGCAACGCCAGCTTGCTGCTGTATTCGGTAAACAACATTACTACCGGCACGGACGCGCAAGGCGAGGTTACCGTCAGGTTGTCCAAGGATAGCCGGATCGTCAATGGTCAGGGCGCCGATACCGACATCATCGTCGCTTCTGCCAAGGCGTATCTGAATGCGTTGAATAAACTGCGCTCCACTCTGGATCGGGTCAACCCGCAGGTTTGAAGCGTTTCCTGAGGATCCGCTTCTTTAAGCAAGGTCGTGCTCACATCCGTGCTGAGCCAGAGGCTCGGGACGCGGCCGGTTTTGGCGCCTTGCCTAGGGTAAATGACATTAAAAAACAATTGGTTGATATATTTATCAAATTGTAATTAAAGTTCTTCTTCAAGGTGCCGTAATAACTCCACGAGACGGTGAAGACTCCACTTGGTTATCGAGAATACCCCGAGAGAAATGACTTATTGGCAGATTTGATTGCCTACGGACTTCGATAGTTGCTCGAACTAATGGAAATTAAAGCGAAATTGCCAGCGGTTCCACCTACGAATGCAGGTTCTGCGCTATTTCCCGCTGCAGTGGGGGGGGTCTTGTGGGCTATGCCCAAGCCGGTAAATAATCCTCAGGGCGTTGCGCAACCTCAATCCCGCGAAGCAACACCACAACAACTTCAGCAGACTGTGGATGAATTACAGCGCAAGGTCCAGATTACGGCGCCCAATTTGCAATTCTCGATTGATCATGACACAGGAAGAACGGTGGTCAAGGTTATCGATGCCGATACCAATGAAGTCATACGCCAAATTCCAGATGAAGAGATCCTTCGCCTCGCCAAGGAAATTGACCGGGTGCAAGGATTGCTGCTGCATAAGCAGGGGTGAGATGCTGAGCCGGCAAAGCTGGAGCCAAACGGTTGCCGCTGAATGCTCGCCAAGGTCGTTATAGAACTCTGCATCAAGCGTACGTAATATCGTCTTTATTGAGGAATTTCGGGTTGAAGCCCTCCGGGCTTCCTTCCGAGCAAGACTTCGGTGCTTGCGCTGCCGCTGCCAAACATGATGTGGGTACTAAAGAAGCGTAACGAGTCCAGTCATGAGAATATACTGCGCAATTTCTCCTAATTGACTCGACACAAGCATAGCAGTCATCATGGCCGATTCGTTTCGGCATGCTTCAATGCGCAAAACTATCCCGATTGCTACCCTTAACAGCCTGCGCCTTGCTGCGGTGCGCATGCGTCTCGCCGGCGCTGCACTGAGCGAGATACGCGACAAGACTGGACTTTCGGCACCGACCATCATAGCCGCGCACAAGGCCTTTCTTGCCGGGGGCTGGAGTGCCATCGCCGTACAGCCGCGTGGCAGAAGCGTTGGCGACGGGCGCCGCATTGGCGGCGTACAGGAAGAAGAAGTCTTTCACCTGATGGCTGCCGGCGGGCCGGAAAGTTACGGGCTGGCTTTCCGTCTTTGGCAGCTCGAAGCGGTACGGGCGCTGACGACACAGCACTTCGGCGTGACGCTGCCGGAGCGCACAGTGGCCAGCTATATTCAGCGCTGGGGCCTGTCGGCGCCCCGGCCGAGCCAGCGCATTGCCGCAGGCTCGGACTTGCTGCGCCAGTGGCGTGCCACGGTTTATCCCGGTTTGTTGGCGCGTGCGCGCAAGGAGCAGGCGGACATCTTCTGGGTCGACGAAATCCCGGTTCGCTGGACCGGCGTCAGTGGCCCCTTGCGCAGCAGCGTGGTGCGCGCCATGAACAACCGTGGCAGGATGCTGTGGCTTGCCTATACCGGCGCCCTGCGCGCGCCGACCCTGATTGATTTCTTCGACCGGCTGCTGAACAGCAGTGGGCGCAAGGCCTTGGTGATTTTCGACGGGATGCAATGGCAGCGTGCCGCTTCGCTGGTTGGTTGGCTGCAGGAGCGTAGCGACAAACTGCTGGTCTTCCACACCCCCGATACGCAGAACCGAGTGAGCATGCCCCCTGCCGCTACCGACCCGCGCCACGCCATCGGGCATAGGGCACCGCCATCCGCCATCGACGGCAAGTCTAGCAGTTTCTTCTCCCTGCAGTTAAAACTTCTTGCTGCGCAGTCGTCACCTCCCGACTCTCACTACACTAGCCCGACTATAACAAGGAGAGGAAACGAGACAGTGTCGTTGTCCCGTTTACAACGGCTGGAGGCCGAAAGCATTTACATCATGCGCGAAGTTGTCGCCGAGGCGGACAACCCGGTGATGCTTTACTCTGCGGGCAAGGATAGCGCGGTGATGCTGCATCTGGCGGTGAAGGCCTTTTACCCGGGCAAGCCTCCCTTTCCCCTGCTCCACGTCGATACTACCTGGAAGTTCAACGAAATCTACACGTTCCGCGACATGATGGTGGGGAAACTGGGTCTCGACCTGCTGGTGCATATCAATCCCGAGGGTCTGGAGAAGAACATCAATCCCTTCACCCATGGCTCCGTTATCCATACCGACGTGATGAAGACCGAGGGGCTGAAGCAGGCGCTGGACAAGTATGGTTTTGACGCCGCTATTGGCGGCACCCGCCGTGACGAGGAGAAATCGCGCGCCAAGGAGCGTGTTTTCTCCTTCCGCTCAAGCCAGCACCGCTGGGATCCCAAGAACCAGCGTCCAGAACTGCGGCACGTGTATAACACGCGCAAACACAAGGGCGAGAGCATGCGCGTGTTTCCGCTTTCCAACTGGACCGAACTCGATGTCTGGCAGTACATCTATCAGCAGAATATCCCCATTGTGCCGCTCTACTTCGCCAAGGAGCGGCCGGTGGTCGAACGCGACGGCACTCTGATCATGGTAGACGACGAACGCATGCCGCTACACGAAGGCGAGGTGCCGAAGCTGCGCCAGGTGCGTTTTCGCACTCTGGGCTGTTACCCGCTGACTGGCGCTATCGAGTCGGAAGCCGATACCCTGCCGAAGATCATCCGGGAAATTCTGCTAGGCAAGAGTTCGGAGCGGCAGGGACGGGTGATTGACCACGATTCGGCGGGTTCCATGGAGAAAAAAAAACAGGAGGGTTATTTCTAATGTCACACCAAGCAGCAGAGCTTTCTAATGACACACCAAGCAGTAGAGTTCTTTCTAATGACACACACTTTCATCAACAGCACAAAAAAGGAGTTTTAGCATGAGCGATTCTAAATCGGTGAATGTTTATTGGCATGAACATGCCGTCTCGCGTGAGGAGCGCGAAAAGTTAAACGGTCACCGTGGTTGTGTTCTATGGTTTACCGGGCTTAGCGCCTCGGGCAAAAGCACTGTCGCCAATCTGGTCGACCACAAACTCCATGCCCAAGGAGTTCACAGCGTTGTGCTGGACGGTGACAATGTCCGCCACGGCTTGAATGCTAGCCCCGATATCCTGTTGAAACAGCACGATGAAGTGCTTGCCAAGCGCTTTGGTCTGGGCTTTTCAGCTCAGGATCGGGAGGAAAATATTCGCCGTCTCGGCGCCGTTGCGAAGTTGTTTTGCGATGCGGGAATTGTTGTGGGCACCGCATTTATCAGTCCATATCTGGCTGATCGGAACCGCGTGCGTTCGATACTGAACAAAGGCGACTTTATTGAAATATTTGTCAATACGCCCATCGAAGTTTGCGAGTCTCGCGATCCAAAGGGATTGTACAAAAAGGCTCGGGCTGGCGAAATCAAGGGCTTCACCGGGATCAACGACCCCTACGAAGCACCTGTGCAACCCGAACTGGAGCTGGACGGCGGCAAATACTCGGCTGAAGATCTGGCTGATCAAGTGATCGCCTATCTCCGCAAGGTTTCAATAATTCGGTAACAGCTACGGGCATTAATTTCTTATTTCTATTACATACATACTAAGGTGGACATATCATGGCATTAGTTAATCCCTATGGTGGCGGCAGTCTAAAGCCACTGCTTCTGGAAGGTGCGCAACTCACTGCGGAACTGGCGCGCGCCGCTTCGCTACAAAAAATTACCGTCAGCTCGCGCGAAAAGGGCGACATCATCATGCTCGGCATCGGCGGCTTCACGCCACTCGACGGCTTCATGCAGCATGCCGACTGGGAGGGTGTCTGCGACGGCATGAAAATGGCAAACGGTCTGTTCTGGCCCATTCCTATCACCTTGTCTACCAGCAAGGCTGCGGCTGATGCCATCAAGACCGGCGCCGACATCGCCTTGGTTGATCCTGACGACGGCAGCATACTGGCAACCATGCGCGTGACCGAGAAGTACAGCATAGACAAGGCGCATGAATGCGCCACAGTATTCAAGACCACCGATATCAAGCATCCAGGCGCTAAGATGGTCATGGAGCAGGGCGAGGTTAACCTTGCTGGCCCGATCAAGGTGCTCTCGCTCAGTGATTTTCCCACCAAATTTGGTGATCTCTTTCTGACGCCGAAGCAGACCCGCGCCCTCTTCGAGAAAAATGGCTGGAATAAGGTGGCATGTTTCCAGACACGGAACCCCATGCATCGCTCGCACGAATATCTGGCCAAGGTGGCCATCGAAACCTGCGACGGTGTCCTTATCCATTCCCTGCTCGGCAACCTGAAACCCGGCGACATTCCCGGCGACGTGCGCTCCAAGGCCATTTCAGTGCTGGTCGACAAATATTTCGCTCCCAATACCATCATCCAGGCTGGCTACCCGCTCGACATGCGTTACGCCGGTCCGCGCGAAGCCTTGCTGCATGCGGTCTTCCGCCAGAACTACGGCTGCTCGCATCAAATCGTCGGTCGCGACCATGCCGGCGTCGGCAGCTACTACGGCCCCTTCGATGCGCAAAAGATTTTTGACGATGTTCCCACGGGCGCGCTCGAAACACAGCCTATAAAGATCGACTTGACCTTCTTCTGCTTTAAGTGCGGTGGCATGGCTTCGTCGCGCACTTGTCCGCACGGCGACGCCGATCACTTGAATCTGTCGGGAACCAAACTGCGCCAGTTGCTCTCGGAAGGGGGCGATGTGCCGGCTGAATTCTCGCGTCCCGAGGTGCTGGAAATCCTGCGCGCCTACTACGCCAGCCTGCCGAAGGCGTAAGTAATCCTGAGCGGACATTCCGCACGCCGGCTTGTCTGCCTGGCTGCATTGGTCGGTTGATAAGACCCTTGGCGAGTCTCCCAACACAATTGGGGGGCTCGCCAAGGAATTTCTTGAGAATGTGTAATGGATGCTTGGATGAGTTCGCTGGCCGGACTGGTTGTCGGGGCGACGGTGGGGGCGACAGGTGTTGGCGGCGGGGCCGTCATGACGCCCCTGCTGATCCTGCTGATGGGTATCGCTCCTCAGACCGCTGTTGGTACCGATCTGGTTTACGCATCCGTGACCAAGGCGTTCGGTGTTGGCGTCCATAGCTACGAGAAACGAGTCGATTGGCAGGTGGTTCGCCGTCTTGCGTCAGGCAGTCTGCCCGCGGCGATCACCACCTTAATCTGGTTGCATTGGGCGGAGTCGGGTGGGATCCGTCAGGGCGTGATGATCTTCGCTCTGGGAGTGGTGCTGATAATCACGGCCTTGGCGATGCTCTTTAGGCCCTTCCTCGCTGGCGTAGGAAAATATCTGCGCCTTTCTGATGCTACCCACTTCAAGAGATATCAGCCTCCCCTTACAGTGCTGGCAGGGGCAATTCTGGGCTTTCTAGTGACCCTGACCTCGATCGGAGCCGGAGCGCTGGGCGCGGTGATGCTATTGTTCTTGTACCCGTTGCGACTGACGCCGGCAAAACTGGTGGCGACGGATCTGGCCCACGCTATTCCTCTTGCGTTGACCGCCGGAGCAGGCCATATCATGCTGGGCAACGTCGATTTCGTACTGCTGGGAAAGTTGTTGTTGGGATCGATACCTGGAGTCTGGCTCGGCGCCCATTTTGGCGGCAGGTTGCCGGAGGGGGTACTGCGAGTTGCTATCGCTGTGGTACTTGGGGGCGTCGGCCTGAAATTGCTCGGTTGACCACCTTGGAATAGTGTTTCCGGTGACAGGAGGGTTATTTTTAATGGCACACATATCCAATAAAACGGCCGAGGGCATCGAGGCTTACCTCCAATCCTACGGACGCAAAGGCTTGGTCCGTTTGGTAACTTGTGGCAGTGCGGGTGACGGCAAGAGCACCATGGTCGGCCGCCTGCTTTACGAATCGAAGACGCTCACAGAGGATCAACTGGCGGCGCTGAAGCTCGACTCAAAGAAAATCGGCACCCAGGGCGACAGCCTCGATTTTTCCCTGCTCGTCGATGGTCTGACGGCCGAACGCGAGCAAGGTACCACCATTGACGTCGCCTACCGGTTTTTCTCCACCGACCGGCGCAAGTTCATTGTCGCCGACACCCCTGGCCGCGAACAGTACACGCGCAACATGGTGACCGCTGCCTCGACCGCCGATCTTGCTGTTCTGCTGGTCGATGCGCGCAAGGGCGTGCAAGTGCAGACGCGCCGCCACAGCTATCTGGCCTCTCTGCTCGGCATCCGCAATCTGGTAGTGGCCATCAACAAGATGGATATGGTTGACTGGTCGGAGAAGACCTTCAGCGACATCTCCGATGAATTCTCCGCCTTTGCCAAGCCCCTGAACTTTGCCGCGATCACCTTCATCCCCATGTCAGCCATGAAGGGTGACAATGTCATCGCCCCGAGCGAACATATGGGCTGGTACCACGGGGCAACCCTGTTGGGCTACCTGGAGACCATACCGGTCGACGAGGACATATTGCAGAAAATCCCCTTCCGCCTGCCGGTGCAGTTGGTCAGCCACCCCAGCCAGGATTTTCGCGGCTTCGCCGGCACCATCGCCTCGGGCGTGGTCAAGGCCGGCGACCGGGTGCGCATTCAGCCAGCCGGACGGGAAACACGGGTGGCGCGCATCGTCAGCGCCGACGGCGACATGGAAAGGGCAGTTGCCGGGCAGTCGATCACGCTGACCCTCGCCGACGAGATCGACGTCTCGCGCGGCGACATCATCTCCGCCATCGACACGTCGTCCCAAGTCGCCGACCAGTTCGAGGTGACCCTGGTGTGGATGGCCGAAGAGCCGATGTTGCCCGGCCGCCGCTATTTGCTCAAGATTGGCGGCCAGACCGTTAACGCCGAGATCGGCCATCTCAAGCACAAGGTCAATGTCAACTCGCTTGAACGCACCGCCGCGACCCAGTTGGTACTCAACGAGATCGGCGTGCTCAACCTGACCCTAGACCGGCAGATTGCTTTCGATCCTTACAAGGAGAACCGCGAGACCGGTGGCTTCATATTGATCGACCGCTTGAACAACAACACTATCGCTGCCGGTATGATCGATTTCGCCCTGCGCCGCGCCAGCAACATCCACATGCAGGCGCTGGACATCGACAAGGCGGCGCGTGCCGAACTGAAGGGACAAAAGGGCTGCGTGATCTGGCTCACTGGATTGTCGGGCTCGGGCAAGTCCACCATCGCCAACATGATGGAAAAGAAGCTTCACGCCGCCGGCTGCCACACTTACGTCCTCGACGGTGACAATGTGCGCCATGGTCTCAACAAGGATCTCGGCTTTACCGCTGCCGACCGGGTGGAGAATATCCGGCGCATCGGCGAGGTGGCCAAGCTGATGGTTGACGCCGGACTGATCGTAATCACCGCCTTCATCTCTCCCTTCCGCGCCGAGCGGCAGCTGGCGCGCAGCCTGGTCAAGGAAGGTGAGTTCTTCGAGGTCTACGTGGAAACCCCGCTGGCGCTGGCCGAGGAACGCGATTCCAAGGGGCTGTACAAGAAGGCGCGCCGCGGCGAACTGAAGAACTTCACCGGCATCGACTCGCCTTACGAGGAGCCGGAGAAACCCGAGATGACCATCAGCACCGTCACCCTCTCAGCCGAGCAGGCTGCCGATGCCATCATCAGCAAGCTGAACGAGGTGGGGATGACAGCAGGCACCATCGGTTGATGCCATGCAAGCTCTATCCATCATAAAGAACCATACCCCCCGTGCTTGGGGCGCTTCTAGTCGCCTTACGCGCTCCGTTCGGCACCCCAAGTGCAGCCCCACCTGCATTCACCTCTTTTCAGACACGATTTAACCCTGAATTCGTGTCCAACAGAATTCGGGGGTGGCTCACAATGGGCTAAAATCTCAGGCCATTAGCGTAAGCCAACGGCGAAGCTGGTTTGTCATCGATAGAAATGCGAGGATACCAATGGAACGTTCATTAATGCGGATGGATCTGAATCTGCTGAAGGCGCTCCACATCCTGCTGAAAGAACGCAACGTCTCGCGTGCCGCACAACGTCTATTTGTTACTCCCTCGGCAATGAGCAAGGCTCTGCATCGTCTGCGTGAAACGCTGAACGATCCGTTGCTGGTGCGTTCGGCTGGCGGCCTGGTGCCGACCCCACGTGCCGAAGAGTTGGCCGTTCTGTTAAACAACGCCTTCGCTCATCTCGAAAACTTACTTATGCCGGCGAGCTTCGATCCAGCGCGGGTTAAGGGGCGGCTACGGATTGCTGCCCCGGAAACCTTTGCCCTCGGTGCAATACCGAGCCTGTTGCCAGCGTTGCACGAGGCCGCGCCGGGGCTGCATCTTGAGTTGCTGCATCTGGGAGACGGCTATCTTGACCGCCTCTCCAGTGGAGATCTCGATTTTGTCATCTATCTCGATCAGGAGTATCCGGAAGACTTCATCACGCACAGCCTTTTTTCCACGGCGCCAAAGATATGGTGTCGCAGAGACCATCCCATCGTCAAACTGCACATGGTGACGCTCGAGGACATCTGCGACTATCCCAAGGTGGCGTTTCATTCGCCGGGCATCAAGCTGACCGAACTGCAGGCCATTATGAAGGCGCTGGAGCAGGCGGGACTCGTTCGCGAAGTGATATTCGAGACTGGCCACCTGTTGGTCGCATTGGTCATGCTGAGCCAGTCCGATGCGCTGATGATGGCGCCTGACTACCTGTTTCAGCACAAGATGTTCAGCGATGAAGTCGTTTCCCTGTCTGTCGGGCACATTCCGCTATTTGACCAACTGCATATCGATTTATGCTTGCTCCAGCATGAGCGCACCATGAATTCCCAGTTGCATCAGTGGGTGGCGGCGGAAATGATCCGTGCAGTTAACTTCAAGCGTTTGGTCACCTGACCACTGATGCCGCTGGTGGGTGACATTAGGACATTCTTCAGTGCCTTGCGAGCGAGGGAAGCGATTAGTCAGGTTCTCTTGCTTGGTCGTTATCGGTTCACGCTCGTGAACGCGGAGCATTGAAGACATGTCCGTGGAACACGGAAAGGAGATTGCCTTGGAGGAAGCAAAAAGCATCGAGTTCTGGTTCGATTTCGCCAGTACCTATTCCTATCTTTCCGCCATGCGCATTGCAGACATGGCGCGCGAGGCCGGTGTCTCCGTGGCGTGGCGCCCTTTCCTGCTCGGTCCGGCGTTCCTCGCCTTGGGCTGGAACGATTCTCCATTCAATATTTACCCGCCGAAAGGTCGCTACATGTGGCGCGACCTGGAACGTTTGTGTGACAAGTACGGGCGGGCTTTCAAGCGTCCATCCCAATTTCCGCGCAACGGCCTGCTGGCCGCGCGCATCGTCTGTGCCAATGAAGATGCAGCATGGACGCCGGACTTCGTTCGGGCAGTATTCAGCGCCAACTTTGCGGCGGATCGGGATATCGGTGACCGGGTGGTGATTGCAGACATTTTGACCACATTGGGCCGGTCGACTGACGAACTCATTGCCATGGCCGAAATGGCCGAGAACAAGGAAAAGCTGCGCCACAGAAGCGAGCAGGCGATAAGTCTTGGATTGTTTGGTGCGCCCAGTTTTATCGTCGATGGGGAACTGTTCTGGGGCAACGACCGCCTCGAAGACGCACTGGATTGGGCAAGAAAGTCTTCCACATAGCTCGGCTAGGTAAAACGACCATCCGGTCAGGCGCCATAGGCTATCTTCAACTTGGCCCGCATATCAAGCGTCCGGCTATCCACGATCTGGTCTCCTACGCGGATCTCGCCACCTATGTATCTGACAATCTCGGCAGCGCGCCGTGCTGCCAGTAAAACACCGCCACCACCGACGGTACCTTGCGCCGATGCCACAAGACCGCTAATTGAGTTTACTCCCCCGTGAATATCGATCTCTGCGACTTTTATTCCATTCTTCCATATCTCCGCATAGACCTGGGCAAGTTCAGGAGCGTTTCCATTAGATTTCTGCGTTGCCGTCAGCGTAACGCGCGCTCCTTCAGGAGTATCTCTTGATTCGCTCGGAGGGGGAGTGGATTCGTTGACAGGTGTTAGGGTTCCCTGGCTGCTGGCCGCCGACGAGTTGAAGTGCGGAGATGTCTGCGGAGCTTGGTTTGCAAATGGTGAAATATGCATGCTGTTGCGGTGCCTGCGTCGATACTTGGTAGCTAGCACAGCTCATGCCAGGTGCGCAATGCCTTGTTATTTCAATTGGATAACAGGGTTTGGTGAGTGTGATTTGGCAATAAATGCCGCGGCTGCGGCAAATTTTGATAATCTTGCGATTGGCTGTTGAATGGCCGCGAGATGGGCATACAAGGTATACACGGCACATTGACGACAGCCAATCAGGATGAAAGAGCCATGCTCGCGGCCCATCTTGTCTGCGAAGATGGCCAACGACCATTAGCCATACTGGCGTGACATAGAGGCTGTGTCTGTAGTATTGTCCGAGGTGGCGTGCAGTCTTCGCCATTGAACTATCTGTTTCTTATTGCCAATGGAATAATGTGGTTAGGCTTGCTCGGGCATGAAGGCGCGCGGCCAAGTCGTTAATGGATTTCGCTGAAAAGGACATAAATGAAACGGTTATCTGGATATGTTGCGGTCTTGCTTGCGGTCTTGCTGCTGGCAGGTTGTTTGAGTGATTACAAGCTTGGCAGCGCCGCAGACCCACCCCGCGACATCAAGGTGCAGCCTGGCAACAGCAGTGCCACAGTGACTTGGACCGGTACCCCTGGCGTGCGGTATTGGCTTTTCAGTGCGCAGGCAAACGATGTCACGCCGGACAACTGGAATACCTTAACTGGTGGCAGGGCGCTGATTAATGTCTCATCTCCGATCCTCGTGACCGGGCTGACCAACGGGCTGACTTATTCCTTCACGGTGAATGGGAGGATTGATAATGGACAGGGTGGCGCAGGTGCTTCCTCCATATCCGCTGTGCCAAGGCCTGCTGGTGCTACATGGACGCGGGGTACGCAGCTGGCCAATGATCTGCGCGGAGGGACTTTCGGAACGCTGTTCGTCGCGGTTGGCGCGCATGGCGCTTTGTATTCGAGTCCGGATTTCAATGCATGGACGCCCATGACCTGGACTACTCGGACAAATCCTCTGCCAACCCTTCCTGATCTCAACGCCGCCGTCTATAACAACGCCAAGTATCTGACTGTTGGGGCTGGTGGTGTGATGCTGTCGAGTTCAGATGCCATGACATGGACGGCAATCAACAGCGGAACCACAAACAATCTGTATGGGCTGGCGACCAACCCGTCCTCCGGATGGTTCGTGGCCGTGGGGGAAAAAGGCACGATCATCGTTAGCGGCAACGGGACGACATGGACCACAGTGAATTCCGGCACGACCAACGACCTGTTTGGAGTGACTTACGGAAACGGTGCATACGTGGCGGTCGGGGCCAATGGAACTATGCTGAGCAGTGTGGACGGAACCAGTTGGGTGACGCTTGTCTCGAATACTTCGCGTAAGCTGAATAGCATTGCCTACGGAGTGAATGCGACAACAGCTTTGTTCCAATACGTCGCAGTTGGAGATGCCGGCACTATGCTGTCAAGCGCCAATGGCTCGACCTGGGTTGTGCAAACGCCGCTTATCCCGAATAATCTGAATGCGGTCACTTTTAACGGGCAATTCGTTGCCATAGGCGATTCCGGCGCGCTTCTCACCAGCGTGGACGGCAGCAGTGGCAGTTGGCAGGCGCAAGCATCCGGCACGACCAACAATCTAACTGCCATATTTCACAATTTATATGGACTTTCCGCCGTGGGAATGGCCGGAACCAATCTTACCTCACTCTAGTAAGAGCCAAGAGGTTAAGAGCGCAAAGCATCTCGAGTCGGAGGCAGTTCTCTTTGCAGGGAACTGCCAAATGGACTTTGGTAATTTTCCCGCCGCGATTGCGTGCTGGCATACGCTTCATCAGCTTGCAGAAAGGAGCAGGGGAGGTAGCGGCGAACTATCCTCTGGCCCCGGAAGTCATGTGTCTTTTTCGCCGATCGGCGATGGGAAACTGAACGATTGTGATTGGCGAAGTGGTTGCAGTTCTCGGGCAGTTGGTGCAAGCAAAACGCTAGCTTGATCCATGATGTCGCCAGGTCAGTGCATCGCCGAAAAAATTGATGCATATCATGGTATAGAGAAGCGGTTGGCAGTAACTTTACAGCCATTACACCCTGCAAACCATTGCACACTATGCAATACGGGAAGACCAGCGAACACTTTGTCCGGCGCAGGCGGGAACTACAGACGATCGAAGTGATAATCGGCATGTATTGCTGCGGGCACCGCCACCACCAAGGTAACGGCTGCGCGCTTTGCCCCGATTGCACTGAATTGCTTGACTATGCCGCACGCCGCCTTGAGCGTTGCGTGTTTGGGGATGGCAAGCCGACCTGCGCAAAATGTGTCGTGCATTGCTATAGCGCGGACAAGCGCGAGCAGATCAGGACCGTTATGCAGTGGGCTGGACCGCGCATGTTGCTGCATCATCCCCTGCGGGCAATTTTTCACCTGCTTGACGGGCGCCGGTCGGCGCCAAGTCTGCCAGCTAAATCGGTTACACACCAAGCCGAGTCACTTTCGTCCCAATCTGAAACAGGCGCCGAGTCGTCGATCGAATGATTTTAAGGATAAGCCTTTTTAGCTTGGCTGCTTTGCTTCTCGGTGCTCATTTCTTTCGCGCAGGTGACCTCGTGTTGGTTACGCTTTGTCTGTTAATGCCGCTGTTGTTCTTTGTCAGGAAGCGTGGGACTCTGATTCTGCTGCAGTTCCTGGCCTACTGCGCGGCGGCGATTTGGATTGCCCAGGCGGCTCATCTGGCCGCGTTGCGCCAACTCGCTGGGCAGCCATGGGTGCTAGCTGTCGCCATCTTGGGGGGGATCGCGATATTCACTTTTCTTGTGGGGATGTTGCTGAATTCCCGATCAATCAGGCGACGGTATGACAAATAGTCTTATTGATAGACAATCGATTCCTCGACTGAACCACCGGTCATTGTGGTCGTTTTGACTCTCACTGCTGCTCCTTGCTTATATGCTACAGAGTCTCGTGCTACGCCAATGAACCGGGTATTACTGTGCGCTACAGAACAAAATGCGACTAGCGCGTTTTGATCTAAGTGCGCCAACGAACAGATATTTCCTGGAGGTAGCCGGATCATGCGGACTCCCCTCTATCCCAAGGAAAGGCAAACCATGAGAATCAAACTCGCGACAATATGTTTCGTCATCGGCACCCTGCTGGCCCCGATTGCCAGCCATGCCGCCGATTCGGAGTCGGACCGCACGCATCCTCTGACATTCGTCAAGGACTCGGTAATTACGACCAAGATCAAGGCCAAGCTGGCCGACGAAAAGATGAGCAGTCTGGCCCATATCAAGGTCGATACTGACAAGAAGGGGGCGGTGGTTTTGAGCGGCAGAGCCAGAACTCAGGAAGAAGCCGATCAGGCGGTTTCGATTGCGCGCGAAACCGAAGGCGTAACTTCGGTGAGCAGCACGATTCGCATCAAGAAGGAAGATTAAAACGCCCGAAAACGCGAAAATTCGTCGAGCAGCCATTGTTTGCTCGACATCGCTGCGCCGCCATTACACCTCACCTGGTACGGCTGACCGCTAAAACTGCTTTCCGTGGCAGCTCTTTCAATAAATTCTTGAGTGGTATCGACCAGATTTCTTGCCGCCAGATAGTTGTACTTGTCGCGCAAATGCGCTTGTGCCATCTTGGAATCGTACCAAGTCCCGTTGCGATAAAACTCGCATCGGGACCCCTCGAGGTAGCCCAGCAGAAAATTGACTTCTATTTGCACATTGGTCGGCGGTTCCGCACGGACACAAGACGCCAGCAAAAGTCCCAGCATCAGTACCGAACCCATGATCAAACGTATGTTCATAGCTCTTTATCCATTGGCAGTAGCGTTAACACATTGGCCTTGAATCTTTGCCAGTCACTGCGGGCAGGTTCCGTATCGTATTCAACAGCTTTGGCGTCTTCCTGAGTGCACCACACCAAACTCGGCGAACCTCCCGCGTCATTTGGACGCAATGCCAGCATGTAGGAGTTGGCCGGCTGCACCATGGCTTCAAACCGCGCAGCAACCTGTTGAGCCAGGGCGGGACTGTCAATGATCAAGCCGATTTCGGTATTAAGATGCATCGATCGCTGGTCGAAGTTCATTGAACCGATGAACAGCCTCTGGCGATCGAAAACAAACAGTTTCGCGTGCAGGGAATAATTGCCATAGCGCGAGATTGCCGCCGTTTGGCCGCTGCCTCTGGCGTTACCCAATCGTGAGCGGATCTCATAGAGTTCCACGCCATTCTCAAGCAATGGCACGCGATAATGCATATAGCCGGCTTGCCCCAGCAATACCGTCGATGATTCGAGCGAGTTGGTCAGGATGCGGACACGTACGTTGCGTTGGCGCAGATCCCTGAACAACTGCATGCCTTCGTCCCCCGGTATCAGGTAGGGCGTGACCATCAGCAACTCGGACTGCACCGCGCTGGCCGCATTGGCCACCGCCCGGTGCATCAGCCTGCCCAGCATTGCGCCGTTTTCCACTTTCTTCTTGTCGGGACTGTCGCAGATCAGCTGCGCATGCGCCCAGACCAGGGGCAGGCGGCCGGAGATCATCCCGCCAAATGGTTCGCCGCTCGCCACCCGCCTCACATAGTCAGGACCGTCCGCCTTCAACTGTCGGCTCTGTTCTTTTAATTCCTGACGATGCTCATTCAAGGCAGCATGTGACGACTTTCCAGCAGTAAGCGCCTCGGCTGGAATCGACAGGGCATTGTTCCAGAACTCGTCGAAGGTCGTTGAGAGCTGTTTGGCGATAGGGCCGGCGGCAAATACATCGTCATCGGCAAATTGGGACTCCGGATCAATCTGGAAGTATTGATCGCCGATATTGCGTCCGCCTATGAGCGCAACTGCATTGTCCACGACGAGCAATTTATTGTGCATTCTGTAGTCGAGCCGGGAGGCGTTGAACATGAATTCGACAGCTCGCAACAGCGTAATATGACCGCGATACACGAAGGGGTTGAAGAGTCGAATCTCAACCGAAGGATGCGCTTCGAGCGCGGTGATCTGATCGTCGCCGGTCACGGTTTCGCCATCGTCGATCAGCACCCGCACCCGCACGCCACGATCCGCCGCACGCAGCACCGCACCGGTAAGCAGCTTGCCGGTTTCATCCCCGCGAAATATGAAATATTGCAGGTCGACGGTTCGTTCCGCGGCATTGATCATTTGCATGCGCGTCAGGAACCCATCGGCGCCTACCGGAATGATGCGAAATCCGGAGTTGCCGTTATGCTCGCCCGCCGCATTTTCAAACTGTCGCCCAAGCCGCGTTTCCTCCGGATGGGCCAGCGCTGAGGAAACGTTTTTTGGAAAATCCAACCCTGGTGGAAGCGATGCGCATCCACTGAGAGCCACGACGATTAACAGGACAAACGAAAAATAGAACCGACCGATCATCGCCATGCTCCAACAAAATTGTTGCCGGTATCATCGTCCTCCATATCCAGGGTGCTCTCTGTGCGGTAGCACGCATTGTGCTTGGCCGGAGTTGAAACGACAGAGGGATACTTCAGTTGGGTGGTCTCACAGCCATAACATCTTTATGTTGGTTGCCGCACAGTGAGGGCGATCTGGCGGATGTATGCTGGCTCTCGGCTAACTTCGGAAGTGACGCAAATGAGTACTGCCCTGTCTGTATTTCGGTCCGTAACATTGGTTTGGGGTTTGATCGTGCCGCTGGTCGCTGGCGCAGAGCTCTCCGATGAATCGCTGCTCGGCCCAGGCTTGCGCTCGCGGCCGGCATACGACGGTTCGGCTGCTCAACACGGCGAATTGGTCCCGGTTGTCCGATACTTGGGCCAGCCCTGGTTCGTGCGCTCAACCCAAGGCGTGCTTGAGGGCGGCGTTCGGCTGGAGCTTGTGCCTGGGCTGCATGCCGGTGCGCAACTGGCCTACGAGCCGGGGCGCAGGACGAGCGAATCCGATTTCCTCAAGAATCACAGCGTCCCGGATGTGGACCGAGGAACGTCGGTCGGTGTTCAACTCGAATGGGACCATAAGCTTGGTCCAGTGCCGATCACTCTGCTCGCACGCTTGAGGCAACACACCGATTCCGATCTCGGCGCCCAGGCCGACTTCCGCCTCAGCGCGGGTGTATACCGGAGCGGACGCGTCGCCGCAGGCGTATTTACCCAAGCGACGTGGTCGAATGCGAAGTCAGCCGGATCTTACTATGACATTACGCCGCAACAGGTTGCCATCACTGGCTTGCCGGCCTTCCATGCGGGAGAAGGCTGGTTGTTTGCCAGCGTCGGATTCCTCTGGTCGGTCGACCTAAGCCAGGATTGGGTTGCGGTCGGCAGCATGGAGTCGCGGCGACTGCATGGTGACGCCGTGCGCAGCCCACTTGCAGAGCGCGCATCGAACTACTACGCGAGCGCAGGCCTCGCCTATCGTTTTTGAAGTCAATGAACCGCAGAAGAAACCGCAAGCGGCATCGTCGTCACGCGTGTAAAACTCCAGATAATTCCTCAACCGGTATGTTGGCCAGCGCACAGAAGGATTTGTGACAATCACCTAGCATTTGACGCGCTGCGTGGCTCCATGAGTTGATTCTGGCAAAAGACCCAGAGTGCCGGGCGTGCCGGATTCGGCTACCAATCGTTAAAGTCAGCGAAAAGTTGGTGCGAAGCGCACCAGAACGGCAATGTTGCCAAATGTTTGATATAGGAAAATCACTATGAACCGCTATCGCACTCTCGTTCCATCCCTGCTTTTGGCTTCACTTCTGGGGTTTCTTGCCGCGCCGGCTGTTGCCGCCCCGCACAAATGCGCACCTACGGAGGCACACGGCGATTATATGGAACACCACGGTGATCGCATGGCACAGCATCACAGAAAGCTCCATGAAATCCTGAAACTGACGCCCGAGCAGGAAGGCGCCTGGCAAAAGCTGATGGACTCAGAACATTCGATGGATAAGGCACGCCATGAGAAACATGACGACATGGCGAAGCTCACAACCCCGGAACGTGGGGAGAAGATGTTGGCGCGCATGAAAGAGCAACAAACCCAGATGGCCGAGCATGTTGCAGCCATGACGGCTTTTTATGCTGTGCTCACGCCTGAGCAGAAGAAGACCTTCGACGATTTTCATTCCGGCATGCAGGGCAGGATGCATGAGAAGTCGGGACATCATGCTGAGGGGACGGCTAAAGCGCCGATGAATTCATCGGAGGCAAGCAAGCCCGCCAGGGAGAAAACCACTGTAGCGCCGATGAAACATGAGAGTACCGGGGCATACCTCGACGACAGCGTTATCACGACCAAGGTGAAGGCTGCGGTTCTGGGAGAGCCTACGCTGAAGTCGGCGGAAATCAATGTTGAGACCTATAAAGGCGTGGTGCAGTTGACCGGTTTCGTCAACTCTCGCGCCAGCGTGGAAAAGGCTGCTGAAATTGCCCGTGGCGTCAAGGGCGTGACTTCCGTCAAGAATGACATGATTGTCAAAGGACAGCAGTAATACTCTAGCGGCGAGCACATAGCGTGCTCGCCGCTTTCCCGATACCCCAACCCGAAGATCTTAGTCCAGCGTTGAAAAGGTTTTCGGATTGTCTGTTGCCAGCCTCAGCTAGGCAGATTGATCTCGCGCAGGTGTTGTTGCCATTCGGTGAGTTCTGACTCAGCCTCGGCATACAAATATCCAAACGTCACCTGAATGCTGTCGGTGATTTGGTCTTCGCTGATATCACCCCACTGCTCATTGACGTCACCTTTGCCCTGCTTCCAACCACTTTCAGTTTGATCCCAGTTCATTTCGGTTTCCTCGCGTAACGCGTTTGTGTAAGGCGATTATCGACCTCCCTAACTGACGGTCTGTGCGTCAGCGAACAGACGCTCCAGGTTAGCCGACAGATAATTGCCGCGACGCTGAAAGGAACGCCACTCACGATGAGTCGAAAAGTGTGCCTTCGATCCGTTGTCATTGCTCAGGGGAGGAGGCGACCAGCGCTAACGCGTCAGTTCCTGGATGTCTATTGAGCAACCCCGTTTTTTCAACGCATAGTGAGGAAGATGATGAACAACATTTCCAGTTATCCATGGTATCGAGTGGCTGGCGCAATTGGTTGCGCCGCCGTGTTTATTACGGGTTGCGCGACGAACCTTCCGCCGCCGACGGAACAATTGGCGGTCACCAAGTCCGCGCTGGACAACGCTGTCAGTGCCGGCGGCAACGAGTTTGCGGCGGTGGAGATGAGAGCCGCGCAGGAAAAGCTGGAACGCGCCAACCAGGCCGTGGCTAAAGAAGACTATTTGACCGCGCGCAGGCTGGCCGAAGAGGCCCAGGCCGATGCGCGACTGGCTGAGAAAAAGGCAGATTCGGCCAAGGCCCAGAAGGCCGCAGTCGCCATGCAGGATGACATTCGCGTGCTACGCGAAGAGATCAACCGCAAAACCAAATAATCGCTAATCGAGGAAATGATCATGAAAAATCACCGTTTAATACCCATTACCCTTATCGCGGCTGCGGTGCTGGCAGGCTGTAGCTCGCTACCGGCAAGCAATTCCCTTCTCGATCAGGCGCGCAGCGATTACAACACTGCACAAGCTAACCCGCAGGTCGCCACTCTCGCCGCAGGCGAACTGAAGCAGGCCAGCGAATCATTGGACAAAGCCAATAACGCCTTGAGCAAGGGAGAAAAGAGCGACACGGTCGACCATCTGGCCTATGTGGCGAAGCAACAGACGGCGATTGCCCAGGAAACAGCTAAACAAAAAGCCGCGGAACTGGCGGTGGCAAACGCCAATGCCGAACGCGACAAGGTCCGTCTGGCTGCAAGGACACAGGAGGCGGATGTGGCGCAGCGCAGTGCAGAAGTCTCGCAACGCGAGGCAGAAAAATCGCAGCGCCAAGCCGTTGCGGAAAGACAAGTAGCGAACGCTGCACTGGTGGATGCCCAATCCGCCCGCCAGCAGACCCAGGACGCGGAAGCCCGCTCGCGCGACCTGGAAGCACAACTCAAGGATTTGCAAGCCAAGAAAACCGACCGCGGGATGCTCATCACGCTGGGCGACGTGCTGTTCGACACCAATCATGCCCAGCTAAAGTCTGGCGGGTTGCGCAACTTGCAGAAGCTCGGCGATTTTCTCAAACGCTATCCGCAGCGCACGGTCATGATTGAAGGCTTCACCGACAGCACCGGCGGCAATATCCGCAACATGGAACTCTCGGATCAGCGTGCTGCTTCGGTGCGCACGGCAATGCTGGACATGGGCATCGCCTCGGAGCGCATTACCTCGCGGGGTTACGGTGAATCCTATCCGGTTGCCGACAACAAAACTTCCGCGGGCCGACAGTTGAACCGGCGTGTCGAGATCATCATTTCCGATGACGGCGGGAAGATCGCTCCGCGTTGAGCGTTCAATAAAGTGCACTACCTGACCCTACTGCTGCTTGGCTGCTGCCTGCTGGGCAGCAGCATGCTGGCAGTCGCACTTGAATCCAGAGGTTCGCGAACTTGTGCGACGTGGCAAGAGCACCGGTTGGAAGAAAAGGGAGGGCATACCCAGCATGCCGAAGTCGATCAGACCTGGCTTGTCGGATATCTCAGCGGCGTGGTCGCCGGCTCGGGCATAGACTTCCTGAGCGACACCGACAACGTCTCGATTTTCTCAATGGCCGATGTCTATTGCCAGGCGAATCCGCTCGGCAATCTAGCCACGGCAGGCACATCCTTGGCACGCGAGTTGATGCAGCGGAAAGGGATCGCCAATATTCCAACTTTACCCTGAGCGCCATGACCCTAGATAAGCTTCGCCGCCTTCTTTTATCCCTGGCGCTGCTGTTGCCGCTGAGCGCAAGCGCCGCTTCCGATCCGCTGGCCGATCTCCTGGCCATCCCAGGCAGCGCCGGCCTCGGCGCCATGCTTCGCAGCGAACGCTCGCCTTACAAAGGCGCCGGGTTCAGCAACGACATGGCGCCACTTTATCTTTACGAGGGCAAGCGGTTCTTCCTCCATGGCAGCCGTGTCGGCCTCAAGCTAGTGGACGAACTGCGCGAATCGCGCCACAGTTTCGATCTGTTTCTCGATTACCGCTTCGAAGGCTTCCCCTATGACCGCAGCCCGGACAGCCTGGCCGGCATGCGCACGCGTCGTCCTTCAACCGACCTGGGACTCGGCTACCGTTATCGCTCGGACTGGGGCAACCTGGATGCCGAAATCCTGCATGATGTCGATAACGTCAGCAGGGGATCCGAAATGCGCCTGGGTTACAGCCTCGACTGGCAATCCGGCCGCTGGCACCTGAGGCCCAGCCTGATGCTTTCGCGGCGCAATGCCCGGCTGAACAATTACTACTATGGCGTGAACCCGGATGAAGTTACGCCGCTGCGTCCGGAATACCTGCCCGGCGCCGGCACCAACCTGACGCTTGGCCTGTATGGCTACTATGAACTGCTGAACCGCTGGCGGCTCATTGGCGGGATCGGTGTCAATCTTCTCGATGCCAGGCTGCGCAATAGCCCGATCGTGCGCGACGGCGTACAGCCGACGGTCATGCTCGGCGCCGCCTACGACTTCGGCAGCCACAAGCCCTATTCCGAACCGGGACTGCCCCTGCATGTCAAGGTACTCTACGGCCGTTCGACCGACTGCAACCTGCTGCCGATCATGACCTTGCGCTGCAGCTCCACCCGCACCGAGGACAATACGCGCATCGCCGGTATCGAACTGGGCAGGCCGCTGATCGAGCGGGTGAATAATTGGCCGCTCGATTTCGTTGGTTATCTCGGCCTGCTGCATCATGACGAGAACCGCCTGCAGCCCGACACCTGGCAGCTCGATGCCTATATCAAGGCCTACTACTACGGATTCCCCTGGAGCGGACGGGTACGCACCCGCCTTGGCATGGGCGCCGGTTTTTCGCTGGCGCAGCATCCCCTCTACGTTGAAGAACGGGACCAGGCGCGGCGCGGACGCAACACCTCAAAACTGCTCAACTATCTCGATCCGAGCATCGATATCAGCGTCGGCGACCTGATCGGTTCTCACGCATTGAAAGAAACCTACTTCGGCATCGGCGCTTCGCATCGCTCCGGCATCTTCGGCGCCGCACGGATGTTCGGCAACATCAACGGCGGCTCCAACTACCTCTATACCTACATCGAGGCGAAATTGTAGATTCTTCAATGTTTATCCAACATTACTCCCTGAGCCGGGCAATGCCGAGTACCATGCACCGGCTTGTGTACCCCAACGCACAGACAGCCGTCGGAAAGACGGTGATGATTCATACCCGTCTCGGATGCGGTGCGGTTTTGTGATGGCCGCTATCTGCCATCCCGACCGGCACAGTTTCTTCTTCCTTGCATGCTTTTCACGGTAATCCGCCATGTCCTCAACAGGAATCGCTCCAAGCTTTACCGCCGCTGTCGGCAAAGCTGCCATGCAGGGAGTAAATCCTAAGTGAAAGTAAAAGCCCCTCGTGAAATAGTCGCCTGGTTTGTTGGAGCAGTTCTATTGGTTGCGCTGGGAGTGGGGGTATCGTTCTGGACCTTCAGGCAGATCGAAGAAGCCGCCGGCGTGCGTACGCATACCTACGCTGTAATCAACAGCGCGGACGATTGGATGACTTCAATGTTGGATGCCGAGACCGGCATGCGCGGCTATTTGCTGACCGGTGACGAGAGCTTTCTGGGACCTTATTTGACCGGAAAAAACAACATCAGTCAGCATCTGCAAGAATTGCGTCAAATGACCTTGTTCAGTGCTGCCCAGAAACACCTGGACACGGTGAGTCCCTTGATGGATGACAGTTTGGCGCATATGTCGCATGCCATCGAGTTGCGCCGCAACCATAGCCAGACTGCCGCACTCGCGCTGGTAAGCAGTGGTCAGGGCAAGCGGTCGATGGATTCGATTCGTGCCGAGATAGCCAGCTTCATTCAGCTTGAGAAGGGCCTGCTGGCGCAGCGCGAAGAAGAGTTCCAGACAAGCATGCGCCATCTGTTTACCATCATCGTTACCACCAGCCTGCTGGCGCTGCTGTTTGCCCTGGCTTTCGCCTATTTGATCTATCGGGAAACACAGCAGGGAATCAAGAATCTGGTCCATCTCGAAACGCGGCATTTGCTCGAGATTCAAGAAGAGACAAACACCCAGCTAAAGCAGGCCAACCTCACCTTGCGGGACAGCGAGGAACAGCTCGCGGTGACGCTCAACTCCATCGGCGATGCGGTGATTGCCACTGACGCCGAGGCACGGGTGACGCGCCTGAACCCCGTTGCCGAACAGCTCACCGGCTGGACGCAGGCAGAAGCCAGCGGTCGCCCGGTGGACGAGATTTTTCACATCATCAACCAGGAAACCCGACAACCGAGCACTATCCCGGTCATGGACACCTTGGCGCATGGCACGGTACAGGGCCTGGCCAATCACACCCTGTTGATTGCCCGCAATGGCAGCGAGCGCGCTATCGCCGACAGTTGCGCACCGATCCGCAACCGCGATGCCCAAGTGGTCGGAGCGGTGCTGGTATTCCGCGATGTCTCCGAGGAATATGCCGCGCAGCAGGCCTTGCGCGACAGTGCCGCACAGATCCAGACGATACTCAATACCGTGGTGGACGGCATCATCAACATCCATGCCCGCGGCGGCATCATCGAGACCGTCAATCCCTCGGCCGAGCAGATGTTTGGCTATACTGCCGCGGAACTCAGCGGAAAAGAATTCAGCCTGCTGATTCCCGAGCTGGATCGCGACCAACGTAATGGCTCCCTCGAATATTACAGCGCCAGCGTTGAGGCGCGCGCTATCGGCCTGGGACGCGAGGTCGTCGGCCGGCGCAAGGATGGCAGCATTTTCCCGTTGGAGATCGCAGTCAGCGAAATGTGGCTGGGTGGCCAGCGTTACTTCACCGGAATTTTACGGGACATCACCGCGCGCAAGCAGGCCGAAGAGGCGCTGCTCAAGGCGGGGGCGCTGCAGAGCGCGATTTTCAACAGCGCCAATTTCTCCAGTATCGCCACCGATGCCAAGGGTGTGATTCAGATCTTCAACGTCGGCGCCGAGCGCATGCTGGGCTATGCAGCTACCGACGTGATGAACAAGATCACGCCGGCCGACATTTCCGATCCGCAGGAGGTGATCGCCCGCGCCAAGTCGTTGAGCGTCGAGCTCGACACGCCGATTGCGCCGGGCTTCGAGGCCTTGGTGTTCAAGGCCTCGCGCGGCATCGAGGACATCTACGAGCTGACCTACATCCGCAAGGATGGCAGCCGCTTCCCGGCGATCGTATCGGTTACCGCGTTGCGTGACGATCAGGACGCCATCATCGGCTATCTGCTGATCGGCACCGACAATACCGCGCGCAAGCAGGCCGAAGAGGCGCTGCTCAAGGCGGGGGCGCTGCAGAACGCGATTTTCAACAGCGCCAATTTCTCGAGTATCGCCACCGACGCCAAGGGCGTCATCCAGATCTTCAACGTCGGCGCCGAGCGCATGCTGGGCTATGCCGCCGCTGAGGTAATGAACAAAGTCACGCCGGCCGACATCTCCGATCCACAAGAGGTGATTGCCCGCGCCAAGTCGTTGAGCGTCGAACTCGACACGCCGATTGCGCCTGGCTTCGAGGCCCTGGTGTTCAAGGCCTCGCGCGGCATCGAGGACATCTACGAGCTGACCTATATCCGCAAGGACGGCAGCCGCTTCCCGGCGGTGGTGTCGGTCACGGCGCTGCGCGACGCGCAGGACGCCATCATCGGCTATCTGCTGATCGGCACCGACAATACCGCGCGCAAGCAGATCGAAGCAGAGCGGGCACGCCTCGATCAGGTGCTGCTGGACAAGAACACCGAACTGGAGAGCGCCAAGTTCGTGGCTGAAAAAGCCAACCTCGCCAAGTCGGATTTCCTTTCGAGCATGAGCCATGAATTGCGCACGCCGCTCAATGCCATCCTCGGTTTTGCCCAGCTCATGGAATCCGGTTCTCCGCCGCCGACACCCGCGCAGAGGAAAAATCTCGACCAGATTCTCAAGGCAGGCTGGTACCTTCTGGAACTGATCAACGAAATCCTCGATCTCGCGCTGATCGAGTCGGGCAAGGCAACGTTGTCGCATGAGCCGGTCTCGCTGGTCGAGGTCATGCTCGAATGCCGGGCCATGATCGAGCCGCAGGCACACAAGCGCGGCATAGCCATGACGTTTCCACGCTTTGAACTCCCCTATTTTGTCAGCGCCGATCGGACCCGGGTCAAACAGGTTCTGATCAACCTGCTGTTCAACGCCATCAAGTACAACAAACCGGAAGGCAAGGTGACCGTGGAGTACACCCTGCGTCCGCCGGATTCGATTCGTATCAGCGTTCGGGATACCGGTACAGGCCTGGCGCCGAAACAGCTTGCGCAACTTTTCCAGCCGTTCAATCGGCTCGGCAAGGAGGCCAGCACGGAGGAAGGCACGGGCATCGGCCTGGTGGTGACCAAACGGCTGGTCGAACTGATGGGGGGTACTGTAGGCGCCGATAGCACGGTCGGCGTGGGCAGCGTGTTCTGGTTCGAATTGGGCCTGACGACTGCGCCACTGTTGGCAATTCGGGAAGCCGATCATGCGGCGCTGGTGCGGCCGCAGGTGCCGGAGGGTGCGCCGCAGCGCACCCTGCTGTATGTGGAAGACAATCCTGCCAACCTGGAACTGGTCGAGCAACTCATTGCGCGCCGCCCTGATCTGCGCCTGCTAAGCGCCGCGGATGGCAATCTCGGCATCGAGTTTGCCCGCGTTTATCAACCGCAGGTGATCCTGATGGACATCAACCTGCCCGGCATCAGCGGGCTTGAAGCCATGAAAATCCTGCGCGCCGACCCGGCAACGGCGCATATCCCGATCATCGCGCTCAGCGCCAATGCGGTGCCCCGCGACATCGAGAAGGCCCTCGAAGCCGGATTCTTCAACTATTTGACCAAACCTATCAAGGTCAGCCTATTCATGGATGCATTGGACACGGCACTGAAGATTTCACAGCCGGACACGCAGACCACAGAGGGTCTTCCAACCAATGCCTTCGAAGTGGGCACCAGTACCCTAGAAACAGAAGCGGGCACCAGTGAGGAACCAGCATGAAACTTACCGAATCCGATATTCTCAATGCCAGCATCCTGATCGTTGATGATCAGGAGTCCAATGTCACGCTACTTGAGAGCTTGCTGAGTGAGGCCGGCTATACCTGCGTTACCTCGACCATGAACCCGCGGGAGGTCTGCGCGCTGCATCGCAAGAACCGCTACGACCTGATCCTGCTTGACCTGCAGATGCCAGACATGGATGGATTCCAGGTGATGGCTGGTCTCAACACCAACGCCGCGGATAGTTATCTGCCGGTCCTCGTCCTCACCGCCCAGCCTGGCCACAAACTGCGCGCGTTGCAAGCCGGTGCCAAGGATTTCATAGCCAAGCCGTTCGACCTGGTCGAAGTCAAGACGCGCATCCATAACATGCTGGAAGTGCGGCTGCTTTACAAACAACTCGAGAATTACAACCAGCTGCTGGAAGAGACGGTGCAGGAACGGACCGCCGAACTGCGCGAAAGCGAAGCCCGCTACCGCAGCCTGACCGAGCTGGCCTCCGACTGGTACTGGGAACAGGACGAGAACGGAAACTTCACCAAGGTTTCCGGCCCGGTACTGGAAATGCTCGGTATCCAGGTCAGTCCCTTGCTGGGAGAGACCAATCAAATTAAGGTGGCGGGCGGCTGGAATGAAGCGGAGCGGAAGCTGCTGCAGGACACCATTGCCGCACGTCAGCCTTTCCTCGACTTCGTCTTCAGCCACGTCAAAGCCGATGGCTCGCAACAATCGTTTCGGGTGAGCGGGGAGCCAATGTTCACCCAGTCCTGCCGCTTCATCGGTTACCGCGGCATCGGCGTGGAATTCTCCGCAAAGAAGTAGAGCCCAAGATATTTACGCTTAGCGCCTGGCGATGTTATCTCCGCATAGTCCGAATCAAAACCATCTTCTCGCCGCCCTGCCGACGGCGGAATTCGAGTCCTTGGCTGGGCATCTGGAGCTGGTCCCGGTGCCGCTCGGTGAAATACTCTACGAGCCCGGCACCCAGTTGCAGCATGCGTATTTCCCCACCACGTCGATTGTTTCGCTGCACTATGTCATGGAGACCGGCGCATCGGCCGAATCCGCCGGGGTGGGCAATGAAGGCGTGGTCGGCGTTTCGCTGTTCATGGGCGGCAATACCACGCCCAGTTCGGCTGTGGTGCAGACCGCGGGCCATGCCTACCGCCTGGAGCGCCGCAAGCTGTTGCAGGAATTCAATCGCGCCGGCTTGCTGCAGCATTTGTTGCTGCGTTATACCCAGGCACTGGTCACCCAGATGTCCCAGACCGCGGCCTGCAATCGGCACCACTCGGTCGAGCAGCAGTTGTGTCGCTGGCTGTTGATGACCCTCGACCGGGCCCCCGCGCGTGAGTTGATCATGACCCAGGAATTGGTCGCCAGCATGCTCGGTGTGCGTCGCGAAGGCATTACCGAGGCCGCCGGCAAATTGCAGCTTGCCGGTTTGATCAGCTACCGCCGTGGCCACATTGCGGTGCTTGACCGGGCGGGGCTGGAGACTCGCGCCTGCGAGTGCTACGCCGTGGTCAAGAAGGAATTGAGCCGCCTGTTGTCCGATGTGCAGTACCGCCAAGGGGCTTCTGCTGTCTAGACATCATGTATTGACCTACCGCACCTCAAGCGACGCGGGTTACGCTTGGGGTATGATCATCCGCCAACGGTATGACCCTCGATACTAGAGCGAGGCAGCTCCCCGACGAATCGGTTGTCATGCGGTAACCAACCCGCGCATATCAGACTGATCAACCGTCGTCATGCCGTCCGTTCTGCTACTCACACATTGCACGAGGATTTGAAACATGCTTCCCGGAAAATTTGACAGGTCAATACATATCAGGGCATGTACGGCGATAGTCGAGGGGCAGAATGGGTAACTTCGCAACTTTGCGTTTTACACACGTTTTCCATGAATTTTCCACGCTTGGATAATTCCCCTTATGAATTAAACATTTCCGAACAAGCCGGGGTGCGCAGCCTGCATTTCGGCTCTGAGTGGATACAGGGATCGATGCGCATCCGCCAACCATTCGCCCTGGAACTGGCGTATACCCGCGAAATGATGGCTTGTCTGCTGCTGCGATCTGACCAGAGCTGGCCACGCAATGCCTTATTAATCGGATTGGGAGCAGGGTCGCTGGCCAAATTTATCTACCGTCATCTGCCGCAGACGCTTATCACTGTCGTCGAAATCGATGCGCGCGTCGTCCCGATGGCGCAGCACTACTTTCGTCTTCCTGAAGATTCGCAGCGCCTGAAGATAATCATCGCCGATGCTGCCGACTACATCGACCAACCTGCCGGACAGTATGATGCGATCTTCGTCGATGGATATGGTCCAGATGGACTCGACGATAGTCTGGATAGCGTTGAATTCTATGCCGCGTGCCGTACCCAACTGTCGGCGCAGGGCCTGTTGATAAGCAATCTGCTGAGTCGCAGCCGTGGCTACGCTGCCAGCGCCGAGCGCATCCACGTGGCCTTCAATCAGCGTTCGATGGTCTTTCCTTCACTGGACAGCGGCAATGTAGTGGCCTTCGCCGCCAGCGGAGAGGCCGTCGATGTCAGTATCGAGGAAATGCGTGCGCAAGCAACCGAATTGAAAAGACAAACCAGCCTTAACCTGCGGCCCACCATCACTCGCCTGCAACTCGTCCACCCCCTGCCGAGGGGACGTTTGCAATTGTAATTACTTGATGCGGGTGAGATGCGGGTGACCGGATGGAGCAGGATGCTGCGGCGGTTCATCCTTGCTCACCTGATCCGTCCCCACTTTTTCTTTGTCACCCGGCAGCGCGACTTCAAAGGTCAAGCCTTGGCCATTCTCACGTGCATAGATGGCGGCAACATTGTCGATCGGGATCGACAGCGTCTGAGCAACCCCATTGAAGCGTGCGGAGAAAGTAATCAACTCGTTACCGATTATCAGCTGATGCGTCGCTTCCGGTCCGAGATTGAGAACAATCTGACCGTCTTTGACATACTCGCGCGGCACTCTGGTGCGAGCATTGACGACCACCGCCAGATAAGGCGTACAGCCCTGGTCTATGCACCACTCATGGATGGCGCGGATCAGGTACGGCTTGGTCGAAGGAATTTGAGCCACAGAAGGAACTCGGCCCGCTAGCGACTCCGACTAGCGACGCATGACCTTTTCGGAAGGCGTCAAGGCGTCGATGAAGCCCTGCCGGCTGAAGATACGTTCAGCATATTTTAGCAGCGTTGCCGCCGGCTTTTCGAGCTCAATGCCATAATGGTCCAGGCGCCACAACAAGGGCGCGATCGCCACGTCCAGCATGGAAAAATCATCGCCCAGCATATGCTTTTGCTTGGTGAAAATCGGCGCCAGCTCAGTCAGGCGATCACGTACGTGAAGGCGCGACTTTTCCGCCGATTTGAGATTCTTTTCCAGCACCTCGATGTGGCTGAACAACTCTTTTTCCATGGTAAACAAAAGTTGCCGGGCGCGTGCTCGCATGATCGGATCCGGCGGCATCAGTTGCGGATGCGGGAAACGCTCATCAATGTACTCGTTGATGATGTTGGATTCATAGAGAACGAGGTCGCGATCAACCAGAACCGGAACGCGGTTGTAAGGATTAATAACTGCGATATCCTCCGGTTTGCTGAACAGATCGACATCGATCACCTGAAAATCCATCTGCTTTTCGTACAAAACGATGCGGCAACGATGGCTAAACGGGCAAGTGGTGCCCGAATACAGGTTCATCATGGTGCTGGTACCCCAGGAATAGTCGGCATCGCGCACCACACGGCGTACCGCGGGTGAATTGTGTTCTCGATGGCCCATATGCAACATTGCGCAGTTCGATAAGGTTAAAGTTTAGTGAACGTCTTTCCAGTACTCACGCTTGAGCGCGTACGAAAAGACCAACAGCACGCCCAGGACGACCAGCACGAGCACTCCCAACTGCTTGCGCGTCTCGGCGATCGGCTCAGCCATGAACTGGAGATAGCCGACCAGATCTGAGACGAGAGCGTCATACTCCTCTGGCTTAAGTTTACCCGGTTTGGCGAGGACGAGTTTATGGTCCGCGCCCACCACTTGCTGGCCTTGAAGTTCCCACAGCGCATGAGGCATCGCAACATTCTCGAAAACCAGGTTGTTCCAGCCCGTCGGGCGCGTGTTGTCGCGGTAGAAACTGCGCAGATAAGTATAAAGCCAGTCCGAACCCGAGCCAAATTCCGAAGCCCGAGCGCGGGCGATAATCGTCAAGTCCGGCGGTGGTTTGCCGAACCAGATTTTGGCCTCGTCGCGCCGCATGGCAATCTTCATCAGTTCGCCGACCTTGTCGGCGGTGAACATCAGGTTCTCGCGGATCTGCTCCTCGCTCAGGTCAATGTCGCGCAAGCGGTTGTAACGCATGTACGAAGCAGAATGGCAATTCAGGCAATAATTGACGAACACTTTGGCGCCATTTTGCAGGGCGGCCACGTCGCGCGCCCGATCCGGCGCCTTGTCCAGATGCAATTCCGTTCCTGAAGCGAGGACGCTCAGCGGCAGCAGGAGCAATGTGAAGAGTAGCTTCCTCATCAGCCGCTCAGCCTTTCCGGTTCCGGCTTGCACTTGTCGAGCTTGCTGTAGATCGGCATCAACAGGAAGAAAGCAAAATAGAGCACTGTGCAGATTTGCGACACCAGCGTTCGCAATGGCGTGGGGGCCAGCAAGCCGAGGTAGCCAAGGACTAAAAAGCAGATCACGAAGATCGCCACGGCGGTCTTGAAGATCGGCCCTTTGTAGCGGATCGACTTGACCGGACTCCGGTCCAGCCAAGGCAAAAAGAGAAGGATAAGCGTGCCAGCGCCCATCGTCACGACTCCCCAGAACTTTGCGTCGATCCAGAAGAAGTTGATGGTTACCGCCCGCAGCATCGAGTAGAAGGGCGTGAAATACCATACCGGCGCAATATGCGGCGGAGTAACCAGGGGATCCGCAGGGTAGAAGTTATTGGATTCGAGGAAATAGCCGCCGAACTCAGGCATGAAAAACAGGATTATTGAGAATGCGGACAGAAACACCACTACTCCGACAATGTCCTTCACGGTGTAGTACGGATGGAACGGAATGCCGTCGAGCGGAATGCCGTTGGCGTCCTTATTCTTCTTGATTTCGATGCCATCGGGGTTGTTCGAACCGACCGCGTGCAGCGCCAGAACATGAACGGCAACCAATCCCAGCAGCACCAACGGCACCAGAATGACGTGGAAAGCGAAAAAACGGTTCAAGGTCGCATCGCCGACAACGAAATCGCCGCGCAGCCAGAGCGACAGATCCGGGCCGATCAGGGGAATGGTCGAAAACAGGTTCACAATCACCTGCGCTCCCCAGAACGACATCTGGCCCCATGGCAGCAGGTAACCAAAGAAAGCCTCAGCCATCAGCGCCAGATAAATGAACATGCCGACCAGCCAGATCAATTCGCGTGGCTTGCGCGAGGACCCATACAGCAAACCGCGAAACATGTGCAAATAGATCACCAGAAAGAAGGCCGAAGCGCCGGTCGAGTGCATGTAGCGGATCAGCCAGCCCCAAGACACGTCGCGCATGATGTACTCGACGCTGGCGAAAGCCACCGGGACGCCGGAAGCATTCAGCGAAGCATCCGGCTTGTAGTGCATGGTCAGGAAGATTCCGGTGAGAACCTGCAACACCAGCACAAAAATAGCCAGCGAACCAAAGAAGTACCAGAAGTTGAAATTTTTCGGCGTGTAATATTCGGCAAGATGGGTCTTCCAACTCGATGTCAGCGGGAAACGAGCATCCACCCATCCGAGCAGCGCTGTCAGTTTCGCCTTCATCGTTCAGGCCGCCTTGCCATCTTGACCGATGCCAATCACGATCTTGGAATCGCTCAAGTATTTATGCGCAGGAACTTCGAGGTTATCCGGCGCCGGCTTGTTTTTATAAACCCGGCCCGCCAGGTCGAAGGTCGAACCGTGGCAGGGACACAAGAAGCCGCCCTGCCAGTCGGCATCGATGCCGCTTTCGGCCCCGGTCTTGAACTTATCGGTCGGCGAGCAGCCGAGATGGGTGCAGATGCCGACGGCGACAAAGATTTCCGGCTTGATTGAACGCGTCTCGTTCTTGCAGTACTCAGGCTGCATCTGTTTATCCGAGTTGGGATCGCTGACCTTGTCGGCGACTTTCTTAAGCGAATCAAGCATTTCCTTGGTCCGATTGACAATCCAGACCGGCTTGCCGCGCCATTCGACGGTAATTATCTGACCGGGCGTCAATTTGCTGATATCCACCTCGACCGGGGCACCGGCCGACTTGGCACGTTCCGAAGGAAGCATGCTTGCCACGAACGGCACGGCTGCGACTATTCCAGTCACGCCGCCTACCGTCGCTGTAGCCAGGACCAGGCGTCGCCGCCCGCAATCCACCTTGTCGTCACACCCCATGGGACATCCCTGAATGAAGCAAACCCAAACGCGTTGAATTATACCGGAAAGCCAAGGCCGATTAAAAGCTTTATCGCCAACAGTACGGCTTTATTCACTCTAAATCAATGAGATACGAACGAATAGAACGCTTGGCTTCCCGGACACTCCCAGTCGAACCAGGGTGCCTTGCTCAATAGTCCCGCCGTTCATAGAACGCTTGGGCAATGGTGCCGGCATCGGTAAATTCCAGTTCGCCACCCACCGGCAGACCGCGGGCGATACGGCTGACTTTAAGGCCGCGCGCATGCAGCAGTTCCGACAAGTAATGGGCGGTGGCTTCGCCCTCGTTGGTGAAATTGGTGGCCATGACCACCTCCTTGACCACACCATCGCCGGCACGCTCCAGCAGGCGATCCAGCCTGAGTTCCTTCGGCCCGATGCCATCCAGCGGGCTGAGCCTGCCCATCAGCACGTAGTAGAGTCCCTTGAATGCATGGGTCTGCTCCATCATATTGAGATCCACCGGCATCTCCACGACGCACAGCAAGGACGCATCGCGTTTGCCGGAGGCACAGCGTTCGCAGCACTCGTTTTCGGTGAAGGTATTGCAGCGCTGGCAATGGCGAATGTGTACCAGAGCGTCAGCTAACGCATCCGCCAGCTGTTGAGCCCCGGGCCGATCGCGCTGAAGCAGGTGATAGGCCATGCGTTGCGCGGATTTTGGCCCGACACTCGGCAGGCAGCGCAGCGCTTCGATGAGTTTTTCTAGACTGCCCGGCACGGATCGGCCCTAAAAGGGCAATTTCATGCCCGCTGGCAGATTCAGACCGGCGGTAAAGCCGCTCATTTTCTCCTGCGTAGCGGCTTCGACTTTACGAACGGCATCGTTTACCGCCGCGGCGACCAGATCCTCCAGCATTTCCTTGTCGTCCATCACGGAAGCATCGATATTGACACGCCGGACATCGTGCTTGCAGGTCATGCAGACCTTGACCATACCGGCGCCGGACTGGCCCTCAACCTCGATCGAGGCCAGTTCATCCTGGGCCTTGGCCATGTTCTCCTGCATCTGTTGCGCCTTTTTCATCAGGCCGGCAATGCCACCTTTCATCATGTCGGTTTCTCCCGGATCGCTCAGTTAAGTGCTCAGTTTAGTGGTTTGATGGATGATTCATTGATGGTGGCGTCGAAAATATCCACCACCTCGCGCACGAAGCTATCCTGCTCGATGGCGGCAATGGCGCGCTCCTGCCGCTCGCGCTGGATGGAACGGCTGCGTTCTATGGGTGTTTCCACCGCGGTGTCCGCCAGCACGATGTTGAGTCTGAGCGGCCGACCGTAATAGTTCTGCAACTCGGCCTGCAATTTGTCCTGATGGGCTTTGCCCAGCAGATATTTGTGCGCCGGCGGCAGGCGCAAAGTGATGGAATCCGCGCCGACCTCGACCAATTCGCAGTGATGCGCGAGTCCTCGCACCATGCCGCCAAGATTGAGACGTGCGGTAATTGCATGCCAGTCATTCTGATCATTGCCGCCCACATCTGCTGTGGCAGGCGCCGCGGAATCCAAGGGCGGCGCAGCACTCTTCGGTTTGGCTGGCTTGGCCGGGTTGGCCTTATATGCCGCAGAGGATGCCGCGCTACCGCGAGTTTCCTGAGTTTCCTTTTGGGGAAGGGTCGCACCCAACGGGGCCGGCGACTCCGGACGGAAAGTGAACAGACGCAGCAGCGTCATACCGAACCCGGCATGCTCATCCGGCGCCAAGGCCAAATCGTCGCGACCTTGGATGCTTATCTGGTAAGCGAGCTGCAAAAACTCCGCATCGAAGGCCGAGACATAGGGTGCCAAACGCTGACGCTCGCCGTCATCGACCAAAGCTTGCGGCGCAAATTGCGCCAGGGCGATACGGTGGAACAGCGTGGCCAATTCCTGTAGCGCGGCATCGAAACTGAGACTGCGCGCATCCATGGCTTCTGCCACCTCCAGCAGCGCGTGAACGTTGCTGGCAGCCAGCGCATCGAGCAAGCCGTAGAGGTAATCGTCGCCGACGGTGCCGAGCATGTCGCGCACGTTGGCATCCTCCACCCGGCCAGCGCCATGGGCGATCGCCTGGTCCAGGAGGCTCAGTGCATCGCGCATACTGCCCGCGGCGGCTTTGGCAAGCAGCTTGAGCGCTGCCGGTTCGCAGGGTACGCCTTCCTGTTCGAGGATCTGCGTCAGATGGGAAACGATTTGTGCTTGCGGCATATGCTTGAGGTTGAACTGCAAGCAGCGGCTCAGTACCGTCACCGGAATTTTCTGCGGATCGGTGGTAGCGAGGATAAACTTGATATGCTCGGGCGGCTCCTCCAGCGTCTTCAGCATGGCATTGAAGGCGTGGCCGGAAAGCTGATGGACTTCGTCGATCACATACACCTTGAAGCGGCCGCGTGTCGGCGCATAGGCGGCATTCTCGAGCAATTGCCGCATCTCATCGACCTTGGTATTGGTCGCGGCATCCACCTCGATCAAATCGATGAAGCGTCCGCTGTCGATCTCCATGCAGGAGGAGCAGACGCCGCAGGGGGTTGAAGTGATGCCGGTCTCGCAGTTGAGCGCCTTGGCCATGATGCGGGCGATGGTCGTTTTGCCGACGCCGCGCGTGCCGGTAAACAAATAGGCATGGTGCAAACGCTGTTGATCAAGCGCATGAGTCAGTGCGCGCACCACATGCTCCTGCCCCACCAGCGTGGCAAACGATTTGGGACGCCACTTACGCGCCAGGACCTGGTAGCTCATGCGGTGTTAAGTGCGCAAAATAGTTGGAGAAAAACGGGTTGTCGCTGGAAAAGGGAAGTGTGGCGAGCCTTGCCCCCGGCACTTGCAGTAAATGGCTGTGGCTGCTTCCTTCCGGACCTGACCAGGTTCACCACCCCACAATGCGGGGAGACCCGCCACGCGTAATTCTAACAGAACGCCCGGCACCTCGTCGCTCGTCAAGCGGCGCCCAGCAGGAAGCGGTGCACCGGCTCGACCTGATCGGCCGACATTAGCATCGGCGCATGGCCGACGGCGGGGATTTCGACGCTGCGCGCGCGCGGGCCGCAGCGCGCCATCCGCGCCACGGTCTCGGGCAGCAGCAGGTCGGAGAGCGCCCCGCGCAACACCAGGGTAGGGCAGCGGATCGCCTCATAGATCGGCCAAATCTCGACCTCCTGGCCATTGCCCCGTTGTCCGGCGACCCAAGCCTGGTGAAAAGGCTCGGCAATGCCCGGATCGTAGCGGTACTCGATCTTGCCGTCCGCCGCGACCCGCATCACATGCTCGGTCAGATGGCGCCACTGGGCATCGCTCAACTGGCCGAAGGGCGCGCTGACGGCGCGGACGAACTGCTCGGCCTGATCCATGGAATCGAAGCGCGGATCGCGGCCGACGTACTCGGCGATGCGCACCAGAGATTTTGCGGTCAGCACCGGACCGACATCATTCAAGATCAACCGGGCGATCGGCGAATTTTCCTGCGACGCCAGCCCCATGCCGATCAAGCCGCCCATCGAAGTGCCGAGCCAATCCACCTGCTCGACGTCCAGCCGCGCGATCAGCGTCACCATGTCCGCCACGTACTGCGGCACGCCGTACAGCGCCTTGTTCTTCAACCATTCGCTGCGGCCACGCCCGACCACGTCGGGGCAGACCACGCGGAACTCGGCGGCGAGCGATTCGGCGAGAAAGTCGAAATCGCGCCCGCAGCGCGTCAAGCCATGCACGCACACCAGCACCCTGGGATTATCCGCCGCGCCCCACTCGGTATAAGCCATGCGGTGCAGGCCGGAGGGACTGATACATTGGACGGAGCGCTGGCGCATCGGTTGCATGAAGGTTCCTTGTCAATGGCGGCGCCCGACGCACCGCACTTTATGTCATTCGGTCCAGCGGACTGACCACGCCGCGACCGCCCTTGTTGAGGACGTGAGTGTAAATCATGGTGGTGGAAACATCCGCGTGCCCCAGCAACTCCTGCACCGTGCGGATGTCGTAGCCGCCCTCCAGCAAATGGGTGGCGAAGGAATGCCGCAGCGTATGCGGCGTGGCCGGCTTGGCGAGGCGGGCGGCGCCCACCGCCTTCTTCATCGCTCGCTGCAACAGCTTTTCATCGATATGATGGCGGCGGATACGGCCGCTGCGCGGGTCAGTCGAATAACTGCCGGAACAAAACACGAACTGCCAGCCCCATTCGGTTGCCGCTCTGGGATACTTCTTCGCCAGAGCGTCCGGCAACCAAACTTCCGCCTTGCCATCGGCCAGATCGTCCTCGAAAATCAAGTGGCGGCGCGCCAGATGCTCGACCAGCGGCGCCGCCAGGGCGGCGGGCAACATCGTCACGCGATCCTTGCCGCCTTTGCCGTCGCGGATAAGAATTTCGTTGCGGGCGAAATCCACATCCTTGACCCGCAGCCGTGCACATTCCATCAGGCGCATGCCAGTGCCATAGAGCAGACGCGCCATCAGCGCATGGACGCCGTCCATGCGCTCCAGCACAGCCCGCACCTCGGCCGCCGACAGTACCACCGGCAAGCGCCGGGAAGGCTTGGCGCGGATCACGTTGTCGAGCCAGGGCAACTCGACCTTCAGGACTTCGCGATATAGAAACAACAGTGCAGCCAGCGCCTGGTTCTGGGTGGCTGCCGCCACCCCACCCACCACAGCCAGGTGAGTGAGAAAAGCTTCGACTTCCGGCGCTCCCATCTCACGTGGATGGCGCTTGCCATGGAAGATGATGAAGCGTTTGATCCACTGCACATATTGCGTTTCTGTGCGAATGCTGTAGTGTTTAACCCTGATGTGGGAGCGGACTTGGTTGAGGAGTTTTGGCGCAGGCGGTGTGTTCGGGTTTTCAGAAGGTGGAATAACCATAAGTCGCCTCCTTGGAATCGTTATGAATCAATACACTGGAAACACATGTTAATCATTCTACGCTCGATGGTGTCCGTTTGCACACCGATTTGTGCGTTCACTAAACGTTGCACCAGATTGGTGGCTAGGCCGGACAAGATGACGTATAGGTGCATATACCAAAACAGGCGGATGTATAAAGGTCAAAAAAGATGCTAAACAGCGAAGTGATTTATGAGCGGATGTATAACGCGAGCGTTGATACACACGCACAGAAATCACTTCGTGGGAAGCACGAATTTACGGGACTTGGGCTGCCAAGGTATTCAATAGGCATAGAGCGGACTGACCGCCCCCACTCTCGTCCAACGGGTCGTTCGAGCACACTTGCTTCCCTTCGGTCGCAAGGTGCTCAACTCCAACGTTGAAGCTGTAGAAAAACCCAATTTTCGGCAACCGAGACATGACAAATGGCGCGAGATTTTTTTGCGCCATTTGTCATTTTGCTGACTGGAATCTTTCGCGTGCGACGTGCTCAGGTATGCCGCATGCTCACGTATGGGCGCCCCGCTCCTGCCTACTGCGCATACCCATGATGCGCCAGCTTCTCGATGTTATGCACCAGACAGAAGAGCTTCCATTGTCCATCGACCTTCTTCCGCCCGCGCAACGTGAACCGATCGAGCCGCTTGTTGTGCCGCAGGTTGCCGAATACCGGCTCCACCGTGGCGAACCGCCCGCCGTACAGTACCCGCCCGCGCTCTGAATCAATCGCCCTCTTCATCCTATCCGTATGACTTTCGGCTGTGGCGTCAGCCTTGCCGCGAAAGAAACAGACCTGTCGCGTCTTGGTCTTCTCCGGCGTGCGCAAGCATTTCTCGCGCTGTTCGCATGGCACGCAGTCTCGCTGCGCGCCCTGGAACTTCGCGCCGACAAAGCCATTGTGGATGCAGTTCGCCCCGTTTTGGTAAAGGGCCTTGCCGGCCGGGCAAACACAGGTGCCGGCGATCAGGTCGTAGGCAAAGTCCTCCGGCCGGTAGTGCTTGGCCTTCTTTGGTGATTTTGTCTTGTCGTACAGCGGATCGGGAAACTGCTTGTATTTCCCTCGATCCTTGAAGCGCTCGTCTCGCTTCCTCATGCCGTTGTCGGCGATCAACGCCGGGATATCCTCCTCGGCCAATGCCTTGACGTTCGTTTCCGAGTGGTAGCCGGCGTCTGCGGTCATCAGCGTTTGCGAGGTGCGCATCGCGGCGGTGGCCTTGATCACCGGCAGCAGAAGTTCCTGTTCCGAGCCGGTGCCATGGGCTTGCGCCTCGACGATGATCTGATGCCGATCATCGACGGCGGCTACGCCCGTGTAGCCTTGGATGACGCCTTTGCTGGTCGCCATCTTGGCGCTATCGTTGTCGGTACGGTTGCTCTTTCGCATGCTGCCTTTGGCGCCGCGACGGTCGTCGGGATTCGCCTTCAGCCAATCCCGGAGCTGGGTGGCGTCATGCTCCAGGCGCTCGACGCGGCGGGCGGCTTTCTCGGCAAGACCAGGTTCGGTTGGCAGCGCATCGTTCTCTCGATGCCGCGCGAGCATGGCCTGGGCGGCAGCTTCGAGTTTCGCGGCCTGACGCTCAAAGTCGGCCCGGGTGCCGCTCTTGGTCTTGGCGGCATTGGCCGGCAGCTTGACGCCGTCAATGGCGAACATCTCGCGCCCGATCAAACCCTGCCGATCGCAGATGAACAGCACCTGGCTGAAGAGCCGGGCAACCTCATCGCCCAGCCCAGAAACGAAAGCGGCTAGCGTGGTGAAGTGCGGAGCACTGTCGCCGCACAGTGCAATGAAGGTGACGTGCTCGCGGCAGGCCCGCTCTATCCCGCGAGAGCTGACAATGCCCTGGCTGTAGGCGAATAGCACCACCTTGAGCAGCATACCCGGCGGGTAGGCGGTGGCGCCGGCGAGGTCGTTGCAGTAACGGTCATCGAATCCCGATAGATCGATCTCATGGCCGATCAAGTAGTTCAGCGCATGCTCGAAGGTGCCTGGCAGCAGTTGCCGTTCAAGATCAACCGCCAGAAAGCGCGGACTCGTATCGATATGTTTGTAACGCGCCATACCAGACTCCAAAAACTCAACATCCGTTCGAGTCTTGATATTCCATTTGGTTCACAGCAGAATGCAGGTATGAAAAGAGTTTTTCTACAGCTTCGTTAGGGCTTTCTTGACATTCGGCTGAGTTTAAATACAATGTATGTATGATTAAGTTCGAGTGGGATTCTGCTAAGGCCACGGCAAATATCAAGAAACACGGGGTTTCCTTCGAGGAAGCCCAATCCGTTTTCTATGACGAGTTTGCTGTCCAATTTTTCGACGAAGAGCATTCGACAAGTGAGGAACGTTTTCTGTTGTTGGGCATGAGCACGGGTAGGCGTCTGCTTCTTATCTGCCACTGTGAGCGTGAAGCGGGCAACACTATCCGCATCATCTCTGCGCGCAAAGCCACCAAGACAGAGAGCACATTTTATGGAAGTGATACGCCATGAAAGCTGAATACGATCTTTCCAAGATGAAATCGCGCAGGAATCCCTACGCATCGAAACTAAAGAAGCCCGTCACCATGCGTCTTTCCGAAGATGTGGTTGCCTATTTCAAAGGTATGGCGGTTGAGGCGGGGGTTCCTTACCAGAGCCTAATCAATCTTTACCTTCGTGACTGCGTTACGCAGCATCGCCAGGTACAAATTGTCTGGCCAGCCAAGCCCTAACCGTACGTTCGAGGCGACCTGCGCGAAAAGCCGCGCAGGCGCCTCAACTCCACGTTGGGCCTCTCATCTCGTCGCCATGTTTGCTAACAGTCGCTTTCTGTTGCTCCCGTTGAGTCATGCGATTTGAGCAGGATTTTCTCGAAGATTACAGCGACGAAGCTTTGCTACAGGAATTGATACGTGTCGCTGATTTATGTCCTACGAAAATGCTTACTAAAGCCCTTTTTGACGCAAATTCCCGTTGCTCACACTCAACCATACTGAGGCGCTTTGGATCATGGAAGGAAGCACTAAATCGCGTTGGGCTTGGCAATCGATATAAGGGACCACCCAAACGGAGCGCTGTGAAGGCGGTTGTAAAGCGCGTTCCCGCCGATCAGTATGGCGAAGCAATAAGACGGATGCCAGTCCGCGACAAACAAGACTACTTCGTGAATCTGCTCCAGAGAGTCGCCAAGAAACAAGGAAGCGAAAGTATCAGCCTTTTTGAATTCGATGCTGCTCAACTGGGAGTTTCATCCAGTGCGATTCGAAAACATTTTGGATCTTGGAGCAAAGCCTTATTGGCATCTGGACTTAATGCCAAACGCACATGGAGGAACCCTATCTCTCGTGAAGAATGTCTAGCCAGCTTATCTGCTCTGTGGAAAGCACTTGGCAGACAGCCTGCCTATTCCGATCTAAAGCAGCCATACCTTGGCCCCAAGTCTTATGAACGCATCTGGGGCAACGTCTCGAAGGCGATGGCCGAATTTAGAGAGACTCCTGAGGGCCAAGAGTGCTTGAGGCTATTTCCAGATGAGCGCATGGGAACACACACCCGCGTTCTTGATAAAAATGGCTTGGTGGGGGAGCTAAAACGTGTCGCTGCTATCGTGGGCAAAAGCGAAATTGCCAAAGCTGATATTCTGAAACATTCTCGCATCGACCCTAGAACCTTCGAACTGCGGTTTGGTTCATGGGAAAGCGCCATCGGAGAGGCTGGCCTCAATATTGCTGATACGGCCAAGAGATATACAGACGATGACCTCTATAAGAGTCTGATGGAAACTTGGGAGGCGTTAGGACATCGGCCGTCCTACGCAGAAATGTCGCTCTCTATTTCAAAAAATCCCGCGGCTACTTACGTTCATAGATTCGGCTCTTGGAGAAAAGCCGTTCTAGCTTTCTTGCTATGGGTTGAACAAGACCAACCAGGCAGCGATACATCTTCAGTTCCGGAAATCTCCGAGGAGAGTGTCACCCCGGAATCAATATCTGTATCTGTAGAACTTGAATCTCTATTCCTACCGAATGGTCAGCGTGATCCCAGGAGAAATGCAACCAACAAACAACGATTCCGAATCTTGAAGCGAGATAGCTATAAGTGCTGCATTTGTGGCCATTCGCAAAGCGACGGACGCAGGTTGGTCATTGACCACAAACTACATCCATGGTCAAGGGGTGGTCGCACTGTTGATTCAAATCTTTGGACTCTTTGCGACGTCTGCAATTCTGGAAAGGGTGCAGATGACTTGTAGAAAGTATCGATACGGCATGCTGCTCAACCTAGGCCCAACCTGCGGCACAACAAGCGGCTCAATCGCTTCACGCTACGCGGACGGAAGAAGGTCGATGGTCAATGGAAGCTATTCTGTCTGGTGCATAACATCGAAAAGCTGGCGCATCATGGGTATGCGCAGTAGGCAGGGGCGGAAACACCCATGTGCGGGCGTGCGGCATTCCTGATCGCATCGCCCGCGTAAAATTCAATCGGCGAAATGACAAATGGCACGAATAGTCTCGTGCCATTTGTGATGCCCCGTCGCCGAGAAATCGGGTTTTTCTACAGCTTCAACGTGTTAGCTAACCGGCGCTGCGCGGCTTCATCGCGCAGCGTCCGTGTTGACCGCCAGGTTGGGCTGCACCGTTTCACGCAGCAAGTTCTTGCAGAACTTCCGGATGGCGTTCGGCGACGCGGAAAAGAGTTTTTGCGGCACCCGACGGTTCACGACGGCCTTGTTCCCAGTCTTGGAGCGTACGCACTGAAACTCCAAGTAACGCCGCGAAGGCAGTTTGAGAAAGTCCGGACACCAAGCGAGCGTGAGCGATTTCCGAAATTTTGGGACGATGGACACGGGCACGGATACCGGCCTTCATTTCACGCACCGAGGTTAGCAGTTCAGCGCCAATGTCAATTTTGGGCTTACGGCCGACAGGTTCTTGTTTAGCTTTACGCATTTTCGATCTCCTCTTTGATCTGACGAAGTAGGTGCGCCGGAATGTTTTCACGCACCGACTTTCCGTAGACCAGCAGTAACCAGATTTCTCCATCGGTAAGACGATTGAAGTAAATAACACGCACCCCACCGCGCTTGCCACGACCAGCACTTCCCCACCGAACTTTCCTTACACCTCCCGATCCGGGCACGACATCTCCAACATCAGGATTTCCAGCGATGAAGGTGATGAAGCTGGTGCGATCTTCATCGCTCCAGCAGTCGGCGGCAAGGCGGACGAATGTAGGGGTTTCGATGACCGTGAACATGATGCTCAATATACGGCATTGCCGTAGTTACGTCAAATGCTGAGGATAGCGCTCATGGTGGGGCCCAACGTCTGACATGACCGGCGCAAGCAGTCTTATCGCTTGCGTCCGTGTTAATGGATAGGTTGGGCGTCACTGGGCGAAGTGACACGGCGTACTACTTCCGTTGCGCCCAGTAGCCAGGACGCCGCCTGTGATGTGCTACTGCGAGAATTCGAAGCTCTTCTGCGGTGACCTGATAGATGATGCTATATGGGAATCGACGGAGGATATATCGCCGACGAGTGCCACGAAACACAACGCCGAGAAGAGGATTGTCCAAAACGAAATTGGCCGTTCGTTCAAACTCAGCCACAAACGCGAAACCAAGTTCGACATTCGCCTTTAGCGTGTAGAACGCGGCCGCGTCGTGTAGTTCGGCGAGCGCCGGTGGGGAAACGACGAGCTTCACTTCAGTGCTGCACGGACCTGTGCAAGTGCGTCAGCAATCGGAATGACTTGTACCGCGCCACTCTCGATGTCAGCAATTCTGCGCTCGGTTTCGGCGGCCCACGCTTCCTCAATCTCGGCATCTTCGTCGAGACTAGCGAGCAATAGCTGGGCGAAAGCTGCGCGTTCACCGGCAGTTAGTTTCAGGGCTTCGGCTTCGAGCAATTCAAGTTGATTTCCCATGGCTAGTGCCTCCGTAACGATAATAGAGATTGTACCGCGAGCTTGGTGCCGAGTGATGGTGACGCCGAACGTTTGAAATCACCGGCGCTACGCGGCTTTATCGCGCAGCGTCCGGTGGATTGATGGGTTAAACGGCAACTATTCATTTGGCCGAAATCGAGTTTGCCGATGGTACGAGAGATATTTCTGGTGAAGAAAATTTAGCTCTCTAATGTGCTCTTTGCCGGTAATTCCAAGAAGGGCCGCGTCTTGTGCGAGACGCTTGGAGATGAGAATTCTTCCTTCGTCGTCGAAGGAAATCAGCCCCACATCAAAAGCCTTGTCATAGACCGGTGAAAGCGCCAACCCATTAAATGGATCTAATCGCTCGGAGTTATCTGACGCACTCCACGGTTTGATGTGAGAGGCTGTGATGAACTGCCTGTCACTGAAGTTCTTCGACTCCTTAATCGGGTCACGTTCAAATTGAAATTGCCAGCGGTGTTCATTGCCTCGATCAAGGCGTTTTAGATATTTGCGGTCGGAGAACTCTTCGCTGTCCATTGCCGTTTAACGTAGAGCTAACCGGCGCTGCGCGGCTTTATCGCGCAGCGTCCGGTGCAATGATGGGTTGGGCCTCGACTGCCTCACTCTACTTTCCTTCTGTTCGAAATAACAAAATAAATGCCGAGAAGGATGGAAAGACAGCCAAGGGCAACAAGTATCGGAACCGCCCAAGCCACGAACTGGTCAGTGGGTACCATGATGGTTCTGGCGGTTCCAAACGCGGAGCATCTCTCTCGGCGCAGCACGACTCGTGACACGAGGGGCAACTGCAATACTTAATGCACCCGCCCGAGCCTTTTGGAGCAGGAGCTGGATGGCAGTTTCCACTTGCCGGATATGTGTGGCCACAGTACGGGCAAGTAACATTGCCACGACTATCAATTTCACATTCTTTCATTGATCGTGCTCTTCGCTATTGAAGGGTGAGCGCTTGGGCAAGAAGAATAAGTCCAAGACCCGATCCCACAGGGCTGTACCTTGATTCAACTTCTTTCATGAACTCTGGATCAGCAACCCGTGAACTGACATACGCAAATAAATGGTGCTCTACAAGCAAATGCGCTCGCAGGACCATGAATGCCTCTTCGCCAAAAGGCACAACTGTCTCGAATTTCCTAATTGCATCGTCAACGAGTTCCATATGTTTCCTCGGTTAGATGTGAGGCCCAACGTAACCTGCGGCACAACAAGCGGCTCGATCGGTTCACGTTGCGCGGGCGGAAGAAGGTCGATGGACAATGGAAGCTCTTCTGTCTGGTGCATAACATCGAGAAGCTGGCGCATCATGGGTATGCGCAGTAGGCAGGAGCGGGGCGCCCATACGTGAGCATGCGGCATACCTGAGCACGTCGCACGCGAAAGATTCCAGTCAGCAAAATGACAAATGGCGCAAAAAAATCTCGCGCCATTTGTCATGTCTCGGTTGCCGAAAATTGGGTTTTTCTACAGCTTCAACGTTTAGCTAACCGGCGCTGCGCACAAAGGACAGCAGCCGAAGAGAAGAAGGTTGAGTAAGCACAAGAAGACGGACCGCCCAAGAGCGCAGCGTCCGGGTTGAGCGTTTCGTTAGGCGCGGAGGTTGGAAGAGCATGGGAAAAGCGAGTATGCACACTGGTTGAAGAAGCCACTACAATGCTACCACGAAGCGTGGAATGCAATGGACCCTGGAACCGCAACCACCGATTTTGGGTTGGAAAGGAGAAGAACGTTCCTGCGATGTGGCCACGAAGTGCAAGCGCAGCGGGCGGAGGTTGAAGAAGCCACCCCGACGGTGGCTGTAAATGTGAGTCTGGATCAGAGCTCAGAGTTGGCTGAGACGGCGGCTGAATTGCGGGCGGAAGGAGAGACAGACCTTGGAGGTTGCGTCCGGTGCGCGCCGTTGGCAACCGATGTCGGTTGCAAGAGCGATGCTGGTTCAAAGCGGAATTCACAAGAAATACTTCCATGACATTGCCGTAAGGCCTAACGAGGCTGTAGAAAAACTCTTTTCATACCCGCATTCTGCTGTGAACCAAATGGAATAACAAGGCTCCAACGGATGTTGAGTTTTCGGAGTCTGGCATGGCACGCTACAAGCACATTGACACC
>JAQTOA010000015.1 GCA_028713555.1 Sterolibacterium sp. | reverse complement strand
CTTCAGGGCCTGGCTCTCGGTTCGGAAATCTCTCGCGTCGCTCGCCCTCTCCTCCCTCCAGGCTCACTCCCGCTCCTCCTCCCAATTGTATCATCGCACTTCCCCTAGCTCGCTACCAAGTGGGCGGAGATGTGGCGTTCGATGGTTGCAGAACAATTGCATGCTTATAATGCTGCGATTCGATGTTGATCGCCACTTCCATGTACCTGAGTTACTTCAACCTCACCGAAGCACCCTTCTCCATTGCGCCGAATCCGCGTTATCTGTATTTGAGCCAGCGCCATCAGGAAGCGCTCGCACATTTGCTGTACGGCGTGAATGGCGATGGCGGATTTGTGTTGCTTACCGGTGAAGTGGGTGCGGGAAAAACCACGGTCTGCCGCTGTCTGCTTGAGCAGGTACCGGAATCCTGCGATGTGGCTTATATCTTCAACCCCAAGCTATCGGTCGCAGAGTTGCTGTCAACCATCTGCGTTGAATTCGGTATCGCCTATCCACCTGAAAATACCAGCATCAAGGTCTTCGTCGATTGCATCAACACCTATCTTCTCGATGCCCACGCCAAGGGCCGGCACACGGTATTGATCATCGACGAGGCGCAAAACCTGTCCGCCGAAGTGCTGGAAATGATGCGCCTGCTGACCAACCTGGAAACCAACCAGCGCAAGCTATTGCAGATCATTCTGCTCGGTCAGCCGGAGCTGGCGGAGATGCTGGATCGACCGGAACTTCGGCAACTTGCGCAACGTATCGTCGCACGCTATCACCTGGGGCCGTTGAGCAAAGCTGAAGTCGCCGCCTACGTGCAACACCGTCTCGGCGTATCCGGCGTGCAACGACAGATATTCCCGGCAACCTTGATGGGCCGCTTGTACCGTCTGAGCAGCGGCGTGCCGCGGATCATCAATGTGCTGTGCGATCGAGCACTGCTCGGCGCCTACACCCAAGGCAAGGAAAAGGTCGATCACGCCACCCTCAAGCAAGCGGCACGCGAAGTGCTCCATCAAGCGCCGCCAAAAAGAATCAGCATCCTGCGTCCGCTGCTCGTCGGATTGTTTCTCGTAGCCTGCGCCGCTTTGGCAATGACGGTGCTTCAGCCGGTACTATGGAGCGATCCCACGGCGACGCTGCACGAACAACACTTGGCGCCGCACGACACGCCCGCCGCCACCGTACAGCCAAAGTCCGCAGAGAGAAACCCGGAGGTTAAACCGCCAGCCCCGGTGCTAAGCACATTAAGTTGGCCTGCCAATGATTCCCGCGAACGCAGCAAAGACCTGGCCTACGCCGCCCTGTTTCGGGCATGGGGCGCCGATTATGGCCAGGCCGAGGTCTGCCAGCAGGCCAGAAGCCTGAGCCTGAGCTGTCGCAGTGGCCGTGGCGGACTGGATGCGCTGCGGCAGTTGAACCGTCCGGTGGTACTGACCATGAGCGACGATCAAGGACAGGAGTTTTATGCCACCATGATGGCGCTGGACGAAAAGTCCGCCACTTATGTCGTCGGCAGCGAAACCAGAGTGGTTGCGCACAGCGACCTGGCGGCACACTGGTCTGGCCGCTATACCGCACTGTTGCGCCTGCCGCCGGAATCGAACGAACAAATCCGTGCGGGTAAAAGCGGCCCCGCCGTGCAATGGTTGAACCAACAGCTTGCGCAAGCGCAGGGTCGCAAGCCGCCAACAGCGCCGCAGGATCAAATCTTCGACGAGGTGCTGGTGCGTCAGGTCAAACAATTTCAACTCGAACAGGGATTGGTTCCCGACGGCGCCGCTGGGCCACAGACTTTGACGCGCTTGAGCAGCGTAGCCGACCAGACCGGACCGAAGTTGTGGCGTGAGAAATAACCATGTCCTTCATTCTCGACGCACTCCGGAAATCCGATCAGCAGCGCCAGCGCAGCGTGACGCCAACCCTGATGACTGCGCAGACCCCGGTAACGGAAACCAGGCAACCTGCCTTGTGGTGGTATGGAGTGCTTGCCGCCGTGCTGGTGGGCGCAGGTATTTTGATCGGCTGGTTGCATCAATGGCAGTCTGAACCTGCGGTTCCAGCTATTCAGTCCAACCTTGGCAGGCCTCTCCAAGCCAGTGCTGAAAAATTTTCTCCCGCAGCGCTTCCCGCTTTGCCCATTTCCCCCAGGAAACCGGAGACGCAACAGCCACCCCGGGAATCGACAGTGGTAGCGCAAGCTGCCCCGCCGTCCTCAGGTGGCGACACGCACAGAGACGCGCCTGCCAAGCCTGCGATGGCGAACCAACAGCCCGCTGTGACCAGCCCGAAAGAGGCCCCCGCTCCTGTCAAGGATGAACATGCCCGCCCTGCCCCAGTCGATACCGCACGGGAACCCGGCGCAATGCCGCTGACGGAACTACCGCCGGCTCTTCAGCAGGAAATTCCGAAACTGTCGATCCTGGCGCATTCCTATTCGAGCAAGCCCAAGTCACGTTTCGTATTCATCAACGACCAGATGTGGCACGAAGAAGAATACCCCGTACCTGGCCTCAAACTGGAGCAGATCACTCCGAATGGCATGATCTTCAGCTACAAGGGATACCGCTTCCGCCGCAACGCCAACCCCTAGTAACAGCTATCGGCTGAAATTACGCGCCTTACTAAATGTCTTTGAAATCCGGCTTACGCTTGTCGATGAAGGCGGTCATACCTTCTTTCTGATCGACCAAGGCAAAGCTGGAATGAAAGCTGCGGCGCTCGAACAGTATGCCTTCCTGGAGAGGAGACTCGAAGGCGCGATTGACTGACTCCTTGATCATCATCACTACCGGCAGCGAATAGCCGGCAATTTTCTCTGCGGTGGCGAGCGCATCCTCAAGCAGTTTGTCGGCCGGTACGATGCGCGCTACCAAGCCGGCACGCTCGGCCTCGGCGGCATCCATCAAGCGCGCGGTGAGGCACAGTTCCATGGCCTTGGCTTTGCCCACGGCGCGTGGCAAGCGTTGCGTACCACCACAGCCGGGAAGCGTGCCGAGCTTGACCTCCGGCTGACCAAACTGGGCGTTGTCGGCGGCGAGGATGAAATCGCACATCATCGCCAGTTCGCAACCACCGCCCAGAGCATAGCCGGCTACCGCAGCGATGATCGGCTTGCGGCATTGCGCTACGCGGTCCCAGTTGCGGCTGATAAAGTTGGTCTTATACACATCCATGTAGCCCCAGTCCTTCATGGCGCCAATATCGGCGCCGGCAGCGAAGGCTTTCTCTGAGCCGGTGATGACGATGGCGCCAATTGCCGCGTCGGCCTCAAAATCGTCCAGCGCGGCACCGATCTCGTCGAACAGCGCATCGTTCAGGGCGTTGAAAGCCTTCGGGCGGTTTAGCGTGATGAGACCTACTTTGCCACGAACTTCTGAAAGAATATTTGCATAGGGCATGATATGGATTACTCCTGACGTGGATTGTCAATCTCCGGCACTGTCTTGAGAGGCGGCGGTTCGATGATTGGCTTGCTGGATGAGGGAGGTGCGGAGGCACCTGTTTTATTCTTCGGCTGAATCACGGCACGCACGCGCTTATCCTCACCGGGAACTGCAGCAGCGATAGTGCCGGCGGGGCTGCTGCTGACGAGATAGTTCTCGTTCTTGCCGTCAAAGGAGATATATTGGCCGCGCACTTCATCCTGGCCGCTCTTGACGTGGGCGCGCTGAAAGAACTCGGTCTTCTCCAGTTTGCCGTTATGGACGATGCGTTCAGCCTCGCCCTCGACATATTCATCCTTGCCTTCGCGCTTTTGCCGGAAGTGCGCCAGCCCGCCAGGGCCGCCCGTGGCGACGCCGCTCTGGAAACCTTCCGCATCCTGGGTGACGACCAGCTTTTCACTACGAATCACCAGCGTTCCTTGAACCAGCTGAACGTTCCCGTCGAAGACATTCACCTTCTTGGCATCGTCGATGGTAATGCGATCAGCTTCCAGATTAACTGGCTTGTCGCGGTCGGCTTTTTCCGCCAGTGCGGACAGAGACAACGCGAATAAGAATGCGGACGGAACAAGTATTGCGATTAGCTTCATGGCGTCTGCTTCCTATAAACCGTACCTTGCGCCCGGCCCATCAGAGTGAATAAGTGTGCGCGCTGGTCCGCTTCCATGGCCGAACCCTTAATGACGCTCCGGCCATTCACAATGGTCACCGGCACGCTCGTACGGGCAATTTCGTCATCGGGATAAACCTGCATTTCAGTAGTGGTCAGCACCAGTTCCGGATTATCTGCGCTGGCTTCGCGCACGAGACGCACATCGTCTGTCAGAAGCACCAGCTTGCCGTCCTCGCTGACTCTGGCGCTGCGCGCGTTGAGCCGAGTCGGCTGGGCATGCGCGTAAAAAATCAGGGCCGGTTCAGTGACATGGGTGCTATCGTCGTCGGGATAATGCAGCATTTGTTTCGCCTCCAGAGAACTCTGGAGACTACCGTCCAGGTTGAAGTGGCGAAAGACCAGTCCAGAGACAAAGTAATCTGGATCGTGGCGCAGCTTGTCGCCGCTAACCCCATTTTCGGCCTGGGTGGCGCGCTCCAGCCAGAAGGTCAACGCCGCCAACAGGGTCAGCAAAATCAGCGGCAGCAAGTGGGCGCTGTGAATTCTCATACCGTTGGCCGCGGCTCAAGCAGACAATGTGCCTGCATAGCATCCAGTTTGCCCTGAGAGAAAAGGATGAGTTCGCAGACTTCGCGCACCGCCCCCCGCCCTGCTCCGGCACGCGTCACATAATCGACATGCCTCTGCACCAAGGCATGGCCGCTCGGCACGCTGGCAGAATAACCGCAGGCACGCAACAGCGGCAGATCGACCACATCGTCGCCCATGTAACCGGCATCCGAAAAATCAAGCTGCTGTTGTTTCAGCAAGCCCTGCATGGCGCTGTGCTTGTCCTCGATGCCTTGCAGCAATATTTCGATACCGAGGTTCCGGGCGCGCAATTCAACGGCGCGCGAACTGCGGCCGGTGATGATGGCGAGAAGGACGCCGGCGCCGGCAAGCATTTTCAGCCCATGCCCGTCGAGGGTGTTGAAGGCTTTCATCTCGTCGCCCTGAGCGGTGAAATAAAGCGTGCCATCGGTTAGAACGCCGTCGACGTCGAAGGCCATCAGCTTGACCCCGCGTGCTTTTCGATGAGCTCGGGATATGAACATCAGACGACTTTGGCGCGGAACAGGTCATGCATGTTAAGCGCACCGCATAGGCTGCCCTGGTCGTCAATAACGAGAAGCTGGGTAATCTTGTTCTCCTCCATCACCTGTACCGCCTCGACAGCCAGACGCCCAGGCGCGATGGTGCGCGGCTGGCGCGTCATCACCCGACCAACCGGCGTGCTGCGCAGGTCACCGTGTTTTTGCATGGCGCGGCGCAGATCGCCGTCGGTGAATATGCCCGAGAGCACCCCGCTCCCGTCAATCACCGCGATCATCCCCATGTTGCCGCTCGACATGGCAATCAAAGCTTCAGGAATCGTTGTAGTTTCCCGCACGGTCGGGACTTTCAGCGCCGGACGCATCACATCGCCGACATGGGTCAGCAGACGGCGACCAAGTATCCCGCCGGGATGCGAGCGGGCAAAATCCTCGGCGCCAAAGCCGCGCGCATCGAGCAAAGCCACCGCCAGCGCATCGCCTAGCGCCAAGGCGGCGGTGGTGCTGGCGGTAGGCGCGAGGTTGAGCGGGCAGGCCTCTTCCTTGACACCAGCATCGAGATGCACATCGGCTTCCTGTGCCAGCGCGGACGCCGGATTGCCGGTAATGGCAATCAGCCGGCCACCCTGACGCTTGACCAGCGGCACAATGGTCAGCAGTTCATCGTTCTCGCCGGAGTTGGAGAGCGCAATCAGCACGTCTTCGCGGGCAATCATGCCGAGATCGCCATGCACCGCTTCGGCGGCATGCACGAAGTACGCCGGCGTGCCCGTGCTGGCCAGGGTCGCGGCAATCTTGCGGCAGATGTGGCCGGATTTGCCGATGCCGCAAACGATGACGCGGCCGTGACAGCCAAGGATCATTTCTACCGCGCGCAAAAAATTATTGTCGAGTCGCTCGCCCAGCGTGGCGACGGCATCGGCCTCGATTTTCAGCACGCGCCGCGCCATTTCGATCGGGCGCGGGGGCAATCCGGGCGTGCCGCTGGGTGTGCCAATTTGGCTCATAGGGACTATGCAGTTATGATTGGCTTGATTATAACAAACCGCATCGTCACCTCACTCAGTCCAGGCAATAACCATATGCTCACCACCTTGCCACTCGTTCTGCTGCTGCTGGTCACCGCCGTGCTGGTGGTTGCGCTGTGTCGCTCGCTGAACGTACCCCCTCTGATCGGTTACCTGCTGGTCGGCGCGGCACTCGGGCCCCACGCATTCGGACTCATGCACGAATCCGCGGGAACCCGCCACCTGGCCGAGTTCGGGGTGGTGTTCCTGATGTTCACCATCGGCCTCGAATTCTCACTGCCGCGGCTGTTCAGTATGCGGCGTATCGTCTTCGGCCTGGGGCTCGCGCAGGTTGTGGTCACCAGTATCGCCATCCTGCTGGTCGCCTGGCTGGTTGGGCTGTCCTGGCAGGGTGCTCTGGCGCTGGGCGGCACCCTGGCCATGTCATCCACGGCGGTAGCGAGCAAACTCCTGGTTGAACGCATGGAACTGGATTCGGCGCACGGTCGCCAGATCATGGGCGTGTTGCTGTTCCAGGACATCGCCGTCGTACCCTTGCTGATCTTGCTGCCGGCGCTGGCCGGCGCCACCGATTCGCTGCCGAGCACTTTGCTCGGCGCGGTATTCAAGGCGGCCTTGTTGTTGGGCGTGGTGCTGGTCTTTGGGCAACGCCTGATGCGGGCGTGGTTCACCATCGTCGCCCGACGCAAGTCGGGCGAATTGTTCATGCTCAACGTATTGCTGATCACGCTGGGTCTGTCTTATTTGACCGAATTGGCCGGGCTGTCGCTGGCGCTCGGCGCTTTTCTTGCCGGAATGTTGATCTCGGAAACGGAATACCGCTTCGAAGTCGAAGAAGACATCAAGCCATTCCGCGATGTTTTATTAGGGCTGTTCTTCATCACCGTGGGCATGTACCTCAATCCAGCGCTGATTATTCAGAATTGGCTCGCCGTAGTGGGGGCCTTGCTCGCCTTGCTGACCATCAAACTGGCAATCACCATGGGCTTGGCGCGACTTTTCGGTGCCCCTCCGGGCGAGGCCTTGCGTACCGGCCTATGGCTGTGCGCCGGCGGCGAATTTGGCTTTGTGCTGTTGGAGTTGCTGATGGAACAGCACCTGGTCACTTCCGCCGTGTCGCAGACAGTTCTTGCGGCTTTGGTGCTGTCTCTGATGCTCTCGCCACTGCTGATTCATTTCAGCGACAAGATCGTGATGCGCCTGGTTGCCTCGGAATGGATGGAGCGCTCGATGGCCCTGACGCAAATCGCCGCTCAGGCGATCACCAGCAACAAACATGCAATCCTCTGCGGCTATGGGCGCACCGGCCAGCACCTGGCGCGATTTCTCGAAATGGAGGGGATTTCCTATGTGGCGATCGATCTCGACCCGGAGCGCGTGGGCGAGGCCGCCGCAGCCGGCGACCAGGTCGCCTATGGCGATGCGGCGCGGCGCGAAACCCTGATTGCCGCCGGCATCCAGCGCGCCGACGTGGTCGTGGTCACCTCGAACGACCCCCAATTGGCCCTGCGGGTGCTGCACCATGCGCGCGAATTGCGCCCCGGCCTGCCGGTGGTGGTGCGCGCGGCCGAAGACATGGACATCGCCAGCTTCGAGGCGGCCGGCGCCGCCGAAGTCGTGCCGGAAGCGCTCGAATCCAGCGTCATGCTGGCGACCCATGCCCTGGCCCTGCTCGGCGTACCGATGCACCGCGTCATCAAGCGCCTGCGCGAAGTACGCGAACAGCACTACGTGCTGCTGCGCGGCTTCTTTCACGGGGCATCGGACATCGGCGATCACCTGTCCGACGCCCAGCAGCCGCGCCTGCTTACCGTGGTCCTGACCGAAGGCGCCCACGCCATCGGCCGCAAGCTCGGCGAGTTGGGACTGGATCAACTCGATGCGGCGGTTTCGGCGATCCGCCGACGCGGCATCCGGGGAATCGCGCCGGATCCGGAAATCCGGCTGGAAGCCGGCGATGTCGTAGTGATCCTGGGAGTTCCCGCCGCCGTGGCGGCAGCGGAGGAAAGGCTGCTGCGGGGGAAATAAGCCGACAAAAAAGCCCGCCGAAGCGGGCTTTTTTGTCGGTTTGCAAGATTTTATAGCGCAAGGCAGACGGTGTAAGTGCTGCCATCGACGATGGGATTGGCACCGCCGGGCAATGTGACGGGGGCGATCGCGGTGCCAGCATAGGCAGGGGCGCTGGGGATGGCACGCATCGAACCAGTCGCTGGATTGCCATCGTCCATGGTGGTATCGAGCTGCAGGACGAACTTACCCTGAATGCCATCGGAGCAGACGAAATAGGAGCCGGTCATGCCAGCAATTGGCGCGCCTGGGGTCACTGAACCGTTAGACTGGATGCCGATCCTGCCGCCGTCGGCGTTCTTTGGAACCGATGCGGAAATCTTCGTTGCATCGCCAAAATCAGTAGGGCCCGCGGCCAGACCAGCCAAGCGTACTTGCTGCCAAAAAGCCAGCGTCTCATCTGTGGCAGCTTCGGAATTGTAATTACCATTCAGCGCGCCGTCGCCAAGAGTAGTGCCAGTGGGGGCAAGAAGCGTCACGCTGGCTGAAGCTATGGCGCTGGCCAGATGAGTAGCAGCGACCTTGTCGTCACCAGGTAAGGCGCGATATTTATCCTGATAGCCGTAGATATACAGTGGCACAGTCTTGAAGTCCTGCGCGAAGTTCTTGACCTTGGCGCTATTGATCAACTCCTGGCCCTTCAGCACACCGCCCAGCAACAGGCCGATAATGACCAGCACGATGGCGATTTCGATGAGGGTGAAGCCGGATTGTTGTTTGGGCTTACGCATTTCAATCTCCTTGTTATGTTATGAACCCCTACGCCTATCATTAAGCAATAACGATGCCAGCAGTATCTGGTGAATAATGACGTGAAAGTCCCTGTTTTTCAAAAATGTTTGTCGAAATATTGACGTATATGTTGAAATGTCGTCAGATAGTCGTTGCCCAGCCGACCTACCATGAACGCTCTCACTACCCCCCGCCAGGTCGTCTGGCTTGATCGCCACCGCCGCTGGTTGCTGCTGGGCCTGCTGCTGTTGCTTCATTTGGGCCTGACACAGGGCATCGATAATCTCCTGGGAAGAACCCTGCTGGTGGCGCACATCGGTCTATTCCTCCTGTGGCAACCGTTCGTGCGCGCCGAGCTGCGCCTCAACCCCATCCATTTCGCCATTGTTTTCGCATTGGTCGCCGCGGCGATCATCTGGCTCAACTGGGGAATACTGATCATCTGGGTGATGTTCATTGCCGGCATCATCGGCGGCAAGGTGTTTTTCTTCGGTAACCGCGTAAGCAAAGTTTTTTACCTGATGGCGCTGGCGTATCTGGTCACGCTATTGCTGGTTTTCATCCTGCCGCAGGTCATTCCGCACCAGCAATCTCAAAACGAACTATTTACTGTCTTGGCGCGCTACGCGCTGCCCTTGCTCCTGTTAATAATGGCCGTATTGCCGGTCGGCGCGGAGTCGGAAAGACGCGGCGAAGTCATCGACTTGATTTACAGCATTTTTGTATTCCTGGTATTGGCCGTACTGGTGCTCGGGAGCATGGCTTTCATGCTGGTGCCGCAGTTGGGATATATCGAATCCCTGCTAACGGCGCTAGCCGGTTGCGCGTTGCTGCTGTTTCTGTTCAGCTGGATGTGGAACCCGCTGGCTGGATTCTCCGGCCTGAGTGCGGTATTTTCCCGCTACCTGCTGTCGATTGGTTTGCCCTTCGAGCGCTGGATGCATTCCCTGGCCGAGCATGCGCAGAGGGACACCCATCCCGAGAAATTTCTCGCCAGCATTTGTACTGACCTGGTCAACCGGCTGCCCTGGATCATCGGCGGAAAATGGCAAGCGCATCAACAACAAGGTGAATTTGGCGTGCGGAAAGGCCAATCGAGTGAGTTCCGGCATGGTGCGCTATGCATCACCTTGTTTAGTCGCCACGCCTTGAGTCCATCAATGATTTGGCACTTCACTTTGGTGGTCCAAGTCATTGGTGAGTTCTATGACGCCAAGCTCAGCGCCCGGCAGTTGAGCCAGATGGCTTATCTCCAGGCGATACACGAAACTGGTGCGCGTCTCACGCATGATGTCAAAAACCTGTTGCAATCGCTCAACATGCTCTGCTTCGCTGTCGAGAGCGAGAAAGATGAGGCGCAATTCTCTCCCCAGTTTCAGGCCTTGCTGCGACGCCAGTTGCCGGTAATCTCGGAACGCCTTCGGCAATCATTGAGCAAACTGCAAAAGCCGGAAAGCGACCGACGAGCATCCGAACCCGCCTTGGCATGGTGGAATATGAAACGGCTAAGCCACGCCGATCTCGGCATCCTCTTCGAAACGAAAGGTGACTTGAATGGCGTCGATCTCCCAGTTGATATTTTCACCAATATCATCGAGAACTTGCTGCAAAATTCGCTTTACAAACGGCGCAGCCATCCTCAACTTAAAATTGAAGCCACGCTTGCGCTTGCTGATGTCCAGAGCGGCCAGGCGATGTTGACGGTTTGCGACGATGGCGCAGCAATTCCTGAGAGCGTGGTCGATCAGTTGTTTTCCGCGCCAGTGCCATCGGAAAATGGCTATGGCATCGGGCTGTATCAAGCGGCGCGTCAGGCCGAATCCGCCGGCTACCGCCTCGAACTGGTAAGCAACCGCCCCGGCAGCGTCTGCCTGCGACTAATACCCGCCCAGCTTGAATAAGCAGAGGCCTGCCGGGGCCAAGCCCCGGCAGGCCTCTAAGTTCAACGTTTGGTCTAGAAAGAGAACGAGTATTGCGCGCCCAGAATATCTACGCTGTTCTTGTAAGTGCCCTGCACCAGCCCGTAAGCGGCCTGAGCCGTTGCGGAGCCCCCATTGTTGTTGATGGTGCCATTCTTGACAAAGATGTGGGTATAGCCGAAATCGATGGCGCTATTCCTGCTCGGTTTGTATTGGCCACCCAGGGAAAGCCAAGTGCGGTCGCTGTCCGGCAGGCGCGGCGTGCGGGTGTCATCGGGAACCGGACTCTGGTCGAAAGCCAAGCCCATGCGCGCCTTCCATTGCGCGCTGTACTTGTAACTGGCGCCGATGGCGGCACGCCATGTGTCGCGCCAATCTTCTTTGGTGGAACTCAGGGAGGCGGGGCCATTGGCATAATTGAAGGTAAGCACGGGAATCTTGGACCAACCGGTCCAGGACAGGTCGCCCATGATGTCCCACTTATCGTCCAGGTGATGCAGGCCGCTAATGATCAGAACGTCGGGAATCTTGATATCGGCGGTGATCGCGCCGCCGCGGGCCGGACTGGTGGGAGTGGCAAGCGCGCCATTGACTGTCGCGTTGGCTGTCGGGCTGAATTCGGCGGAACCGGTCAGATGGTACTCAATCGCCGAGCGATAGGATATCCCCATACGCGTCGCCGGGCTAAGCTGAAACATGGCACCGAAATTATAGCCCCAGGCATTGTCGCTGCCGGTAATCTTGGCAGTTCCCTCGCCTGCAGCACCCGCCAAGGCAGCCGAATTCGTTGCCCGGAAGATAGTGCCAGCATAATTCACTGCCTGGGTAAATTCGCCTTTGAGATGCTGGTAGTTCAGACCGAAGCCCAACGCCACCGTATCGCTGACTTTGAAGGACAGCGAGGGGTTGAGATTGATGATCTTGACATCCGACTTGATCGCCTGGAAGCGGCCGTCCCAGCCGCTGTCGTATTCCGTCTTGAGGCCAAAGGGCGCACTCACGCCGAGGCCGAAGCTCATCTGGTCATTGATCGGCATGGTGAAATAACCATGCGGCACGAAAGCAGGACCGCCGGCATCGCCGCCGTTGTCATTGTGCAGAGTCTGCAAGGTAGGCGCCACGGAAGCGGTGTTGGAAAATTTCATCGACGTATTGATGGCATCGAGACCGAAGGCGACGTTCTTGCCCTTCGGTAGCAAGGCCATGCCCGCCGGATTGAAGAACACTGTGCTGGCGTCCTCCGCCACCGCCGCCGAACCGGCAAAAGCAGCTCCCAGTCCGCTGGCGTTTTGCTCCAGCAACTGAAAACCGGATGCGCTGGCAGTACCGGAGAAAGCAACCAGCATCATTGCTGGAATAAGTCGCAGGGTGTTTGCTCGTGCCATGACAATCTCCTTTAATTAACCCACATGGAATCTACCCCCCAACCACGTTGTGCGTCAACATGATTCAGGGCCAGACAGAGAGACGCCGTTATTTGCGGCCCCAATTGCAGAAACATCCCGAAACACGTGCCATCGAAATGCTGTACAAAAACAACGGGCGCCGAAGCGCCCGTTTTCAATTCCAAAGTCGCTGTCAGGCGATATTAGAAGGAGTGACGCACCCCGACCTGAAGGCCATTGAGAGTGGTATCAGCAGCATTGTGGCCAACAGCATTCAGGCCATAGTCATACTTGGCATTCTTGTCGTTTTCCAAACGCGCAAAGACCGCCTTCAGCATCGTGCGCTTCGACAGGTTGTACTCGACGCCTAGAGAAAGCAGATTGGCGCCGGTTTCGGTTTGGCTTGCGCCGCCGATCTTCAAGTCACGAGCCGTATAGTACTGGGCGGTGAGCTTGGCTTCCGGCGTGACGTTGTAGGTGGCGCCAAGACCCCAGACGTCCTGCTTCTTCTCGGCCGCAGCGTTCGCCTCCAGCTTAACGCTATCCCACAACGCACGGACGCTCGCCGCGCCGAAGCTGTAGGAACCGCCAAAACGGACGTCGCTAGCTTTGGTGTCGGCCGCATCGCCAAGCTTGGCTTCGGCGAATGTCAGACCAACCATGATCGGGCCGTTTTCGTATTTGCCGCCCAGATCGTAACCCTTTGAGTTGAGTTGAACGCCACCAACGGGAGTGACATCAGTTGTCTTGTTCTCGTTGGCAACGTAAGCCGCTGTCAAGGTCAAGCCCGAGAGGCTCGGCGAAACGTAGGCAATCGCGTTATTGAAGCGCGTATCGAAGGGCGAAGTGCAAGTGGCAGAGCGGCCACAGGCGGTAGCAGGGGCAACAGTAGCGGCTGTAGCGGCTGTGCTGTTGAAGCCACCAACCAGATTATTGCCCAGCTTGCCCACCAGCGCGGCGCTGGAACCAATGCCGGTATTACCAACGTTGACATCGACAGCGCCGTCCAGAGCGCGGGTCGGGCCGGTCAGGTTGCCGAGAACCACGGTTCCAAAACCGCCATTCAGGCCGACGAAGCTGTCACGACCCGTAGACAAACCGCCGCCAGTATCAAAGCTGACGCCACCTTCAAACTGGAACACGGCTTTCAGGCCGCTGCCCAGATCTTCCGTGCCCTTGAAGCCCAAGTAAGAAGAGTTGGTCGAAACGCGGGTAAAGGCGCCGGTCTTGGCGGCGGCATTGTCGCCAGAAACACGGACCACGTCAAAGGAAGCGTCGGCAACGCCGTAAAGGACGACGTTGGACTGGGCGAAAGCCGCGCCGGACACCAAGCCGGCAACTGCCATGGCGATAAGTTTCTTTTGCATATTGTGAATCTCCTAGTAGTTGAAGAGGGCAAGCATCAATGAATCCACGTGGTTACTCACTGCTGCCGCACTTTTCACCCCCCGGATTTGAGAGGCTGGCGCGATTCTGCCCGCTCCACCCGGCAAGGAGCAAGCAGAAAACCTCTATTTGCGGTGTGTACGGCGAATACTGTGGTATTTGCACAACACTAGTGTAGTGCCCGCCTTTGCCTCTGGGGTACTAGTGCCCGCCTTTGTGTCTCTGGGGTACCAGTGCCCGCCTTTGTCTCTAGGGTATCAGCTGAACAGACGCACCAGTTCCGCGCCCGGCGATGCCGCACGCATAAAGGCCTCACCGACCAGAAAGGCCTGGACACCCCGGCTGCGCATCATGGCTACATCCTTGGGCACCAGGATGCCGGATTCGGTGACGACGATTTTCTCCGGCGGAATGCGCTGAAGCTGATCGAGGGTAGTGGCAAGGTTGACTTCGAAGCTGCGCAGGTTGCGGTTGTTGATGCCAATCAGCGGTGTCTCAAGTTGTAGCGCCAGATCGAGTTCGTCGCTATCATGGGCCTCGACCAGCACCGCCATCCCCAGGCTCCCGGCAAAATCGGCCATTTCCCGGAGTTGGCTGAACTCCATCGCGGCAACGATCAACAGAATGGCATCGGCACCCAGGACGCGGGATTCATAAACCTGATAGGGGTCGATCAGGAAATCCTTGCGTAGCGCAGGCAGCGCGCAAGCAGCGCGGGCTTGCTTCAGGAACTCCGAAGACCCCTGAAAAAATCCCCGATCGGTGAGCACCGAGAGACAGGCGGCACCGTGCCGGGCGTAGTCGGCAGCAATCTCGGCGGGGCGGAAATCCTCCCGCAGCACGCCTTTCGACGGGCTGGCCCGCTTGATTTCGGCAATCACGGCGGGCTCTCCCGCGGCAATTTTGGCCCGAATGGCGCCAACGAAATCGCGCACTACCGGCGACGCTTCAGCTTCGGCTCGGATTTTAGCCAGGGGACTGACAGACTGCGCGGCGGCAACTTCCTCGCGTTTGACGGCAAGGATTTTCTTCAGGATGTCGGACATTGATTTTTTATGCCTTGAACCGCTGAGTGAAATTCACGAACGCGTCCAGCTTGGCGCGTGCCGCGCCACTGGCGATGGATTCGCGCGCCAGGGTGATGCCGGCCTGGATCGAGTCGGCAAGATCGGCGGCATACAGTGCGCTGCCGGCGTTGAGGACAACGATCTCGCGCGGCGTTCCCACGGCGTTCGAGAGCGCCTCCAGCATCATCTGCTTCGATTCCTGCGCGTTGGCAACACGCAGACCGCGATTCGAGACCATTTGCAGGCCGAAATCCTCGGGATGGATTTCATACTCGCGAATCTCGCCGTCCTTCAACTCGCCGACCATCGTCGCCGCGCCCAGCGAAATTTCGTCCAACTGGTCCTTGCCATACACCACCAGCACGTGCTCGGCGCCGAGCCGTTGCATCACACGCACCTGAATACCGACCAGATCGGGATGAAACACGCCCATCAGGGTGTTGGGCGCGCCGGCCGGATTGGTGAGCGGGCCGAGGATGTTGAAAATGGTCCGCACGCCCATCTCACGACGAACCGGAGCGACGTTTTTCATCGCCGCATGGTGAAGGGGCGCAAACATGAAGCCGATGCCGGTGGCGGCAATGCATTCGGCAACCTGCGGCGGCGTGAGCTGGATGTTGGCGCCGAGCGCTTCCAGCACGTCGGCGCTGCCGGAACTCGACGAAACGCCACGGTTGCCATGCTTCGTGACTTTTGCCCCGGCGGCGGCGGCGGCAAACATCGCAGCGGTGGAAATGTTGAAAGTGTGAGCACCGTCGCCACCAGTGCCGACGATGTCGAGAAAGTGCCGGTTGTCGGCGACTTCGACCTTGGTGGACAGTTCGCGCATGACCATCGCGGCGGCGGTAATTTCGCCTATGGTTTCCTTTTTTACGCGCAAGCCGGTCAAAATTGCCGCGACCATCAGCGACGAAATCTCGCCCTGCATGATCTGGTGCATCAGATGCAGCATCTCGTCGTGGAAAATCTCGCGGTGTTCGATGGTGCGTTGCAGAGCTTGCTGGGGCGTAATCATGGTTGGGTGCCTTTCAGAAAATTCCGCAGCAAATCGTGTCCGCATTCGGTGAGGATGGACTCTGGATGAAACTGCACGCCCTCGACTTCAAACTGTTTGTGGCGCACCCCCATGATTTCTCCGTCGTCGGTCCAGGCGGTGATCTCCAGGCAATCCGGCAGCGTCTCGCGGCGGATTGCCAGAGAATGGTAGCGCGTGACCCTGAGCGGGTTGGGCAGGCTCGCGAAGAGTCCCGTGCCATGGTGATGTACCAGTGAAGTCTTGCCGTGTACGAGCTGCTTGGCATGCACAATCTCTCCGCCAAAAGCCGCGCCAACGCTCTGATGGCCCAGACACACACCCAAAATAGGGATCTTGCCGGCGAATTCCCGGATCGCCGTCACCGAGATGCCGGCTTCCGCCGGCGAACAGGGACCGGGCGAGATAACAATATGGGCTGGCGCCATGGCCGCGATTTCCTTGAGGGTGATCGCGTCATTCCGGTACACGCGCACCTCCTCGCCGAGTTCGCCGAAATACTGCACCAGGTTGTAGGTGAAGGAATCGTAGTTGTCGATCATCAATAACATGGCAGAAACCTTTCAACCCTATCAATCAAACCGCGTATCCAGGCCGCTCTCGGCCATCTCGGCGGCACGCAGTAAGGCTTTCGCCTTGTTTTGCGTTTCTATCCATTCGCTGTCCGGGTCAGAGTCGGCGACGATGCCGGCGCCAGCCTGGACATGAATTTTGCCGTCCTTGACAACCGCGGTGCGAATCGCAATCGCCAGATCCATGTCGCGGTTGAAACCAAGGTAGCCGACGGCGCCGGCATAAATGCCGCGCTTGGAGGGTTCGAGTTCGTCGATGATCTCCATCGCCCGCATTTTTGGGGCTCCGGAAACGGTTCCGGCCGGAAAACTTGCCTTGAGCACGTCGAGCGGCCCCTCGGCATCGCGCAGTTCGCCTTCGACGTTGGACACGATATGCATCACATGCGAATAACGTTCTATGTAGAACTGCTCGCTGACACGCACGCTGCCAATCTTGGCCACCCGGCCGACATCGTTTCGACCGAGATCAAGCAGCATCAGGTGTTCGGCGCGTTCCTTTTCGTCGGCCAGCAACTCCTCGGCCAGTGCCTGGTCTTCTTCGGGCGTGGCGCCGCGCTTCCTGGTACCGGCGATGGGGCGCAACGTGACGATCTTCTTGCCTTCCCGTTCTTCGAGGCGCACCAGGATTTCCGGCGAAGCGCCAACCACGTGGAAGTCCTCGAAGTTGAAATAAAACATGTAAGGCGAGGGATTGAGCGCCCGCAATGCCCGATACAGCGCCAATGGCGTGGCGGCAAACGGCTTGCTCAGGCGCTGCGACAACACCACCTGCATGATGTCGCCATCGACGATGTATTGCTTGGCACGTCGCACTGCGGCCTTGAAAGCTTCCTCGCCGAATTCCGAAACGGCCGGCGCGGAAGGGAAGACTGTCTCCTCCGGAATTTTTACCGCGGTGCGAAGCTTCTCCAGCAGTTCCTTCAGCCGGTTTTGCGTCTGCTTCCAGGCACCGGGGAAACCGGGCTCGGCATACACCACCAGGGTCAGTTTGCCGGAGAGATTGTCGACGATGGCGATTTCTTCGGAAAGCAGCAGCAGAATATCCGGCATCCCGAGCGTATCGGGAGTTTTTTCATGCTCGGCATTCAGCGCCAGATCCGGTTCGATATAACGTACCGTGTCATAACCGAAGGCGCCTACCAGGCCACCGCAGAAACGCGGCAACCCTTGAATATCCGGCACCCTGAAACTGGACATGAACTCGGAAATGAACGCCATCGGATTGGTATGTTCGCGCCGCTCGGCGACGCGGTTGCCAGTCAGCAACAAGACCGACGAGCCAAACACGGCGATACGCGTGTTGGCGGCCAGGCCGATGAAGGAGTAACGACCGAAGCGTTCCCCGCCCTGCACCGATTCGAGCAGGTAGGAATAGGGGGTGTTGGCCAGCTTGAGATAGATCGACAGCGGTGTATCGAGATCGGCAAAGGTTTCGAGCGTCACCGGGATGCGGTTATAGCCCTCGGCGGCCAGCCGGTTGAATTCGGATTCGTTCATGATGACTCCACAACTGCGTTGCTACGAAGGGGCGCGCCAGACAGGCTGCCGCGCGGGCAAAATCAGATCTTTTGCCAGCGGCGCCAGGGCCAGGCCTCTGCCTCATGGGCGAAGCGTTTCGTGATGAGCAGATTCATGTAGAGCATATTCAAAGTCAAAGGACGATTATCCGGGTTGCGGTTGCGGGGTTGCGGCATGGGCGGCAACTATAGCATCGCTATCGGGATTGCACTAGCCTGCCCTCGTTGACGTTCCGCAATCGCATGCGCCTGACTCGCCGCCCTCGGCCAGGGGATGCATGCCGAGTTTGGACAGCAGGGCGCGGTCAGCCGCGGCCTCCGGATTGCAGGTGGTCAGCAACTTGTCGCCGTAGAAAATTGAATTCGCCCCGGCCAGGAAACACAGGGCCTGAACCGCTTCGCCGAATTCACGCCGGCCCGCCGAAAGCCGCACCCGGGCAAGCGGCATGGTGATGCGCGCGACAGCAATGGTGCGGACGAACTCAAGCGGGTCAAGCGGCTCGGAACCGTTCAGCGGCGTACCCGGAACCTGAACCAGGTGGTTGATTGGGACAGATTCGGGATACGGATCGAGGTTGGCGAGTTGCGCAACCAGGTTGGCGCGTTGCTGCCGCGATTCACCCATGCCGACAATGCCGCCGCAACAAACCTTGAGGCCGGCCTGACGAACGTGGTCGAGGGTGTCCAGGCGGTCCTGATAGACGCGCGTGGTGATGATCTCGCCGTAGAATTCGGGGGCGGTGTCGAGGTTATGGTTGTAATAGTCCAGTCCTGCATCCCTGAGTTGCTGAGCCTGTTCGCTGCTCAGCATGCCCAGCGTGGCGCAGGTTTCCATCCCCAGCGACTTGACCGCACTCACCATCATCTGAACCTTGCCGATGTCGCGCCCTTGCGGCTCGCGCCATGCCGCGCCCATGCAGAAACGCGTGGCGCCGTTGGCCTTGGCTTGCTTGGCGGCGGCGATCACCTGTTCGAGTGGTGCGAGCTTTCCGGCCTCAACGCCGGTGTGATAGCGCGCTGCCTGCGGGCAATAGGCACAATCCTCAGGACAGCCGCCAGTCTTGATCGAGAACAAGGTTGCGAGTTCGACTTCGTTAGGGGCGAAATGCGCGCGGTGGACCTGTTGTGCGCGATAGAGCAGATCGTTGAAGGGCAACTCGAATAGTTCCGCCACCGATTCCTCGGTCCAGGTCTGTGCGTTCGCCGAAACGGGCTTCAACCCGATCGTTCTGTAAATTGAGGCGGTCATGCTGGTCTCCAAGGTTCAACGCTGATGCGCCCGCAGGCCGGCCAGGAGGCGATCGACGGCAATTCGATCGGCGCCGCTCTGTCCAGGCGCAAGCTTCGGCAACACGCCGAAACAGGGCGCACGAATTTTAACACTGATGGTTTCAATGGTCTCTGACACGCGCGGATAATCCGGATCGATCCCGGCATTCGCTACCCAGCCGACCAGGGCCAGCCCGCGTACGGCGACCGCCTCGGCGGTGAGCAAAGCGTGATTGATGCAACCCAGGCGCAACGGCACGACCAGCAAGAGCGGAGCGGCAATGGCCTGCGCCAGATCGGCGCTGTCCAGCCGGCCAGAAAGCGGCACCCGGAAACCGCCCACCCCTTCGATCACCACAATTTCGGCAAGCCTCTCCAAGCGGTCAAGCGCCGAAAGGATCACCTCTTTCTGAATCGTCACGCCCTCCTCGGCGGCGGCAAAATGCGGCGAAGCGGCTACGCACAAGCGGTAAGGCGCGATATCCTCCAACGCTGCGGCTACCGTGCTGGCGGCACGAATCTGCTCCACGTCGTCCCAATCGCCTAACGCATTTATTCCTGCCACCACCGGTTTCATGCCGAGCACCGAAACGCCTTGCGCATGCAGGGCGCGCAACAGCGCGCAAGTAACTACGGTCTTGCCGATGCCGGTATCCGTGCCACTGACCAGCAGCTTCATACCAAAATCACGCGCGACAGGGCACCGACCAGCCTTTCGATGTCCTCGAGGGTGTGCGCAGCTGAGAGCGTAATGCGCAGTCGCGCGCTGCCCTTAGGGACGGTCGGCGGACGGATCGCCGGCACCCATAGCCCCTCTTGCAGCAGTGCATCGGCGATACGGACCGTGGCGGTATTTTCGCCGATGACCAGCGGCTGGATCGGTGTGCTTGAGGTAAGCAAGCGATACGGCCGCCAGCCGGAAGAGGCACTTTGCAGGCGCTCGCGATAGATGACGAGGCGCCCACGCGCGGCGTCGGCCGAACGAATCAGGTCAAGCGCCGTCAAGGTGGCGTGCGCCAGCGCCGGTGAACCGGCGGTGGAAAAAACGTACGGACGCGCCCGCTGAATGAGCCGATCGATGATCAGTTCCTCGGCAGCAACGAAGGCGCCGGAAAGTCCCGCAGATTTACCCAGGGTCCCCATGTAAACGATACGCTCGGACTGGAGGCCGAGCGCCTGAAGACTGCCTCGCCCCTCGGGCCCCCATACGCCAAGGCCATGCGCGTCGTCCACGATCAGCAGCGCATCGTACTGTTCGCACAAGGCTAACAGTTCCCGCAGCGGTGCAACATCCCCGTCCATGCTGAACACGGCATCGGTAACGACAAGTTTTTGTCTCGCTGCACTCGCTTTGAGCAGTGTCTCTAGCGCTTGGACATCGGCGTGCGGATAGATATTGATCTCGGCCTGCGACAGCCTGGCCCCATCGACAATCGAAGCGTGGTTGAACGCGTCGGAGTAGATGACGTCGCCTTTCCCCGCCAGCGCAGTCATCAGCGCCAGATTGGCGACGTAGCCGTTCATGAAATGAAGCGCCGCAGGCTTGCCGGCAAAGCGCGCGATTTCGTGCTCAAGCACTTCATGCACCTCATGGTGGCCGCTGATCAGATGCGAGGCGCCGGCGCCGGCGCCGAAATGGCGTGCGCCCTCGGCGATAGCCTCAATCAGGCTGGGGTGACGCGACAAGCCGAGATAATCGTTGCTCGCAAAAGCCGTGACCAGTTTTCCATCGGCCTCGACTTGGGTCGAGGTCACCGGCCGGACTACGCGGCGCCGCCGCTCCAGTCCCGCCGACCGCCAGTCGCTGGCGTCGGCGAGATATCGATCACGCCAGGCACTCACGCCAACACCTCACGCATCACGCCAATCACGCCGTCAGCCAAGACCTCGATGTCGCCGTCGCTAAGCAGATACGGCGGCATCAGATAAACCGTGTTGCCGATCGGCCTCAGCATCAGCCCGTGCCGCAAGGCGACACGATAAACCTGGCGCGAAAAATCGGCAGGGGCGGCAGCAATATCCCAAGCCCAGATCATTCCGAGCTGACGAAAATGCCGCACCCGCGCCAACGCCAGCAGGGGTTGCAGCCGCTCGGTCAGGCGTTGAGCGCGCAAGCGGTTGGCAAGAAAAACCTGCTCCTGTTCCAGAACATCGAGCACCGCCAGCGCGGCGCGGCAGGCCAGCGGATTGCCGCTGAAGCTATGCGAATGCAGGAATGCCTGGGAAACGCTGTCGTGCAGAAACATCTGGTAGATCTCGTTTCGCGACAGGACGATCGAGAGCGGCAGAAACCCTCCCGAGATGCCCTTCGACAGGCACAGCAGATCGGGCCATACCCCGGCCTGCTGGCACGCAAAGAAACTGCCGGTACGTCCACAACCGACGGCAATTTCGTCGTCGATCCAGTGGACCGAATAGCGGTCGCAGATCGCTCGCACCTGGCGCAGGTATTCGGGGTCATAAAAAATCATGCCGCCTGCACCCTGCACCAGGGGTTCGGTCACGATAGCGGCGATGCGGTCGGCATGCTGCTCGAACAGCGCTTCCAGGTGACGAACCTGGCGCAGCGCGACCGCCCGGGCATCTTCTCCAGGCAATGCCTGGCGAGCATCGGCATTGGCAACGACAAAAGCCGGCCGCAGCAGAGCTTCGTAGGGCTCGCGGAAACCCTGGAGGTCAGTGACTCCCAAGGCGCCGAGGGTCTCGCCGTGATAGCTGCCAGCCAGGCAAACAAAGGACTTTTTCCCCGGATAACCCTGCTGTTGCCAGGCATGGGCGCTCATCTTTAGCGCGATTTCAATCGCCGAGGCACCATCCGAACCGTAAAAGGCGTGGCCGAGGGTTTTCCCGGTTATCTCCGACAAGCGTTCCGACAACTCGATCACTGGCTGATGCGTCAGGCCGGCCAGCATCACATGATCGAGTTGATCAAGCTGATCACGCAGGGCCTTGACCACTGCCGGATGCCGGTGACCTAGCAGGCACACCCACCAGGAACTGATCGCGTCGAAATATCTTGCGCCGTCGTGGCCGAACAGCCAAGGACCCTCGGCACGTTCGATGGATACCAGCGGCAAATCGGGGTGCCATTTCATCTGGGTGCAGGGATGCCAGACCGAAGCCAGGCTTCGGTCGGCCCAACTTGGCTGGGGCTGACCAGGATAATCTGGAGCACGAAGGGTCATCGGGTGTCGGCTCAAGTTGATGCCAATGCCGCACGCAAGGCGGCGATTATCGAATCGTAGCGGTGCAGATCGCTACCCTTGCCGGCGCCGAACACTGCCGAGCCGGCAACGAAGGTATCGGCCCCGGCGCGAGCGATCCCGGCGATGTTGTCCTTATTCACGCCGCCATCGACCTCGAGCAAAATCTGGCGGCCGCTCAATGCCGTATAGGCATCAATCTTGGCGCGCGCCAGACGCAGCTTGTTGAGAGTCTCCGGGATGAATTTCTGGCCGCCAAAGCCCGGGTTGACCGACATCAGCACCACCATGTCGAGCTTCTCCATGACGTGATCCATGTAATCCAGCGGCGTCGCCGGATTGAACACCAGCCCTGCCTGACAGCCTGATTCGCGGATCAGGCTCAGGGTACGGTCGATGTGTTCCGATGCTTCCGGATGGAAGGTGATGAGGTTGGCACCAGCCTTGGCAAAGTCGGGAATGATGTGGTCCACCGGCTTGACCATCAAATGCACATCGATGCTCGCCTGGGTCAACGGGCGAATTGCTTCGCAGACCAACGGGCCGATGGTCAAATTCGGCACGTAGTGATTGTCCATGACATCGAAGTGGATCCAGTCGGCGCCCGAGGCGATGACATTGGCAACCTCCTCGCCAAGTTTGGCGAAATTGGCGGAAAGCAGGCTGGGGGCAAGGCGGTAACTTGGCTTCATGGAAGGCTCCCTTAATTCAATAGCAGAATTCTAATCGGTGCGGTTTGCCGGTCGGGCCATTATTTAAATGAGGATTGCGGTTGCCAGACCGGGGGTTTTCGTGTGGAATAGCGCCATGGCTGAAAGTAAAAAGTATGAGATTCATGTCGGCGTCAGCGTGCAATATCTTCCTGACCAATCCGATCCCGCCGCGGGACGCCACGTCTTTGCTTACACCATCGATATCCGCAATACCGGCACCGTCACGGCGCAACTCATCAGCCGCCACTGGATCATCACCGATGCCGATGCCCTGGTCCAGGAAGTGCGGGGCTTGGGCGTAGTCGGCCACCAGCCCTTGTTACAGCCAGGACAGAACTTCGAATACACCAGCGGCTGCGTCCTGGCCACGCCGGTGGGCACCATGAAGGGCAGCTACCAGATGGTGGCCGAGGACGGCATCACCTTCGATGCACCGATCGCCGAGTTCGTCCTCTCGATGCCGCGAGTGCTTCACTAGGCACGACCAATTCGCCCGCGGGTTCAGGGCGAATTGATCTAAGCACAATTCCTTATTTCCCTTCGAGCAATTTCGCTTGCGCCGCCGCCAGCCGGGCAATCGGCACGCGCGGGCCGGAGCAGGAAACATAGGTCAGGCCGATCTGGTGGCAGAAATGGATCGACGCCGGATGTCCGCCGTGCTCTCCGCAAATCCCCACCTTGAGATCGGGGCGAGTCTGGCGACCAAGGCTCACCGCCAGTTTCATCAGTTCGCCGACGCCCTTGATGTCCAGCACTTCGAACGGATTATCCAAGAGGATGCCGGTCTCGATATAGTGGGGCAGGAACTTGTTCTCTGCATCTTCGCGGCTGAAGGAGAGCGTGGCCTGGGTCAGGTCGTTGGTGCCGAAGGAGAAGAATTCGGCGGTTTCCGCCAGGCGCGCGGCGCGCACGCAGGCCCGCACCACTTCGATCATGCTGCCGAATTTGAAGTTGAGCTTGATCTGAAACTTGGCCTCGACTTCTTCGCGGATCCTCTCGACATAACTGTGGATACGCTTGAGTTCTTCCACTGTCGCCAATTGGGGCACCATGATTTCCGGCAGCACCGTCACTCCAGCCAACGCGCATTCCGCCGCAGCTTCCAGGATGGCGCGAATCTGCATCGAGTAGATTTCCGGATAGGTAATGCCCAGTCGCACGCCGCGGTGTCCGAGCATCGGATTGACTTCGGACAGTGCCCGCACTTTCTTCAGGACAATTTCCTTCTTTTGGATGACATCTTCTTCCATGTGTGAACGCTTGAATTCGGTGAGTCCACCCATAAGCTTGGACAGGCCGCCGGAATACTGTTGGTAAAGCTTCGGATTCAGCAGTTTGAGGGTATCCGGCAACTCTTCCAGGCCTTTGATGGTGTCGCGCAAATGGTGCAAGTGGGAAATTTCCACCTCCAGCTGCGCCGCCGTGGGCAAAAATTCGTGCAGCGGCGGATCGAGCAGCCTCACCGTCACCGGCAGGCCGGCCATCGCCTTGAAGATACCCTTGAAGTCGTCGCGCTGGATCGGGAACAGCCGGTCGAGCGCTTCTTGGCGATCCGCCGCGGTTTCCGCCAGGATCATTTCCTGCACGATGGGCAGGCGATCGGTGGCATTGAACATGCGCTCGGTGCGGCACAGACCGATGCCCGTCGCACCGTATTCGCGTGCGCGCGCCGCGTCCTTCGGCGTATCGGCATTGGCATAGACTTTCAGGCGCGCCACCTCGTCGGCCCAGGTCAGCAGGGTAGCCATGTACTGGGAAAACTCCGGCTCCACGGTCGGCACCGTGCCAGCGTAGACATTGCCGGTGCTGCCGTCGATGGTAATCACGTCCCCTTCGTGCAGGGTTGCCGAGCCAATCATGGCGCGACGCGCATTGACATCTACATGAATCTGCTCGCAGCCCGACACGCAGGGCTTGCCCATGCCCCGCGCCACTACTGCGGCATGCGAGGTCTTGCCGCCGCGCGAGGTGAGAATGCCCTGCGCCTTGAAAAAGCCATGGATGTCCTCTGGTTTGGTTTCCTCGCGCACCAGAATCACTTTCTCGCCCGCGCTGCCGCGTGCCTCGGCGGTATCCGCGTCAAACACGATCAGGCCGGAAGCTGCGCCGGGCGAAGCCGCCAACCCGGAAGCCAGCGGCGTGCCACGGAAATCCGGCGCCAGTTGTGGCACCAGCAACTGCTCCAGCACTGCCGGCTGGATGCGCAACAGGGCCTGATCCTTGGTGATCATCCCTTCGTGGAACATCTCCACCGAGCTGCGCACCATGCCTTGGGCATTCATCTTGCCATTGCGCGTTTGCAGGCAGTAGAGCACGCCGCGCTCAATGGTGAACTCGAAATCCTGCACTTCGTGATAGTGTTTTTCCAGACGGTCGTGCAGTTCCAGCAACTGCCGGTAGATTTCCGGCATTTCCACGGCCATCTCAGCGATCGGCTTGGGGGTGCGGATACCCGCCACCACATCCTCGCCCTGGGCATTGGTGAGATATTCGCCGTAGATTACGTTCTCGCCGGTACCGGGATTGCGGGTGAAACCCACGCCGGTGCCGGAATCGTTGCCCATGTTGCCGAACACCATGGTGCACACATTGACCGCTGTACCGTTGGCCATCTCCTTGGTGATTTTGAACTCGCGGCGGTAGTCGACTGCGCGCTTGCCAGACCAGGAGCGGAATACCGCGCCAGTGGCAATCTCCAGTTGCTGGTAGACGTCCTGCGGAAACGGCTGGCCGGTGTGTTTCTTGACGACCTCGACATATTCGGCAGAAAGCTTCTTTAAATCGGCAGCAGACAAGTCAATGTCCTGCCTGGCGCCGACAGCCGTCTTCAATGCGCTCATCTTCTCGTCGAATACCTCGTCCGCAATGCCCAACGCGATCTTGCCGAATAGCTGGATAAAACGGCGATAGGCGTCGTAAGCGAAGCGTTCGTTCTTGGTCTGCTTGATCAAGCCTGGCAGAGTTTTCTCGTTCAGCCCGAGATTGAGAATGGTGTCCATCATGCCCGGCATCGACATGGCGGAACCGGAACGCACCGAAACCAGCAGCGGGTCGTCCGCCCCGCCGAACTGCTTGCCGGTTTTTTTCTCGAGCTCCCGCATATGGGACTTGATTTCGTCCAGCACGCCGGCAGGCAGGGCGTTGTTTTCCAGAAAGGCGAGACAGGCATCGGTGCTCACGGTGAAACCCGGAGGGACATTCAGGCCAATCTGCGTCATCTCGCACAGGTTCGCGCCCTTGCCGCCCAGCAGCATCTTGTTCTTGCCATCGCCTTCCTGGAAGGAAAAGACGAATTTTTTCTTGTTCATGACGCTCCCTTTCTAAGAGAAATATAAGCTCCAGAAGAATCGGCAATAGACGCCCCCATCGCCATAAACCATAATTGTACCGGACTCGACGCTACCGTGTTTTGACAAGATACTTGATGAAGAAATAGGAGCCGTGCACACGATCAAATATAATCAAACGCATGAACAACACTGTCTCCCCACAGCACCCAATCAAACCCATCCCTACGCCTGTAAAGGGAAAACCGGGCCATGCTTGGTGTAACGAGGCTGTTCAGGACATCGCCAGGCTTGGTCAGGTATTCACTCCACCGGCCATCGTCGAACGCATGCTTGGGCTAAGCCGACACAAAGGGCGCGCGCTCGACCCGGCTTGCGGCGATGGCGCGTTCTCGCGACGGCTAACTGAAAATTTCCAGGAATGCGTCGCTATTGAAGTCGACCCGTGCTTTTGTCCGGCCGATGCGCTCAATCTGGACTTCTTTGCCTACCCGGAAACTGAAAAGTTCGACACCATCATCGGCAATCCACCTTACGTCAAAGCGCGTGACATCTTGTCGACAACCACGCCGCACCTGATGTCCAGCCTGCTGAACGGTCATGCCAACCTGTATTACCATTTCATCGAAAAGTGCGTGCGCCATCTCAATCCCGGCGGAGAGTTGATTTTCATCACCCCGCGCGACTTTCTCAAGGCTACTGGCGCGGCGCGGCTCAATACCTGGCTCTACGATCAGGGCAGTTTCACCGCAATGATCGAGTTGGGCGATGCAAAAATCTTCGCCAGCGCCTTGCCAAACTGCATCATCTGGCGCTTCGAGAAGGACCGTCGCCAGCGCCGACTTGCTGATGGCCGGCACATGCGGCTGGTCGGCGGCCAACTGACGTTCACCCGCGGCATCTACAGCGTGCCGCTGGCCAGCGTGTTCAACGTCAAGGTTGGCGCGGTCTCCGGCGCCGACGCGATATACACTCACGCCGAACTCGGCAATGCCGATTTCGTCTGCTCGCGCACCGCGCAAACCGGCGAGTTGCGGCGCATGATCTTCCCGGACAAGCAGGGCAACCCGGCGAAACTGCTGGCCTATTTGTCGCAGTTCAAGGCGCGTCTGCTGGCCAGGCGCGTGATCGACTTCAATGAATCCAACTGGTGGCTCTGGGGACGCATGCATCATGTCAGCGCAGCACCGAGAATCTACGTCAATGGCAAGACGCGCAACCCCCGGCCATTCTTCCTGGATTCATGCAACAACTACGACGGCGCGGTACTGGCGCTGTTCCCGCAGCGTACCGATATTGATCTCGCCCCTCTGGTCGAGCAGCTCAACGAGGTCGATTGGGCCGAACTCGGCTTCGTCTGCGACGGCCGCTTCCTGTTTTCCCAGCGCAGCCTGGAGCAAACGCTGCTGCCCGAAGCTTTTGCGGCTTATGCAAACTCTTAATGTATAAGGGCCTGAGGGAAGGTATGATGAATTACGCCAGCACACATACTTAGCGCCATGGTTCCTCACCTGACCACCTCCCTCACCGGCCCCCTGCTCGAACTCGAACGCTGCTTCCTCGATAACGACACGAAAATCGAGCAATGGATGCGCTTGCAGTGGCTGGAACACACGCCGCCTTTTTATACCTCGGTGGATCTGCGCAATGCCGGCTTCAAGCTGGCGCCGGTCGACACCAACCTGTTCCCGGGAGGCTTCAACAACCTCAATCCGGCATTCCTGCCGCTGTGCATCCAGGCGACGATGACGGCGATCGAAAAGCTCTGCCCCGATGCCAGAAACCTGCTGCTGATTCCCGAGAACCATACGCGCAACATGTTCTACCTGCGCAACGTGGCGCGTCTGGCGGAGATTCTGCATTACGCCGGCCTGAACGTCCGCGTCGGATCGCTGTTGCCCGAAGTCACCGCGCCGACCACGCTCGATCTCTCGGGTGACGGCAACGACGAATGCAAGCTGACCCTAGAGCCGCTTCAGCGCATCGGTCCGGGCGGCCGCCGGCTCGGCCTGACGGATTTCGATCCGTGCGCGATCCTGCTCAACAACGATCTTTCCGCAGGTGTGCCGGAGATACTGCAGGGAATCCACGAACAGCACCTGATTCCGCCGCTCCATGCCGGTTGGCACACGCGGCGCAAATCGCAGCATTTCTCCGCCTACAACGAGGTGGCGAACAGTTTTGCGACAGCCATGGGCATCGACCCGTGGCTTATCAATCCGGGCTTTGGCGTCTGCGGGACGGTCAATTTCCACGAGCGCACCGGCGAGGAGTGCCTGGCCGCCAATGTCGACGCGCTGCTGCTGCGCATCCGCGCCAAATACCAGGAATACGGCGTCAAGGAAGACCCTTTCGTGATCGTCAAGGCGGACGCCGGCACCTATGGCATGGGCATCATGACGGTCAAGGACGCCAGCGAAGTGAGAAACCTCAACCGCAAGCAACGCAACAAAATGGCCGTCGGCAAGGAAGGCATGCAGGTCACCGAGGTCATTCTCCAGGAAGGCGTGCATAGTTTCGAAACCGTCGATGAAGGCGTCGCCGAGCCGGTGGTATATATGATCGATCGCTACGTCGTCGGCGGCTTCTACCGCATCAACGCCAGCCGCGGCCGCGATGAGAATCTCAATGCGCCCGGCATGAGTTTCAAACCGCTGGCCTTCGACGTCGCCTGCTACCTGCCCGACCCAACCGGCGAGCCGGATTCGCCGCCCAACCGTTTCTACGCCTATGGGGTCGTCGGGCGCCTGGCCATGCTGGCGGCGGCGCTGGAACTGAAACGCACCGATCCGGAGGCCGTGTGAAACTCGCCTTCATCCTCGATCCGCTGGAATCGCTGAAGGACTACAAGGACTCCAGCATCGCCATGATGCGCGCGGCGCAGCGGCGCGGCCACGAGGTGCATGCCATCATGCGCGCCACGCTGGCCTGGCGCGACGGCACGGTAAGCGCCGCCGCCACGCGTCTGACCCTGCATCCGGCGCACGCCGAACACGGGCCTTGGTGCGCGCAACTGGAGCACCAGCACCAACCGCTCGCCGGCTTCGATGCGGTGCTGATGCGCCAGGATCCGCCCTTCGACTTCGAATACATCGCCGCCACCTGGCTGCTGGAACGCGCGGAAGCCGAAGGCGCGCGGATTTTCAACCGGCCGCGGGCAATTCGCGAACACAACGAAAAGATCGCCATCTGCGAATTTCCCCAGTTCACGCCGACGACGCTGGTGGCACGCGACGCCGCCGACTTGAACGCCTTCATCCAGGAACTCGGCGACGTGATCCTGAAGCCGCTCGACGGCATGGGGGGCAGCTCGATTTTCCGCGTCAGGCACGACGACCCGAATCGCAATGTCATCATCGAGACGCTCACCGCGCATGGCCAGCGGACGGTCATGGCGCAGCGTTATCTGCCGCAAATCGCCCATGGCGACAAGCGCATTCTGCTGGTTGCCGGCCAGCCTGTGCCGTTTTGCCTGGCGCGCATCCCCAAGCCCGGCGAGAGTCGCGGCAATCTCGCCGCCGGCGGCAGCGGGGTGGCGCAGACGCTTTCGGCGCGTGACCGGGAAATAGCAGAAACACTCGGCCCGACCCTGGCCGCACGCGGCCTGTTGCTGGTCGGCCTGGACGTGATCGGCGACTGCCTGACCGAAATCAATGTCACCAGTCCCACCTGTTTCGTCGAAATCACCCAGCAAAGCGGCTGCGATGTGGCCGAGTTGTTTGTCGAGGCGCTGGAAAGGAAGTGCACTGCTGCTTAGACTACCATTCTCCGCATCAAAGCCCTGCCATCCCGGTCCTGGCTGCGGCGTAACGCTGACAAGGTTACAATACAATATCCTTAGCTGTTGCCGGCAATGACATGATCGGATTATTCCTTATCACCCATAGCAGTCTCGGCGAGTCGTTGATCCAGTGCGCCTGCCACGTCCTCAACCATCGTCCACAGCAGATCGTCCAGCTTGGCGTCACGGCTCAGGACGATCCCCTCGATGCACTGCCGTTGGCGCACGAGATGCTCAAGCTGGTCGATAGCGGCGCCGGCGTGCTGATCCTGACCGACATATTTGGCGCGACGCCGTCCAACATCGCCTTGAAGCTGTTGCAGCCTCCCCAGATTGAAGGCGTCGCCGGGGTCAATCTGCCGATGCTGCTGCGCGCCCTGAACTATCGCGAGAAGGACATGAAAACCTTGCTCGCCAAAACCGTCAGCGGCGGCCGCGACGGCGTCCTGAACATGATCAAGCACTGACCGACATGCCTAAGATCGAAACCGAAATCGTCAACAAACTGGGCTTGCATGCGCGCGCCTCGGCCAAACTCACTCAGCTTGCCGGCAGTTTTCCGTGCGAAGTGTGGATGGAGCGCAACCAGCGCCGCATCAATGCCAAAAGCATCATGGGGGTCATGATGCTGGCCGCCGGCCAAGGGGCGAAAGTCATCCTGGAAACCGAAGGGGAACGCGCCGAGGAAGCGTCGCAGGCGCTGCTGGCGCTGATTGCCGGCGGGTTTGGAGAAGGCGAGTGAGCTTTGCCCTGCACGGGTACGCCGTCGCACCGGGTATCGCCATCGGCCATGCCCACCTGGTCTCGCATGCCAAGCTGGAAGTGGCGCAGTACCAGTTGCGCGAACGGGATATTGAAACCGAACTGGCACGTTTCGATGCTGCCCTGGCAACCGTTCGAACTGAACTCTCCTTGCTGAAAAGCGAAGCCGGAGCCTCTCCCGGCGCGGCCGCAGAGCTTTCCGCCTTTGTCGATCTGCAATCGATGTTCCTCGTCGATCCGCTGTTGGCGGAAGTGCCGCGCGAAATGATCCAGACGCGTCGCTGCAACGCCGAATGGGCGCTGGTGCAGCAGATGGAGCAACTGGTGGTGCAGTTTGACGAGATGGAGGATGCCTATCTGCGCGAGCGCAAACAGGACATCGTTCAGGTGGTCGAGCGCATCCTCAAGGTACTGCTAGGCAAGTCGCGCAAGATCACGCGGCGCAAGGGCGCTGGCGACGGCGATCTGATCATCGTCGCCCATGATCTGTCGCCCGCCGACACCATCCAGTTCAAGCGCTTGAAGATTGGCGGCTTTGCCACCGATCTCGGCGGCGGTACCTCTCACACCGCCATCGTCGCGCGCAGCCTCGCCATTCCAGCGGTGGTCGGCCTGCATCATGCGCGGCCGCTGCTGCGCGACAACGACCTGTTGATTATCGACGGAACGCGCGGCGTGCTGATCGTCGACCCCGACGCGCGGGTGCTGGAAGAATACCGGCTGCGCAAGAGCGAGATGGAACTCGAGCGCAGCAAACTCAAGCGTCTCAAGACTTCGCGAGCGGCAACCCTCGATTTTGAGGAGATTTCGCTGGTCGCCAACATTGAACTCCCCCAGGATATCGACAAGGTCAGGGAGGTTGATGCCGATGGCATAGGCCTGTTCCGCACCGAGTTTCTTTTCATGAATCGTAACGAACTGCCCGACGAGGACGAGCAGTTCGAGACCTACCGCTCGGTGGCCAAGGCCTTGCCGGGCAAGGTAGTAACTATCCGTACCCTGGACAGCGGCGCGGATAAGCGGACGCGCGTCATGCGCGGCCTGGACCGGCGGGAGCCAAACCCGGCATTGGGTTTGCGTGCGATCCGCTATTGCCTGGCCGAGCCACAGATCTTCCTGGCCCAGTTGCGTGCCATTCTGCGGGCCTCGCACTACGGGAAAGTCCGCCTGTTGATCCCAATGCTGGCGCATGCCCACGAAATCAAGCAGTCACTGATCATGATCGAACAGGCCAAGGAGCAGTTGCGCGAAAGCCGGACAAAATTCGATGAGAACATCGAGATTGGCGGCATGATCGAGATCCCCGCCGCGGCTCTGGCACTGGGACCGTTTCTGAAACATCTCGACTTTCTCTCAATCGGCACCAACGACTTGATCCAGTACACCTTGGCCATCGACCGCACCGACGAATCTGTGGCGTATCTTTACGATCCGTTGCATCCGGCGGTGCTGCGACTGGTGGCCCAAACCATCGAGCGCGGCGCTCGGGCGGGGTTGCCGGTAGCCGTCTGCGGCGAGATGGCCGGCGATGCCTCGATGACGCGCTTGCTGCTGGGAATGGGACTGCGCCAGTTCTCGATGCATCCGTCACAACTGCTCGAGGTCAAGCAGCAAATTCTGCGCAGCAACGTCTCGCGCCTGCGACCCAAAGTAACACGCCTGCTGCGCTATGACGATGCGGCCCGGGTGCGGGAACAACTCGCCTTGTTAGACGACTAAGAACCCATTTCCGTAGGCTCTAGCAATGCTTTTCCCCAGCCGCCGATGCGACCCACGGCATCGCGCCAGCGGGCCATGCGCTCGGCTGCCTGGTCGCGCGCCATACGCGGCTCGAACACCCGGTCGAGACGCCAGTCGTGTTCCAGTGCCTCGGCGTTAGGCCAGATGCCGACGCTCAAACCGGCCAGATGGGCAGCGCCTAAGGCGCTGGTCTCAAATATTTTCGGCCGGACAACGCGGATGCCGAGCAGGTCCGCCTGAAATTGCAACAGCATGTCGTTGGCCGCGGCGCCGCCATCGACGCGTAATTCCGTCAGCGGCGCGGCAGCGTCGGCCTGCATCGCGGCAAGCAGTTCGGCGGACTGAAAAGCGATGGATTCGATCGCCGCCCGGGCGATATGGGCGCCGCGAGTATCCCGCTTCAGGCCGAGCAGTCCGGCGCGAGCATACGGATCCCAATATGGCGCACCGAGACCGGTGAAGGCCGGCACAAAGACTACGCCGCCGGCATCCGGAACGGATTCGGCCAGCGCCGTCACTTCCGCAGAATTTCGGATCAGGCCGAGGCCATCGCGCAGCCACTGCACCACGGCGCCGCCGACAAACACACTACCTTCGAGGGCGTAGCGCGGCGTATTGTCCAATTGTGCCGCCGCCGTGGTGATCAGGCCATGGGCAGACTTCCTGGCTTCGCTGCCGGTGGCGAGCAGCATGAAACAGCCGGTACCATAGGTGTTCTTGGCCATGCCGGGATGGTGACATGCCTGGCCGAACAACGCCGCCTGCTGGTCGCCGGCGATGCCGCCAATAATGACCGGAGCGCCCAGATGCGCCGCATCCGTCGCGCCGAAATCCCAGGCCGAAGGATGCACTTGTGGCAGCATGGCCGCGGGGATACGCAGCAGCGCCAACAATTCCTCATCCCACTGGTTGCGATGGATGTCGAACAGCAGGGTGCGCGAAGCATTGGTCACATCGGTAACATGCGCGCGGCCGCCGGTCAGTCGCCACACCAGCCAGCTATCGACAGTGCCGAAGGCCAGTTCGCCGGCCTCGGCCCGCTCCCTGGCGCCAGGAACATGGTCGAGGATCCAGACCAGTTTGCTGGCGGAAAAATAGGGGTCCAAAGTCAGGCCGGTGCGACTCTGGAACAGCTCGGCATGACCGGCTGCCTTGATCTGATCGCACAACGCCGCACCGCGCCGATCCTGCCAGACGATGGCGTTATATATCGGCTTGCCGCTGGCGCGCTCCCACACCAGCGTCGTCTCGCGCTGATTGGAGATCCCCAGGGCGGCAAGATCTTTTGCCCCGATGCCGGCTCGCGCGAGCGCTTCTCGCGCCGTTTCGAGTTGGCTCTGCCAGATGTCGTCGGGGTCGTGCTCAACCCAACCCGAATGCGGAAAAATCTGCCGATATTCGCGCTGCGCCATGCCGCGAATCGCGCTGCCCCGATCGAAGACAATGGCTCGGGAACTGGTGGTACCCTGATCGAGGGCAAGAATATAGGACACGGTCACTTCTCGTTCTGCTCCAGCTCCGCGCTAGGACTGCCCAAAAACCTCATTCAACTGCTGGGTGACACGGATGAAGGTGGTCCGCTTCGACAACTCCTTGAGCCCGCGCGCGCCAACATAGGTGCAAGCCGAACGCACGCCGCCCAGAATCTTCTGCAGGGTATTTTCAACGGGGCCGCGATAGTCAAGCAGCACATCCTTGCCCTCAGCGGCCCGATATTCGGCGACCCCACCGGCGTATTTTTCCATCGCCTCGCGCGAACTCATTCCGTAAAAACGCATCCTGCGCACGCCGTTTTGCTCAATAATCTCCGAATCGCATTCATCGTGTCCGGCCAACATGCCACCGAGCATCACGAAATCGGCGCCGGCGCCAAAAGCTTTGGCCAAATCTCCCGGCGAGGTGCAGCCGCCATCGGCGCAAATCAAACCACGCAGGCCGTGCGCCGCATCAGCGCACTCGATGATTGCCGAGAGTTGCGGATAGCCAACGCCGGACATGCTGCGCGTGGTGCACACCGAACCAGGACCGATGCCGACCTTGACGATGTCCACCCCGTCGAGAATCAGTTCTTCGGTCATTTCGCCGGTAACCACATTGCCGGCCATGATCGTGATGTCGGGGTATGCCGCGCGCAACTTGTGGATGAAATGGATGAAGGCCTTGGTATAGCCGTTGGCCACGTCGACACAGACGTATTCGATCGATCCGCCGGCCAACGCCTTGACACGAGCGAACTTGTCGAAATCCAGCTGGTTTATTCCCATCGAATAAAACGCAGTGGGAGTCGGCGGCTGCTCGGCAAAGAAGGCGAGCAGTTCCGCTTCGCCATGATGTTTGTGGAGGGCCACGGAAAGCTGATGGGCAGCCAAGGCCCGCGCCATTTCGAAAGTCCCGGTGGTATCCATGTTGGCGGCGATAATTGGAATGCCGCGATACTTGCGCCGCGAGTGAAGAAAAACAAAATCGCGGGAAATATCGACCTCGGCGCGCGAGGTGAGCGTCGAGCGCTTCGGACGGATCAGGACATCCTTGAAATCGAGTTTTACATCCTGTTCAATGCGCATACACTTCTCCTTTCCGGTCGGCAAGCCAGAAAAAGGCGCACAAGCCAGCCAGCAACAGGTAGCCACTGGCCAGCCAGAGTACCGGGGTTTCCGCGGCCCAGGGAAAAAACAGGCGGCCGTCGGTAAATGGGGAATGGATAACGCCGCAAAGAGCCAGAGCCGCGGCAACCAAGGCGGCCAGCGCAGCGCGGCCAAGACAACCGTCAATCACCCAGATCAGCCAACTCATCCAGAGCATGGAGGTAACGATGAAGCCGTTGCCGAGCATGATCAGCGCCAGCAGGCTGCGCCGGGTTTCCTCAGGCAGTTGCGCGGCGACAATGCCGGCGCCACCCATGACGCTGCCTAGTTGTATCGTCACCAGGTTGGCCAGGGTCGGAACCAGCGCTAGGCCCCAGGCGCGGCTGTGCTTTGCAGCAGTCGCTCGCAAAGATTGCCCGGCCATCTCCAGGCCGACGAAGACCAGTACCGGCACGACGACCGACTCGGGCAGGTAGCCGATTAAGGCGCCCAACCAGCCGGCAGCGGCGCCAAGGCCGATGAAGAGTCCGGTCGCCAGGGTATAGCCGGCGCGGCAACCCATGTCCTTGTAGGCGGGATGTCCGATGTAAGGAGTGTTCTGGATGACGCCGCCACAAAATCCCGCGAACAGCGTCGCGACCGCCTCGACGAGCAGGATGGAGCGGGTCGCATAGTGGTCACCAGCGACGGCGGCGGATTCGGTATTGTCGATGCCGCCAATCACCGTCGCCAAAGCCACTGGAATCGCCAAGGGAATGTACTGCCAGGCCAGCGCCAGTCCATCGCGGAAAGCCAGGGTCGGCCATGGCAGGACTGCATCCATGCCCATGCCGGCAGCGGGCAGGGGTGGCGGCTGATAGCCGAATACCATGGCGATGCGATAAGCGGCATAGCCGAGGAGCACGGCGCCGATGACGGCAGGAAAACGGAAGGGCAGCCGCCGGCCACCGATCAGCGTGATCAGTACCACGCCAAGCGCGACGAAACCGCCCACGGGTTCCTCGATCAGTTTGGTGAAGGGAAAGAACATGATCAAGGCGATGGCCACGGCGCCCAAGGCGCCGAGCAGGGCGGCCGGCGGCAGCGCACGGCGTATCGCCTCGCCGCAGAATGCGGCGGCCAGCTTGGCTGCACCCATGATCACCAGTACGGCCATGCCCACGGCCCAAGCCTGGTCGGCATTGCCGCCAGCAACATAGGCGGGGCCGACGACGCCAAAGCTGAGGGCAAACATCGAGGGAGTATCGATGCCTAGCGGCATGGCGCACACATCCTGGCGCTGGTCGCGCTTCGCCAAGCGGAAAGCAAGCCAAGTATACAGCAAATCGCCGAGCAAAACGCCCGCCGCCGTGCCTGGAACCATGCGTCCCAGGACAATGGCGGGCGGCAGGTGGAAAACGCCGATCAGGATTCCCGACATCCCCACCAGCAGGGCGATGTTGTCGATGGCGAGGGCAAAGAAACCATTGACGTCGCCGCGAGCGAACCAACGATAGCGGAACGAGAATTGAGTCGTCATATGCTCGCTAACTGCATGCCCAACAGAGAAAGAAGAAAAAGAAGTTGGGAAAGGGGTCAGGCACAAGTTTCGTTGCGTATCTTATAGCCATAACTGCTTTTACTCAACGCGCAGACGCCATGGGCGGACGAATTTTGCATTGACTTTTCCAAAGGCGCACGGTAGTTTGACGGGCATGGCGCCGACTTGACTCAGCTTGCGGGCGCCGAATAAATACGGCTAAAGCGAGGGTAGGGAAACCAACCCGATCCGCGTGTGCTGATCGGGTTTTTCTTGGATGAATATGTGAGCAGCAAATCCGGCAGTGTAGGCATCGTCGCAGCGCAGAGCGCCCATTTCGACGCGCCGCTCGAATTGAAGAGCGGCGCCGTGGTGCCGGCCTACGATCTGGTGTATGAGACCTACGGTACGCTCAATGCCGCCAAATCCAATGCCATCCTGGTCTGTCATGCACTCTCCGGCCACCATCACATCGCCGGCACTTATGCGGATAACCCGAAGAGCCTGGGTTGGTGGGACAATCTGGTCGGCCCCGGCCGGCCACTCGATACCGAGCGTTTTTTTATCGTCGGGGTAAACAATCTTGGCGGCTGCCATGGCTCGACCGGGCCCTCCTCGCCCAATCCGGCCAGCGGCAAACCGTGGGGCGCCGATTTCCCCGTGGTCACAGTGGAAGACTGGGTGCAGGCGCAGGCGCGCCTGGCCGATTATCTTGGCATCGATAGCTGGGCGGCAGTGATCGGCGGCAGCCTGGGCGGCATGCAGGCGCTGCAATGGGCAATCGACCTGCCGCGGCGCATCCGCCACGCCCTGGTCATCGCCGCAGCGCCCAAGCTGACGGCACAGAACATCGCCTTTAACGATGTCGCGCGTCAGGCCATTCTCACCGACCCGGATTTCCACGGCGGCCACTTCTACCAACACCAGACGACGCCCAAGCGCGGCTTGCGCCTGGCGCGCATGCTCGGCCACATCACTTATCTTTCCGATAACCAGATGGGGAAAAAATTCGGTCGCGAGTTGCGCAATACCGACGGCGGCTTCAGTTTCGGTTATGGCGTCGAATTCGAGATCGAGTCCTACCTGCGCGCCCAAGGTGACAAGTTCGCCGACGTCTTTGACGCCAACACCTATCTGTTGATGACCAAGTCGCTCGACTACTTCGACCCGGCGCATCGCCACAACGATGATCTGGCCCTGGCGTTGAAGCCGGCGCTGGCCAAGTTCCTGGTGATTTCGTTCACCACCGACTGGCGCTTTGCGCCGTCGCGTTCGCGCGAGATCGTCAATGCGCTGCTGAAGAACGACCAGGATGTCAGCTACGCGGAAATCTCCAGCAATTTCGGCCACGATTCCTTCCTGCTGGCCGAACCGCAATACCATGCCGTCCTCAGCGCCTACCTGGGGAGGGTGAAGCTATGAGCCAGATGCTCGACCGACCGGATTTCGGGGTCATCGCCGGCTGGGTAAAGCGCGGCGAGCGGGTGCTCGACCTCGGTTGCGGCGACGGCGCCCTGCTCAAGCTGCTGATCGAGACCCGCGGCGTGCGCGGCTACGGCGTCGACATCGACGATGCCAATGTCTTGGCCGCCATCGCCAACGGCATCAACGTCATCCAGAGCAACCTCGATGCCGGGCTGGCCGGCTTTGTCGATGGCGCTTTCGATCATGTGGTCCTGTCGCGCACGCTGCAGACCGTGCGCCATACCCAGGAAGTACTCGGCGCCATGCTGCGCGTTGGACGCGAGGCAGTGGTTTCGTTTCCCAACTTCGGCTACTGGAAGAACCGCGCAGCGGTGCTCAATGGCCGCATGCCGGTATCCGAGGATCTCCCCTATCAGTGGTACGACACCCCCAATGTGCGCTTCTTCACCATGCTGGATTTCGAAGACCTGTGCGCCAGGATGAACATTCTCGTGCGCGAGCGGCAAGTGCTCGACGAACAGGGGCGGCTTGTCACCGAGGAACACAACTTCCTTGGCAGTCTCGCCGTGTATCGCATCACCCGCAGCTAAAGATGGGTTCCCCGGACTGGTTACGCGCGCTGCTGACGCGGCGCATGCTGATCTGCGTATTCACCGGTTTTTCCTCCGGCCTGCCGCTCTACCTGCTGCTCAACCTGGTGCCGGCCTGGCTGTTCTCCGAGGGCATCAGCCTGCGCGAGATCGGCGCCATGACGCTGATCCAGTTGCCCTACACCTGGAAGTTCCTCTGGTCGCCGCTGCTCGATCGCTACGCCCTGCCCGGCTTCAGCCGCCGCCGCGGCTGGATCCTGCTGACCCAGGTCGGCTTGCTGTTCACCATCGGCGGCATCGGCATGCTCACGCCGCGTCTCGACCTGACGCAGATCGTCCTGCTGGCCCTGTTGCTGACCGTCCTGTCGGCCACCCAGGATATCGCCATCGATGCCTTTCGCCGCGAGATTCTCAGCGATGCCGAACTCGGCCTGGGCAACTCGGTGCATGTCAATGCCTATCGCATCGCCGGCCTGGTACCGGGTTCGTTGTCGCTGATCCTTGCCGATCATCTGCCCTGGACGCAGGTATTCTGGATCACCGCGCTGTTCATGCTGCCCGGCATGGCCATGGCTTGGCTGGTGCGCGAGCCGGAAATCGCCGCAGGCAGGCCAAGGACCCTGCGCGCAGCCGTGGTCGAGCCATTCCACGAATTCATCGGTCGCGCCGGGGTGCGCGAGGCTTTACTGATCCTGGGTTTCATTTTCCTCTACAAGCTCGGCGACAGCCTGTGCACGGCACTGGCAACGCCGTTCTATCTGAGCATGGGTTACACCAAGACGCACATCGGCCTGGTCGCCAAGCACGCCGGACTGTGGCCGGCGGTGATCGGCGGTCTGGCCGGCGGCCTGTGGATGGTGCGGCTCGGCATCAACCGGGCGCTGTGGGTATTCGGCGCGGTGCAGTTGCTATCGATCTTCGGCTTTGCTTGGCTGGCCTGGCTGGGACCGCAGGCCAGCATTGCCGCGGCGCAGCTCACCGCCCTGGCCAGCGTCATCGGTCTCGAGGCGCTCGGCGTCGGCTTGGGCACGGTGGCCTTCGTGGCTTATATCGCGCGCGCCACGCATCCGCTGTACACCGCAACACAGTTCGCCCTGTTCACCAGCCTGGCCGCCGTGCCGCGCGCCTTCATCAACTCCGCCGCTGGCTGGCTGGTGGAGCAATTCGGTTGGTTCGGCTTCTTCCTGCTCTGTGCGGCGCTGGCCGTCCCAGGCATGGTGCTGCTGATCAAAGTGGCTCCGTGGCAGAAAAACAACACTCAGCTCTAATTTATGCCCATTGATTCAACTTTTTCGCAACTTGTCCGTTAAGCTGTCTACGCGCTCCAATATTCAGGAGGCAGTGAAATGGTGATCATCATGGACATGGATACAGGCAGGTACATCACGGGGGAATTCGGCGCTTTCGAGGAAGAAGTGTTGAACGCCCAGTGGTTGCCCCAGCCTTTGACACCCCAACTCGGTTTGCAGCAAGAAAGTTCAAGCCGCGGATCGTCCGCCGCCATGGCGGTGGATACCGATGCCTTTCTGCGTACCGTGTATCTGAGCCAAGAGTAGGGCTCTGCTATGATTGCGCACTCCTCTTGAGGATTGCGCAATCATGTCCAAGGTTGTCCGAGCTGCCTGCCCCCACGATTGCCCCGATACCTGCGCCCTGCTGGTAACGGTTGACGATGCCGGGCGCGTCGTCCAAGTCCGCGGCGACCCGGATCATCCGACCACCGCCGGCAGCTTGTGCGCCAAGGTGGCCCATTATACGGAACGCGTTTATTCCCCCGATCGCCTGCTGCATCCGATGAAACGCGCCGGCCCGAAAGGCGCCGGACGTTTCGAGCGCATTTCCTGGGACGAGGCGCTAACCACCATTGCCCGGCGCTTTGCCGCCATCTGCGCCGACGACCCGCGCGCTATCCTGCCTTACAGCTATGCCGGCACCATGGGCTATGTGCAAGGCGGTTCGATGGACCGGCGCTTTTTTCATCGATTGGGAGCGTCATTCCTGGAGCGCACCATCTGCTCTACCGCCGGTACCGCCGGCTACGCTGCGACCATAGGCGCATCGATAGGCATGGACCTCGAGGAATTCGAGAACGCCCGCATGATCCTGATTTGGGGCGCCAATCCGGTCGTTTCCAACCTGCATCTATGGCGTCGCCTTCAGGAGGCCAAACGACGCGGCGCGCGCCTGGTCTGCATCGATCCGCTGCGCACCGAGACGGCGGAAAAATGTCACCTGCATCTGGCGCCGATGCCCGGCACCGATGGGGCACTGGCGCTGGCGCTGATGCAGGTGCTGATCGCGGAAAACCTGATCGACCGCGACTATATCGACAGATACACCCAAGGATTCGATGCTCTAGCGGAGCGTGTCGCGGCCTGGACGCCGGCACGCGCCGCCGCCGAGACTGGCCTGGCCGCCACCGATATCCTGGCCTTGGCGCGCGACTATGGCAGCATCCGCCCCGCCGCGATCCGCATCAATTATGGCCTGCAGCGCTGCGCCGGCGGCGGCAACGCGGTACGGGCCATCGCCTGCCTGCCGGCGCTGATCGGCGCCTGGCGCGAACCGGCCGGCGGCATCCTGCTGTCGAGCTCCGGCAATTTTGCGGTTGCCAGCCAGACCCTGGAGCGTCCCGATCTCTACCCCGGCAAATTTCCCCGGCGCAGTATCAACATGGCAGCCATCGGCAACGCCTTGCTCGGCGATGCGGATCCGCCACTCAAGGCGATCTGCGTCTACAACTCGAATCCGCTGGCGATTGCCCCCGATGGGGAGCGGGTGCGACAGGGATTCAGTCGCGAAGATCTGTTCTGCGTGGTGCTTGAGCAGTTCCAGACCGATACCGCCGATTATGCCGATATCCTGTTGCCGGCGACGACCCAACTCGAACACCTGGACATGCATCGTTCCTACGGCCACCTCTACATGCTCGCCAACCAGCCGGCCATCGCACCGCTCGGCGAAGCCAAGCCGAACAGCGAAATCTTCCGCCTGCTGGCGCAACGCTTGGGCTTCATTGAACCCTGTTTCAGCGACGACGATGCGAATATTGCCGCTCAAGCCTTCAACCCCGCCGATGCCCGCAGCGCATCCTGCGCATCCCTCGCCACGCAGGGTTGGGCCAGACTCAACTTGCCGAAACCTCATACGCCTTTCGCCCAGGGCAAGTTCGCGACGCCCTCGGGCAAGTGCGAGTTTTACTCCGCCAGCCTGGAACGCCAAGGCTGCGACCCGCTACCGTGCTACGTGCCGCCGCACGAGTCGCCGCGCAGCAACCCGACCCTGGCGCAGCGCTATCCGCTGGCCATGATTTCGCCGCCGGCGCGCAACTTCCTCAACTCCAGCTTCGCCAACCTGCCGCGCTTCCTTCAGGAAGAAGGACGACCGCGCCTGCTGATTCATCCTGACGATGCGCAGCCGCGCGGCATTGCAGATCAGCAGAAGCTCAGGATCGCCAATGATCGCGGCGCCTTCCACGCCTGGGCCGAGGTCACCGAACGCATTCGTCCCGGTGTCGTGGCGGCACCGTCAGTCTGGTGGCGCAAGCTTTCCGGCGACGGCGAGAACGCCAACGCCGTGACTTCGCAGGCACTCACCGACATGGGCGATGGCCCAACCTTCTACGACTGTCTGGTGGAAGTAAGCCTGGCGACGTAGGCGTAAATCTAACCCGCGAAGTGGTCGACCACCTGATGCGAAATCCAGATCGTTGCGACGCCGGCACCGATCAATAGCACCTGCTGGAGGGTGGCTTTCAATTCCGTGCGCTTGTGCAAACCGGGAATCAGGTCGGCCACAGCGACATAGATCATGCTCGCTGCGCCCAGCGCCAGAAACACCGGGACTGCGCTCTGCGCCGACGACAGCGCGAAAAAAGACAGCATCCCACCCAGCAGCGTCGCCAAACTCGAAATCAGGTTATAGGCCAGCGCCTTGGCGCGCGAATAGCCAGAATGCAGCAGGATCACGAAGTCGCCGACTTCCTGCGGAATCTCGTGAGCGATAATCGCCAGCGCCGTGATGACGCCAAGCTGGATGCTTTCCATGAAGGCGGCAGCGATCAATACGCCATCGACAAAATTATGGAAAGTATCGCCGATCAGGATCAGCAGGCCGCTGCGCCCGCCGTCGAAGGATCCATGGTGATGCGTGGTCGGCGGCTCGTGACCCTCGCAGGCCTCCGTGTGGCAGTGACGCCACAGCACCAGTTTCTCCAGCACGAAGAAAGCCAGAATGCCGGCCAGCACGATGGCTGAGGTGGATCTGGCGTCGGTAGTGGCGACAATGGCCTCCGGCAGCACTTCGAGAAAAGCCGCGCCCAGCAGGGCGCCAATCGCAAAGCTGACCAGCTGTGACACCCAGGCGGCGCCCAGCGTCAACGCAAACATTGCCGCCGCCAGCACTGACAGGACGCCGCCGGCAATGGACGTAACGATGATCCAGAGTAGAACTGACATGGCGGTGGATTATACGGGAAGCCTGGGTCACCCTCAGCGTTCGAGCCAGATCAGGGAAGCCATACGGCCGGTGATGCCGTCGCGGCGATAGGAATAGAAGCGGCTGGCATCGCTGAAGGTACACCATTCGCCACCCGAGACACGCCTCACTCCCAGCTTGGCAAGACGTTGCCGGGCTAACAGGACCAGGTCGCACAGCCATTTGTTCTTGGCCTGCGGCAGAAAAGCCCGTTCTGCCGCCGCATCCTGACAGCAGAAGGTGTCACGCACCTCTCCGCCAACCTCGAAAGCCGCCGGGCCGATCGCCGGCCCGAGCCATGCCAGCATCTGCCCTGGTTCGACCGCCATGGCCGCCACGCAGGCCTCGACGATGCCGGCAGCCAGCCCGCGCCAGCCGGCATGCGCGGCGCCGATCACCGAGCCGTCTTCGGCACAAAACAGCAACGGCAGACAATCGGCGGTCAGTACGGCGCAAACCAGCCCTCGGCTACGGGCGATGCAGCCGTCCGCAGTCACCAACTCCGCGCTATCGTCAGCATGTTCGGCGACCCGCACCCGGATGCCATGCACCTGTTGCAGCCAGAGCGGCTCGGCCGGCAAGCGGCAGGCGCCTTCGCGCAAGCGCTGGCGGTTGGCGGCCACGCACACCGGATCGTCGCCGACATGCGTGGCAAGATTGAAGCTGGCATAGGGGCCACTGCTGACGCCGCCAGTGCGTGTGGTCACCAAGGCGTGCACTCTGGGCGGCGCCCCCCAGTTGGGAACAATCGCCTGTCTCATAAAATCGGCACTCATAGGTTCTTGCGCAACGCCATCAACAGGGAAGCAAAATCTTCTGGCAAGGGAGTTTCCCAGGCCAGTGCCATATTCGTACGCGGATGCAGCAACGCCAGTCGCCAGGCATGCAAGGCCTGGCGCGCAAAGGCGGTCAACAGCGGCGATGCGCCGCCGCGTTTGCCATACACCGGATCGCCGACCAGCGGATGCTTGATCGAAGCCATATGCACGCGGATCTGATGGGTGCGCCCGGTTTCGAGCCGGCATTCGAGAAGCGTGGCAGCCGCAAAGCGCTCGATCACTTGGTAGTGGGTACGCGCCTCCCTTCCGTTCGCAGCCACCACCGCCATCTTGACGCGTTGTGTCGGATGGCGTCCGATCGGGGCATCCACAGTGCCTGCGCCAGCAACCTGACCATGCACCAGCGCCAGATATTCGCGCTTGACGCTGCGCGCCTGCAACTGTCGCACCAGGTCGGTCTGGGCTGCCAGCGTCTTGGCGACCACCAGCAAACCGCTGGTTTCCTTGTCAAGACGATGGACGATGCCGGCACGCGGGATCCCCGCCAGTTGCGGAGCGTGGTACAGCAAGGCGTTCAATAGCGTGCCCTGCCAGTTGCCGCTGCCGGGATGGACCACCAGCCCAGCCGGTTTGTCGACCACCAGCAGGTCATCGTCCTCATAGACGAGCGTTAGCGCGATATCCTCCGCAGCATCCCGTGCCGTGTGCGGATCGGCTGCAACCGCCACCTGGATTTTCTCTCCGCCCCAGACTTTTCGTTTGGAGTCCGCGCTGACAAGCCCATCGACTTGGATGCGCCCTGCGCGCAACCAGCCCTGCAAGCGGCTGCGCGAATGTTGCGGAAGCAGGCGCGCCAGCGTCTGATCGAGGCGCAAGCCGGCGCATTCCGCCGGGACGAGCAGGCACTCGGGAGAGCTTGCGCTATAATCAGCCGGATTCGATTGTGGGACTTCCATCATGCGTAGTTTAGCGGTTAAAGCGGGATTTTTCGCACTGCTCGTCTCCCTCCTGCTCGGCGGCTGCGGCTTGCTGCCCGACAAAGTCGACGAGACTACCGGCTGGTCGGCGGAAAAGATCTACACCGAAGCCAAGGATGCGATGAACGATGGCGCCTATGACAAAGCCATCAAGCTTTTCGAAAAGCTGGAAGCCCGCTACCCCTATGGACGCTATGCTCAACAAGCGCAGCTTGAGGTTGCTTACGCTTATTTCAAGCAGTTGGATCCGGCTTCCACGATTACCGCCTGCGATCGCTTTATCCGTCTCCACCCCAATCACCCCAACGTGGACTACGCGTACTACCTGAAGGGTCTGGCCAATTTCGGCGAAGATCCCGGCTTTCTTTCGGAAATCGGCATGCAGGACCTGAGCGAACGCGACCCCAAGGCGCCCATGGATTCCTTTTACGCTTTCAAGGAACTGGTCCGGAAGTTTCCCGAGAGCAAATACGCCGCCGACGCAACGGCGCGCATGAATTATCTGACCAATACCCTGGCCTCTCATGAGGTGCATGTCGCGCGTTACTACCTTAAGCGGGGCGCCTATGTTGCTGCCATCAACCGCGCCCAGACTTCGCTGAAGAACTATCCAGGCTCTCCAGCCAACGAGGAAGCCTTGTTTGTCATCATCAAGAGTTATGATGGGCTGGGCATGAAGGATTTGCGAGACGACAGCGAACGTGTCATGCGCAAGAATTTCCCCAAGAGCAAATATTTGACAAACGATCTGAATCAAACTTCGCCTTGGTGGAAGCTCTGGTAACACCGTGCAAACAGAGCAAATCTCTCGATCTTCCACGGAGACGGGTAGCAAAGCCAGGAACTGCCTTCCCGATCTGGTTGCCAACCGGGAAATAGTTCCCGGGCAATGAAATTCGGAGTCTGGCGCAGTCTGTGGTCCACGCTGGCATGCGCCGCGCTGGCTGTTGTTGTGGCTACCCAATATCTGAAAAGCTCGTTGCCGCAGATTTCCGGCACGCAGCGCTTGAGCGGCGAATATGCTCAGAAGCTCGGTGCACCGGTCGAAGTGCAACGTGATGCTTATGGCATCCCGCATATCTATGCGGAATCTCTAAACGATGCCAATTTTGCCCTAGGCTATGTGCACGCCCAAGACCGCCTGTGGCAGATGGAAATGAACCGACGCATCAGTACCGGACGTCTAGCCGAACTCTTTGGGCCTGCTTCGCTCGACACCGACCGCTTCCTGCGCACCCTCGGCATCCACCGCGTCGCCCGCGCCACACTGGAAAAACTTGATGCCGAAACGCGCAGCCTGTTCGAGGCCTATGCCGCTGGCGTAAATGCCTATCTCGCCGCCAATGACAAGCCGCTGCCGCCAGAATTCGTGTTGCTGCGGCATCGCCCCGAACCTTGGTCGGCAGCCGATTCGCTGGCCTGGATCAAAATGATGGCCTGGGATCTCAACGGCAGCTGGCGCCCTGAACTGCTGCACATGCAATTGGCAGACCACCTCAGCACCCAGCGGATACAGGAATTCCTGCCGCCCTATCCGGGCGACATGCCGGTGCCCCTACCCGACCTGACCAGTCTGTATGCCAGCCTCGCCACAGCCGCCACGAAAATCGCCGCAGCCGCGCCGCTGCAACCGCCGGAAGGCGTCGGCTCGAACAACTGGGTGGTCGCCGGCAGCCGCAGCGGCAGCGGCAAACCGCTGCTGGCCAACGATCCGCATCTCGGCCTGAGCGCGCCGGCGGTATGGTACTTGGCCCATCTCGACAGCCCCGAAGGACGCCTGATCGGCGCCACCTTCCCCGGCGTGCCGATGGTCGTTCTCGGCCGCAACGACCGCATCGCCTGGGGTTTTACCAACACCGGTTCAGATGTCCAGGATCTATTCATCGAACGCCTCGACCCGAACGACGCGGCACTGTATGACACCCCCGAGGGCAAACAGCGCTTCGTCACGATCAACGAAACCATCAAGGTCAAGGGCCAGTCCGATGTGACGCTGGCGGTGCGCATCTCGCGGCATGGCCCGATCATCTCCGACGCTTTTGCCGAGGCCGCCCAGGCCATGCCCAAGGGCTATGCGCTGGCTTTCGCCTGGCCGACGCTGCGCGACGACGACCTGACCGCCCAGGCCCTGGCCCGGGTGGGCCGCGCCAAGGACTGGGAAAGTTTTCTCGCGGCCGCGCGCGATTTTCACTCACCGCAACAGAATATCGTCTATGCCGATGTTGCCGGCAACATCGGCTTCATCGCCCCCGGCCGCGTGCCCATGCGGCGCGCCGACAACGACCTCAAGGGGCTGGCGCCGGCGCCGGGCTGGCTGGCGAAATACGACTGGCAGGGCTTCATTCCTTTCGACGAACTGCCGCGCCAGTTCAATCCGGCCTCCGGTGTCATCAGTACCGCCAATGAAAAGATCACGCCGCCCGGTTACCCGCACTGGATCACTTCACAATGGGAGCCGCCGTTCCGCGCCCAGCGCATTGGCGAATTGCTGGCTGCGCGCCCGCGCCACGACCTGGCGAGCTTCGCCGCGATGCAGGCCGACATCCGTTCGCCGTATGTCCGCGAGGCATTGCCGCTGCTGCTCGCCGCGCCACTGGCCAGGGAATCGGCACGCCGCGCCGTCGCACCGCTGCATTACTGGGAAGGCGAAATGGACAGCGATCGTATCGAACCGCTGCTGGTCAGCGCCTGGCTGCGCGAACTGACGCGCCTGGTATATGCCGACGAACTCGGCGATCTGTTCGCGGCGAACTGGGCCGAGCGGCCCATCTTCATGCTCAATGTCCTGCGCGACAAGGACGGCCAGGGCCGCTGGTGCGACGATGTGCGCACCCCGCAACACGAAACCTGCGACATGATGATCGCCCGCGCCCTCGATCTGGCGCTGGCCGACCTTAGCCAACGCTATGGCGCCGACATGGGCAAATGGCGCTGGGGCGAGGCGCATGTCGCGGTTTCCGAACACCGCCCGTTCAGCCATCAAGTCTGGCTGGCGCCCTGGTTCGAACTGCGCCAACAGATCGGCGGAGACACCTGGACAGTCAATGTCGGGCGCAGCGTTCCGGGCAACCAGGCGCAGCCTTTCGCTACCCGCCATGCCCCCAGCCTGCGAGCGCTTTATGACTTTGCCAATCTCGAAAATTCGCTGTTCATCCAATCAAGTGGTCAATCTGGAAACCCGTTTTCACCGTTTTACGGTAGTTTCAACACGGCCTGGGCACATAACGATTACGTTCCGATGCGCATGCGCCGCGGCGACAACGATCGACCCCAGTTGGGCACACTGCGGTTGGTGCCGCAATAAGTTTACAGATATCGTTTCTTCAACTTGTTGAACTTATATTCCTCTACCATTTTTTTTATACCCTCCTCGATTGAGATGGGCGGCTTGAAATTAATTTTCAGAAGCGTTTTTCTGTTATCAATCTCAAACGATCCGTAAAGTCGATCGAATATTGTTGGAATAAGGAGGGTGCCAATTCTTATCAATAGGTCTGGAATCCTAAACAACAGAACTTTCTTTTCAAGATATCTGGAAATAAGCTCTACCAGTGCTGTTGTCGAAAGAGAGCTTTCATCCATCGCAATGAATATCCCAGATGCTTTTTTTTCAATAATCCGGTCAATAAAAGCTGCCAGGTTTTCAGCAGAAGTAAAACTTCTTTTATTATTCACTCTAGCCAAGGGCAGAATTGGGAGCCTGTCCACCAATCTCATTAGATTGAGCATATTAGCTTTCACTCCCGCTCCATAAACAAGCGGTGTCCGTATTATTGAAACAGTAAAGCTGGCGTCTTCCATTTGCTGCAAACCAAGTTCAGCCTCATATTTACTTCTTCCATAAGGATCATTGGGCGAACATAGTGAATCCTCATGCCATGGACCCGAATTGAGAATGAATTCACCATAAACTTTTATGGTACTCAGGAAAATAAACTGTCTTACTCCAGCCTTTTTTGCGCACTCCGCCGCTTTAAGGCAGATATCTCTGTTTATTTCATAGTACTGATTTTCATCAATTTTCGCGGATTGATGAACTATTGCCACTAAGTGAATTACAACATCATAAAGGCTGAAGTCAATATCTTCCGGCCGTCTGTCATGCAGTGAAATTTCCTCCACTTCCTTGTTTCTGGAGGCGTTTATATAGTTTGTACCAACAAAACTATTTGCCCCTATCAATAAAATTCTTGTCATTGAGCTTCCTTTTTCGAATCGCTCCGAATGCCAACCTTGAGCAGATGCCGTGTCAGTGCCTTTGGTCACTGAAGCAAGAACGAACGCGACATGGATATATGACGCAAAGTCTACCATGCCCCCCCCCGCAGCACGTCGGTCAGAGAATTCTCAATACTTCCCCCGTACGGCAAGGAATCAATTGATATATTTCGATTGTGGTCACTCAAATTCTATGCCATGATTAAAAGTAACTTACTTTCTTAACATATCGTCCTAATATATTGATAAAACGTTTTATATAGAAATAAATAATGCCAAAAAGTTTGATTCGGTTGGAGTACGGTTATTCTATTTGACTAGACATGCCCGATTCCGTCCATGACATCCGCCAACGACTATTGATCGCCAAACTTCCGGCGCTGCCGGAGATTTTGATCAAGTTGATTCGGCTCTGCCAGGTCGAAGAGGTAGGAATGAGCGAGTTGGCTAGCCTGATCGCCAAAGATGCGGCGATGGCGACCAGGATTCTGAGCGCTGCCAGCAGTTCCCTGTACGCGGGCAGGGGCCATAAACCTGGGCTGAAGCAGTCGCTTCAGACATTGGGCATGGACACGGCCAAGACCCTGCTGACATGCGAGTCCGTATTCCAGGTATTTAATGGGCTTGGCAATTCCAGCGCCTTCGATTTGCGCGGTTTCTGGCGACATGCCCTGATGACGGCAGAATCGGCAAAAAGAATTGCAGCCAGCATTAACTATCCTCATCAGGAAGAAGCGTATCTCGCCGGTCTGCTCCATGACGTCGGCCGATTGGCTCTGTTCAGCGTGGCTCCCAAGAAATATGCGCTGCTGGCGAGCCAAGGCGACGATGCGAATCTTTGCTTGGCGGAACAGCGAATTTTGCACATCACGCATGCCGAAGCTGGTTCCTTGCTGATCGAACGATGGGGTTTCGATTCCTATCTTGCCGACAGCGTTCTATATCATCATGAACCCGTGGCAAGAGCGACAGGAACGCATCCGCTGATCCGCCTGGTGATCCTTGCCGATGCAATTGCCAGCCAGGGGGCGAACCAGCCGGCGCGGGACATCGCCCAGGCTCTCTGCACCATGGAGGCCGAGGTACTGACGAAGATCTGCGCTGACAGCGCGGAACAGGTCAGGCAAGCCGCCGTCTTGCTAAACCTTGATCTATCCCCAACAGAACCGCTACTGACGCCACCAGCCTCTACCGCGCGAGCCACCAGCGGCTCGCGCCAGCAACTGGCTGTGGAAGTTCAGCAGTTGATACTCGGTTCCGAGGCGCAACGGTTTTTTTCCCGCCAAGCAGATGCGGTGGGGGTTATATCCGCCATACGACAGTCAGCCGCGTTGCTGTTCGGATTTGGGGATGCGCTGGTGTTACTGAGCGACGACGCCACGCACTGTCTGCACGGCGTAGCGGTCGAATCTGGCTGGAAAGACCACTCGGAATTCATGATGCCGATAGATGATGGTGGCGCTGTGTCTGCCTCGATGTCGCAAGGACGGGTGGTGTTTATCGAATCCGACACCCGGCTGCCAAGATTGTCTGAAGAGCAGCAGTTGCTGCTACAGATATGCAATGGCAGGGTAAAACCCAATGCCAGGCCGGAATCCGCCAACCAGACCGAGACCGGCGACAGAACAAATGAGACAACTCACACCGCGCTGAGCTTGGCCGAAGAGCAGCTGTTGCGTTTGCTGGATGCCGAATATCTGGTCTGCGTGCCATTGCTGCATGGCACGCAATGTCGCGGCGTGTTGCTTGGCGTAACGCTTGCTATCCAGGTCAGCGAGTTGCAGTTGCGCGAACCGTTTCTGATGGCTTTCGCCCGTCAAGCTGCGGTAGCACTCGACGCCGCCAATCGCAAAGAAGACCAGGAACGGCGTAGCGAGGCGCGGGTCGCTGCGGAGTATCGCCTGGCATCGCGTCGAGTGATTCATGAAGTCAGCAATCCCTTGTCCATCATCAAGAACTACCTCGCCGTGCTCGGCCACAAGGCGGCACGGCAGGAGTCCGTTACCGCCGAGATAGTTACCCTCGGCGCCGAAATTGATCGTGTCAGCCATCTCCTTCAGGGGCTACAGGAAATCAAGCCCAAGCCAAGCGACCAGCCTATCGAAATCGACCGGATCGTTGAAGAGGTGGTGAATACCTTTTGCGCGCTCAGGCCGACACCAGCAGCGACCAGCATCAAGACGCGCTTGCAGGCCGCGACAGCCCAGCTTAAAGCCCATGGCGATACGCTCAAGCAGATTCTTTTCAACCTGCTCAACAATGCGATCGAAGCACTGCCGGATGGCGGCAAAATCCTGATTGCCACTAACGGCGCGATCAACCGCGATGGCCGTCTGTATTGCGGCCTGACCGTTGAGGACAATGGGCCGGGGATCGCTCCCGACATCCTGGCCAGGCTATTTTCTCCGTTGGCAACCAGCAAGGGCGGAGATCACATGGGGCTCGGCCTGAGCATTGTCTATGATCTGGTCCGGCAACTTGAGGGAACCATCACCTGTCACAGCAATGGCGACGGCACGTCGTTTGAAATTCTCCTGCCAATTAGCGACACAAGCGATTATCCACATACTCGATCTCCCAAAAAATGAGGCGGCTATGGACAAAATTGTTTCTGCATTCTTAACTCTTGGGGTAGGTGACGTTACCGCGCGGCCCGAGGACCATTTCAGCCTCGATGCCCGGATATTGCTGGTCGATGATGAGCCCAGACAACTCGACAGCATTTGCGCATTGCTGCATGGAAGAGACTACCAGTTAAGCACCGCAGGTGACGGCAGAGGAGCCATCAAGCATCTTTCGCGCTTGCAGTTCGATCTGGTCTTGCTCGATCTGCGGCTGCCGGACATGTCCGGCCATCAGGTCATGGACTTCATGAAAGAGCGTGAGATAGACGCTTATGTGATCGTGCTCAGTGGAGATGCGACGATCGAAGCGGCGATCGGCGCGCTGGAGCGCGGCGCCTATGGTTATTTGCGCAAGCCCTACGAACCGGGAGAACTGCTCAAGCTGATCGATAACGCTCTCCAGAGACGACGCTTGGAAATCCAGAATCTGCAGATGACGGCCAGGATCGAGAAGTCCGAGAAACTCTATCGCTACCTCATCGACAATTCGCCTGACATTATCTACACCCTGAATCTCGATGGGTGCTTTTCGTTCGTCAACAAGCGCGTCGAAACCTTGCTCGGCATCGATCGCGGCGAGTTGATCGGCAAACATTATTCGGAACTGGTGCATGAGGACGATCATCGCCGAGCCACCAATGTCTTCAACGAACGACGCTCCGGCACACGTGCCTCACGGAATATCGAGCTGCGCCTGAAATGCTTCAACAACCTGGGGGAAGAACGTCTTTTCGAGAATACCCTGATCACCATCGTACTTAACTCGACTGGCATGTATGCGCAGGATATCGGCTATGCCAAAAACGAATTCCTCGGCACCTACGGCGTCGCCCGCGACATCACGGATCGCAAGCGCGCCGAAGAGCAGATCAGCTATCACGCCTACCACGACATTTTGACCGACTTGCCGAATCGCATCCTGTTCAAGGACCGTCTCAGTCTGGCGCTAGCCCAGGCTAAACGCCAGGAAAAAGAGTTAGCGGTGATGTTCATCGACCTTGACCGTTTCAAGTGGGTAAACGACACTTTCGGCCCTGTACGCGGCGACGAGTTGCTGCAATTGGTTGCGGCCCGGCTGAAGCTGGCGCTGCGCGACAGCGATACCTTGGCGCGACAGGGCGGTGATGAATTCACCCTGCTGCTGCCGGATCTGAACAACCGGCAGGATGCGGAGCGGCTCGCCACAAAAATCCTCGACAATCTGGTCGAACCGTTTGAGATCGAAAGCCACGAAATTCATATTTCGGCGAGCATCGGCATCGCCGTCTATCCCGACCACGGCGAATCAGTAGACGAACTTTTGCGCCATGCCGACACCGCCATGTACCAAGTCAAGTATGCCGACAAAAACGGCTACCGCTTCTACGACCCGACGATCCACGACTCGACCCACCAGAAAATCGTTCTCGAACAGAGTCTGCGCAAAGCACTGGCACACGGCGAACTGGAAATGTATTACCAGCCCCAGGTGAATTCAAAAAGCGGCGAACTGGTCGGCGTCGAGGCCTTGATGCGCTGGAACCATCCGACCCGCGGCTTGCTGAGTGCGGGCGACTTCCTGCCCCTGGCGGAGGAAGTCGGGCTGATGATCCCGATCAGCGACTGGATGCTCGAAGCGATCTGTGTCGACCTGAAGGGTTGGAATGTCTTGAGCGACGAGCAGTTCAAGCTCTCCTTCAATCTATCCCCGCAGTATCTCGACCATGGCGGCTTTCCGGAAAACCTGGCGCGGACACTCAAACGCCATCAAATCGCACCCGATCGGATCGAGGTGGAGATTACCGAGAACATTTCCATCCGCAACCCCCAGTTTGCCGTCGAGCAACTCGATAAGCTATGTCGCGTGGGGGTCGCCATCGCCATCGACGATTTCGGCACCGGCTACTCGTCGCTGTCCTACCTGCACAAGTTTCCAGTCCATACGATCAAGATCGATCAGGCTTTCGTGCGCGAAATCAAGTCCTCGCTCGATCACTACCCGGTAATCCTGGCTATCATCTCAATCGCCCGCGGATTGGGCATGCGCCTGATTGCCGAGGGGGTCGAAACCGATGAACAGTCGAGTTTTCTTGAAAAATCAGGCTGCGCCACGATGCAAGGCTACCTCTATCATCGACCGATGTCGAACCAGCAATTGATAAAACTCATGCCAAAACGCGCGGCGATTGTCGCCTGACGACGTCGCTTCTCGCGTCGTTCATTTTTCTGCCACTTGGCCGCGATTACCGACAACAAGGCGTCATGGTGGCTTTAAGCCAGCATGATCTGAACAACGGCTGATGCGGCGGCCGGATCGATAGTCGCGGACATCCAGTCCAACCCCAACGCATTATCCCCAGGTCCATTCGAAGTTCCAGAACGAACACCGAGCTTGGGCAATACGCCAAGGATGCTTCGAGTTGCGTGGCGCATATCCAAAAGACAATTATGCTATTCTGGTTATTGTCGCCATGGAAGGCTTGTGGGGAGTTAGCAGTCATCGAAACCACAGCATAACCAGATGAGATATTTCCCAATTCAAGAAAACCGCTTATGAAACCGAATCGTCAAGTTGCCGTATGCTCACTGCTAAGCTTGGTCATGCAAAGCGCTAACGCCGCCGACTACGCCAGCGATCTTGACTACTATCAGGATTTCCCCGTAGTGCTCAGTGCTTCGCGGCTGCGGCAACCCTTGTCAGAAGCGCCGAACGCCATGACGGTGATCGACCGCAAGATGATAATCGCATCAGGATTCCGCTCCATCCCTGATTTGTTCAAGCTGGTTCCGGGTATGTATGTCAGCTATTACAAAGGCAGCCAGGCTTTTGTTTCCTACCACGGCTCGACAGACCAGAATGCACGGCGCATGCAGGTCATGATAGATGGCCGCAGCGTATATATGCCGCCAGTCAGCGCCATAGACTGGGCGACCTTCCCGATCACCATCGATGACATCGAGCACATCGAAGTGATACGCGGTCCTGCTGCCGCATCGTATGGCGCGAATTCGACCCAGGGGGTGATCAGCATCACGACCAGAGACGCCGGCGAGATGGATGGCCGGAGCGTCTCGGTTACGCATGGCAGCAAGGGTATCAACGACGTATCGGCGCGTTTCGGCAAGCGCGGCGAGACCCTCGATTACCGGATGACGCTGGCCTATAGTGCCGATAACGGCTACGACAACCTCACCACGCCACCCAACAACATTCCCGTTACTCAATTTCAGGCAAACACGCTGCTCAATAACAGCAACGACAGCAACCAGGCGCGCTTGTTCAATTTTCGCGCGGACTACCATCCCAACGGGGTTGATCGTTTCGACGTCCAGTTCGGTTTCAACCACGATATGCAAGGAGTAGGGTTCAACGACAGGAATACCGGGAACAATACCAACCCATTCCATGACCTGTTCGTAAATTCCGGTTTTCTCCAGTTGGAATGGCTGCGCCAGTTGGAGAACGCTTCCGAACTCAGTTTGTGTTACTTCCATATTCGACATGATAAGCACGAAAGCCTGCCGTATTACCTGAGCGGACGGTTTTTCCCCGGGCCCATTTCGCAATCCACCCAGATAGGGCGGGACGAGATTGAGATAAAACATACCCTGCCCCTTTCCGCATCCAACCGATTGGTCTATGGCGCGGCTTACCAGACCAGCCAAATTAGCGGGAAAGGCGATGCCCAGGCATTGTCTCTAAATTATTCCTCGTCTTCTGACACCCATGAGTATCGTGTGTTTGCACATGACGAGTGGCGTATCACTCCGAAACTACTGTTGAATACTGGGGGAATGTTCGAGCAGGACAGCACTGGGCATCAGAATGTATCGCCGCGTGTTGCGCTGAACCTCCATGTCACCCCGCAGCACGCTTTGCGTATTGGCGCTTCCGTTGCTTATCGTACGCCTTCGATAGCCGAGGAAAAATATCCGATAGATCGCCTGCCGAGAATTTTGCCGGGTGCTTTGTTTGTGCCCAGCCAAAATGTGACCGAACCGGGATTGGTGCCGGAAAAGCTGGTATCGCGTGAGATCGGCTATCTTGGGGAATTCCCCGACTGGGCCACCACGCTGGATCTGCGTCTGTTCCACGACCAAGTCAGTAACGGAATTTACCTGTCGTCCGCGAACATGATCGTAAATGGGGTGTCTTCGACGTATCAGGGAATAGAGGCCACCCTCAAACATTCGTTCAACGAGAACAGCAATTTGACAGTGAATTTCGCACATGAGTTGGCCAGCAGCAATGGGCCGGTCTTGGCAGCGGCGGGACAAAAATACCTCAAACCTGCGAGCCCCTGGATCAGCGACATACTTAGCGCCAGCATCCCGAGAAACAGCGCCAGCGTGTTGTACTCGCAACATCTGACGCATGATGTCGCTTTTAGTGCCGCCTATTATTATCAGGATGCCATGCAGCCATTCGACCGCGGGGCAATCGATTATCAGCCGATCCAGCGGCGCACGGATGTACGCGTCGCCAAGGCGTTTCGCCAGGATGGCGGGGTAAAGGGCGAAGTGGCCCTGGTGCTGCAAAACCTGTTCGACAAAGGTTACACCGAATACATAGCCAGCAATCTTTTCAATCGACGCGGCTATGTCACTCTGACCCTGAAATGGTGAGATGAACCTGGCCGGAAGAATCGGAAGGAGACTTCTCCAACCTGTTCTGCTGGGTTTGTTGTGCTTGATCGGCTTTGCTCCGGGGAGCCATGCCGCAGAGGATTTGCGCGTGCTGGTGGTACTCAGCGACAGCAAGACGCCGTATCAGAATTTTGTCAATACCTTCAAGCAGAACCTGCCGGCGAATATTCGGGTCGGCATAGCCGAACGCGCTGAGGATTATTCCAGCAGCAGACAACCCGTCGATCTGATCGTGACTGCGGGAGTGGCGGCAGCAGAATGGGTGGCCGGGAGAACCGCGACGCCGATGCTGGCGACGATGATCCCCAGCTACAAGTATGCCGAACTGCTGGCAAAACGACCTTCCTCAGCGAAAACCACAGCCATCTACCTTGATCAGTCCTGGGCAAGGCAAGTGGATTTGTTGCGTGCTGCATTCCCGGAGCGAAGCAAGATCGGGGTATTGTATTCGCCGACGACTCGCCTGGATATTAACGAGTTGCGCAAACGATTGGCAACGCATGAAGCAGCCCTGATCGCCAAGCAAACCACTTCCCCCGGCAGCTTGTTCGACGATCTGGAAGATATTCTGTCGCGCAGCGAAGTGTTGCTAGCCGTGCCGGACAGCGACATCTACAACAGCAACAACATCCGCAACATCCTGCTAACCAGTTATCGTCACGACATCCCCCTGGTCGGGTTCTCGCAGGCCTACGTGAATGCCGGTGCATTGTATGCGCTTTTCTCCACTCCGGAACAGTTGGCCGTGCAAGCCAGTAACATCACCATTTCGTTCTCCCAGATGCGGAGCCTGCCGGATGCGCAGTTCCCCGTGCTCTACAGCATTGCCGTCAACCAAGAGGTGGCCAGAACTCTGGGAAGCGCCATCAAGTCTGCCGACTTGCTGCGCCAGCAAATCGACAAACTCCAAAGGAAAGCGCAATGAAGAGGAGAAGTTACGGCATCCGCCAATATGTTGCCTGGATCACATTGGTGCCGCTACTGATCATGGCAGCCAGTCTGGAATTGTTTTTCCTGCATGCTCAATTTACCGAAATGGGGAACGATCTGTTTGCGCGTGGTCAATCGATCGCTCGTCAATTGGCAGCCAGCAGCGAATACGGCGTGTTTTCCAATAACCGGACATTCCTGGCCAGTGTGGCCAAAGGCGCATTGCAGGAAGCCGATGTCAAGACCGTGATCCTGTTGAACTCGGCAGCCGAGGTGATCGCGGCATCGGGTGAAATGAGCTCACAGGCAAACAGTTTCCCCAGATTGGTCAACCGCGAAATCCCGATACTTGATAACGGCACCACGCTCCTGTTATACCAGCCGATTCTGTCAACCCAAATTGCACTGGAGGAAGCGGAAGTTGGGCATGCCCCCCAGCAGATTGGAGCGGTCGTCATTGAGATGAGTTGGCAGCGGACGAACAGTCTGAAAGCCGGTTTGTTTTGGCTCACCATCTCAGCGACCACAGTGTTTCTGATAATCACCCTGTATCTTGTGTATCTGGCCAGCAGCAGCATCATTAACCCCATCAGAAAACTGAGCGGGGCAGTAGATGCCATCGGCGCGGGCGAGCTCAATACCCGGGTAACGACGTCAAGCCGCGTCAGCGAGCTAACTGCTCTGGGCAATGGCATCAATCATATGGCGACGGAGTTGCAGCACGAGCGTGCGACCCAGCTGGCGACTCACGAACAAATGGATCAGTTGAACCGAAATCTGGAACAAACGGTGGGAGAGCGTACTCGCGAACTGTCAACCAGCCTGAACCTGCTGCGAAATCAAAAGGAGGAGCTTCAGGAAAGCAAAAACCGATTGAAAGCCACACTTGATGCCATTCCGGATAATCTGTATGAAGTTGGGCTGGATGGTCATATCTATGCTTACCATGTCCGTCAAAGCGATTTGCTGTTGTTTCCTCCAGACAGGTTTCTGGGCAAGACCTTCTATGAGTTTCTCCCCCCGGAGGTGGCGCGGGTGTGCCTAGCGGCAGTACAGGAAGCCGCGGAAAAGGGCTGCTCAAGCAGCAAGGAGCACCCCATAAAGTTGCCGCAGGGTGAGTTCTGGTTTGAGCTTTCGGTAGCGTCCATGCCCGAAAGCGCCGATCAAGGCAGGCGCTTCCTCTGTCTCGTCCATCATGTCACCGACCGAGTAAGAAGCAGACAGAACATGCTCGCGGCCGAGCGGCGATATTTCTCACTGTTTGTTAACGCCAGCGATGCCATTATGATTACCGACTCGAATGGCATAATCGAAGACATCAACAACAGTTTTACATCGCAGTTCGGGTATGAAAAGAATGAAATCTGCGGCACGTTTATCGAGGAGTTGCATCCCGCCGAAGAACTGGTTTCGATAAGACGAAGTTTCGCAGCTACAGCTGGGGGTTTCCAACCCCACCCCCTGCTCACCATACTTTCCCGCAAGGATGGCCTACGGATTGAGGTGGAAATTCGCGCCTCCATGGTGGAAATCAGTGGGCAAAAGGTGATTCAAGGCATATTCATCGACCTTACCGAGCGCAAACGGCAGGAACAGTTGCGCATCGAGAAAGAAAAGACACACCTCGACACGCTGGTAAGAGAAGTGCATCACCGCATCAAGAACAATCTGCAAAGCGTCGCCGGTCTGCTGCAGCGCGAGTTGGGAAAGTTCATGGAACTCAATCCGCGGCTGGAAACGGCAGTCAGTCAGGTCAATGCCATTGCCGTCGTGCACGGACTGCAGGGTACCAATCCCGGCGAGGCGATTCGCCTGTACGACAGTGTTCAAAGTATCTGCAGGACGATTTCCGATCTGTCACAGCGCCCGGTGCTATTGCATGTCGAACAGGGAGAATCCGCTATCGGGCGGATCGAGATCGAGAAGGACGAAGCGGTTTCTGTGGCGCTGATCCTCAATGAACTGATCCTCAATGCCATCAAGCATTCTCCGCAAGACAGCTCAGCGCCGCAGGTATCACTGAACGCCTTTGGGAATGACGTTCTGATTGCCATCGGCAACACCACCGCGGTTAAACCGGACTTCAATATCGATACTGGCAAGGGTGTCGGCACCGGCTTAAGCCTGGTGCGTTCGCTGCTGCCGGAGCAGGGGGCGCAATTGGCTTATGCCCTGGATGCGGAGAACTATTTCGTGGCAGCTTTCAAGCTGTCCCCCCCCGTTGTTGTCGTGGTTCACCAGATGGAGCTTGGCTGATCATGGAGAAAATTCTTGTTGCCGATGACGATCGGGTAGTACTGTTCACCCTCTGCGAAGGCTTGCGCGACGCCGGTTTCGAGGTCGTCGAGGCGCGCGATGGCCTGCAAGCGCTGGCGCTGTGCCAGAACGAAGCGCCGGCCATGGCGCTGCTCGACATCCGCATGCCCGGCCTCGATGGCCTGGAACTGGCGCGCCGACTGCGCGATGAAACGACAGTGCCCTTCCTGTTCTTCTCTGCCTATGGCGATGAGGCACTTGTTCAGCGCGCTGTTGAGATGGGCGCGCTGGGTTACCTAATCAAGCCGCTCCATGTAAGGGCGATACTCCCCATGATACGCACGGCGCTGGCTCGTTCGCGGGACATCAATGGACTGCAAAGCGCATTGACCAGCAATCGCACCATAGCAACCGCTGTTGGCCTGCTGATGCATGCCGAGGAACTCGACCAGATGGCGGCCTTCGAGCGCCTGCGCCTGGAGGCCCGCAGCCAGCGCCGCAAGCTGGAGGAACTGGCGCTGAGCATGGTCAATGGCAACAGTTCCAGGGAGCCTTGAGTGCCCCTTCGCCGATCCCGGCAAAATCATCTTGCATTGTGGCTTATGTGATAACATCCGACCCAGTTGAAAGCTAACAAACAAGCTGTGGATGTTCCTGGCAGCTTGTCGTCGAGGCCCAAAAAACTGCCTCGCTTATGGTGTCTGCAATTGCCTTGCACGATGCAAGGCAATTCCGGAGGCATGGAGCGAAGGCATGCAGGAATGCTCGGCAAACATCTCCAATAACGTCATCGGCGCCCCGCCGATACCCCGCGCGTCGGTCCTGCGACGCTGTCGCCATTTCCGTCCGCATCGTACGCCAAGGCCTTGCCTTGGGGTCCGGTTGCTTGCCACCATCCGCACGCGCAATTTTAATCACCTTGCTTAGTTCCATTAACCACAGGAGGAAGTGCCATGAATAAATCAGAACTCATCGAAATCGTCGCCAAGGAAGCCGCCATCAGCAAGGTCGCCAGCGGAAAAGCACTGGTTGCCATCACTGGCGCCGTCGTCAAGGCTGTGTCCAAAGGCGAAAGCGTCACCCTGGTTGGCTTCGGCACCTTCAAACCCTCCAAGCGCGCCGCTCGAATCGGCAGAAATCCCCAGACCGGCAAGGAACTCAAGATTGCCGCGACCACCGTGCCCCGCTTTACCGCAGGCACCACATTCAAAGCCACTGTTGCCGGGAAAAAACCTGCCAGGAAGAAGTGAGTCTCCTGGGTGACGCTTGATGGACTGGAGCCGCAAGCACTTGGTCGATCTCTCAGGGCTGTGTAAGCACTGCGAAGAAGATCCAGCACTGCCCGTGGCCCAGCGAAAAGCTTTCGCCGAGACTTACCTGCGAACGAAACAACTCTCGTCGCTTCCCCATGGCGGCGGCGCCAGCAATGTTGCGACGGTTATTGCCCAACTTTGCGACACATGCCGTGGATCTTTTTGCCTCGAATGCGGAGGGCGATCCGTGTGGCACCAGCCATGCCCGCTCCTGATAGAGCGCATATACCGACAGATGCGATAAGCGTTTAGCCGGCATGGAAGCCAGCCGCAGCCGTATTGGGACGGCGACTGACAAGTATTTCGGGATGATCGCTGGGTTAACGCCTCTAATCGAAAGCATTCGATGCTTATTGAATCAAGAATAGGTGCATTTGAATGAGCTTCGCTTCCCCCAATCAGTACTGTCTGGACAAGCTCGTCAAGCTCTCGGAACAGAGGACGGTCTCGGCCGCCCACGACATCTACGACGACCGGGGTTTCAAGCTGTGGGCCAAGGGCGTCCCGGTTTCGCGCGAGCTGCAGGCCAAGCTGGTGCTGCGCAAGCTGACCAAACCGCTCGAGTCTTCACTGGCTGTCGAACATGCGCTGTCTTGCGCGGAGATCATCGACGACTGTTTGCACAAATTGGGCGAGGAGCCCCTGCTGCAACAAACATCCGGCGCACGAAAAGCCAGGGAACTATTGGCGGACGGGAAAACCCTGCATTTACCGCCCTCGATGCAACTGTTGTTGACGTCGCTCAAGATGAACGATGCGGACACCTACGCCCACACGCTCCGGGTTGTCGCGATCTGCGCCGGCATTGCCGCCAAACTGAAAGCTCACGCCAACGACGCAAATCACTTGCTGATCGCGGCGATGCTGCACGATATCGGCGAGACCTACATCAATCCCGAATATCTCGATCCCGAGCGAAAGTTGACGCCGCAGGAATGGAAGCATGTGGCGACACATCCGATCATCGGCCAAGCGCTGATCCAGGAACAGACGTCGCTGCCGGCAGCCGTTGCCCAGTGCATCGGCCAGCATCACGAGCGGCTGGATGGCAGCGGTTATCCCTATCAATCCAAGCATGCCGATCAACACCTACTCGTCGGCTGGATCGCCATCGCCGATGCCACTGCCTCCATGCTCGCCGCCAATGGCAAAGGAGTTGCAGCACGTATTGCGCTGGCCTTGCGCATTGTTCCCGAGGAGTTCGACCACGAGGCCGTGGATGCGCTGCTCCAGAACCTCCCCAAAGAGGAAAATGAGTTGTGCGTTGAAGAGGATGACAACTGCATCGCCAAGGCACATGACGCCCAGGTAAAAATCACGGAAGTACGCCGCATTCTGAAAGAAATAGCGGAGACCACCAAACAGCCCGCAGTCAGGCAAACCTGCCTCAGCGCGAAATCCCTGCTGCATAACCTCACCAAGTGCATGCAGGGCACCGGGGTGCTCGATGCCAACCTGCTGGGCGAGAGCGCCAAAGATCCCGAACTGCTGATGGAAATGCATTTGATCGCGCAAGAGGTGGAGTGGCGCATGAACAACTTGGCGCGCAACCTGTACCTGCGCGCCGAAAACCACTCCAGCCCCGAATTCCTGACGGCGCTAAATGGCGTATTCGGAATGATCAGCGCCTAGAACCGCCTTTCGCCACCTCGATGTCGGCATCGCAGCCTTGCCCCACGGCAATTCGCCGCGCCAGCCGGCGTCCCGCCCAGGAACCTAATCCGGCAGGCAACCAGCGCAGATAAGCCGCCGGCCGGGTCACCATGCCACAGACATAACGACGGTGCTCTGCCTGCCATGACAGGGCGCGACAGCGTCCCCTGAACTGGAGCAAGAGCAACATCCCGACCGGACAGGGTTCGGCCGCGCAGCATATGCCGCAGCCGTTGCAGGATTCGCCGACGGCGGGTTTGGCGGGCGCCGCAGCATGCAAGATGATAGTGGCAATGGTCCGGTTCATGAGGGGAAACGGCGTTTCACTTTGCGGTTTTGCCGCGCCCCCTTGTTTTGCCCAACAATCTGGCAAGGTAGCCCCCGGTATGGCTGGCGCCTATCCCCGCCACCATCTCTGGCGTGCCGCTGGCGATGATCTGTCCTCCGCCATCGCCACCTTCGGGACCGAGATCGATCACCCAGTCGGCAGTCTTGATGACATCCAGATTATGCTCGATGACCACGATGGTATTGCCGTGGTCGCGCAGGCGATGCAGCACGGTCAGCAGCATCTCGATATCGGCGAAGTGCAGGCCGGTGGTCGGCTCGTCGAGGATGTAGAGGGTGCGGCCGGTATCGCGCTTGGACAGCTCCAGGGCCAGTTTGACGCGCTGCGCCTCGCCGCCCGAAAGCGTGGTGGCGCTCTGGCCCAGCGTGATGTAGGACAAGCCGACGTCCATCAGGGTTTGCAGCTTTCTCGCGACGATCGGCACCGCGTCGAAAAATTCGCGCGCCTGCTCGACGGTCATGCCAAGGATCTCGCTGATGTTCTTGCCCTTGTAGCGTATCTCCAGAGTTTCGCGATTGTAGCGCTTGCCGTGGCAAACGTCGCAGGGCACGAAGATGTCGGGCAGGAAGTGCATTTCCACCTTGATCATGCCGTCGCCCTGGCAGGCTTCGCAACGCCCGCCCTTGACGTTGAAGCTGAAGCGCCCCGGTCCGTAGCCGCGCTCGCGCGCCTGCGGCACGCCGGCATACAGTTCGCGGATCGGCGTCAGCAAGCCGGTGTAGGTGGCTGGGTTGGAACGCGGGGTGCGGCCGATCGGCGACTGATCGACATTGATAGCCTTGTCGAAGAATTCCAGCCCCTGGATTTCGCCATGGGGCGCCGGCTCCAGCGCCGAGCCGTACAGATGGCGGGCGGCGGCAGCGTAGAGCGTATCGTTGATCAGCGTTGACTTGCCCGAGCCGGAAACGCCGGTAACGCAGGAGAACAGGCCGACTGGCAGTTCCAGCGTCACATTTTTCAGGTTGTTGCCGCTGGCGGCGACGATCTTGAGCTGGCGCTGCGGGTTGGGCACAGTGCGCTGGCGTGGCACGGCGATCTGCCTGCGCCCGGAAAGATAGGCGCCGGTCAGCGAAGCGGCATTCGCCGCGACCTGTGCCGGCGTGCCTTCGGCAACGACATAACCACCGTGCTCGCCGGCGCCGGGGCCCATGTCGACGACATGATCGGCGGCTTCGATAGCTTCCTGGTCGTGCTCGACGACGATCACGGTGTTGCCCATGTCGCGCAGGTTCATCAGCGTTTCCAGCAGGCGCAGGTTGTCGCGCTGATGCAAACCGATGGAAGGCTCATCGAGCACGTACATCACCCCGGTCAGCCCCGAGCCGATCTGCGAAGCCAGCCGGATGCGCTGCGACTCGCCGCCGGAGAGCGTCTCGGCCGCGCGGTCGAGCGACAGGTAGTCGAGGCCGACGTTGATCAGGAAGGAGACGCGGCTTATGATCTCCTTGAATATTTTCTCCGCCACCTGCGCCTTGAGTCCGCTGAGTTTCAGCTCGGAGAAGAACTGCCGACAGGCGCCCAGCGACAAACTGCTGATGTCAGGCAAGGTGCGCCCGCCGATGAAGACATGGCGCGCTTCCAGGCGCAGGCGCGTGCCGGCGCAGGACGGACAAGGCTTGCTGTTGAGGTATTTGGAAAGTTCCTCGCGCACCATTGGCGAATCGGTCTCGCGGTAGCGGCGTTCAAGATTGGAAATGATGCCCTCGAAGCCATGCGTGCGGTCAAAGCGCGTCCCCTTCTCGTTGAGGTACTTAAAGCGAATCTGCTCCTTGCCCGAGCCGTGAAGGACAACCCGGCGGATATTTTCCGGCAATGCCTCAAAAGCCATGGCGATGTCGAAAGCATAATGCTCGGCAAGACTTTCGAGCATCTGGAAATAAAACTGGTTGCGCTTGTCCCAGCCCTTGATGGCGCCGCTGGCCAGCGACAGGTGCGGGTAGGCGACGACGCGCCCGGCATCGAAATACTGGATCACGCCGAGTCCGTCGCACTCGGCGCAGGCGCCCATCGGATTGTTGAAGGAGAACAGGCGCGGCTCCAGTTCCTGCAAGGCGTAATTGCACACTGGGCAGGCGAACTTGGCGGAGAACAGGGTTTCCTTCTCGCTATCCACTTCCAGCGCGATGGCGCGGCCTTCGGCATGGGTCAGCGCCGTCTCGAAGGATTCGGCCAGGCGCTGGCGCGCATCGTTACGCACCTTGAGCCGATCCACCACCACGTCGATGGTGTGCTTGCGGGTCTTGGCGAGCTTGGGCAGGGCATCCATTTCATAAATCTGGCCGTCCACCCGCAGACGCGCAAAACCCTGGGCGCGCAACTCGTCGAACAGGTCGAGCTGTTCGCCTTTGCGGTTGGCAACCACCGGCGCGAGGATCATCAGGCGGGTGTCCTGGGGCAGCGCCAGCACCTGGTCGACCATCTGCGCGACGCTCTGCGCCTCCAGCGGCTGACCGTGCTCCGGGCAGTGCGGCGTGCCAGCGCGGGCATACAACAGGCGCAGGTAATCGTGGACCTCGGTGACGGTGCCGACGGTCGAGCGCGGATTGTGCGAAGTCGCCTTTTGCTCGATGGAAATCGCCGGACTCAAGCCTTCGATCAGGTCGACGTCGGGTTTTTCCATCAACTGCAGGAACTGGCGCGCATAAGCGGAAAGCGATTCAACATAGCGGCGCTGCCCTTCGGCATAGAGCGTATCGAAGGCCAGCGACGACTTGCCGGAACCGGACAGGCCGGTAATCACCGTCAGCCGGTTGCGCGGCAGGTCGAGATTGATGTTCTTCAGGTTGTGCGTGCGCGCGCCGCGGATTTTAAGGAAGTCCATGAACGGAAGATTTGGACGAAGGCAACCTGTTAATATACGCAATCCGATCTGCTTTAGCCAAGTCTGTTTCATCTTCGCCTTCTATGCTCTCCCCGACCAAAGACAAAATGACCCCGGCCGAATTGCGCGCCGGCGCTTCTCTGGCGTCAATTTTTGCCTTGCGCATGCTCGGCCTGTTTCTGATCCTGCCGGTATTCGCGGTATTTGCGCAGACCCTGCCCGGCGGCGACAACCTGGCGCTGGTCGGCTTTGCGCTCGGCGCCTACGGCCTGACCCAGGCGCTGTTCCAGATCGCCTACGGCGTCGCTTCCGATCGCTTTGGGCGCAAGCCGGTGATTGTCTTCGGCCTGCTGGTATTCGCCTTCGGCTGCCTGGTTGCCGCGCTGGCCCCCGACATCTGGTGGATGATTGCCGGTCGCGTGCTGCAAGGAGCTGGGGCGATTTCTGCAGCAGTGACGGCCCTGGCCGCCGACCTCACACGCGAACAGCATCGCACCAAGGTGATGGCGATGATCGGCGCTTCGATCGGCCTGACCTTTGCCCTGTCGCTGGTATTGGCGCCGCTGCTGTATGCGGCCATCGGCATGGCAGGGATTTTCTACCTGACCGGCGGGCTGGCCTTGGGTGCCATCGTGTTGCTGCTGAAGGGCGTTCCGGCAGCGCCGGCCATGGTAGAGCGCGGCATCGACGTGCCGTTCTCCTCGGTGCTGCTGGACAGCCAACTGGCACGGCTGAATTTTGGCGTTCTGGCGCTCCACATCATGCAGACAGCATTATGGGTGGTGGTTCCGGCGGCGCTGGTTCGCTCCGGCGGACTGCCGCTGGCCGAACACTGGAAAGTCTATCTGCCGGCAGTGTTGGCTTCGTTTGTGGTGATGCTGCCAGCCATCATGATCGCCGAGCGCTACGGCAAGATCCGCCTGATTTTTGGCAGCTCGATCCTGCTGCTGTTGCTGGTGCAAGCCGGCCTTTACCGTTTTGGCGAAGGTCTGTATCCGATTGGCGCATGGCTCTTGCTGTTCTTCGTCGGCTTCAATATTCTCGAAGCGATGCAGCCTTCGCTGATCTCGCGCATCGCCCCGGCCGCCGCGAAAGGAGCGGCGCTGGGCATCTACAATACCACCCAGTCGCTGGGCCTGTTCCTCGGCGGAATGCTTGGCGGCTGGTTGGGCAAGAGCTACGGGACGCCGGCGGTGCATTTGTTTTGCGCCCTTCTGGCGCTGATCTGGCTGATGCTGGTAGCGACCATGAAGCCGGTGCTGAAACGTCCCGCAGCGGCGGAAACAACGAATTCGTGACCCGCGCCCCAGAGGGGACTCAACACTAATAAAGGAGAAATCATGGCTTCGGTAAATAAAGTAATCCTGATCGGCAACCTCGGCAAAGACCCGGATGTCAGATATATGCCGAGCGGCGAGGCAGTTACCAACATCACGCTGGCGACCACTGAAACCTGGAAGGACAAGTCCAGCGGCGACAAGAAGGAAGCGACTGAGTGGCATCGCGTGGTGTTTTTCCGCAAGCTCGCTGAAATCGCCGGCCAGTATTTGAAGAAGGGGTCGCAGGTGTATGTCGAAGGTTCGCTGAAAACCCGCAAGTGGACCGACAAGGAAGGCCAGGAACGCTACACCACCGAGATCGTCGCCAACGAGATGAGGATGCTCGGCTCACGCCAAGGTAGTGGGGATGTTAACGATTCCGCGCCACGCGAAGTGCCGGCTCAATCAGCCCCCCCCAAATCGACGGGGGCCCCGTCGTCTGGCGGATCGGGTAGCGGCTTCAACGATTTTGAGGACGATATTCCGTTCTAGGATTAAGGAATGGGCAAAGCAAAATCCGAAAAACGGAGTAAAACTCGGCGCTTGTGCTCACCTTTATCAAGGGAAATATGACGGCTCCGCGCCCGCTCTCTCCGATTTCGTTCTTGGCGGCAGGCAGGCAGGACTCTTCGGCAGTGCCGACCCACGGCCCAAAGGCGTAGCGATGCGATGACTAATGCATATAATATCGTTGTGCATTGCCCGTCTGGTCCATTCATCGCCAAGATGACCATATGCCAACCAGAGAAGCCTCGACATAACAGGTTAATCTTATGGTGCGAAAAATCCCCAGGCGCTTGAGCGAAATTTCGTTGCGCGATCTGTTGTTTGTCGCGCTGCCATCGTTACTGCTGCTGGCAGCTGGATTCTGGGCGGCGGCGCAGTTCATTCGCCCAGCGCCACCACGCCAGATCATCCTCAGCAGCGGCGGCGAGGGAGGCGCCTACCAGCGCTTCGCCGCGCGCTACAAGGAGGTATTGGCGCGTTACGACATCGAACTGGTGGAAAAGCCCTCCGCCGGATCGCTGGAAAACCTGCAACGTCTGCGCGATGAGAAATTCGAGGTCGATGCCGGCTTCATCCAGGGCGGGACTGCCCGCGCAGACGCCAACGACAGCCTGGCTTCGCTCGGCAGCCTCTACTACGAACCATTATGGATTTTTTATCGCGCCGATCTGGCGCACGGCGTGGCTGGCGGAGCGCTGGATCGTCTCGGTCAACTCAAGGGACGCCGCATCGCCGTCGGCGCGCGCGGCAGCGGCACTTACAAATTGGCTCTGGAATTGCTCGAAGCCAACGGTGTCGCAGAAGCGCCGACACAACTGATAGAAACTGGCGGGGTAGGAGTTGTCGAGGCACTGCAGCAGGGGAAAGTGGACGCAGCCTTCGTGGTTGGGCCAACGCAGTCGGCAGCGGTATGGTTGTTGCTGTTCTCCGATGGCGTCCGCTTGATGAGTCTGTCGCACGCCGAAGCCTACGCTCGTCTATTTCCCCATTTGACCAAGTTGACCCTGCCGCGCGGCGGGATCGATCTGATGCGCGACATGCCACCTCAGGACGTCAGCCTGGTATCGCCAATGGCTACGCTGGTGGTCCGCGAGGATATTCATCCGGCGTTGGTCGATCTACTCTTGCAGGCGGCCAGCGAGGTGCATGGCGATGCTGGCTTGTTCCAAAAAGCAGGGGAGTTTCCGCGTCCGGCACGGGTCGATTTCCCGATATCTAGCGAGGCGGAGCGCTATTACAAATCGGGCAAACCCTTCCTGCAGCGCTATCTGCCGTTCTGGGCAGCGACACTGATCGATCGGCTGGTGGTGATGTTGGTGCCGTTGATCGCCTTGCTAATCCCGATCCTCAAGTTCGCGCCGGCGCTGTATGGCTGGCGGGTACGCTCGCGCATCTTCAAGCGTTACGGTGAGATGAAGTTCATCGAAGCGGAAGTGGAACTGGAGCCGAACCGGCATACGCGTGAAGAATGGCTGGCGCGGCTGGATCGCATCGAGGCTGATGTCAATCGCATGCAAACGCCCTTGCCATTTTCCGACATGCTTTACAACCTGCGCGGCCACATCGGCCTGGTGCGCGAGGCGATCCAGCGCAAGACCTGCGCACGTCTTTCAGACTAAAGGCTGCGAATTTTTTCCAACAGCGCGGTGGTCGAGCGTTGATGGATGAAAGGGATCGATATCACCTTGCCGCCCAGCGCCAGCACTTCCCGGGCGCCAACGATCTTGTCGATCGGCCAGTCACCGCCCTTCACCAGGATATCCGGCCGACAAACGCGGATCAGTTGCAATGGAGTATCCTCGTCAAAGCAGGTGACCAAGGACACGCTGCTAAGCGCGGCGAGCAACGCCATGCGGTCTTCCAATGGATTCACTGGCCGCTCGGCGCCCTTGCCCAAACGCCTTACCGATGCGTCGGAATTCACCGCGACCAGCAGGCTGGCGCCGAGTGCGCGGGCCTGGGCGAGGTAAGTCACATGGCCGCGATGCGGGATGTCGAAACAGCCGTTGGTGAACACCAGCGGTCGCGGTAAAGCAAGAATACGTATAGCCAGATCCTCAGTGCGGCACAGCTTGGCCTCGAAGTCGGGCGTGGGGGGATTCATGCGCTTGCCCGTGTGAAATATCGGCTAATTCTTCTTGCTCGCGGCGACAGCCGCCGCGCGGTCGTCGATCCGCCGCGCCTCGTCTTCGCCGAGGAACTCGAACAGGCGCACCACTTTCATTACGCCACCGGTGGTACGCGCCACCTCTACCGCCGCATCAGCCTCGCGTTTGGTGACCAGCCCGAGCAAATACACCGTGCTGGCTTCGGTGACCACCTTGATGTGGTTGGCCGAAAACTGGCTGGTGTCTACGAAACGCGCCTTGACCTTGGATGTGATGTAGGAGTCGCTGCTACGCGCGCTGAACGAACTCACCCCGGCAATTTGTAGTTCGTTGCTGACGGCCTTGACGTTTGGCACGCCGCTAGCGAGTTTCTCCGCTTCTGCCTTGGCCGCCGCATCCGGAACTTCACCGGTAAGCAACACGGTCCGGTTGAAACTGGTGACATTGGCATGTGCCCGGTCGCCGAATTTCTCGGCGATGCGATTGCTGCAACGGACCTCGATCCCTTCATCCGTTAGGAGAGTCTCGGTCGGACGGCGATCGACGGCGAACATGACGGTGGTGCCGACGCCAACCGCTGCCGCGCCGAAACACCCGACCAGTGTTGGCGTCAGTATCGCCAACAGCGTCCAGGTCAGAATACGATTTGAATATGGAGTGAAGTTGAACGCTCTCATTCTGGCTCTCCCAATAACATGTTGTCGATACCGTCGCACAAGCAGTGCAATACCAACAGATGGACTTCCTGGATACGTGCAGTGCGCGCAGTCGCATGCTCCGGCACGCAAATGTGTACATCGGTTTCCTGAAGAACTTCTGCCAGTCGGCCGCCGTCCTTGCCGGTCAGCGCCACTACGCGCACTTCGCGCAGGTGTGCGGCGCGAATCGCCTCGATCACATTCGGCGAATTGCCGCTGGTGGAAATCGCCAACAATACATCGTTGGGTTGTCCAAGCGCGCGCACCTGTTTGGAAAATACTTCCTCGTAGCTGTAATCATTGGCGATCGAGGTCAGCGTCGAACTGTCGGTGGTCAGCGCAACCGCGGCCAGCGGCGGGCGCTCGATCTCGAAACGGTTGAGCAATTCGGCGGCGAAATGCTGCGCATCGGCGGCAGAACCGCCGTTGCCGCAAGCCATGATCTTGCCGTTGCCGAGCAGGCTGCGGACCATCAGTTCTACCGCCTGGGCAATCGGCGCTGCAAGGATTTCGGCCACCGCCAGCTTGGTTTGGGCGCTGTCGTGAAACTGGCGGACGATACGGGAAACAAGATCCATGATCGGGTGGATGGACGGGCGCTGAGCAGGTCAGAATTAGCGGCGATTCTAACATGCCCGTTGCACCTCCCTAGCTAAGTCCTTGGCGTGACAGCGCTACAGCACGACATGCACGTCGATCAATACCCGCCTCCATGGATTGGGGTGGTTACGCAACTTGGCGATGCGCGCCTCGACCCGCCCGCCGCGGTCCATCTCGATGGCTACGGCGCTGTTTTCTGTGCGTGGCAGATAGCCGAGTTGCTGGCCGCGCCAGTCAATGCGTACGGCATTCTGATCATGCGGGTTATCGGGTTCGCGCACCAGCGTCAGCGCATCGCCGACCTTCATCTCGTCCCACACGGCCGCGCCGGCGTGGTACTGGAAACCTGCCAGTGGCGAGCTTTGCACCAAAATTCGGATGGTCTGCGCCATAGCCATGGCGCAGACCAACAGCATCAGCAGAGCCAGACTAAAACGCGTCAAACGCATTCTTGATCCATTCGATGTTGGCTTCTGTCAGCCCATCCAGCAATACGGCGTCGAAGCGACAGGAGCGTTCGCGCTTGCCCGAAAGGTAGTAGCGTGCAGCGAGTATCAGGCGCTGCTGTTTGCTGGCGGTAATGCTTTCGGCGGCGCCGCCGAAAGCGCCATGTCTGCGCAGCCGCACCTCGACGAAGGCCAGGGTACCCCGATCATCGCAAATTAAATCAATTTCGCCGCCGCGCACGCGCCAGTTGCGTTCCAACACGCGCATGCCCTGTCTTTCCAGAAAAGTCGCGGCGAGAGCCTCGGCCTGGTCGCCTGCGGCACGCTGGCTCCCGCCAACCGGTTTCTTTACTTGCATGGCGTAGTGGGGGAGTGGACAATAGGCAACTGAGCGCAAAGACGAGGCATGAAATGCAACCGCCGGCAATCAAGACAACCGCATTATATGTAGTGGCGACGCCACTGGGTAACCTTGCCGACATTACCCTGCGCGCCATTGACGTGCTACGGGCGGTAGATGTTATTGCCTGCGAGGATACCCGTCATTCCCGCCGTCTGCTCGATCATTACCAGATCCACGCTCCCGCCGTTGCGCTGCATGAGCACAACGAAGCCGAAGCGGCACAGAAACTGATCGGTTTGCTGGCGGCGGGCAAGTCCGTCGCGCTGGTCTCCGATGCCGGCACGCCCGGCGTCTCCGACCCGGGCGCACGCGCCGTCGCCGCAGTACGCGCCGCCGGCTATCCGGTGATCCCGCTACCCGGCCCGAATGCGGCGATCACCGCACTCTCGGCAGCCGGGCTGGCTGCTCCGCATTTCCTGTTTGTTGGTTTTCTGCCAGCCAAGGCAACGGCAAGACGGCAACAAATCGAAGTATTCAAGCCGATCCCAGCAGCATTGGTGTTCTACGAAGCACCGCACCGCATCGTCGACACCGTCAGCGATCTGGCCGAGTTGCTGGAACCGCAGCGCACGCTGATCGTGGCGCGAGAATTGACCAAGCTGTTCGAGCAGATCGCCGCTATGCCGTTGATAGAATCTCCGGCCTGGCTGGCAAGCGACCCGAATCGGCAGCGTGGCGAGTTCGTCCTGCTGGTCTCGGCGGCGCCGCCCGAGGACACAGTGCCCGCAGATGTCCTGCGCACCCTGAAGCTGCTGCTGGACGAACTGCCACTCAAGCAGGCAGTGAAGCTCACAGCGGAGATCAGCGGCATACCGAAGAATGCGCTCTACCAGCAGGCGCTGATCTGGAAGAATGAAAAGCTATAATTGCGGCATCATGCGGACCTTAACGATTACCCGCCCCGACGACTGGCACTTGCATCTGCGCGATGGTGCGGCGCTGGCTGCCGTGCTGCCGGATACTGCGCTCCGCTTCGCGCGTGCCATCGTCATGCCCAACCTGAAGCCGCCAGTCACGACAGTGGTTCAAGCGATGGCCTACCGCCAGCGCATTCTCGCCGCGCTGCCCGCAGGGATGACGTTTGAGCCTCTGATGACATTGTATTTGACTGACAACACAGCACCTGACGAAATCGATGCCGCGAAGACCTCTGGTTTGGTGCACGCGGTTAAATTCTACCCGGCCGGGGCAACCACCAATTCCGCGGCCGGCGTCAGCGATCTCGCCAAATGCCGCAGGGCTCTTGCGCGCATGGAAGCGCTGGGCATGCCGTTGCTGGTACATGGCGAAGTCACCGATCCGGCGATCGATGCGTTCGACCGCGAAGCCGTATTCATCGAGCGCGTGCTGACCCCGCTGCTCAAGGATTATCCCGCGCTGCGCGTGGTGTTCGAGCACATCACCACGCGCGAGGCAGTGCAGTTCGTGCAAGCGGCTGGCGTCCGGGTTGCGGCGACCGTCACGGCGCATCATCTGTTGCTCAACCGCAATGCGATGTTTGCCGGCGGCATCCGTCCGCATCACTACTGCCTGCCGCTCCTGAAGCGCGAAGAACAACGCCAGGCATTGATCGCCGCAGCGACCTCCGGAAGCCCGAAATTTTTTCTCGGCAGCGACTCGGCGCCGCACGCCAAGGGCGCCAAGGAGCATGCTTGCGGCTGCGCCGGCTGCTACACGGCGCACGCCGGTATCGAACTGTATGCCGAAGCCTTCGAGGCGGCGGGTGCCCTAGCCCGGCTTGAAGCCTTTGCCAGTTTTTTTGGCGCCGACTTCTATGGTCTGCCGCGCAACACGGAAAAAATCACGCTCTGCAAGGAAAACTGGCCGGTTCCCACTAGCCAGGCGTTTATCGAAAACGACGTGCTGGTCCCCTTGCGCGCCGGCGAGACTGTCGCATGGAGGTTGCAATGATGAAATGTTTAATGAAGATGATACTTGCCGCGGTGACTGTCGCTCTTTGCGTTGGTTGCGGCAGCAGCGATTCGGCTTCGTATCAGATCCATGGCGCTATCCATAGTTTGGCTTTGCTGCGCACCAAGCAATTTATGTGGGACAAGAACTGGGAACTGGCCCTAGTGACGGCACGCAGTCCGGAGTGCATGCGCCGCCACAAGCTCCAGCTAGCGCCGGATACTGACTTTAAGGCCGAACTGTTCCGTTCCCTAGAGGGAAACTATATCCTCAAACAGGGCAATAACTGGTATGTCACGGAAACCCAGAAATGCCAATTGCAGCAATTCAAGCAACCTCCGCGCGAACCGGGCGATCTGTTAGGCACTTTCAACGAGAAGGAAGGGACGCTGCAATTCGTTGTCGCAGGCAAGCCTGTGTCAGCACCTGCTGCGGCCATGCAGCAGCCGCAACCGGCGGTACCGGCAATTCCCTCTGCGCCACCAGTCACGACTACCGCGGCCCCTCGCTGATACCGTGCCGCCGGCATTCGCTTCGCAACTCCTGTTCGCTCCGTTGGCACCCTTGCTGGCACACCTGCCGGGCAGCGGTGCGCTACTGGAAATCGAGCCCCTCAATGCTTTGGCCACTGAGCGCGGCATTGTCAGCGGAGGCGGCGCGCAGATCCGTTTTGTCGTTCCCGGCGCCAGCGGCCTATCCTACGAGGAGCGCGCCTATTGGCTGGGCGAAGTGGAAACGCGTCCGGGCAACTGGCACGACGGTTTCAATGCGCTGGTCTGGCTCGCTTACCCGCTCACCAAGGCAGCCCTGAATGCTCGTCATCACGCCGCCATGGCCGGGCAGCGTGCCGCACAAAGCAGCGAACGCGGTCCACTGCGTGACGCGCTCACCCAATTCGACGAATGCGGCGTCGCCGTGGTGTCTTCGCGCCTAGATCTATGGGAAGAAATCCGCGCCCATCGCTGGAAGGAAATCTTCTGGAACAAGCGCGCGGAGGCGCAACGCAACCTGAAGGTTTTCGTCTTCGGTCATGCCAGCTTCGACATGTTGCGCACGCCGCGCATCGGTTTGTGCGGCAAGGCCTTATTCCTCCATGTCGATAACGCGTGGCTGGAGCAACCGGCGCCCGTTCAACTGGCCGATGTCGATGCGCGCATGGCACAACGTTTCTCAGGCGACCTCCAGGCCTACACCCGGCCACGGGACTTCCATCCGCTGCCGCTGCTCGGCATCCCCGGTGTCGCCCAGGACAACGAGTTTCCGGTCTATTACGATGATCCGCGCCAGTTTCGTCCGTTACGTCTGGTGGAAAAAGCTTCGCAACTGGGCAGTGATATTCTTGCTGATTTCTGACCGGGGTATGATCTGAGTCATGGGTAAACGAGAGATTCTGAAAACCATCGCCGAGCAGGCAGGGAAAGGGAAACTCAAATTTTCGGCGAATGCCGAGATCGCCCTGCGGATCAGCAAGGCGCTCGATGATCCGGCTTGCCATATCGATGTGGCCGCGCGCCTGGTGCAGGCCGAACCGCTGCTGGCGGCGCGGGTGGTGGCGATTTCAAATTCCGTGGTATTCAATCGCTCGGGGCGGGAAATTACCGATGTACACACGGCCGTGGCTCGCCTGGGGTTTCGAACCGTGCGCGCTCTGGCAACAGCACTGGTCACGCGCCAAATGGCCGGAACCCCAAGCCTGCAGGAACATCAGGCAGTGGTAGCGCAGTTATGGGAGCACACTGCCCACGTCGCCGCGCTGGCCCATGTCATCGCCCACCGGGTGACGCGACTGGATCCGGAGGCCGCGATGTTTGCCGGCATCATTCACGAAGTCGGCGGATTTTATCTGCTGTCGCGCGCTAAAGATTTCCCGGCTTTGCTGGATGGGGAAATGACCGAATGGGTGGAAGAGGGCGAAAGCGAAATCGGCCGCGCCGTGCTCAAGGCTCTCGCGGTACCATCCACTGCTGTCGACGCCATTGAGGCTCTCTGGCAGGGCTATCTGGCGATGCCTCCGGCAAGCCTGGGAGATACGCTGCTGCTTGCCGATTGGCTTGCACCCGTCGAGTCCCCTTTGCATCAACAAAAGATCGACGACAGCGAAGGCAGGCACGCGAGCATCGACATGCTCATCGGACAGGAAACCCTGGTCGATATTTTGCGCGAATCGGCCGAGGAAGTTGAATCGCTGAGCAACGCGCTGCGCTTCTAAAACCGCCTGAGCAGAAGTGCCAAAGCCCTCGAATGAGGGCTTTGGGGGTGTTGAAGGGGGAGTCTGGCGCTGACCTACTTTCTCACCCGCAGTGGGCAATATCATTGGCGCGGAGGTGTTTCACGGTCCTGTTCGAG
>JAQTOA010000014.1 GCA_028713555.1 Sterolibacterium sp. | reverse complement strand
ACGCAACACGCTGGAGAAGTTGCCGACCTGTCTCAACAGCCAGATTGATTCGCTGTTGCCGCTACGCTCGGAACCTGTACAGCAAACTCCGTCGTGAGTGAACCTGGCAGGGCCTAACGCTTACGATAAGCTGCCACTCGGATTTACTACTCTGGATTTCTTCTGGTGAATTGATAAACGGCGGCAATGCGCATTGTTGCTGCCGCTCAACCAGCATGCCACCAATGACCGTTCAGGCCGACCAGGAGTCAAATGGCTTGTGCAACTGCAGGCCTGCTTCGGTAGGAGTCACCCGCCGTTCGAAGCAGAGCATTTTCGGCAGTCGGTATGACCGCTCCTGGCCGAACTGGGACGATCAGTGCGAATTACTCTCGGTCACATCCTTAACATGATGCTTCGCACAACAAGAAACCAATCACGGATTACGCATACCCATTTTATTTTTGCGACTTAGTCGGCCACCACTGGATATTCCGGTGCGGAATGAGGCAAAATTCCTGCCTCAGGGTATTCTTACAGAACATTCTCACCGCTTCCAGGAACCCCATTCCCTCCGAGGACGACGACCATGCCTTCCATAATCATTCGCCGCGACGGCAAACCCGTCAGAGAAGTTGCCGTGGAGAAGGATCTCACCCTGATCGGGCAGAGCCCCGGCGCCGACATTCAAATCGAGGATCCCGAGGCGCTTGCGGAACGCGCCTCCATCATGAAGATCGGCGAGAATTTCATTCTCAATGAACTGGGTGCCAACGACGCCACTTATGTCAATGGCAAGCCTGCCAAGAAATGCGTGCTGAAGGACCGCGACCTCATCATCATCGGCGAATACCGATTGACCTTCCAGGACAAGCGGGAAAACGACAATCCCCAAGGAGTCGAGGCTCAGATTCAATCGCAGTTGGAGATTGAAGGAACTGCGGAAAGATTGGCCGAACGTCTGAACAGCGGCCGGAACAAAAAGGCGGAACGCACGACTTTCCTGGTTTTTGGCGCAATCGTGGTTGGGATTTTCCTGTCCTTTTGGGGCTACCAGTCTTATGTTGCAAGGCAGACCGCTAAAGCCATGCAGGCCGAAATGGTGAGCCAGGAGGCAAGGAAGAAAGACGCGCCAAAGTTCCAGGATAGCGCCAAGGCTTTTGAATCGTCGATCAAGCGCAGAGAGACACCTGCCGAAACTCCGGCTACCGAGCCAAGACCCTAGAGTTTGTCAGGGATACACTCCTGACCTTTGGGAATACCTCCATATTTCCCAAACCTTCATAGACCGATCGCGGCGAACCCGCCTTTGCCGCAACACCTTGAAGGCAATAGGTGTTGTCTATAACCCCCAGGAAAAACTCTACCTCTTTGGTGGTATCCGCCTATCAGCAGGACCATAACGGGCATCTTGTAGCGAGCCTTCGTGCTGCCTAGACTGGTGCATCTCTTCACGGATTGCCACCATGAGCCATTTTCTCGATCGCCTGAATTTTTTCAAGAACACCGACAAACCGTTTTCAGAAGGGCACGGCAAGCTGACCACCGAAGACCGCACCTGGGAGGACGGCTACCGCAAGCGCTGGCAGCACGACAAGATCGTGCGCTCGACGCACGGCACCAACTGCACCGGTTCCTGTTCGTGGAAAATCTACGTCAAAGGCGGCATCGTCACCTGGGAAACCCAGCAGACCGACTATCCGCGCACCCGTCCCGACATGCCCAACCACGAGCCGCGCGGCTGCTCGCGCGGCGCCAGCTACAGTTGGTACATGTACAGCGCCAACCGGGTCAAGTACCCGCTGGTGCGTGGCCGCCTGCTCAAGCTGTGGCGCGAGGCGCGCCGCAGCCTGGACCCGGTCGAGGCCTGGGCTTCGATTGCCGGCAATGACGAGAAGGCACGCGAATACAAGAGCCGGCGCGGACTCGGCGGTTTCGTGCGGGCCAACTGGGAGGAAGTCAATGAGATCGTCGCCGCCGCGAATACCTACACCATCAAGAAATACGGCCCGGATCGCCTGATCGGCTTTTCGCCGATCCCGGCCATGTCGATGGTCAGCTATGCCGCCGGCTCGCGTTACCTTTCGCTGCTCGGCGGCGTGTCGATGAGCTTCTACGATTGGTACTGCGACCTGCCGCCGGCCTCGCCGCAAATCTGGGGAGAGCAGACCGACGTGCCAGAATCCGCCGACTGGTACAACTCCACTTTCATCATCGCCTGGGGCTCCAACGTGCCGCAGACGCGCACCCCCGATGCGCATTTCTTCACCGAGGTGCGCTACAAGGGAACCAAGACCGTCGCGATCACCCCCGATTATTCCGAAGTCGCCAAGCTCGGCGACCTCTGGCTGCACCCCAAGCAGGGCACCGACGCGGCCCTGGCCATGGCCATGGGCCATGTGATCCTCAAGGAATTCCATTTCGGCGCCAACAAGTCGGTTTACTTCGAGGAGTACTGCCGCAAGTACACCGACATGCCGCTGCTGGTGCAACTGGTGGAAAAGAATACTCCGGCAGGCAAGGTGCTGGTGCCCGACCGTTACCTGCGCGCCGCCGATTTCCAAGGCAGCCTGGGGCAGGACAACAATGCCGAATGGAAGACGGTGGCCATCGACGAGAGCGGCAAGGCGGTCCTGCCGCATGGCGCCATCGGCTTCCGCTGGGGCGCGGATGGCCGCTCCGACGCCGGCAAATGGAACCTCGAAGAGAAGGAAGCCGCTCAGGGCAACGACACCAAACTCAAGCTCACGCTGATCGATGGCCAGCATGAAGTCTCCCCCGTCGCCTTCCCCTATTTCGGCGGCATCGTCACCGAGCATTTCACCGAAAACACCCAGAGCGACGTGCTGCTGCGCAATGTCCCGGCCATGCGCCTGCCGCTCGGCCAGGATGGCCGGCAGGTGTTGGTGGCTACGGTGTTCGACCTGCTGGCGGCCAACTACGGCATCGATCGCGGCCTCGGCGGGACGGCAGTTCCGGCCAGCTACGACGACGACCAACCCTACACCCCGGCCTGGCAGGAGAAGATCACCGGCGTCAAGCGCGCCGACGTGATCAATGTGGCGCGCCAGTTCGCCGACAACGCCCACAAGACGCAGGGCAAGTCGATGATCATCATCGGCGCGGCGATGAACCACTGGTACCACAGCGACATGAATTATCGCGGCGTCATCAACATGCTGATGATATGCGGCTGCATCGGCAAGTCGGGCGGCGGCTGGGCGCATTACGTCGGCCAGGAAAAGCTGCGCCCGCAGACCGGCTGGACCGCGCTGGCCTTCGCCCTCGACTGGATTCGCCCGCCGCGCCAGATGAACTCGACCTCGTTCTTCTATGCGCACACCGACCAGTGGCGCTACGAAAAACTCAAAGTCAGGGAAATCCTCTCACCGACCGCCGATCCCAAGGATTTCGAGGGCAGCATCATCGACTTCAACGTGCGCGCCGAACGCATGGGCTGGCTGCCATCGGCGCCGCAATTGCAGACCAACCCGTTGAAGGTGGCGAAGGATGCCGCCGCCCTCGGCATGGACCCCAAGGACTATGCCGTCAAGGCGCTCAAGGACGGCACGCTGCGGATGTCCTGCGAAGACCCGGATCATCCCGCGAACTTCCCGCGCAACATGTTCGTCTGGCGCTCCAATATTCTCGGTTCATCGGGCAAGGGCCACGAATACTTCCTCAAACATCTGCTGGGCACCACGCACGGCGTGCAGGGCAAGGACCTCGGAGGTTTCGGCGGCGAAAAGCCGCAGGAAGTGGTGTGGCACGAGCAAGCGCCAGAAGGCAAGCTGGACCTCCTGGTGACGCTCGACTTCCGCATGAGCACCACCTGCCTATACTCCGACATCGTCCTGCCGACCGCCACCTGGTACGAAAAGAACGACCTGAACACCTCGGACATGCATCCCTTCATCCATCCGCTGTCGCAGGCCGTCGACCCGGCCTGGGAAGCGAGGAGCGACTGGGATATCTACAAGGGTTTCGCGAAAAAATTCTCCGAAGTCTGCGTTGGCCATCTCGGCGTCGAACAGGAACTGGTGCTGACGCCGCTGATGCACGACACCCCGGCCGAGCTGGCGCAGGCCTTGAACGTCAAGGACTGGAAGCGCGGCGAATGCGACCTGGTTCCCGGCAAAACCGCACCGGGCATGCTGGTCGTATCGCGCGACTACCCGAACACCTACCAGCGTTTCACCGCTCTCGGCCCGCTCATGGACAAGATCGGCAACGGCGGCAAGGGCATCGCCTGGAACACCCAGGACGAAGTGCAGGCGCTGCGCGAACTCAACGGCACGGTGCGCGAGGAAGGCGTCTCCAAGGGCATGGCGAAGATCCAGAGCGACATCGACGCCAGCGAAGTCATCCTGATGCTGGCGCCGGAAACCAACGGCCATGTCGCGGTCAAGGCCTGGCAGGCGCTGTCGAAGATCACCGGCCGCGGACATGACCACTTGGCGCTCGGCAAGGAGCACGAAAAAATCCGCTTCCGCGACATCCAGGCGCAGCCGCGCAAGATCATTTCCTCGCCGACCTGGTCTGGGTTAGAGGACGAGCATGTCTCCTACAACGCCGGCTATACCAATGTGCATGAATTGATCCCCTGGCGCACGCTTTCCGGCCGCCAGCAGTTCTACCAGGACCATAAATGGATGCTGGGTTTCGGCGAAGGGATGTGCGTCTACAAGCCGCCCGTCGATCTGAAGACCGTGCATCCGATCCAGGGCCAGAAGGACAACGGCAACTCCGAGATCGTGCTGAATTTCATCACCCCGCACCAGAAGTGGGGCATCCACTCGACCTACACCGACAACCTGATGATGCTCACGCTGTCGCGCGGCGGGCCGATCGTCTGGCTGTCGGAAGACGATGCCAAGCAGGTCGGCATCGTCGACAACGACTGGATCGAGCTCTACAACGTCAATGGCGCGATTGCAGCGCGAGCGGTGGTCAGCCAGCGCGTCAAACCCGGCATGTGCATGATGTATCACGCCCAGGAAAAAACCGTGAATACGCCTGGATCGGAAGTCACCGGCAATCGTGGCGGCATCCACAACTCGGTCACCCGCATCGTGCTCAAGCCCACCCACATGATCGGCGGCTATGCCCAGCTTTCCTACGGATTCAATTATTACGGCACCATCGGCACCAACCGCGACGAATTCGTCATCGTGCGCAAGATGAACAAGGTGGACTGGCTCGATCAGCCGATGGCGCAGGAAGGAGTGCCAGCATGAAAATCAGGGCGCAAATCGGCATGGTCCTCAACCTGGACAAGTGCATCGGCTGTCACACCTGCTCGGTGACCTGCAAGAACGTGTGGACCAATCGCCCCGGCATGGAGTACGCCTGGTTCAACAACGTCGAGACCAAGCCCGGCATCGGCTATCCCAAGCAGTGGGAAAACCAGAATGTCTGGAATGGCGGCTGGAAACTCAAGGACAACGGCAAGATCGAGCCGCGCCAGGGCGGCAAACTGTCGGTTCTGGCGAAACTCTTCGCCAATCCCAACATGCCGCAAATCGATGACTACTACGAACCGTTCACCTTCGACTACGAGCATTTGCAGACGTCGCCCGAGAGCAAGGCAACGCCCGTGGCGCGCCCGCGCAGCCTGATCTCTGGCCGCCGCATGGAGAAGATCGAGTGGGGTCCGAACTGGGAGGAACTGCTCGGTGGCGAATTCGCCAAGCGCAACCATGACGTCAATTTCGAGGAAGTGCAGAAAGAGATCTACGGCCAGTTCGAAAACACCTTCATGATGTACATGCCGCGCCTCTGCGAGCACTGCCTGAATCCCGCCTGCGTCGCATCCTGTCCTTCGGGCTCGATCTACAAGCGCGAGGAAGACGGCATCGTGCTGATCGACCAGGACAAGTGCCGCGGCTGGCGCATGTGCGTCTCCGCCTGCCCCTACAAGAAGATTTACTACAACTGGGAAAGCGGCAAGGCCGAGAAGTGCATCTTCTGCTACCCACGCATCGAAGCGGGCCAGCCGACGGTATGCTCGGAAACCTGCGTCGGCCGCATCCGCTACCTCGGCGTGCTGCTCTACGATGCCGACAAGATCGAGGCGGCCGCCTCGGTGGCCAATGAACAAGATATCTATGACGCGCAGCTCGGCATGTTCCTCAATCCCAATGACCCCGCCGTGCAGGCTCAGGCACGCCTGGATGGCATCCCCGAGGCCTGGCTGACGGCGGCAAGGAATTCCCCGGTGTACAAGATGGCCATGGATTGGCGCGTGGCCCTGCCCCTGCATCCCGAGTACCGCACCTTGCCGATGGTCTGGTACGTGCCGCCGCTCTCGCCGATCCAGTCGGCCGCCAACAGCGGACAAATGGGCATCAACGGCGCGATTCCCGATGTGCGGCAATTGCGCATCCCGGTGAAGTATCTCGCCAACCTGCTGACCGCCGGCGACGAGGCGCCGGTGATCCGGGCTCTCGAACGCCTGCTGGCGATGCGCGCCTTCATGCGCGACCGCCATGTCGAGCAGAAAGCCAACGACGCGGCGCTGAAGCAGGTCGGCATCACCCTGGAACAGGTCGAGGAGATGTATCACATCATGGCCATCGCCAATTACGAAGACCGCTTCGTGATCCCCACCACCCACCGCGAGTATGTGGAAAACGCTTACGACCTGCGCGGCGGCTGCGGTTTCTCGTTCGGCAATGGTTGCTCCGACGGCACTTCGGAACCCAGCCTGTTCGGCTCCAGCAGCCACGGCAAGAAGGTCAAGCAGCGCGTCATCAAGATCAAGGAGGCCAGTTGATGAACCCCGGCCACACTTATCGCGCCCTCTCGGCGCTGCTCTCTTATCCGGGCGCTGCGCTGCCGGAGCATCTGGATGAACTGGAACAGGTGTTCGCCGCCGACAAACGTTTGCACATTGAAGATCGCGGCGCGCTGACAGCACTTCTCGATGAACTTCGACAACGCGACCTGATGGATTCAGAATCCGCCTACATCGACACTTTCGATCGCGGCAGCGCGGCCTCGCTGAACCTGTTCGAACATGTCCATGGCGATTCGCGCGATCGCGGACAGGCCATGGTCGACCTGCTGGAACTCTATCGGACCAAGGATCTGGAATTGTCAGTGCGCGATTTGCCCGATCACCTGCCGGTATTCCTCGAATTTCTCTCGCTGCTCGACGAGACGGAGGCGAAGCAGCAGTTGCAGGAAATCCAGCATCTGGTAGAAACCATCGGCGCCACCCTGACGCGCCGCGCCAGCCCCTATGCGGCGGTATTCCAGGCCCTGCTGCGTCTGGCCGGCGAGAAGCATCCCGGCCAGTTGCTGGCCAATCGCGAAGGCGCGCCGGTCCCGGAAGACACCAGCCTGGAAGCCATCGACCAGGCCTGGCTGGATCAACCCGTAGACTTCCTCGGCGCGTGTTCACCAAATCACGCACCCAAAAAAAAATCCGAACAAGTCATCAAATTTCAAGGGAGGGTGGCATGAGCGCACTCAATACTTTCGTCTTCGGCATCTACCCGTACATCTGCCTGGCGGTTTTCTTCGTCGCCAGCCTGATCCGCTTCGATCGCGATCAATACACCTGGAAAAGCGACTCCTCCCAGCTGTTGCGGCAAGGCAGCCTGCGTTGGGGCAGCAACCTGTTCCACATCGGCGTGCTGGGCATTTTCTTCGGCCATATCGGCGGCTTGCTGACGCCGCTGGAAGTGTGGCATGTGCTTGGCGTCTCGATGGCCAACAAGCAACTAATCGCAATCTACGGCGGCGGCGCTTGTGGGGTCATCGGCCTGATCGGCGCCTTGTTGCTGGTCCAGCGGCGGCTGGCCGATGAGCGCATCCTGCGCAACAGCAAACCGATGGATATTTTCATCATCCTGCTGTTGGCGGCGCAACTGGCGCTGGGGCTGCTGACCATTCCGGTGTCATTGCAGCATCTGGATGGCGGCGAAATGGTCAAGCTGGTGGAATGGGCGCAGCATATCTGGACTTTCCGCGGCGGCGCCGCCGATTTCCTGTCCGACATCTCGATCCTGTTCAAGCTGCACCTGTTCATCGGCCTGACGATTTTCCTGATCTTCCCCTTCACCCGCCTGGTGCATATCTGGAGCGGCTTCGCGGTAGTCAATTACCTGGCTCGTGCCTCCCAGTTGGTGCGCGCCAGGTGATCATTGCCTAGCGCGCAGGCAGCGAGGCCCGTGCCCTGCGCCGCCAGCTTGAAAGGTTGCATAAAAGCACCGAGACCTATCCAGGTGGCCCGTCTGGTCGCGGCCAAGAATGAAGAACAGCCCGACGGGTTGGTCGGAGAAAACACAATTGCACGCTGCGTGAGGTCAACTTATATTGTCGTTATGCGTTAATCGGGTGTCGCCAGCCATTGGCGAGTTCTTTTTATTAATTAACGGGAGATGATCAAATGCGCAAACAACTCGTACTCGTTACACTGGTTTCTGCTGTGTTATCCACGCTGGCTTTCGGTCAGGCCAAACAGTCATCTTCGAATGCGCAGGGCGTGCAGATCCAGGGCAACACCGAGATCAAGGCAAGCCAGGAGAACACCGCCGCTGTCGCAGTCGGTGAAGGCAACACGGCCAAGAACACCGCCGGTGCTATCAAGGGCGGCACACAGATTCAGGGAAACACCAAGATCAAGGCCACTCAAAAGAACGCTACTGCAGTTGCCGTTGGCAAAAATAACACCGCGGCTAACGAAGCCGGCGTCATAGGCGGAAAGTAAGTCGTATTTCCGATACCGAAGCCAGCTCCCAGGTGGGCAGCTGGCTTTTCTATTTCGGTAGCATCGCGCACGAACCCTCTCTGCGCTGACCAATCGACTACCCGACTACTTGCAGGCTGTTGCCAGCCACTTGGCCGAGTAATTCTGTTTCATGGTGGTCGGGCCACGCTTGGCATCCTGCATGTTGAACGTGGATTCACCATGGTAGCTTTCCTCACCTTGGTGGGTGATCGAACCCGTGCCAGTCATCTTCTGTTCTCCACTGCACTCTATCTTCCACGTCACTGTGTTGCCCGAAACCTTCACATCTTTCTGTTCGCAACGCTGGCGACGGTCTTCCTCGGTCTGCAACGGCTGACGTTTCTCGGCCTGCTCCTTGGTGACGCACTGTTTCACCACGATACCCATCCCCCCGCCGGAAGCACCTGGCATCTTGATGCCCATGGCTTCCATCTGCTTGCGCTGGGCGCCTGAAATAGCCGGCATCGCCGGCATGCCAGCGCCGCTCATCTGGGTAGTAATTTCCCACAAGCCGGGCTTCATGGCGTGGGCAGAGACCGCAATGCCTGTTCCGACTGCAATAGTTAGGATTAGGAGGATGAATTTGCGCACGATGAGCTCCTTGGCGTAATGACAAAACGAAGCCTGATTCTACTTGCTCCCGATGCAAGTGACAGTAAAGACAATTCCAAGTCGAATAATCGGTGCTGGCAGAGTCACATCTCAAAGTGCTGCCGTACCCGCTCTTCTAAAAGTTGGCGTCCGTCGCTTTCGCTACTGTTTGCCAACCGATTGAAGACCGCCAAGGCCAAGGGTCGGAACACGTCCATGACCGACGGATCGAAATGGCTGCCCGTATCTTTTTCCAGAATCGCCATCACCGCCTCGAATCCCATGGGTTCCTTGTAGGGGCGTTTGGAACAGAGCGCGTCAAACACATCGGCAACGGAAAAGATGCGCGCCGCCAGCGGTATCGCCTGCTCCTTCAGTCTGCGCGGGTAACCAGTGCCATCCCATTTTTCGTGATGAGCCGCTACGACCGCGTTGGCGCCATCCAGCCAGCCCATGCCGGTAACGATCGTTTCGCCCTGCTCGACGTGGGTACGCATGGTGGATAACTCCGCATCATCCAGCTTCCCGGGTTTGAGCAGGATTGCATCGGGAATCCCGATCTTGCCCACGTCGTGCAGAAAGCTGCCGGCAATCAGGGCCTGCATGGCGCTTCCTTTCAAGCCCATGCGCTCGGCGATGCGCGCGGCGATCCAGGCGACGCGGTAATTGTGCGCGCCGGTATCGGAATCGCGCTTGGCTATGGCGCGGCCCAGGGCTTCCATCATCGAAATATGCGAATCGAGCACTTCGCGCGCCTTGCGCTCGTTATCCGCGGATAGGTGGATCACCACGGGATAGATCGCCGCGCCGCAGAGCAAGGATGCAAAACAGACCATCACCGCCACCGCCAGGGAACTTGTGAAGATTTGCTCCATTTGCCATTCCGGTACCACGCGTATCCCCTCGAAATAGCCCGTAATCGGCAAGCTCGTATCGGTCGCCGAATTCCGCAGCGGGACGAAGACCCGCAGAACCCATGGCATGCCTGGCAGCTTCAGGCTTTCATAAGACGCGGCGGTGTAGTTCGGCATCCTATGTTTCGGCAGGGACGATTCGACCGCCTCGCCCTCCTTGGTCATCGCTTCGGCAAGCTTGATGCCTTTGGCGTCGTAAATTTCGGCGATATCGAACAAACCGCCGGAAATGGTTCTGGCTGCATCGGTGGCGTGCTCGGCGGCGCCGGGGCCGGAGAGATCGATCGCGTTGTGATGGTGCAGCAATCGGCCCGATTCTTCGATGGCCAGGGAAACGATGCTTTCCTCTGCGCTTTCGCGCGCCACAAACCACGACACCGGGCTGGCGATCGAGGCCAGAAGAATGCTGACGCCGGCAATGCGCATCGCGGTACGCTTCTTAAATGGGTTCGTCATAACGTTTCACCATTCCCCAAACACGCAAACTGGCCGGCGGCCTGAACCCTGGCCGCCGGCCAATCGGCATCCTGCAACCCGTTCGGAACGTTTGGCGTGGCCGTTCGCCTAATAGTTCAGAACCAGTAGTCCACCGTTGCCGGGTCGGTTGCCAGACCTGTCAGCGTCGCTATCGGGTCGGTCCCATGGGCAACTTCCGCGTGAATGGCATCACCGTTGCCATCACGCGACTCCCAGTGAATCGCCGGCCCTTTAATCGCTTCGGCCTCCAGCCCGTTCCGTATGCCGGATTGGATATTAGCATCCGGGGTGTCCACAACGCCGTCATTCGATAAGTGAGCCGTACTGACTGTCTGGCCGGCAGCGTCAAAGTCGAGGTTCATGTGATCGCTGTGCGCCGGATCATGTTGCGCTTGCGCGATGGTCGACGCCGCATCTGCACTGAGGACCTTCGTCTCGGAAACTTTCTGGTATAGGCCATCGTTATTGGCGTCGGTGTAACGCGTGATTTCCTGGAAAGCTCCCTTGCTTTCCGTCTTCAGCACATCGTTTCCACTTAGCGTAAATGTTTCAGAGGGCTTGATGGACTTGGCCTTGGTCAGGCCATGCTCGACCTCGGTTACCGAAGTCACCACACCGTCTGCCACCACAAACTTGTACCCTTCCTGGAAATCAGCACTGGAGCCGCTCTTGGCGTCATGTCCTGCTGTCTGCAAAGTATCCAGCGTATGGTTTTCAAACGCATGCAAGTCAGCGTTGTGGGACTCGGTGTGGGTCTGCTCCTGACCTGAAAATTTCTCCTTCTTGCTCATTGTTAATCTCCATGTGGTTGGTTGGAGACTGAACTGTATCCACGCAATCTTAAGCCCGCGTTAACGGCAGCCCGATGCGGGATGGGGGATTCTTGTGTTAAGGGTAGCTTAAGATTCCTCTCATATTATTCAGTCACCATCATTGCTTTTTCCATCGCATCACACAGAGGAAACTTCATGTCTGTACCAGCAACCCGGCGCGTAGTGGCTTTCGACGGCCTGCTGCGCCTGATCCACGCCTGGAATGCCCTGTCCATCCTGGCGCTGATCGCCAGCGGCCTGATCGCGGACGAGTACGAGCACAGTGCGACGGGCGCCGCGCTGTGGCGCCTGCATATCCAGATGGGATATGCCCTGATCGGCGGACTGATCGCTCGACTGGTGTGGGGGCTGATCGGTCCGGACACAGCGCGCTGGTCGGATTTATGGCATCCGCGCGAGTGGCTGGCGACCTTGCGTGCCTTGCCCAGACTAAGTTTGCCAGCGTCTCGCCGGGGCCACGACACTTTGGCCAGCGCGCTGTTCATCTGCTTGTACTTCGTTCTCACCGGTTTAGCCGTCACCGGCCTGGCCCTGACAGCCATCCAACACAACACCGGACCTCTGACAATCTGGCTGGGGGACAGCGTCTGGCTCAAACATTTGTTCAAGGAGCCGCACGAAGCGCTGTACGGCCTGGTTGTCGGTTTCATCGGCTTGCATCTGGCCGCCCTGATTTGGCACCAATTTATCGGCAAAGCCCCGGTTGCACAGGCGATGCTGACCGGCAATCAATATCTGACTAAGGGAGGAGATCATGCGTAAATTTCCCGCTGCGTCCGATGGGGATACGCACAATTTCGATGAAACCGCGATCCGCATTCCGCGTTAATATTGTCCGATGTTCCCGCACCCCCTCCCGAATCGTCTGACCCTTGCGCTCCGGCCCGGTCTACACGAGCCGCTGTCAGTGCATGTTCTGGCGCGCAACGCCTAGATCATGCGCGTGTTGCTGGTCGAGGATGATCCGCAGCTTGGCGACGGCCTTGCCGCCGGCATGCGCCAGTCGGGATTTGCCGTCGATTGGCTGAAGGACGGCGCCAGCGCCGATGCTGCCTTGAAGAGCGAAAGCTTCGACCTGGTGGTGCTCGATCTCGGCTTGCCGCGCCTTTCCGGCATGGAACTGCTGCGCCGCCTGCGCGCCCGCAAGGAAATGCTGCCGGTGCTGATCCTCACGGCGCGCGATGCGGTCGCCGACAAGATTGCCGGCCTGGATGCCGGCGCCGACGACTATCTGGTCAAGCCGATCGATCTGGATGAACTGGCGGCGCGTTTGCGCGCGCTGACCCGGCGCAGCGGCGGGCGCGCCGTGCCCAAGCTGATTCATGGCGCGCTGGAACTCGATCCGGCTTCGCATCAAGTATTGCTGGCGGGGCAACCGGTGGATATGGGTACGCGCGAATTCGCCATCCTGCATGCCTTGCTGGCTAACGCCGGCCACGTCATGACGCGCACCCAGCTCGAATCCAGCATCTACGGCTGGAGCGAGGAACCCGACAGCAACGCGGTCGAAGTGCATATCCACCATTTGCGCCGCAAGCTCGGCGCGGATTTCATCAAGACCCTGCGCGGCGTGGGCTACCTGGTGGAGAAGGCGAAATGACCGCCTGGTTCTCGTTGCGGCGGCGTCTGCTGCTGCCGATCCTGGGCGGGGTCACGGTATTGTGGCTGGCGATGCTGGTGCTGTCCTACCTCGATGCCCACCACGAGATCGATGAGCTGCTCGATGCCCAGCTCGCGCATACCGCCCAGACCATGCTGGCGCTGGCCAGCCATGAAGTACATGAAGGCGATGAGGGCGTCGCCGAACTCGGCGCGGAGGTGGATAAGCACCAACACAAGCTGCGCTTCCAGATTTGGAGTGCCGAGGGCGTGTTGCTGATGCGCTCGCGCAATGCGCCGAAGGCGCCGCTGGCAACCCAAGAAGGATTCTCCGATGCCGCGAACCAGGACGCGCAATGGCGGCTATTCAGCCTGTGGAATAAAGAACGGAGCCTCCTGGTCCAGGTTGGCGAGGATCTTGAGGCGCGCGATGAATTGATCGTCGAGATCGCCTGGAAGTTGCTGCTGCCGGCCTTGTTCGGCCTGCCCTTGCTGGGAGGCTGGGTGTGGCTGGCGACGCGACGCGGGCTGGCGCCGCTCGACGCACTGGCCGCGCAGATCGACAAGCGCGATCCGGCGCATCTGGAGCCGCTGGTCCCGGCCAGCGCGCCGACCGAAATCAAGCCGATGCTGAAAGCCTTGAATGGACTGTTCTGCCGCGTCAAGCAAGAGATGGTTAACGAGCGCCGCTTCACCGCCGATGCCGCCCACGAACTACGCACCCCGCTCGCCGCGCTGGCCGCGCAGGCGCAGGTGGCGCAGCGTTCCGGCAACGATGCCGAGCGGCAGCACGCCATCGAGCAGGTGCGCATCGGCGTGGATCGCGCCGCGCATCTCATCGATCAGTTGCTGACACTGGCGCGCCTCGATCCCGAACAGCCGCTGGCCGGTGTCCAGCCGGTGCCCCTCAAGACGCTGGCCGAGGAGGTTTGTGCCGCCCATGGCGCCGCCGCGGTGGACAAGCAGGTCGCCCTGGAGCTCGATGCCGTCGATGCCCAGGTGCAGGGCAATGCAACCATGCTGCAAATCCTGTTGCGCAACCTGCTCGACAATGCCATCCGCTATACGCCTTCAGGTGGGCGTGTACGGGTCGTGCTGGGCAAGGCTGACACAGGCGTGGTGTTGCGGGTCTGCGACAGCGGCCCCGGCATTCCCGCCGGGGAACGCGAAGCCGTATTTCGTCGCTTTCACCGCGGCGCTGCATCTCAGGATCAAGTCGGCAGCGGCCTTGGTCTCTCCATTGTGCAACGTATCGCCGAATTGCACGGCGCCCGCATCGCCCTGACCGATGGGGAAGGCGGGGTGGGACTAACGATCAGCGTGGCGTTTCGGGCTTAATGTTGTCGGCGTTGGATCTGCACTCACTTATCGCTGCGACAAAACTTGCTCAAAGCGTTCACTACGACCGCCAGCAGCACCAGCACCCCAACCGCCGCCAGCCACAAGCCCTGGGGATAACCGAAAGCCACGGCCAGGCCGCCGGCAACCAGAAGCGGTGCATGCAAACCGCTGTAGCGCCCGAGCGTGCTGCGCAGTTTCTCGTGCCATCCGTCCTGGCGGCCGGGACGCAGCCACACTGGCAGCAACTGCATGGCGGCACCGCTGACCAGGGGCAGCAAAAATGCCGGGACAAAACCGGTCAGCGCGTCGCTACCGTTGAGGTAACCGAACGCGTGGCCCAGGCCGGCGAAGATCAGGCCAACCAGGCCGAAGCAGGACAACCCAAGGGCGGTGGAAGCACCGTGCAAACGACCGAGATGATCGGCGTAGTCCATGCTCCAGCGCGTGCCCATGCGCAGCAGAGGCACCAAGAACAACGCCGCGCCGATGCCCGCAAGCAGGCTGCTGAAACCTGCGCCAATCGCCATCATGGCGACGCCGCAGATGCCAAAGCCAAGGTCTTGTTTCAGACGGGTGGCGGCGTGCTTATCCCAGCGGTTTGCTGCGGTGGGCAGCAGTACTTGCAACGTGCCGATGGCGGTAAGTCCGACGAAACCGAGCAGGTTGGCGTGCAGGTGAATCAGGCGCAGCACGACACGCTGCTCGGGCCATACCCAGAGCAGCGGCACGGTGACAAGCGCCGCCAGGAGAAAACCTAGGGCCGCGACATACCAGGCCAGACCGGGATGCGGCGCACCCAGGCTGCGCCGTGCCCTCAGGATAGTCCATAGCAACAGGCTCGCCGCCGCCTTCACCGCAAGCAGCGCACCGACGAGAGCCAGTGCAACAGCCAGTGCCTCCATATGCACTGCCACGCTGGCAACCATCGCCAAGCCACCGAGCCAGGCCAGCAAGGCCAGGCCCTCGACCGAACGCGGCGCACCGTCGCTGCGCGTCAGCACCGGCACGAAGTAGGCCATCGCCGCAAGGATCAGCGGCATGATGCCCATCGCCAGCACCAGGTGAGCCACCAGTGCCGACGGCAGCGCCGCGAATAACCCTAGCGCCAGGGCGATGGCCATGATGACAACGGCGTTGGCGGCGAGCAAGGGCAACATGGCGAAATATCCGATTTCCGAAAATGAGGGACATTGTCGCTGTCTTTCGTCAGTAATGACTTGACCCCAGTCATTTTTGTTAACTGAAAGCGCTGTGGGAAAACCATCTTCCGTTGCCACTAAAGCCTGCCGGATTAGCCGTATAATCCGTTCCCCATGGTGCATGGCAACAAATATTCCCCTGTGAAACAACACTTCACAAGGCAAACAACTCATTCTTCATGAGCGTATCCGAGGATCCGCAACACCCCGCCGAATCCAGCCTGGCTGCCTTGTCGCTGGCCGCGATGGGCGTGGTCTATGGGGACATCGGCACCAGTCCGTTATACACCATGAAGGAAGTATTCAACGGTCCCCACGCCGTGGCGGTCACGCCGGACAACCTGCTGGGCATTCTGTCCCTGGTGTTCTGGGCGCTGGTCATTACGGTTTCGCTGAAGTACGTGATGTTCATCACGCGCGCCGATAACCGCGGCGAAGGCGGCATCATGGCCTTGACCGCCCTGGCCTCGCGCATGTCCGGTGCCAGCGCACGCAGCTTGTGGTGGATCTCGGTGCTGGGAATTTTCGGCGCGGCGCTGTTCTACGGCGACGCGGTGATCACACCGGCGATGACGGTGCTCTCGGCGATCGAAGGCCTTGAAGTAGCCACCCCGTTGTTCAAACCTTACGTCGTGCCGGTTACCATCGGCATCATCCTCGGCCTGTTTGTATTCCAGCGCAAGGGCACGGCCAGTGTCGGCGCGCTGTTCGGACCGGTGATGCTGTTCTGGTTCGCCACCTTGGGGGTGTTCGGCTTTCTGAATATCCTCAAGCACCCGGCCATCATCTTCGCCATCAATCCCTGGTACGCCTTGAACTTCTTCATCGAAAACCGCGGGTACGGCTTTCTCGCGTTGGGGGCAGTGGTGCTGGCGATCACTGGCGGCGAGGCGCTTTATGCCGACATGGGACATTTCGGCCGGCGCCCCATCAAATGGGCCTGGCTGGGCTTCGTCTTCCCGATGCTGTATCTGAATTATCTCGGCCAGGGCGCGCTGATTCTCGACAACCCGGAAGCGGTCAAGAATCCATTTTTTCTGCTGGTACCGGACATGCTCCTGTATCCGATGGTCGGGCTGGCCACGGCGGCAGCGGTGATCGCTTCCCAAGCGGTGATCTCAGGCGCCTTCTCGCTGACCAGCCAGGCCATGCAATTGGGTTACTGCCCGCGCATCCATGTGCTGTTCACTTCGGAAAGCAAGAAGGGACAGATATACATTCCCTACATCAACTGGCTGGTCATGCTGGCAGTGATCGTTCTGGTGCTCGGCTTTCGTTCCTCCACCAACCTGGCCGCCGCGTACGGGCTGGCGGTCACCCTGACGATGATGATCGACACCGTGCTGGCCTTCATCGTCGTGCGCAGCCTGTGGATGTGGAGCGGCATCCAGTCGTTCGCGTTCCTGGGTTTTTTTATCGTCGTCGACTTCGCATTTTTTGCCGCCAACAGCGTCAAGATTATCGATGGCGGCTGGTTCCCGCTGGTGCTCGGCCTGTCGGTGTTTGCCCTGCTGTCCACCTGGAAGCGCGGCCGCACCCTGCTCTACGAGAAGCTTCAACAGGACTCGATGCCGCTGGATGCCTTCATTACCAGCCTCTCTTATGGTGGCCCGCATCGTGTCGAAGGCACGGGCGTATTCATGACCACCAACCCGAATGGCGTACCGCGGGCGATGCTCCACAACCTGTTGCATAACAAGGTGCTGCATGAGCGTGTGATCCTGCTGAATGTAAATGTCGAGGAGGTGCCGCACGTGGCCGAAGCCGATCGCATCGAGGTTCACCGGCTGCCTCAGGGTTTCTACCAAGTGATCGTGCGCTATGGTTTCAAGGACGACCCGGACATCCCGTTGGCCTTGGCGATGTGCGAACCGTACGGCATAAAATACGAGTCAATGGAAACTTCCTTTTTCCTCGGCCGCGAAACCATCGTCCGCCACAGCATACCGGTCATGGCGCGCTGGCGGCAGAAGCTGTTCACCTGGATGTTCCGCAATGCCGACACGGCGACCGCCTACTTCAAGATACCCACCAACCGCGTGGTCGAACTGGGAACCCAGATCGAACTTTAATGCCCGAATCTGTCTCTGGGGTACTAGTGCCCGCAGTCGTTTCTGGGGTATTAATGCCCGCAGTTGCTTCTGGGGTGCTGGCGATAATCGGCGGCGAGTTAGAGTCCGACGTGCAATAATTTGCGGATGGAAAGTGGTATCAACTCAAACCTCAGCTCGGAGACGCCGCTCTCCATTGCGCTGAACGCGACCGCCATGCTTTCGCCGCTGACAGGGATCGGGCGCTACGTCGAGGAACTATCCCTTGCGCTGGTGAGGCAAGGGATCGATATCCGGTATTTTGCCGGCTTAAACTGGAATGACGCGCCGCCCCATATTGTTTCCTCCCACCGATCCGCCGGGCAATTAGTCCGTCGCCTGCTACCCCATCTGCCCGGCGCACGTCGGCTGGTGCGAGAGTTGCAGCAGCGGCGCTTCACGCAGGGAATGAGCCAGCGGCAGCCGGCGCTGTATCATGAACCGAGTTATCTGGCCTTGCGTTTTTCGGGACCAACCGTCGTCACCGCCCACGATGCATCTTGGGTGCGCCATCCTGAAACCCACCCCAGGGAACGGGTGCGCATCATGAACCAGGTTTTTCCCGGCGTGCTGGAGCGTGCACAGCGGGTCATCGTCGATTCGGACTTCGTAGCGCGCGAGATTCATGAGATTTTCGGTGTGCCGTATGCCCGGCTGCGCACGGTCCATCTTGGCGTTTCACCGCTCTTCCAGCCTCTCTCGCCATTGCTTACCCAGTCGGCTTGCCAGCGCCTGGGCATTGAATATGGGCGTTACGTGCTGACTGTCGGCACGCTTGAACCGCGTAAGAATCTGATCAGCCTGATCCGTGCTTACCGCCTGCTGCCGCCCAGCCTGGCCAGGCAATATCCTCTCGTCATTGCCGGCATGCGCGGCTGGCGGCATGAGAACGTCGAGCATGAAATCGCCGCGCTTGAACGCGCCGGCATATTGCGTATTCTCGGTCATGTCGCCGAAGCCGACCTGCCTGCGTTGTATGCCGCCGCTGCCCTTTTTGTTTATCCCTCCCTCTACGAAGGTTTCGGCTTGCCGCCGCTGGAAGCCATGCGGTCGGGCGTACCAGTAGTTGTGGCCGATTGCGCCTCCCTGCCTGAGGTTGTCGGTGACGCCGGCCTCCGCATTAACCCACACGATGTCGACGCCTTGGCCGAAAGCCTGCGTAGCGTTCTGGAAGACCCGGCTCTGCGCCGGCGCATGTCCGAAGCCGGCGTAGCTCGCGCCAGCGGCTTTACCTGGGAACGCTGCGCCGAACAAACCCGCGCCGTGTATCATGAGGCCATCGCCTCATGAAATTCATGAACTGCGGTAGTCCGCATTGATCGGTCTTAAGCCTTGTGGCTAGTGGGTTTGCCATTTTCGAATTGCCAACCATACCCGCTTTTGTACCCGCTTTTCTAGTGGATTTGGCTGGTGGAGACCCCCACCAGATTAAGGCCACCCTACTAATAGCACAGGAAAAGGAAATAGCGCAGAATGGTCAACGGTGTCACGGGTACTCGTCTTAATTTGGCGTCCAAGATGCGTCCATACGATGGTCATCCTGGGGTCACTCAACAACATGCCAAGAAGTTTTAGCGCCTGCCCTTCCTTCTGGTACTCATGCATGTTTCTTAGGTAGCGAGGGGCTTCAATGAGATATTTCATCGCACGCCTTCCTGTACATCCTTCAATCAGGAGCCGTGCCATGTCATTGGAATGATATGAGCGTGCTTCATGGTCGCTACGCCGCAGCCAGTTCCCGCACAGTCCGCTTGCGTGATGCCTTCGGCTTTTTGATTGTGACATTCGGCTCCAGACCGGCAACGGTGGCCATGTCGATCAGACAATCCAGAGAGAATAGATTGATCTTGCCGCGCATCAGGTCAGAGACGCGGGGCTGGGTAACACCGAATAGGGCAGCGGCTTCTGCCTGAGTCATTCCTCGCTGCTTAATAATGTCCTCCAACTCCATCATCAGAGCCGACCGGGCGCGCATGCTGGCGGCCTGCTGTGGCGTGTCCTCGATGGCATCCCATACACTGGCGAATCGTTGTTCCTTACTCATGGCTGTTTCCTCATCAAGTCTTTAAATCGCTTCCTGGCCAGCTTGATGTCCTTTTCGCTGGTCTGCTGCGTCTTCTTCTGGAAGCAGTGCAGGACATAAACCGCATCCTCCAACTTCGCCAAGTAGATCACCCGGAAAGCGCCGGCCTCGTCTTGTAGTCGAACCTCTTTCACGCCTATCACCGATTGATAGCATCGGCTTCCAGTCGGTAGGCTCCTTGCCATTCTGCACCTTGTCCATCTGATACCCGGCTTCCCGCACGACAAGTGCCGGGAACTTACGCAGATCATCAAGCGAGCTTCCGCGAAAACGTAGTTCTTTCATGGAGTGGATTATATAAAATGTTGTATGTTTCTGCAAGTGTTATAGCCGCGCCCACCGGAGCAGGCGCGGCTTGGTCGGTCAGAGTGCTAGGCTCGTGCCTGGTGGCCTCTCCGCGTTGTGGTCGGGGTGACTTTTGGCTTCCATCTATCCTTGAAATAAGTAGAGCCATCCTGAGTCTCCCCGACCACAAATTCAGCTAGTAATGAGAGTGTGCCGGCTGCGCGCGGTGATAGCTGGCTTCAAGCCTCTGGCGTTCATCCGCCAATTCCGTTTCGGACAAAGCGGCATCCGGTTTCCATACAAACAGATCAGGGGTACCGGTAGTATTGATGAAATGAAGGTACTCGGCGATTGCCTCGATGAATCCAGACTGGAACGGTGACATTGTGCCGGCCGCGTCGTCTAAGGTTTTTATCGCTTTGGCCTGAGTATTGCACCAGGCTTCCATTGAGTCATTCTCTATTTCTTTGCGGTATTCCTCGGCTAACTGCGGTAGTCCGCGTTTATCTTCACGTAGTCGTAGGAGAGATCGCAGGTCCATACTTTCGCTTGGGCGCTGCCGCGGCCGAGATCGATGCGGATGAGGATCTCGGCCGGAGCCATCGCCCGCACGCCGTCGGCCTCGTGGTAGCTGGCGGCGCGGCCGCCGTACTCGGCAACCAGGGTATCGCCGAGCCACAATCTGACGGTTCTGACGTCCAGATCACCGAGGCTGGCGTGGAACTGCGCCGCATTGCCGATGGCAGCGAGAATGCGGCCGAGGTTGGGGTCGGAGGCGAAGAAAGCGGTCTTCACCAGCGGCGAGTGCGCAATCGCATAGCCGACCGCCTTGCATTCGGCGCTGTCGATGCCGCCCTCGACCCGGATCTCGATAAACTTGGTGGCACCTTCGCCGTCGCGCACAATGGCCTGCGCCAGTTCCACGGCGACAGCCGCCACGGCGTCGCGCAAGGCAGCGTAGTCTTCTCCCGAAGCCGTCTTGATCTCGGCGTTCTTCGCCGCACCGGTGGCAATCAGGATAAAAGAATCGTTAGTCGAGGTATCGCCATCGACGCTGATGCAATTGAAGGACGCGTCGGCGACCTCCTTCACCATCTGTTCCAGCAGCGTCTGGGAAATGGCGGCGTCGGTGGCGACAAAACCGAGCATGGTCGCCATGTTCGGCTTGATCATGCCGGCGCCCTTGGATATGCCGGTGACGCTGATGGTCTTGTCGCCGATGTCCGCCATTTGCGATGCGGCTTTGGCGACAGTATCGGTGGTCATGATCGCCTGCGCCGCGTCGAACCAGCCCTGGCCATCGCCGCGCAATGCCGCCTGGCACGCGGGCAGCGCCGAAACGATGCGCTTGAGCGGCAGCGGCTCCATGATCACGCCGGTGGAAAAAGGCAGCACCTGTCGATCGGAAAGATCGAGCAATGCGGCTACAGCGCCGCATGTGGCGCGCGCGGCGGTCAACCCGGGTTCGCCGGTACCAGCATTGGCGATGCCGGTGTTGATCACCAGAGCACGAATGTCATGCCCGGCGAGGTGCTGCTGGCATACCTGCACTGGGGCGGCACAGAAACGGTTTTGCGTGAACACCCCGGCGACCCGGCTGCCGACGGCAAGTTCGATCAGCGTCAGGTCGCGCTGCTTGGCCTTGCGGATACCGGCCTCGGTCACGCCGAGACGAACGCCGGCGACGGGCAGCAACTGGTTGACGGTGGGCGTAGAGTAATTGACGGTCATGGCGCGAGAGTCCTAATCTGTGAAAGTGTCATTCAAACACAATTCGCCACAGTTCGCGCACGGCCGCGACACGCTCGGCAACGCTGTCCCGTTCCACGCGCGCCGGGGCGCTGTTGAGGCGCAGCGCATGCTGCATGCGGCGATAATCGCGGTAGGCATTGCGCACCGTCTCGGCCAGCGCCGTCGGAATCAGGCCAAGCTCGCCGGCAATTTTCAGCAAGGCGATGTTGCCGAGGTTGGCGGTGAGCCGCGGGTGCTGATGGGAGTAGCCGAGCACCAAATACTGGACGATGAATTCCACGTCGATCAGCCCGCCATGATCGTGCTTGAGGTCGAACAGCGGACTCTTGCCCGCATGCGCATCGAACATCTTTTGGCGCATGGCCAGCACTTCTCGCTGCAATTCAGCGAGATCGCGCAACTGGCAGAGGATCTCGTGACGAATCTGCTCGAAAGCCTCGCCGATTTGGCGATCGCCAGCGGAAAAACGGGCTCGGGTGAGGGCCTGGTATTCCCAGATCCAGGCAGCTTCAAGCTGATACTTGCGGAAGGACTCCAGCGAACTGACCAGCAGGCCGGATTCGCCGTTGGGCCGCAGCCGCAGATCGGTCTCGAACAGCGTTCCAGCCGAGGTCTGACTGGAAAGCCAGGAGTTGATGCGGGTGGCAAGACGCGCATAATTTTCCTGGGCTTCGGGCGCTGAGTCGTCATAAAGAAAAATCAGGTCCAGATCTGAAGCGTAACCCAGCTCCTTGCCACCAAGCTTGCCGTAGCTGATGATGGCAAAGCGCGGTGTCTCAAGGTGGCGCTTTGCGAGCTTGCGCCAAGCGAATTTGATGGCGAGTTCAAGCATGATATCCGCCAGCTCGGAGAGGTGGTCGGCAAGCTTTTCCAGCGGCAACAAGCCGGAGATGTCCTGCACCAGCAGGCGAAAAACCTTGGCGTGGTGTGCTTCGCGCAACCGGTCCATCTGCAATTCGACGTCCGGTTCGGCCTCCTCCAGAGCTTGTTCGACTTGTCCGCGGAATGCGCCCCAATCGGGAGCGGTTTCGAGCATGCGGGCATCGAGCAATTCATCGAGCAGGATCGGGTGACGTCTCAAATAATCAGATGCCCACGACGAAGCACTGGCAAGCTCCGCCACTTTTTGCAAGGCTTGCGGATATTCCAGGAGCAAGGCCAGATAAGCCGCGCGCCGGCTGACGGCTTCGAGCAGGTCAAGAATACGCGACAGTGTGTCGTCCGGATTCGGCGTCGCCGCACAAGCCCCGATGACTAGCGGCACCAAGGCGTCAAAGCGTTCACGCACCGCCGTAGGCATCTGCTGGTAGCGCCCGCCGCTACGCAAGCTGGCGAGACGTTGAGCGGCTGCCGCAGCATTGCGATAGCCATGGCCGGCCAGTTCAAGCACCTGGGCTTCGCCGTCGCTGGACTGCCAAACGCCATCGAGCGCATGCTTTGACTTGTGGTGATCTGCGAAAATCGCTGCGAAATGCCGCTCAACAGCCGCGCGGTGGTCGTCGAGTTCGGCCAGCAACGCCTCATAGCTGACGAATCCCATGGTCCGTGCGATGATCGCCTGGTCCCCGGCTTGGCTCGGCAGGCTGTGGGTCTGCGCGTCGTCGAGATATTGCAGGCGGTGTTCAAGGCGACGCAGAAAGTTATACGCAGCATCCAGTTCGAGCAAAGTTTCCAGGCTGATATGCTTGCGCTCGACAAGCAGGCTCAGGGCTTTCAGTGCCGGCTTGACCTGCAACGACGAGTCGCGCCCACCGCGGATCAACTGGAATACCTGGGCAATAAACTCGATCTCGCGGATGCCGCCTGGGCCGAGTTTGATATTGTCGGTCATGTCCTTGCGCATCACTTCGCGGCGGATTTGGGCGTGCAGGCCGCGCATCGCATCGATGGCGCCGAAATCAAGATATTTGCGGAAGACGAAGTGATGGCGCATCGATTCCAGGGCAGTAATCCACCCCTCGTCCCTTGGGTCGACGTGGCTCAAGGGACGCGCCTTGATCCAGGCATAGCGTTCCCACTCGCGGCCCTGGGTAATAAAATAGTTCTCCAGCATCTCGAAACTGCACACCAGCGGACCCGAATCGCCGTTCGGCCGCAGCCTCATATCGACACGGAATACCCGGCCATCTTCGGTTGTTTCTGAGATCGCGTTGATCAAGTTGCGGCCAAGACGCGTGAAGAAGTCGAAATTGCTGATGGGGCGAGTGCTTCTTCCAGCACTGCGGCTTGCTTCATCGTCGCTGCCATCCGTTTCGCCATCCTCGGGATAGACGAAGATCAGATCGATATCTGAGGACACATTGAGCTCGCGCCCGCCTAGTTTTCCCATGCCGATGACAATCAATAGTTGCGCTTCGCCCTTCGCATTGCGCGGCACGCCATAGCGCTGAGTAAGCGCCGAAGTCAGCGTAGTCAGAGCTGTTTCCAGGGCAATCTCGGCGATCAGCGTCATGCTTTCGGTGACTTCGGCCAGATTCGCCAGTCCGGCCAGATCCCGCGTGGCGATGCGGACATAGGCACGCTGCTTGAGGCGCCGCAACGCCGGCTTGAGCGATTCCGCATCCAGCGTAGCGGGCAGGAATGCACGCAGCGACTCGACGGTCAGGGGCCGCTCCCAGTTAGCCGCCAATTCGTCTGCCAGCGCCGGGGTCACGGCAAGCAACTGGTTCAGGTAGCGGGAAAGTGGTAAAACCCGCGGCAGGATGTCAGAGAGTGAGGGCATTAAGGTAAAATCGCACGGGTAACGTCGGATAAGCGCCATTTTAGAGCCCGCTCTGGAATTTAGGGCACCGACCTTGGGAACAACAACATCACGCCACTCCCCTCCTCTTTGACGACCTCCCCTTTTCGCCAACCCTGGTTGCGCAAGCTGACCCGCGTGCTGGGCTGGTTGCTGCTGCTGGGTTATTTCGGCTTTGCCCTGATTTTTATCACGCTGCGTTACGCAGTGCTGCCGCAGATCGACAATTACCATGACGATATCGAAAGAATGTTGTCGTCATCGTTCAATTTACAGGTGAAAATCGCCAGCATAGAAGCCGAGTGGCAGGGACTGCACCCCCGACTGGTCTTGCGCGGTTTCCGAATCCACGACCGGCAAGATCGGCCGGCGCTGGCCCTGGATAACGTCGCGGCGGAGATTTCCTGGACCTCGTTGCTGCATCTCGGTCTGCGTCTGAATCGTCTGGAGATCGTCGCGCCGACGCTTGCCATGCGCCGTGACCCACAGGGGCGAATCTTCATTGCGGGTCTGCAGATCAACGCACCGCAGCAGGAAAACGATTTCTCCGCTTGGCTGCTGGCGCAGCAGCGCGTGGTGGTACGCGATGCCAGCATCACCTGGCAGGACGAACTGCGCGGGGCGCCCCCCCTGACCCTGCAGCACCTGAATTTCCATTTGCAGAACAACGGCCGCCATCACCGTTTCGGCTTGATCGCCGATCCGCCGCGCATGCTGGCTAGCCGGCTCGACATTCGCGGCGACCTCAAGGGTAACGATCTGGACGCCCTGGAAACTTGGCAGGGCGATGCCTATGCCGAGCTCGATTATGCCGACCTGGCGGTTTGGCGCACCTGGGTTGACTATCCCCTGGATATGCCGAAGGGCAGCGGCGGCATGCGTTTGTGGTTGAGCTTCGCCGAGAAACAACTGACCAGCCTGACCGCCGATATCGCCTTGATCGACGTCAAGTTGCGTCTGGCACAAGACCTGCCTTTGCTTGATCTTCTGTATTTGAATGGCCGGATTAGCGGCAAGCGGCTGCCGCACGGTTTCGAAGTCGGCGCCAAGCAGTTGACCCTGACCACGCGCGATGACATCCGCATCGATCCGACCGATTTTCAGCTGCGCTGGAGCAGTGCTGTGGAACGTATGCCGCCACGCGGCGAATTAACCGCCAACGGCCTCGACCTTGGCGCCTTGGCGCGACTCGCGACTTACCTGCCGATCGATACAGAGGTCCGGCAGCGCCTGGTGGAGGCTGCACCGCAGGGTAAGCTGTTTGATTTGGCTGCGAGTTGGAGCAACCCGTTCATGTCTCAGGCCAAGCAGGCGCAATCCGGCACGCAGGGGATCACCAGTTACAGCTTGCGCACCCGCTTCGAACGTCTCTGCATGCAAGCCCAGGGAATGCTACCGAGTTTCGATGGTCTTTCCGGCAGTATTGATGGCAACGATCAAGGCGGCAGCCTCTCGCTTACCAGCCAGAAAGCCTACGTTGATCTGCCGAAGCTCTTTGCCGATCCGCGCATCGAACTCGACGCCTTGAATGCCCAGTTGAAATGGAAAATGCGCAGCGTTGGAGACCAGGGCGAACGCATCGAAGTCAAGCTCGAGAACGCCACCTTCGAAAATCAGGATGCCGCCGGCAGCGCCAGTGGCAGCTATCTGAGCAGAACCGGCGAGCCGGGCGAGATCGATCTGCAGGCCCACCTTAGCCGCGCCGCCGGCGGCGCGGTCTGGCGCTATATGCCCCTGGCGGTGGGCCATAACGTCAGAGACTGGTTGCACTCCTCGATTCTCGGCGGCGACAGCAATGACACCTCGTTACGCCTGAAGGGGGATCTGAAGCGCTTTCCTTTTGCCGACGGTTCCGGGGTGTTTGAAGTCAAAGGCAAGTTTCACGGGCCCTCATTGCTGTATGCGCAGAGTTGGCCGCGGATCGACCAAATCACCGGCGAGTTGGAGTTCGTCGGCAAGCGCATGCTCATCAAAGCCAGCCACGGCGAGATTTACGGCGTGGCTTTGAGCGACGTCAAGGCGGAAATCGCCGATCTTGAGTCTCTGGACGAACTGATTGTCATCACCGGCAATGCCACCGGGCCGACCGCGGATTTCCTGCGCTTCATCGAAGCCAGCCCGGTGAGCGAGCACATCGACCACTTCACCGAGGACATGACGGCTGTCGGCAACGGTCAACTCCATCTTAAGCTGGCGTTGCCGTTGCGCCGGCTGGCCGAGACGAAAACCGATGGCAATTTCCAGTTCACCAACAACAAACTGGCGATCGATGCCGACTTGCCGCTGCTGACTGAGGTCAATGGTCGTCTGCAATTTTCCGGCGATGGACTCAAAGCCGAAAAAGTGCGCGCAAACCTGCTCGGCTCCCCGATGACCATCGATGTAAAAACCGTCGGCAACGGCACCGTGCTGGTAAACACCGAGGGTAACCTGAGCATACCCGACTTGCGCAAGCAGTTCACCCATCCGCTCCTCGATCATCTGTCCGGCAGCAGCACCTGGCGCGGCAGAGTACGCGTTCGCAAGAAAAACGCCGAGGTCATGCTCGAATCGAAACTCCAGGGCATCTCGTCGAGTCTGCCGGAGCCGTTTAACAAGAGCGCCAGCGAAATCCTGCCGTTGCGCTTTGAACGCAAGCTGCTGATCGAACCGCCACGGACTGGCGTGGCTCCAGCGCGGCACGGCAAGACCAAGGCGCCCGCAGTGGAGCGGCTGACTTCTCTGGCAGTGCCACGCGACCAGATTGACGCGACGCTCGGCAATGTTCTGGCCGCTCGTATCGTTCGCCGCCATGAAGGCGAACGGGCGGAGAGAACCCTGTGGGAACGCGCCGCCGTTGCTGTTGGTGAAACTCTGGTTTTGCCCGACAAGGGCCTGCTGCTGGCCTTGAGTCTCAAAAAGACCGATGTCGACTTCTGGCGCGCGATGCTGGCCGACGATAGCGACGTAAAGACCGGCGGCAGCCCCGTCGCTGCCGGCAAACTGCCGAAGATGGCGACCAGCATCGCCTTGAAAACCCGCGAGCTGATTTTCCTCGATCATGTCATCAACGATCTGGAACTCAAAGCGACCACAGCGGACCGCGACGGTGGATGGCGCGCCGATGTCAAAAGCCGTGAAGTGAACGGCGAACTGTCCTGGCTCAATCAGGGCGCCGGTCGACTCTCCGGCCGCCTCAAGCAACTGGCAATCAACGACACGCCTGGCAGCAAGTCGGCGAACAGGGAAACTGCCGGCAATCCTCTAGACAGACTGCCCGGCCTGGATATCGAGGCCGAACAATTTTTTCTGCGCGACAAGCCTTACGGCAGACTCAAGCTGATTGCCGACAACCGTGATGGAAACTGGGAAGCCAAGCTGGATATCGAAAATGACGATGGCAAACTCAGCGGCGAAGGCAAGTGGCGCCCGAGTCCGACACAGCCGGACACCAACCTCAAATTCTCCCTCAATGTCAAAAGCATAGAGAAACTGTTGGCCCGTCTTGGCCATCCGGATACGCTGCGGCGCGGCAGAGCCTCCATGGAAGGAGCGGTTTCCTGGAACGGCACGCCGTTTGACATCGACTATCCGTCGCTCGATGGAACCCTGAAGGTCGAGGCGGCAAACGGCCAGTTCAACAAGCTCGAACCGGGTGTCGGCCGGCTGCTCGGAATCCTCAGCCTGCAATCCATTCCGCGCCGCATCACCCTGGATTTCCGCGACATCTTCAGCCAAGGCATGGCTTTCGACAGCATCACCGGCCAGATCAATCTGAGCCGAGGCATCATGGATACCCATGATTTCCGGATGAACGGCCCCTCGGCCAAGATACTCATCAGCGGCAGCGTCAACCTGCCGCAGGAAACGCAGAACCTCAAGGTGCGCGTGTCTCCGTCGCTTGGTGAATCCATTGCCGTCGGCGCCATGCTGGCACACCCGGCAGCGGGCGCGATTGCCTGGCTGGCGGACAAGGTACTGAAGAATCCGATCGACCAGATCTTTGCCTATGATTATGCGGTGACCGGAAGTTGGGCCGATCCGAAGGTAGAAAAACTCTCCGGGCCACAACCGAAGATCGAGAATGCTGGAAAGCCATAGAAACTGCCTCATGCCAGAAAAACTGTCTATCGCCGCCATACAAATGATCTCTGGCCCGGAGGTTAGCGCCAACCTTGACGAGACCGGCCGGTTGATCGCCGCGGCGGCGGCGCAGGGTGCACGCCTGGTGGCGCTGCCCGAGTATTTTCCGCTGATCGGCGCCAGTGACGCAGAGCGCCTGGCGGCCAGGGAAAGCGACGGCACCGGACCGATCCAGGCTTTTCTCAGCGAAACCGCACAGCGGCATGGCATCTGGCTGATCGGCGGATCGCTGCCGTTAAAAGCCGACGATCCGGCCAAGCTGCGCAATACTTGCCTGGTTTATGACGCTAATGGACGCCGCGTGGCTCGCTACGACAAGATTCACTTATTCGGCTTCACGCGTGGAACGGAAAGTTACAATGAGAGTCTGACCATTGAGCCGGGCGGGAGGGTGGTCGCTTTCGATTCGCCGTTCGGGCGTATTGGCTTGGCGATTTGCTACGATCTGCGCTTCCCCGAGTTGTTCAGGGCCATGGGCGAAGTCGATCTGCTGGTAGTTCCGTCGGCATTCACCGAGACCACCGGCCGTGCTCACTGGGAATTGCTGCTGCGCTGCCGCGCCGTCGAGAACCAATGCTACTTGTTGGCTGCGGCTCAAGGCGGAGAGCATCCGAGCGGACGCATCACCCATGGCAACAGCATGATCGTCGATCCTTGGGGTGACGTGCTGGCGCGCCTCGACAAAGGATCCGGCGTGGTTGTCGCGGAGATGGACATGGCGCGACTGAATGAAGTAAGAACCAGCTTGCCGGCGCTGCAACACCGTGTACTTTGACGACTGATTTTTCTGGTGACCCCATGACTTCCAACGATCTCTACCGCACCGCCGAGCAATGCCTGCTGACACCTTACAACCTGACACCAGCGCGTCTCGAAGCGGTGTTTGGCCAGATGTTCGGCAACCAGATCAATTACGCCGATCTCTACTTCCAGTATGCCCGCTCGGAAGGCTGGAGCCTCGAAGAAGGCATTGTTAAATCCGGCAGCTTCAATATCGAGCAAGGGGTCGGCGTGCGCGCCGTCACCGGGGAGAAGACCGCGTTCGCCTATTCCGATGAGATCAGCCTGGCGGCTTTGCAAGGCGCAGCGCAGGCGACGCGCGCCATCGCCGCCCAAGGCGGCGATGGACGCGCGCCCTTGCTACGGCATGGTGCGCAGCTCGCTCCCATCACGCCGCTGTACGCGGCGCTCGACCCGATCGCCGCGTTTGCGGACGCCGAGAAAGTCAGGCTGCTGGAGCGGCTCGAAGGCTACGCCAGAACCCTCGACCCGCGCGTCGTCGAAGTCATGGCGAGCCTCGCCGGAACGTGGGAAGTCGTGCTGGTGGCGCGCAGCGACGGTCACTTGAGCGCCGATGTGCGGCCGTTGGTGCGCGTCTCTATCAGCGTCATCATGGTGCAAAACGGCCAGCGCGAGCAGGGATCGGCCGGCGGCGGCGGACGCTTCGGCTACGCCTATTTCAATGACGAGGTTCTGCGCAACTACGCCAGGAAGGCGGTACATCAGGCCAGCATCAATCTCTCCGCACGGCCGGCACCGGCCGGCACCATGACCGTGGTACTGGGCGCGGGTTGGCCCGGCATCCTGCTGCATGAGGCAATCGGCCATGGCCTCGAAGGCGACTTCAACCGCAAGGGCAGTTCGGCTTTTGCCGGACGCATTGGCGAGCGCGTGGCGGCCAAGGGCGTGACGGTGGTGGATGACGGCACGATTCCCGACCGGCGCGGCTCGCTGTCGGTCGATGACGAGGGCAATCCGACGCAATGCACGCGGCTGATCGACGACGGCATCCTGGTCGGCTACCTGCAGGATTCGCTCAACGCCCGCCTGATGGGAGTCGCGCCGACCGGCAACGGCCGCCGCGAATCCTTCGCCCACCTGCCCCTGCCGCGCATGACCAACACCTACATGCTGAACGGTCCGGATGGCGGCAGGGATCCGCAGGAGATCATCGCTTCAGTGAAAAAGGGGCTCTACGCGGCAAATTTCGGCGGCGGCCAGGTCGACATCACCAGCGGCAAGTTTGTGTTCTCCGCCGCCGAAGCCTATCTGATCGAGAACGGCAAAATCACCACCCCGGTCAAGGGCGCCACGTTAATTGGCAACGGTCCGGATGTCCTGCAGCGCGTGACGCTGATCGGCAACGACATGACACTCGATCCCGGCGTCGGCACCTGCGGCAAGGAAGGCCAGAGCGTGCCGGTCGGCGTCGGCCAGCCGACGCTGCGAATTGACGGTTTGACGGTGGGTGGCACAGGCTGACTTTGTCCCGGCAAGAGGCAACGAATCAACCGGCCATACATAGAACTTCTGGCGAGGTTTCTCCCTGTACCGCCATCCGTTCCAGACAAGCAAGCACACTGGAACTGGCAAGCTCCATCGCACCGATCGACTCGATCCCCCGGTGAAAGTTGCCAGCCAGGCACTGCACCACGGCTTCACGGCCATGCTCATGCACATCCGTGTGCGGCACTTCCATTTCGCGGTAGCCGTCAAGAAGCGAGAAGCATTCCTTGCCCTCGCCTTCGTAATACCACTTGCCCAGGCGGCAGGTCTGATGGCTGGCGAAGTTGTCGGCGGTTTTTTCGGAGATTCCCATGAACACCTTGTAAATCTCGAATTTGAAGATCAGGTGGTCCATTTTTGCCAGTTCGGTAAAACTGCGTAACGCCGAGGCGCTGATGGCGTGCTCCATTCTCTGCGCCAGCGAATTGATTTCTTCGACATTATGCGAAGCGGCGGCGCCTTCCTTCCCGAATGAATCGGATTGCGTCGCCAGCTCGGTCATGCTGTGTTGGGCCAGATGGGTTTCGTTCTGGATGGTGCCGACCAAAGCGGAAATCTCCTTGGTAGCATTGGCAGTGCGCTCCGCCAGTTTGCGCACTTCGTCGGCAACCACCGCAAACCCCCGTCCCGCTTCGCCGGCTCGTGCCGCCTCGATGGCGGCATTGAGCGCCAAGAGGTTGGTCTGATCGGCGACCTCCTTGATCAGACTGACGATGCCGCCGATCTTCTCGGCGCTGACGTTCAGCTTATCCACCTGTTGCACGCTTTGCCGGGATTGCTCGGCGAGTTTTGACAGGGCGCTACAGATATTGAGAATTCCCGTGCGGCTGTTATCCGACAGGCTGGCGGCCTGGATGGTTTCCTGTTTCTCTTCCCTCAGCTTGGTTGCCAACCCTGCCAACGTTTGCTGAGTTTCGCCCAGCGACTGGCTGAATGAATGGAAGTTCTCAAACAAGCCATGGTAATCGCGGCAGCTAGCCTCAGCAGTGCTTGCTTTTTCGGCAAGCAGCAAGTTATCTGAGCGTAGCGAGGCAATTTCCGCGGCATTGCCGCCCAACTCCAGCCGCAGCTTAGAAAGCTCGTTTTCCAAAGCGGATAACTTTTCTTTATTCAAGAAACCGAACATATATCTCCCCTTATTATGCTGTTCGGGTATTTGGACAGAACGAGGTCTTTGTACAATCCCACAGTCGCACGTAGCATGCTACATGAGCATACCGACACTCGATCAGTGAGAATGCCCACTAATTCCATGTCTTATCCCAATACTGTTCAAATAGTCTGCCTCCGCCATTCCCACAAAAGCGGGAATGGCGCTTAAATAAACAGTACTAAGCCTGGTATCCTAGAATCAAAGGCGGGCACTAGTCGTTAGTCGCATCGGCCACCTCGACGCGGTTGCGACCGGCCAGCTTGGCGCTCTGTAGCGCTGCTTCAGCGTTCGCGAGCAGCGCTTCCAGCGTATCGCCGGATTGCATCGTTGCGATTCCCATCGATAAAGTGATGCCGGCGTCGGCGCCGTCCTCGGCAATCGGCAGGCGCGTTTCCGCCGCCATGAGGCGCAGGCGTTCGGCGATTTTTATGGCTTCGGAGATATCTGTCGCCGGCAACAGAAAGACGAATTCCTCCACCCCGTAGCGCGCCAGCATGTCTTGCGGCCGCAGGATGTCGGCTAGCCGGCGCGCCAGCAGGCGTAGCAGGTTGTCGCCATTCAAACGGCCGTAACAGGCATTGAAACGCTTGAAATTGTCGATATCGCCCAGCAGCAGGCAAACCGCCGCGCCATCCCGCGCACAGCGACCGATCACACGTGGGAATGCCTCGGCGACCCAACGCTTGTTGTGCAGTCCGGTCAGCGCATCGACCGCAACCGCCCGTTCAAATTCCAGGCTTTGTGTTTGCGCACTAATCAAGGCCAGGTTGTTGAAGCGAATGCGCCCAGACAGGATGCCCAGCAGGTTGCGAGCGATACCATAGGACAATTCGATCAGCGACCAGACGACTTCGTGATCGATCGCCAGCAGACGCGAATTCTGCGCTGCAATCACCAGCGCTGAGGCGCGCCGGCCATCGATCAGCGACATTTCCCCGACGCATTCTCCAGGATTGAGCAGGGTGTGTTCGGGAAGTTCGCGACCGCCGAGATAAACGCGCAGCTGGCCGTCGAGCACCAGGTACAGTGTGTTGTTTTGCGCGCCCTGCTGCAGCAGTGTATCCCCCGCCGCCAGCAGTGTTTCCGGACAGGTGTCGAGCAGGTGCTCAATACCTTCCAAATCGATGTCGCAAAACAACTGGCTGCGTTCGAGCAGTAAACGATCGGCTTGATCCATCAGGCAGTCCGGCAGTTAAAACAGCGCAAGCATAGCGCGTTTAATGCCAAACAGGAATGCGGGCATCCGAATTTTGCGATTACCGGACAGATGCCATCAGATCAGCAGGTAACCTTCAGTCCACACCAACCATCACGCTATCAGCCTTGACGACGGCGTAAGCCGCGCCACCTGGCTTGAGGCCGAGGCGTTGCACGGATGCGCTGGTGATTTGGGCGGTGACTTCGACGCCTGGGGCAACCTCGATCACAACCTCGCTGTTGACCGCTCCGGGCGTGATGGACTTGATGGTACCCTTGAATTGATTGCGTGCGCTGAGTTTCATGATATACCCTCCTGCAATGGGATGACCATCGTCACTCGTCGTAACGACGGGCATAGATCATATCATTGTAAAGTCCCTCGCCAAACTTGTCGCGACCATATTCGGCCATGATCTTTTGGCCGTCCGCCGAAGTCACATAAGCGACAAACTTTTCCGCCGTGTCGCGTCCCGGGGTCGCGCCGGCTGGCGCAATCAGGGCATGGTACATATTCATCAGGGTACGGTCGCCGCGATAAAGAATCACAAGATCCGGCGCGATATTCTTTTCCATGATCCAGGTGCTTGAGTCGGACAGGCGCGCTCGGCGTTGGCGAGTTTCAGGCTGACGATCATGAAATCCTTGGTCACGATGTACCAGGCGCTGCCGGGCTGCCCGTGGCGAGGGGAAAACGGTTGCTGCCGCTGCCGTAGGTGACGCCGCTTTCGTCGGCTGCCCAGGCCGGTGGGGAAATCGAAAGCAGAAAGATGGCAGTCAGTCCCCACCGCTTCATAGATGATAGTCGCTTGGCATTAGCTCATCGTCTGGCATTGGGGAAAAACAGCTGCTCGCCGCCGATCTTGTATTCGGCGATGGCTTTCTGCCCCGTCTCGGAGAGCAACCAATCGATGAACTGCTGGCCGGCTGCCTGTTTGACATGCGCATGCCTGGCCGGATTCACCAGGATGACGCCGTACTGATTGAACAGGCGCTTGTCGCCGGCGACGACGATGGCTAGATGCTGCCGGTTCTTGAACGACAGCCAGGTACCGCGATCGGCCAGGATATAGGCATTCAGCGAGGCGGCGGTATTCAGCGCCGGGCCCATGCCGGATCCGGTGTCGCGATACCAGGAGCTCTTGCTCTTCTCAAGATCGATACCGGCGGCTTTCCACAGGCGCAGTTCCGCAGCATGGGTGCCACTCTTGTCGCCACGCGAGACGAAGGGCGACTTGCTGGCCTCGATTTTCTTCAAGGCTTCGGTGATGTCCTTGCCGCCTGCCACCTTGGCGGGATCATCCTGCGGTCCGACCAAAATGAAATCGTTGTACATGACTTCCTGTCGCTTCACGCCGTAGCCCTCGGCGACGAATTTCTCCTCGGCTGCCGCATCATGCACGAACACCACATCGGCATCGCCGCGCCGCGCCATGTCGAGCGCCTGGCCGGTGCCTAGCGCCACCACACGCACCTGGATGCCGCTGGGCCTTTCGAATAGCGGCAACAGGTAGCCGAACAAGCCCGACTGCTCGGTCGATGTCGTCGACGCCACGGTAATGAAGGACTCGGCGGCCTGGATCGGCAGGCTGCCGAGGAGGGTGCACCCCAAGATAAAAAGCAGGCTGGCGCGACGGATAGGGTTCATAGTAATTCTCCTCTGAGGTAAGTCTCGGCTTCGGCCGAGCGCGGACGTTGAAAGAATTCGGTGGCCGGCGTGCATTCCGTGATGCGGCCCTGATGCAGGAAAATGATCTCTTCGGCCAGGCGCCGCGCCTGGCCGAGGTTGTGGGTGGTCATAACGATAGTGGCGCCGGACTGGTGGATATCGCTGACGATGCGTTCCACCTCGCGCGCCGCGGACGGGTCGAGGCTGGCGGTCGGCTCGTCGAGAAACAGGATACGTGGCTCAAGCGCCCAGGCGCGCGCCAGGGCGATGCGCTGCTGCTCGCCGCCGGACAGCACCCGCGCCGGACGTTCGCCAAGATGGGCAAGGCCCACTCGCGCCAGCGCCTGCTGCGCCCGCGCACCGCGCACCGCAAGCGGCACGCCGTTGAGCTTCAAGCCATAGGCGATATTCGCCAGCGTCGAACGGCGCAGCATCACGGGGCGCTGGAATACCATGGCCTGGGCAGAGGGCCTTGCCTTTCCATCATTCCACGCCACGCTGCCGCTGCTGGGCGTCAGCAAACCGTGCATCAACCGCATCAAGACACTCTTGCCCGCACCGTTGGCGCCGAGAATAAGCGTGCGCGATCCTGCTTCGATGCGCAGATCGATGTGGTTGAGCAAGGCCACACCGCCTGGTGCGAATCCGACATCGGTTAGCACCAGCGGGAAAACGCCGTCCATCAGCCGAACCTCCGCTGTGCCCAACTGCTGGTGACGAAGGTAAACGCATTGATTATTAGCACCAGCGCCACCAGGATCACGCCCAAGGCCATTGCCAGCGGCAGGTCGCCCTTGGTGGTTTCCAAGGCGATGGCGGTGGTCATCACCCGGGTCACGCCGTCGATATTGCCGCCGACAATCATCACTGCGCCGACCTCGGCGATGGCCCGGCCGAAACCGGCCAACAGTACGGTAAACAGCGAATAGCGCGCATCCCAGAGCAGTGTCGCAGTGGCCTGAAAAGCGGACGCGCCGAGCGAATGCAGCAGTTCCTCGTATTCTCGCCAGGCGTCCGCGATGATCTGCCGCGTCAGCGCCACCAACAATGGCGTCACCAGCATAGCCTGGGCGATCACCATGGCGGTCGGCGTGAATAGCAGGCCGAGCGGTCCGAGCGGTCCGGCGCGCGAAAGCAGCAGATACACCAGCAGACCCACCACCACCGCCGGCAGGCCCATGAAGCCATTGATGATCACCGTCAGACTGCGGCGACCGGGGAAGCGCCGCACCGCCATCAGCGCACCAAACGGCAGCGCAAATAGCGATGCCAGCAACACCGCCGATAAGCTGACACGCAGACTCAGTGCGATAATCCCCAACAATCTGGCGTCGCCGCCGACAACCAAGCCGAGGGCGGCATTGAGTGCATCCATGATAAGCAACAATGACTTTCCGAAAATGGGGTGTGGAATATAGCCTGACCAGGCTTGCTCACCAATATGAACAACTTTGCATTATTGCCTTGCCTTGTCTGGCGCTGGACCGCGCTGGATGAAACGCGACACAACGAAGAAGGCGGTCTGCTGGCCCTGCTGGCGGCTATCGCCGAAACCGGTTCGGTGGCTCAGGCGGCGCGCGACAGCGGATTTTCCTACCGTCATGCCTGGGGACTGGTACGACGCTGGCAGGAGAGACTGGGGCAACCGCTGGTGGATATGGCGCGCGGACGCGGTTCCAGTCTGGCCCCTTTGGGGCTGCGCCTGGTCCATCTCGACGCCCGTCTCAAAAGCCGTTTTGCGGGGCAGCTAGCGGAAGCGACCGACGAAGTACGCCGCGAGTTGCACCCCTTCATGGTTGGAGAATCAATGCGGCTGACGCTGCATTCCAGCCACGATCCAATGCTGGCGCGTCTGCCTGAGGTACTGCACAAGCAGAATGTGGCTTTGGAAATACACGTGCTCGGCAGCACAGAGAGCCTCGCCTCGCTGGCCGCCGGACGCTGCGACGTGGCTGGATTCCATTGCCCGCAGGGAACGCTGGGCAAGTCGGTCTGGAAAGCTTACCGGCAGCACCTCGATGCACGCACCCACGTGCTGATTCGCTTTGCCCGCCGCTCCCAGGGTTTGATGGTGGCAGCGCAGGGACAGTGTGCGAAACAGCCCGCCAAATCCTCTTTGAAAAAACCCGGCCGCTTGCAAATCCTGCGCGATCTGACGCGGCCCGGCGTGCGTTTCGTGAATCGCCAGGCGGGCTCCGGCACGCGCCTTCTGCTGGATCTGCTGCTCGCAGAAAGCGGTGTGCATCCACAGGCTATCGCTGGCTATGAGGCCGAGGAATTTACCCATGCGGCGGTTGCCGCGACGATTGCCAGCGGCGCAGCCGACGCCGGACTCGGTGTCGAAGCGGCGGCACGCCGCTTTGGCCTGGACTTTATTCCCCTGGCGCGCGAAGACTACTATTTGGCCACGCGCCGCGATGGCATGGCGGATCCGGCCATGCGCGCGCTGCTCGATTGCCTTGCCTCGCCCGGCTGGCGTCGCACCCTGGCAGCCGAACCAGGCTATGATGCCCGCAATTGCGGCGAACTGGTGGAATGTCCTATCTCCTGAGGCGCACCGAAGCCAGCGTCGAGGGACAAGCGTTGATGTTGTAAAATCGAAGCCATGCCGGTCTTGTCCGGCATGGACGCTTACCCATCCCATGACGAAACACCAAGTCGATGATGTGCGCATCAAGGAGATCAAGGAATTGATCCCGCCGGCGCATGTTCTGCGCGAATTTCCCACTACCGAACAGGACGCCGAGACCACCCACGCCGCACGCCAGGCGATCCACCGCATATTGCACGGCGCCGATGATCGTGTGCTGGTGGTGATCGGTCCATGCTCGATACACGAGCACGACGCTGCGCTCGAATATGCGCGCAGGCTGCATGCCGAGTCACTGCGCCACAGCGCCGACCTCCTGATCGTGATGCGCGTGTATTTCGAGAAGCCGCGCACCACGGTCGGCTGGAAGGGTTTCATCAACGACCCGCGCCTCGACGGCAGTTTCAAGATCAACGAAGGCCTGCGCCTGGCGCGCCAGTTGCTGCACGAAATCAACGAACTGGGTTTGCCCTGCGCCACCGAATTTCTCGACTCGATCACCCCGCAGTACACCGCCGATCTGATCAGTTGGGGCGCCATTGGCGCGCGCACCACCGAGTCGCAGGTGCATCGCGAACTGGCCTCGGGCCTGTCCTGCCCGGTCGGCTTCAAGAACGGCACCGACGGCAATATCCGCATCGCGGTCGATGCGATCCGCGCGGCGTCCAGCCCGCATCATTTCCTCTCGGTGACCAAGGCCGGACATTCGGCGATCGTCTCCACCGATGGCAACGAGGATTGCCACGTCATTCTGCGCGGCGGCAAGACGCCCAACTACGACGCGGCCAATGTCGATACCGCATGCCAGGAGCTCGGCAAAGCCGGTCTGGCGGCGCGGGTGATGATCGATTTCTCTCATGCCAACAGCAGCAAGCAGTACCAACGGCAAGTTGGCGTGGCACGCGAGGTCGGCGAACAGATTGCTGCCGGCGATGACCGCATCTTCGGCGTCATGGTGGAGTCTCACCTCAAGCCGGGGCGGCAGGATCTTCTGCCGGGGAAACCGCTTGAATACGGTTTGAGCATCACCGACCCCTGCCTCGGCTGGGAGGACAGCCTGAGCGTGCTCGATACGCTGGCCGATGCCGTGCGTCGTCGTCGCCTGATGCTGGCCGCGGAATAGCGGCAATCAAGCCGAAGGGGTCCCCATCCGAACCCTTTCGCTGGTGCCGGCCGCAAGGCTATGCTTAATCGCCGATAATCTTGACCAGTATGCGCTTCTTGCGGTGGCCGTCGAACTCTCCGTAGAAAATCTGCTCCCACGGTCCGAAATCGAGCCTGCCGCCGGTGACTGCGACAACCACTTCGCGGCCCATGACCTGGCGCTTCAGGTGAGCATCGGCATTATCCTCGCCAGTGTCGTTATGACGATATGAACCGACAGGTTCGTGCGGCGCCAACCGTTCCAGCCATTCCCTGTAATCGTGATGCAATCCGGATTCGTCGTCATTGATGAACACGCTGGCGGTAATGTGCATGGCGTTGACCAGGGCCAACCCCTCCCGGATTCCGCTTTCGGCGAGACACTCGCTAATTTTCTGGGTGATGTTGATGAAAGCAACGCGCGATGGGATGTCGAACCAAAGTTCCTTGCGATAGTTTTTCATGGTGACCGTCCCGACGAAGATTTTCGACCGGCATCTGTGATTTGCAGCCGCATGCCGGAAAGTTCCTGCAAGATGGTTATACTAACTTTTATTGCGCTCGCACGGCGTCCACGCCACGAGTGAAACGAGCAAAATCCAGAGGAATGTGGCAATGATGACGAACGGCGATGGGCTTCGGAAACATGTTGAGAGGCTGCGGGCGCTCTCCTTCAAGATTGGAATGTACCGGCCGCCGAGCGAGGGGGGCAGCGCCTCCCTTCTCCTCAGGGTGACCGAGAATTGTCCGTGGAACCAATGCACTTTCTGCGAAATGTACCGTGGACATCGCTTCGTCTACCGGCCTGTGGAGGAAATCAACGCCGATATCGACAGGGTTGCGGCGATGCGCGATGAAATCACGGCGGTTTCATCGAAGCTGGGGATGGGCGGAAATATCTCCCACGAGCTAGGCGCCGCCCTGCTCGCTGAAGGCCGCGATCTCGCCGAGAACCCCAGCTTCATAACGGTTTTCAACTGGCTTTCCTCCGGCGGGAAAACGGCCTTCCTGCAAGACGCCAACAGCATGATCATGAGAACTCCCGAGTTCGTGGTGGCACTGAAGCACCTCCGGGAAACCCTGGCCTCCTTGAGCCGGGTAACCACCTATGCCCGCTCGAAAACCCTGGCCCGGAAAAAGCCGGAGGAACTCCAGATGATCCGCGAGGCGGGTCTCGACCGCCTTCATATCGGACTCGAGACGGGGGATGACGAATTGCTGGTTCACGTCCGCAAGGGAGTGACGAGCGCCGAGCAGATCGAAGGAGGCCGTAAGGCCATCGCCGCAGGCTTCCAGGTGTCGGAATACTGGATGCCGGATCTGGGCGGCAGGGAGCGGCGACGGCAGCATGCGGAGAATACGGCCCGCGTTCTTTCGGCGATCAATCCCCACTACATTCGCTCCCGGCCCTTGGTCCCCCGGCCGGGAACTCCGCTCTTCGAAGATGTCGCAAAGGGTCGCATGTGCCTCTCCTCTCCTCATGAGCGGCTGGAGGAATTGGCCTGGATGATCGGCAATCTCGATGTAACGTCGCGGGTCTGCTTCGACCATGCGATGAATTCCTGGGTTGACCATCGCGGCGGGCTGCTGTTCCGGCAGGATTACGAGGGGTATCGATTCCCCGATGAGAAACCGCTGGTGCTGGAACGGATTCGAGAGGGACTGGCGATTGAAGAATCGAGGCACGGCCATGTCCGGAAATTGATGGCCGTTCCTTCCCTGTGAGAGCGGGCGAAATGAAGATTGCGGTTATGGCGCCGGTGCAGATCTCCGACAATGTCGGCGGGTACGCCAGCTTTATTCGCAGGGCTTCATGCGTTGTTCCGGCAGACGCACCAACGTAAACCAGTAGTTGCCCAGATCGCGGATGACAGCTATGAACTGGACCACATCCATCGGCTTCGTAATGTAGCCGGCAGCGCCCAGGTTATAGGAAGCGATGACATCACGCTCGACTTCGGAGGTGGTCAGCACGACCACCGGGATGTTGCACAGATCCCGGTCTTGCTTCAGCGCGGTAAGAAGTTCCCTCCCGTCCATGCGCGGCATGTTGAGATCGAGCAGGATCAGGTCCGGGCGCCGGGCATCGACAAAGCGCGGGTCCTGATGGCGCAGGTATTCAAGAGCCTCCCGGCCGTCAAGCACATGCTGCAGGTCGGCCAGAATACGGTTTTCGAGAATGGCGGCCTTCACCAAGTGGGCGTCGGCCTTTTCATCTTCAACCAGCAGAATGTTGAAACGTGGCGTGATATCGCTCAAAGCGGTTCTCCTGTAGGTAATTCAAACAGCAGGCGGCAGCCACCTCCCGGGTTTTCTTCGACCCACGCACTCCCTTCGCAGCTCTCCGCAATTCGTCGCAGGATCGCGAGCCCGATGCCGGTACCGGCAGTATTATCGTCCGCTGTCAATCGCTCAAACACCCAAAACACCCGCTCGCGATACTGCGCCTCCACTCCGGGACCATTGTCGCTGATACTGTAGCGCACTTTACTTCCTTGGCGTTCGCCCTCGATCGAGATGCGCAAGAGATGCTGGCCGCAGCCATGAGTCAGGGCGTTGTCCAGTGCGACCGAGAAGACGTCGTTCAGGCGCGACAAGTCGATGCGGCATGGCGGCAGATTGCCCAAGACGATTTCCGCCCCGGTTTCGCTGATCCTGGCTTTCGATCGCGCCAGTATTTTGGCGACTGTCTGGCGCGCGTCGACTGACTCGATCTTGCCGCGCGGCTGATCTGCCGCCAGATACCGCTCAACATCGCGCAGCAGGGCTTGTTGGCGACGCGACTCTTGCCCGATGAATTCGAGCGAAATGCGAGCTTCGTCATCGTCGAGTCGATCGCCCAGTTGCCTGGTTAAGCGCTCGGCGTAGTTGGCCATGCGCCGCGCCGGTTCCTGCAGATGGTGCGCCGTCACTTCGGCAAAGCGCTGCAGGTCGGCATTGCTGCGTTTTAGTTTTTCCTCGGCCCGCTTGCGCCCAGTGATGTCGTGAAAGGTCGTCACCACTGCGTAAGGCCGTGGCTCTCCGACAGCCGTGAGCGGTTGCGAGTTGACAGAAATCCAGACCATCTTGTCATCCGGCCGGTGAATGCCCATGACCACGTCGGTTTGCGGCTCCCCGGTACGCAACGTAACCATGGCGGGATGCAGATCGCCCGGGAAAGATTTGCCGTCTTCATGCAGCGCCCTCCATTGCGAGTCGTCGGAGAACCTGCCGAGCAACTGCTCGAAGCTGCGTCCCGCAATTTTTTCCGCTGCAGGATTGACCGCTGTGATCTCCCCATTCGCCGCTTGAAAAACCACTCCTTCAGCCATCGAGGTAACCAGCGAACGATACATCACCTCGCTCTCGCGCAAGCGCAGTTGTTCATCGAGCAACTGCCGTTCCGTGGATAGCAGCTTGGCCGAAGCTTCGTTGAGGGATGCTCCCAACTCGGTAATTTCGAGCGGTTGGTTACCGACTGAAATCTGATCCCCCTTGTGCTCGTCGAGTTGCTTTGAAAAAGCGGTCAGCCTGCCGACCGATTGCACGATGGGGCGCAGAATCAGGACGATCAGCAAGGCGCTGCCAACAACCCAGGCCATAACCAGGAAAAGGGTGTGTTCCCAAGTTTTCACCTGAGCCGCTTGGATCGTCGCCAGGCTAAAGTCGGCCTTGAGCCAGCCAAGCAGGCTTCCCGCTTCGATAGGCTGCCAAATGATCAGCAAGTCGTTTTCCGTGGTGATCTGCGCGGTTCGGGATGACGGGGGAATCAGGCGGGCGATGCCTGTCTTTGCCAGCGGTTGTCCCGCGGGGCTGCGTTCGACATTCCAGATCAGGGTACCGTCCGGTTCGCAGATCTGGAGCCGCCGGATGTCGGGCAACTCCGCCGATTTGAGCAGAAAGGTTTCCAACTCGGCATAGTCCTGAACCAACAGGTAGCGGGCGCAGCTTTCAGCAAAGTTCCTGGCCATGACCGACGAACCGAGGCGCATGGTTGCCAGGAGGCTGGCGGTCTGATCCTTGGCGGTCATCCAGCCAAAAGCGATGCCGGTCGCCAGCAGAATACACGAAACCTTCAGGATGATTCGGGTATTCAAATGGCGCGGCAGAAGCGACATCTCACTGTCCCCAGTTGGTAAGACCCTTGACGTCGATTTCTTCCAGAGCCCGGTAATCTCTTTCGTAATCCGCTGCAACCGGAGCCTCCAGCCTGAGGGACTTGAGAAGTTCCGCACCGTTCTTGGTCGCCGCAATGGCAAGCGTGGCTTTCTTCACCGCCTCTTGGTCTGCCTTGGGTACGCGCGGATGGGCGCTGAGCGGATGAGAGGCAATTTCCGGCGTCTTCACGATCTCACGAAGCTGACTGCGGGTGTCCTCGGACTCCCGCGCCATATCCGGCATGAACACCGATCCGGCATCGCTCTTGCCCAGGAGCACATTAATGATCACGTTTCTGGTCGAACCCGAGTACTCCTTGTCGAAGGACAATTTTCCTTCGTATTTTGCCAACAGGTGCTGCATGGCAACGCTGCAAAGATTCTTGTTGCCGACAAAGGCAATCTTCTTTCCTGCCAGATCGTCGATACTCTTGATCGGGGAGTCCTTGCGCACGAAAAGTCCGACAGTAACCGGACTCCTGCCGCGCAACAGAGGAGCGTAGCCATTCGACGTGTGGGCTACCATGGCCTGAAGGGGTGAGGAAAAAATCAAGTCTGGTGCGCCGCTCCAGATATCCCGTTCGAATTTGGCCATTTTTTCGTACAACTTGAGACGGAATTCAAACCTGGTCGCCTTGGAAAGGCGCTCCACAAAAGACATCCACTGGGTATGCAAAGTGACTGGCGGGGCCGAAGGGATGACGGCAAGGGTATAGACATTTCCCTCCCCGGCGGACACCGACGAGGCTGCGCCAAATACCAACATGACTGGAACCAGACAACGAAGTAAAGCCACGTTGATGCTACGCATCAAACTATCCTTTCTATCGCGAACGTAAGCCTTGCTCAGAAGCGTTCGAAACCTTGTTCGTTGGCCGTTGCGACGGCTTTGCCGTCCACCGCATACGCATGCGCCGCAAGCCTGGGCGATCTACGCCGCGTTCTGTTCCTGACCGATCCTGAAATTGGGCAACAACCTCATCGCGTTGATCCGGGAGAAAATCCATACCGTTTCCGCTTAACCTCGCGCAATACATGGACGGAGAATACGATGCGCCTATTTATTAGGAAATACCGGAAACACCATATTGTCGACTACCCATTTTCCAGTAGCCTGCTGCAAGTGACGGAGCTTGATCCGGCGTTGCGTTTCCCGCAATGAGCCGATGGTTATTTCTGCCAACCCCGAATGCCGTACAGGTGGAAGCAGATAGCGGATTTGTTGAGATATCCGGTTATCGCGGACTTATAGGCATTTTGAGCGCCGCGAAAATCAGCTTGGTCGCTTCAAACAACACGAAGCTTGCCGCACCAACGCCAAGCGCCGCCAGCCAAAGACCCCAAGCCGTTGGCGTAAAGCCAAACGGCCCTGCCAGCAGAGGGATACGGGTGATGGCAAGCAGGCCGAGTGCGGTGCCGCCCAGTACCCAGTAACTCACCGGATTGATGCCGCGCAGGGTTTGTCTTGGCCCCGCTGTCGTCGAACGGCTGCTGAAGATCAGGATGGAATTGGCGGCGATCAGCGTAACGAAAGCCATGCCGCGGGCTTCCGGGGTGGCAATGCCCGCCGCAAGAGAGACCCCGTACAGCGCCGCCACCACCAGCGTAGTGAGCAGGCCCTGGACCAAGCTCAGGGAAATATGACTTGTGGATACCAGGCTCTCCTGCGGGCTTCTCGGCGGTCGGCGCATGACCTGCTCGTCGCTTTCCTCGGCTTCAAAAACAACCGAGCAGGCCGGATCGATGACCAGTTCCAGAAAAGCGATGTGGATCGGCGCCAACACCAGCGGCAGACCGAACAGCAGCGGCAGGACGGAAAGCCCGATGATCGGCACATGCACCGCCAGGGTATAGATCATCGCCTGGCGCAGGTTGCGGAAAATTCTTCGGCCTAGATGGACCGCATGCACGATGGCGCCGAAATCGTCGTCGAGCAGCACTAGCGCAGCGGCTTCGCGCGCCACGTCGGTACCGCGCTTGCCCATGGCGATGCCGATATGCGCCGACTTGAGCGCCGGCGCGTCATTGACGCCGTCGCCGGTCATTGCGACGATTTCGCCATTGGCTTTGAGGGCTTGCACGATGCTCAATTTCTGTTGCGGCGTGACGCGCGCAAACACGCCTACGCCGCGCACCCGTTCAGCCATTCCAGTGTCATCGAGCGCCTGCAAGTCCTGTCCGGTCAGGATGCGCGTGCTGTCGATGCCGGCGCTCGCCGCGATGGCCTGGGCGGTGCGCGGGTGGTCGCCGGTGATCATGACCACGCGAATCCCGGCAAGGCGGCATTCCTCTACCGCTGCCGGCACCTCGGGACGCAACGGATCGGCCAGGCCGACCAGGCCGAGAAATACAAAGTCGAAATCATGCTGGATTTCCGGAAAGTCGCTCTCACGGTGCGCCGCCTTGGCCACACCCAGCACACGCAGGCCGCGATCGGCCATCTCCGCGGCCTGCGCCGCAACCCGCTGCCGCGCCGCTTCTGCAAGATGGCACAAATCGGCGATGGCCTCCGGGGCGCCCTTCGCCGCTACGGCCTGATGACGATGTCCGGGAATACGCCAGAGATGCGACATCGCCAGCAGATCGGGAGAAAGTTCATACTCGCGCGCCAGATCCCAATCGGCATGCAGATGCTCGGTGTTGGCCAGGTATTCCTGGGCCAGCCGGTGAAAGGCTTGCTCCATCGGGTCGTAAGGCTCGGTTTCGCTCGCCAGCACGCCATATTCCAGCAGCTCATGGAAATCTTCCGGCAGTTCCTTGAGGGCTGCGGCGTTCGCCACCTCGAAGTGTTTCTCGCCGACGCTCAAGGCTGCGACGGCCATGCGGTTTTGCGTCAGGGTGCCGGTCTTGTCGACACACAGGACGGTTGTCTCGCCGAGGGTTTCGATGGCACTGAGCTTGCGCGTCAACACCCGCTGCTGGGCAATGCGACGCGCGCCGAAAGCCAGAAAGATAATCAGGATCACCGGAAATTCCTGCGGCAGAATGCCCATTGCCAGGGTGATGCCTGCCAGCAAGCCATCCATCCAGCCGCCACGGGTAAGCACATACAGCAGGGTAAGCACCAGGCACAGCCCGCTGCCGATCACCGCCAGTCGCTTGGCCAGCAGACCGATCTCGCGTTGCAACGGGGAGATTTCGCTCCCGATGGCCTGCAGGGATTTGCCGATACGCCCCAATTCGGTTGCGCCGCCGATCGCCGTGACACGCACGATGCCCTGCCCGCTCGTCACCAGGGTCCCGGCAAAAACGCGCAACGCCTCGGTTGAAGGCTCGCCGCCTTTCCCTTGCGGGTTGCCGACCAGCTTGAGCACCGGCAGCGATTCACCGGTCAGCATCGATTCATCGGCCGCCAGTTCGTGGGCTGTCAGCACCATGCTGTCGGCGGGTACCCGGTCGCCTTCGGTAAGAATCAGGATGTCGTCGCGCACCACTTCCCGCCCCGGTATGCGAACCGGATTGCCATCGCGAATCGCCAGCGCGCGCGGGCTGGACAGGTCGCGCAAGGCATCCAGCGCCCTTTCGGTGCGGCGTTCCTGGAAAATCGTGATGGCCATGATGACGACAACGAAACCGAGCAGGATCATCGCCTCATGCACGTCCCCCATCAGTAGGTAGATCGAGCCGGCACCAAGCAGCAGCAGGAACATCGGCTCGCGCAACACCTCGACAGCAATCCCGAACAGGGATCGCCCCTGATCGGTTTCGAGCACGTTGTATCCCGCGGACGCCTGACGGGTCGCGACCTCTGCTGTAGTCAGGCCGGGGAGAAATTGTTGGAGAGGCATGCGGCGATTAGATGTGAATTCCCACTTCGCGGCAAGTCTCTCTCAGACAGACGCCAGAATTCTCATACGGAGATTTCTTGCCGTGGAAAGACATGAGGCACTAAATCCAATGGACATATTGCATTTTGGAGCGAATGCTGGGATGATTACCCATTATTAAAGTATGGACTTGGCAAGATGTTTGGAGCGCCATCATTCGATGGTTTAGGTGATGGAATTTCCACCACCAATAGGTGGTACTGATTCCTGTAAGCCCATGAAAATACAATGCACTCTATCTCACATTACCTGCCAAACCAATCAACCGACGCAATATTTTTCGTCAAATAGGTACGTTCGCGTTAGACATCACACCATCACATCAATCACCTTTGAAGGAAAGAAGATATGAACTTTGAAAATGTTTACTGGGACTGGAATTCAATGCAGAACGATAACCACTATCCGTCAATCCTCGCAATCGGGGACTCCTGGTTCTGGTATCCATTTCCCGGCGGATCGTTAGTCAATCAACTTGGACGCCTGGTTGCGAAAAAGGAGCACTACATTCTTGCGCTTGGTAACAATGGCGCCGAGGCCTTCGACTACGTCTATGGCAAGTACAGCAAGGCAGTCAAGTCTGCGCTGCGCTTTCACGGTTCGGCGCTGTCCTGCGTATTCATCAGCGGTGGCGGAAATGACTTTGCGGGGTTCAACGATCTGCGGCCACTGCTTAACGATGACTGTGCAAAGGCAACGAAGGCAGAAGACTGCTTCAGAACGGGCGGTGACGAAAGAACGATTAACTGGCTGATGAAAAAAACATCTGAAAGTTATCGGGCTCTGATTGGTCAAATTCTTGCTTCAACAAACACTCAGACGAAGATCGTTATGCACAACTACGACTATGCGTTCCCATCAGGCAAGGGCGTATTCGGAAACAAAGGAAACTGGCTCAAGCCTGCTTTAGAAAACGCCAAGGTTCCTGAAAAGTTGCACCGCGAGTGCATCAAACATCTGATCAATCGAATCACCTTCGAGCTTGGGGAACTTGTAAAAATAGACAAAACACGTATCGTTCTCGTGGATAGCACTAATACGCTTGCCGAAGGAGACTGGGCAAACGAGCTTCATCCAAAACCATCGGGCTTCAAGAAGATTGCAGTACAGAAGTGGCTCCCCATTCTTAAAAATATTGGTCTTGCATGACCATGCCTAACCCGTCAAACCGCCACCCAGATCGGAAAGCCGCGCATGGCGGCGGTTTCGAACGTTGAGCCGATTAAAGGAGATCGCCTTATGAAACTTGCCCTTTCTTATGCCTGCATTCTTGCCTCTGCGAATGTTTTCGCACAGCAGGCGCCTGGCGTCATAAATCGACCTGCAGCCGAGCCTCCGAAGATAGCAGCGCCATCCTGGAAAATAGCCCCACCTCTCGCTGTAGTACCGCCCATAACGGGGGAAAAACCCACCAACGCTGAACTAACAGAGCTTCTCCGCGCACAGACAATTGCAATAAAGTCACTGTCAAGCAAGCTCGAGTCATTTGAACAGCGGATCGAAAAAATCGAGAGGAGGTTGCACTAATGACAACAGATACCGAGGGATCAATGTCCGCTCTCAATGCGGCGCAACTTGCATTCGACAAAGTCCAGGCTTCACCTCCCTCGTTGGTGCAGCCTTGGTCTGCGGAGCTGGTGAAGTTCCTGTCTATCAGCGTCTTAGGGTTTTCTTGTGTTGCTCTGATCATGGCTGCCATTCTGCTCTGGCGCTCTAGCGCACCCCCCAACCAGGTACTAAGAGTCTTTGGCGTAATTTCCATCCTTTGCTTCTCGGCATTGCTTCTTGTCGTCGGCTACAACAATGAACAGCTAACCCCAATCGTCGGGCTGTTTGGTGCAATCGCCGGATATCTCCTAGGAAAAGATTCCCCTAAGGACAAAAACGAATAGCTGGTCAAACTTATAGTTGCCCAGACCCTCAATGACGGTGGTGGCAAAGGGGCGGGCAATGCCGGAAGCGGGATCGCCCCAGCCCGGTGATTCCGGCAAGCTACGGGTCAGGCGTTCTTGCCCTTTTGCCACAAGACGTCCCCGCAGCCGGCGCTGCGGTTGAGGTGGCGACCAAGAACGAAGAGCAGGTCGGAGAGGCGATTGAGGTAATGCCGGCTGGTTTCTGCCACGCTCTCCGCCTGCGCCAGCGCCACCACGCTACGCTCGGCACGGCGGCAGACGGTGCGGGCAAGATGGAGCAGCGCCGCGGCACGGCTGCCGCCTGGCAGGATGAATTCCTTGAGCGGCGCCAAGGTGTCGTTGTAACGGTCGATCGCCGCCTCCAGCCGCGCCGGCTGGCCGGCGCCGAGCAACGTCGCGCCAGGTATCGAGAGCTCCCCGCCGAGATCAAATAAATCGTGCTGGATGCCGATCAGCAACTCGCGCACATCGTCCGGCAATCCCTCGCAGAGCGCAACGCCAAGCAGCGAGTTGGTTTCGTCGACATCGCCCAGCGCGGCGATGCGCAGGCTGTTCTTGCCGGTCCGCGAACCATCACCGAGGCCGGTGGTGCCTGCGTCGCCGGTGCGCGTGTAGATTTTCGAGAGTCGATATCCCATGGCTGGCCGTTGTGGTCAAGACAGAGGCAATTATAACCGGTGGATCTGGCAGGGCCGCGTTTCTCCCCTCGCAATCCGCCGGCAATTTGCTGATTCGTTGTCCTGATTCCGGGATAAGAAATTTGACGCCAGCGCCTTGCGGAAATCGCCGACAATACCGGCCATGCAGATTTCCTCACTGATGCTGCGCTTCCTGCCCTTCCTGCGCTGGCTGCCGTATTCCAGCGCGACGCTGCGCGCCGACTTCATTGCCGGCCTGACTGTCGCGCTGGTGCTGATACCGCAGTCGATAGCCTACGCCCAGTTGGCGGGCATGCCGGCTTACTTCGGCCTGTATGCGGCTTTCCTGCCGGTGATGGCGGGTGCGCTGTGGGGATCGTCTAACCAGCTCGGTACCGGGCCGGTGGCGGTGGCATCGCTGCTCACGGCGGCGAGCCTGACGCCACTGGCCGCGCCGGGATCGGATCAATACGTGATGCTGGCCATCGCGCTGGCCCTGATGGTGGGCGTCATCCAGTTGGCCCTGGGCGCATTCAGGCTCGGCCTCGTCGTTAATTTCCTTTCGCATCCGGTAATTGTCGGCTTTACCAATGCGGCGGCGATCATCATCGCCCTGTCCCAGGTCAACAAACTGATCGGTGTGCCCATCGGTCGTTCCGAGAACTTCATCTTCTACGTCTGGGACATTGCCCAGCAGCTTGGCGAAATTCACTGGCCGACACTGGCCATAGGTATAGCGGCGATGGCCATCATCTGGCTGGTTCGAAAAAAAGCGCCCAAGTTGCCCGGTGTGCTGATTGCCGTGGTGCTGACCACGTTTATTTCCTGGCAGACCGGCTTCGAGCGCAGCACCACCGCCAAGGTCGAAGAGATCATGGATCCGGAAGTACGGGCGCTGCTGACGGAATTCGTGCGCATCGAGGATCGCATCGCGGAAATCAATCTGCAGATTGTCACCAAGTCGGCTGAGCTCAAGGCGCAACGCAAGAGATGGGGCGAACTCTCCCACGCTGCCGTCACGTTGAACTATGAAATCGAACTGCTGCATGTACAGCTCAAGGATCGCGAAGAGGAAAACCGCCGTCGCAATCGCGCTATCCGCAGTTTCGTCTTTGAACGCGTCGGCGAAAATGATGGCCAGCCCGGCCGGCTCTACCCTGAGGGCAAGTTGCCGGTGGGCACGACAAGCACCGGTCAGCACTGGCATATCGCACGCGCCGGCAAGGGAGAACTCCGCCTCAGCGATGGTGGTGAAGTGGTAGGCAAGGTGCCGGAAGGGCTGCCATCCATTGCCGTGCCGCACTTGTCGCTGGATATGCTGGTCAGCCTGTTGTCGGCTGCCATTGTCATATCGCTGGTGGGCTTCATGGAAGCGATCTCAATCGCCAAGGCGATGTCCGCCAAGACCAAGCAGAGAATCGACCCGAATCAGGAACTGATCGGACAAGGACTGGCCAACCTGGTCGGGGCTTTCAGCCACTCCTTTCCGGTATCCGGTTCCTTTTCGCGCTCGGCGGTCAACCTGAATGCCGGCGCGCTGACCGGCTTTTCCTCGATAGTCACTGGCGTGTTTGTGCTGCTGACCCTGCTATTCCTGACTCCCCTGCTCTATCATCTGCCGCAGTCCGTGTTGGCGGCCGTCATCATCATGTCGGTAATCGGCCTAATCAACTTCGGCGCCATCAAGCATGCCTGGCTGGCAAGCCGGCACGACGGCATCGCCGCCATCGTCACCTTCGTTGTCACCTTGGCGGTTGCGCCGCATCTGGACACTGGCATCCTGATCGGAGCGGGATCGGCCGTCGTGCTGTATCTGCTGCGCACTATGACCCCACGCGTGGCCATTCTCGGCCGCCATCCAGATGGCATGCTGCGCGACGCCAAGCTGTACAATCTGCCGGCCTCCGACATCGTCACTGCAGTGCGATTCGATGGCCGGCTCTACTTCGCCAATGTTTCCTTCTTCGAAGATGTAATCCTCGAAGCCGTCGCCACGAACCCGCGCGCGCGCTACCTGCTGGTAGTCTGTAAAGGCATCAATGAACTGGATGCCTCCGGTGAAGAGGTGATGCGCCGTGTCGTCGAGCGCCTGCGCGACAACGGCATCAGCGTGGCTTTCTCGGGCCTGAAAAAGCAGGTGGTGGATGTCATGCAAGCCACCGGCCTGTTTGAATACATCGGCGAAGAAAACTTCTACGTCACTGCCGACCGGGCACTGGCAGCGATCCATGCCGCCGCCGCAGCGCGCGGCCAGGACGAGGTTACCAGCCCGCTACGGCCGCTGCCGATGAAACGTTTCGACTGAGCTTGCTTCCATAATGTTTGCTCCGCAGGTGCAATACACTCACCTTTACTTAGCCTCTCAAGGAGAACTCCATGAAACAGAATGTTGGCGGCGTCGACCGTATCCTGCGCATCGTTGCAGGTCTGGGGCTGATAGCTTGGGCAGCTATGGGTGGTCCAGTATGGGCATGGATCGGCGCGCTGTTTCTGGTTACCGGTGCAATTGGCTGGTGCCCTCCCTACGCCATTTTCGGCTTCAATACCTGCGGGGTGAAGAAGCAAGGCTGAATCATCATTGCAAAATGCCCATGCCGCGGACACATTATCCGGGTGGGTAGAATGCTTTGAAGCCCCGTAAGAACTCAGGACGAATGCATGAAAACGGCAACCCGCCCCGGCGGCCATATCCTGCTTCATGGTTATACGCCCCGACAACTGGAGTACAAGACGGGCGGGTCCTCGGCGTTGGAGAACCTCTACACGCCAGACGTACTACGCACCGGGTTTCCCGACTGGATGATCGATGAACTGGTGGAGTACGAAGACGAGATCGAAGAGGGATCGGGTCATCGCGGCCGATCCGCCCTCATCGGCATGGTGGCGAAAAAGCCATAGCGAAGAATCGGGAATTTTCACGGTTCCGGCCATCCCGCCGGACTGAGAGGCGACGAGATTCCGTTGCCTGCCAGACTATTCGGTAATAGACACCTTGGATGCAAAGACCGTTGATTGCCCCTACCGAAAAACCATGCCATTCAATGCCGGCAACAAACTATTACAAAAAGATCGTCCTCGCAGGCACGCTTCTTTGCGTTATTAGTCTCAAGAGCAATTTCGCTCGAAGAGTAAGAGGAGAATTTCAAATGAACAAGCGTACAAGTATCTTTCTGGTTGCCCTGCTCGGTTTCTCGGCTATCGCGTTCGCCCAGGCTCCCGCCGCAACGCCTGCTACCCCGGTGGCTCAAGGCGCTTCCGCGACTACGGTCCCTCATGATGTTAAACCCAGCAATGGAAAGGCTACCAAGAAAAAAGGCCACGCCCATCACAAGCATGCCCGTGCAAGCGCTTCGACCAATAAGTAATTAGAATTGGACTCTCCTGAGAGCAGGCGGCGAGAATTCGCTGTCTGTCTCTCTATTGGGGATCGAAGACATGGAACCTTTCTCTCACACGAAAGCGCTGAAAAGCTGTTTTTCTCGCCTTGCCTCCCCCGGCATGGCAATCGTGATTGCAACCGGCCTCCTGACGGGCTGCGGTGAGCACGGTTTTATGGAATCGCCAAAAGCTTCCTTGAAGACGGCGGAAGCCAAGACAAACCCAGCCGCCCAATGCTTCTTTGTTGGCAAGGGACTGGGTGAAAATGACATGAAGCTGTTTGCCGCAACAGGAGATGGCGACATTCCCCGGGTCGAGCAGCTCATCGAAGCCGGAGCAAATATCAATGCAACCGATTCCCTTAAACGCACCCCATTGTTTGCCGCCGTATTCTGCAATCATCCTCAGGCCATAAATCTCCTGATAGGCCGGGGCAGCGACATCAATGCCATGGATTTCAGCGGGATGTCGCCCCTGCATGCCGCTGTCGTCGTTGGCGCGGTGCATGCTGTACAGACGCTGATTGAAAAGGGGGCAAACCTCGATATGCGAAACATGGCGGGTCACACGCCGTTACATCTGGCGGCAGCAACCAACCAGATTGCGATGGTTGAGTTGCTCTTGGAGCATGGCGCCAATGCTCAGGTGAACGACAAAAACGGAAATGCCGCTGCATTCCTGGCTTCGGATAACGGGCATACAATAGTCGTGGCCACCTTGAAGAAATGGCAAGAGAAGCAAAAAACCCAGACCCAGAAACAAAGCTTGTAGTCAGTCGACACGCGGCCAGCTGAGGAACGGCAGCAACCGCTTGACGAGATTTGCGGTTATGGCGTTGCGGTCGGGTCAGTTGGAGTAATCGTCGGCAAGAATCTTTGGCGCACGGTCGAGGCGGTACAAAATGTATACCAGTCCGATCGTCGCAAACACCATCAGGTGCGGACCGAACAGCCAGAACAGCAGCGGCACGACGAAATAGTAGGCGCGCATGCCCATCCAGTAGAACCAGCCCGCCCGGTTGAGATAGACCGCCACATGGACTGGCGTGATCGAAGTGTGGTTCATGGATAGCGGGACGTTAATCATGTAGCCGACATGGTTGAAGATGCGGATCGACATGGAGAAGCTGAAGAAGGCGAATAGCAGATCGCTTGTCAGCATGAGCAGCTTGACCATCCACAGTTCGGCATGCTTGGCACCGAAAACATTGAGGGTATGCCAGGCCGCCTCCAGCTTGTCGCCCTGACTGCTCAGGGTCAGCACCCCGATGATCAGCAGCACGGCGGTCGACGCCAGGAAGGTAGCCGCCATCGTCGAATTGCGCAGGGTCTGGATCGCCAGGATGTCCTTGCCCCCCGCCATGACATTTTCAACCCAGGCGGCACGGGCAGTGCGGTTTACCGCCTGCACGGTATAGGACGGGTCGCTCTGCTCCTTGCGCCTCAAGAACAGGTGATATCCGAGCAGCAGCAGCGCGCTCAGCGCGAAACTGAGTGCATCGTTCAGGTACGGTAACAGGGTGGTCATTTCCATGGTTCAATGCGCTGCGGCTTTCGCCCGCGCTACCCAGGCCTCGGCAGCGTCGGGGTCGCGCGCCACGCCATCCAGTCCCACTGCATATATTTGGGCCAACGCCTTCATCGCCATCGGATGCCCTCCGGTTGCGGCACGCCGGTACCAGTCAAGAGCCATCGCGGGGTCTTTCTTGACGCCGCCGATGCCGTGCTCGTAACGCTGTGCCAGTTGGTATTCGGCTTCAAGATCGCCATCGTCCGCCAGTTTTTTCAGTCCCGGCAACCGATTATGCCAGCTCTCGTCGATCTGGTAGCCGATGCTTTCGATCAAGTTCAGGAGCAGAATCGCGCCTTCATGGCCCTGTTGGGCTGCCTTCTCGAACCAGGAGCGGGCAACGGCACGATCCACCTCGACATCGCCACCGTAATGGTAGAGCTTGCCGAGCAAATATTGCGCCTCGGCGTTTCCTTCCGTCGCGGCCCGCCGGAACCAGTAGATGGCCTGGTCGGTGTCCTTGGCAACGCCGCCCCCTTCCAGGCACATCTTGCCGACCTTCAGCTGTGCCTGGACGACGCCGCGGTTAGCCGCCTTGACGCGCCAGTCGAAAGCCAGTTTCTGGTTTGCCGACACGCCGAGACCCTGCTCGTAAAGATCACCCAGTCGTTCCTCGGCATAGGCGTTGCCTTGGATCGCAGCCTGTTCGAACCAGTATGCCGCTTTGGCCGGTTCCCGCGCCAGCCCGCCATCGCCATCGAGGTAGGCAACGGCAAGCAGAATTTGCGAGGAGGCACTGCCGCGTTCCGCCCCTTGCATGATCAGCTTCAGGTCATCGGAATTAAGCGCCAGGCAGGTATTGGCACACAACGCCAGTGTCATAGCGATCCAGGCGATATCCCGTCTCATGATGTGTCTCCGTCTGGCGCTCTAACTGTCCAGGTGGCTCATCATATCTTCCGGGCAAGGCAGGGCGAGGCATTCATAAAAAATACGCGTCCTGCAATGGGCGCAGATGTCCGGATCGAGTTTCGCCACCAGAGCGGAAATTGCCTGAGAAGTGCTGGGAAAGTTGATGACCGCGCCGACCTGGTCCGCAAACGCCAGATTACCGAGCATTTGCAATGGCGCGTCACCCAGGGCGTAGAAATACAGACCACCTCCCATCTTGCGGCGCCGCCCGATTTCATGGGCGATAAGCTCGGCGCCGACGACATCCAAAAAATTTATGCGCTTGCCCCTCAGCAGCAGATGCTTCTGCTCGGAATGGTGCTCGGCAAGATCGTGCAGATACTCTTCAACATGATTCACCGCGCCGAAGTATATCGAGCCCTCGATGCGGATAATCTTGAGTTGAGGACATTCGGCCTGCCCTGGCATTTTCGCGATCATCTTGCGGCGCGGATTATCGACATCAGGCAAAAGTGAGCGAATTGACGGTCGCGAGGTGCGGTTCAGGTAGAGCACCAAGGACAAGAGGATGCCGACCAGGATGGCGAATTCCAAGTGCATCACCAGGGTGGCGACGAAGGTCAGGCCGAGCACGGCGGTTTCCGAGCGGCTGGCGCGGGCAACGGCGGCGATATGGTGAAAGTCGATCAGGCCCCACGCCACCAGGAACAGGATGCCGGCCATCGCCGCATTCGGCAGATAAGCGGCAAGCGGCGCCACCGCCAGTACGATCAGGATCAGCGCCGGGGCAGAGAACACTGCCGCCAGCGGCGTGACTGCGCCGGCCTCGTAATTCACGCCCGAGCGATTGAAAGAGCCCGAGGAAGGATAGGCGGAAAAGAAGCTGCCGATAACATTGGACAGGCCTTGGCCAATGAACTCCTGGCTGCCATCAATGCGCTGGCCGGACTTGGTGGCGATCGAACGGGCAATCGACACGGCTTCGGTCAACCCCAGTACGGTGACTGCCACTGCGGCACCCAGCAAGTGTCTCAGCGTGTCCAGCTTGAACTCGGGATATGACAAGGATGGCAGCGCCGCAGATAGGGCGCCGATAGTCTTGATGCCGGTGTTTTCGGCGCCGAGCCACTGGTTGAAAAGATAGGCGCTGCAACTGCCGGCAAGCATGGCGACAATCATGTAAGGGAACCTCGGCCACCACTTCCTGATAACCAGGCCGGTCCCCAGTGTCACACCGCCGACCACCACCACCCACGGCTGAATCTGCCCGGCGAGCAAAACGAATTGATGCAGTGTTTCGAAAAAAGAGACGCCGCGTGGAATCGGCAGGCCGAAGAAGTTCTTGAGCTGGCTGACGATGATCAGTACTGCGGCACCCGCAGTAAAGCCGGTCACCACCGTATGCGAAATGAAGTTGACCAGCGTACCGAGATTCACCATGCCCATGATCAACTGCATCGTGCCGACCATGAAGGCCAATGTCAGCACCAGGCTGATGTAATGCTCGCTGCCAGGTTCAGCGAGGTGGCTGATGGTGGCAAACACCACCAGCGAGATGGCATTGGTCGGGCCGGATACCAGGTGCCAGGAAGAACCCCACAACGCGGCGACCACCGCCGGCACCATCGCCGCATATAGGCCATACGCAGGGGGCATGCCCGCCAGGGTGGCGAAAGCGACGCCCTGCGGCAAGACGATGAGGGCGCCGATCAGTCCGGCGAGCAGGTCGGCGCGCAGGCTGCTGGCATTGACCTGCGGCCACCAGTGCTGGAATGGAAAAAAACGCTGCCAATGAGGGTTGCAGCTAGTGAACTTGCTCATTCAAGGCGAGTATTGGGAGAGTATGGGCTGTATATTAGCAATATGTTAATGGGTATGCGCCTAATTCGACGTGGCCTATCCTTGGCAGTGACTGCTGCGCGCTCAGGAAGCGGGTGTGGACGCGCGCGCCAGGCTGGCCGACAATGACGCATACGGATTCTTCGTCACACTCAATGATCTCGTCATAACCGGGCCGACCCGCACCAATGTCAACGATTTCCGCGCAATCCTGATTGCGCGCCAGGAGCCAGAACCAACATGATCCAGCAGCAGCGACACAACCCGGCACATTTACAATGCGGTATCCGCTTGCAGGTGCGCCACCGGATCGAACCCATCGACGAACGCCCCGTCGCCTGACAATTCCCCCCAGGAAACCCCATGCAGATCGACGAAAAAAAGGCCCTTGAAGAACTGGTCTCGCGCGGCATCAAGATTCCGCCCCAGCCCAGCGTGCTGGTCGAACTCAATCAACTGCTGATGAGCGGTGATTATGACGCCCGCGTTCTGGCCCGGGTGATAGCCAAGGATCCGGGCATTACTTCGATGCTGTTCAAAGCGGCGTGCTCACCAGTGTTCGGCAGCGGCAGGCATTTCAAGTCGCTCGATAAGGTGTTGATGGTGATCGGCATCCAAGAGACTTTCAATCTGGTGCGGGCGATGGCCTTGACTTCAAGCATTTCGGACAACACCCGCAAAGCATTCGAAGTGTTCTGGACGCGCTCGCAGGAGGTCGCGCAACTTGCCGCGTTAATTGCCGCAGATCGCGTCTCGGTGTGCAATATTTTTCCGGATCAGGCTTACTTGGCCGGAATCTTTCATGAGTGTGGCGTGCCTTTGCTGATGCAACGATTCCCGGATTACTGCGAGACCATGAATCTCCGAAGCACTTGCTGTGGTCCGGAACTGGCTGAGGAAGATGCGCGCTTCAATGTTGACCATAGCGTGGTTGGCTATTTGGTGGCGCGACACTGGAAACTTCCCGGCTTCGTTTGCGGCGCCATACGCTATCATCATGAACTGCCGCCGGATGAGGTGGGTGCGGTAACGACATTGCTCGCCATCCTGCAGCTGGCAATCCATTTCTACCATCAGCTGTTGCGCACCAAGGATCCTTCCTGGGCATGGTTGTCGGAACCGGTGATGGCGGAACTCGGTTTGTCTTTCGAGAACGATCAAGACTATTTCGAATTAATCGCCGAACGTTTTCACTCTAGTTGATCCTTCAGGAAGGAATAATGGAACTCGACAGCAAGGCCGGGAATTACCAGCAACTCCATGCCAGCTTTCGCTGGCAGGTGCCGGCGCTGTTCAATATCGCCCAGGCCTGCTGCGGCCGCTGGGCCGCCGACCGATCCCGCTTTGCGCTGTATTACGAGGATAAGTACGGTTTTACCCAGGCATGGACCTTCTGGGATATCCAGCGCGCGGCAAACCGCTTGTCGAACGCTTTGGGCGCGCTCGGCACGCTGCGCGGCGAACGTATCGCGATCATCCTGCCGCAACGACCGGAAACAGCCATTGCGCATATTGCCTGTAACCAGATGGGCGCCATTGCCGTGCCGCTATCGCCTTTGCTCGACCAGGATGCACTCGAATACCGGCTCAGCCATTCCGAAGTGCGCATTGCCATGGTCGACGAAGCTTCCTTGCCGAATTTGTGGGCAGTGCGTGAACGCTTGCCGCATCTGAAATACATTATCGGCGTCGGAGGGTCAGCCGCGCTGGAAACCGGCGTGCATGACTGGAGCAGATTGCTCGAATACGCCTCGCCACGGTATACGCCGCTGACCACCGCCGCCGCCGATCCGGCGCTGATAATCTATACCAGCGGCACTATCGGCAACCCCAAGGGCGTGCTGATGGCACAACGCACGCTGCTCGGCAGTCTGCCCGGCTTTGTCTGTTCGCACGATTTTTTTCCCCAACCTGGCGATATGTTTTGGTCTCCCGCCGACTGGGGCTGTACCGATGGCCTGTTCGATGCACTGCTGCCGGCTTGGGGCTTCGGCCAGCCGATTCTCGCCTATCGCGGCCGCTTTGATCCGGAGAAGGCCTATTGGCTGATAAAGAAATATGCTATCCGCAACACTTTCCTTTCCACTATCGCGCTGAAGATGATGATGACGGCTGTGCCAAAGCCGCGCGAGAAATACGGCTTAGACCCGAATCTGCGCTCGCTCGCGAGCAGCGGCGAAGCCGCGGGCGACACTCTGATGAACTGGGCGAAGGAGGAACTCGGCGTCACCATCAACGAGGTCTTCGGTCAAACCGAGATCAATTACCTTGTCGGCGGATGTGCAGCGATCTACCCGCCCAAGCCGGGCGCGCTGGGACGGCCCTATCCTGGGCACCATGTTGCCGTGCTGGATCAGTACGGACAGCACTTGCCCGTTGGCGAGGTAGGCGAAATCTGCGTGCAACGCAGCTGCAACGGGGAAGCGGATCCGGCGTTTCTGCTCGAATACTGGAAGAACTCGGAAGCAACGCGCAGCAAGTTTTTCGGCGCTGGCAGCGAAGCCTGGTGCCGCACCGGCAGCATGGCGAAATGTGATGAAGACGGCTACCTCTGGAATCAAGGCCGTGCCGATGACCACCACGGGCTAGGTGCGGCGTCGCATGCCGCGCTGGCGTGAAGCCGAGCAAATCAAATCCTGACGGGGTTTACTTCCATGACTACTCAAGATTCCGATGACAGACGGCAACAGTTGCTGTTGCGTGAAGTTTTCGACAAAGCCTATATGCTGATCGAACCGTTTTTCGATCCGGGCAACCAGTGGGGCGGCAAGACCCTCGAACACTTGGCGTTTCGCGTCATGCGCGAGCATTTTCCGCAAGTATCCAGCGATGAGATCTACGTGTTCATCGAGGCTGCCAAGCGCGTTTACTCGGAGCGCCAGGAGTCGCACTAAGCCTGCTTATCTCCCTCTTGGCGCCCGCCTCGGCAACCTTGATCCATGTCAAGCGGGGCAAGGGGCATTGAAGTATCATACCCACCCCGCCGTGTAAGCCGTGCGGAATACGCGTTGTCTGGCTTGTTCATCAATAGGGAGTCAATAAGCATGCCTCTGAAGATAGGAGTGCCACGAGAGATTTTTTCGGGCGAAAAGCGCGTTGCTACCGTTCCGGAGGTGGTCGAGAAACTCATCAAATTGGGTTTCACGGTCGCCGTGGAATCCGGCGCCGGCGATCTGGCGAATTTCAGCGATGAGGTCTATCGTGCCGCGGGCGCCGAGATCATCCAGGGCACAGCCAAGCTGTGGGCTGATTCCGACATCGTCTTCAAGGTGCGCGGACCGACCACCGACGAAGTCGGCCTGATGCACGAAGGCCAGACACTGGTCAGCTTCATCTGGCCCGCGCAAAACCCGGATTTGATGAAGCAACTCGCCGCCAAGAAGGTGACCGTGCTGGCCATCGACTCGCTGCCGCGCATGCTGAGCCGCGCCCAGAAGATGGACGCGCTGACCTCCCAGGCCGGCGTCGCCGGCTACCGCGCCGTCATCGAGGCCGCCAACGCCTTCGGCCGCTTCTTCAACGGTCAGATCACCGCTGCGGGCAAGGTGCCGCCGGCCAAGATCTTCATCGCCGGCGCCGGCGTGGCCGGCCTGGCGGCGATCGGCACCGCCGCCGGCCTGGGCGCCATCGTGCGCGCCAACGACACCCGCGCCGAAGTGGCCGACCAGGTCGTGTCGCTGGGCGGCGAATTCGTCAAGGTCGATTACGAGGAAGAAGGTTCCGGCGGCGGCGGCTACGCCAAGGTGATGAGCGAGGGCTTCCAGCAGGCCCAGCGCGAGATGTACGCCAAGCAGGCCAGGGAGGTGGACATCATCATCACCACCGCGCTGATCCCCGGCAAGCCCGCGCCCAGGCTGATCACCGCCGAGATGGTGAAGAGCATGAAGCCGGGCAGCGTGATCGTCGACATGGCCGCCGAGCAGGGCGGCAACTGCGAGCTGACCGAGCCCGGCCAGGTGGTGGTCAAGCACGGCGTGACCATCGTCGGCTACACCGATCTGGTCAGCCGCCTGGCCAAGCAGTCGAGCACACTGTATGCCTCCAACCTGTTCCGTTTGTCCGAGGAACTCTGCAAAACCAAGGACGGCATCATCAACGTCAATATGGAAGACGACGCCATCCGCGGCCTGACCATCATCAAGAACGGCGAGGTCACCTGGCCGCCTCCGGCGCCCAAGTTGCCGGCCGCGCCGGCCGCCGCCAAGCCGGCGGCAGCACCCGCAGCCGCCAAGGGCAAGGGCCACGGGCATGGACAGGCCAGCGCTCCGGCTTCCGCCACGCGCACAACAGTTATGTTCGGGATTGCCGCACTGGCCTTCTGGTTCATCGGCGCCAATGCGCCGGCGGCTTTCCTGTCGCATTTCACCGTTTTCATATTGGCCTGTTTCGTCGGCTACATGGTGGTCTGGAACGTCACCCCGGCCTTGCACACGCCGCTGATGAGCGTCACCAATGCGATCAGCAGCATCATCGCCATCGGCGCCCTGGTGCAGATCGCCCCGCCCGGCGAAGTACGCCTGGACGACTGGATACGCGGGCTGGCGGTGGTCGGCATCGTGCTGACCTCGATCAACATGTTCGGCGGATTCGCCGTAACCCAGCGCATGCTGGCGATGTTCCGCAAATAAGGGAGACGAATAATGTCCGCAACTCTGGCAACTATCTCCTATATCGGAGCAACCATACTCTTCATCCTCAGCCTTGGCGGCCTTTCCCATCCGGAAAGCTCGCGGCGCGGCAACCTCTACGGCATGATCGGCATGGCCATCGCCGTGCTGGCGACGGTCTTCGGCCCTCATGTGACGCTGTCCGGCATCGGCTGGATCGTCGGTGCGATGGCGGTCGGCGCTGCGATCGGCATGTATGCCGCGCGCACCGTGCAGATGACCCAAATGCCCGAACTGGTCGCGCTGATGCACAGCTTGGTCGGTCTTGCGGCCTGCCTGGTGGGCTTCGCCAATTACATCGATCCAGCCGCGTCAGCCAACCTCAGCCATGCCGAAAAAGTCATTCATGAAATCGAGATCTACGTCGGCATCCTGATCGGCGCGGTGACTTTCTCCGGTTCGGTAATCGCCTTCGGCAAGCTCTCCGGCAAAATCGGCGGCAAACCGCTGACCCTGCCGGGGCGCCACTGGATGAACCTGACCGGCCTGCTGGTGGTGATTTATTTCGGCGGCGTGTTCATCAATACGCAGACGGTCGCGGATGGCATGACGCCGCTCATCGTCATGACCGTGATTGCCCTGCTGTTCGGCATCCACATGGTGATGGCGATCGGCGGTGCCGACATGCCGGTGGTGGTGTCGATGCTCAACAGCTATTCCGGGTGGGCGGCGGCGGCAACCGGCTTCATGCTCAACAACGATCTCCTGATCGTCACTGGCGCGCTGGTTGGTTCGAGCGGCGCCATCCTCTCCTACATCATGTGCAAAGCGATGAACAGGGGTTTCGTCAGCGTGATCGCTGGCGGCTTCGGTTCCGAGGGCGCGATGCCCGCGGCCAAGACCGACGGCACGGAACCGGTGGGCGAAGTCACGCCGATCAGCGCAACCGAGACCGGCGAACTGCTGCGCGAAGCCAAGAATGTCATCATCGTGCCAGGCTATGGCATGGCCGTGGCACAGGCCCAGCACACGGTCTACGAGATCACCAAGCACCTGCGCGAGAAAGGCGTCAACGTGCGCTTCGGCATCCACCCGGTAGCCGGTCGCATGCCCGGCCACATGAACGTGCTGCTGGCGGAAGCCAAGGTGCCTTACGACATCGTGATGGAAATGGACGAGCTCAACGAGGACTTCCCGACTACCGATGTCGCCATGGTGATCGGCGCCAATGACATCGTCAATCCGGGTGCGCAGGACGATCCGAGCAGCCCGATCGCCGGCATGCCGGTGCTGGAAGTCTGGAAGGCCAAGACCTCGATCGTGATGAAGCGCAGCATGGCTTCCGGCTATGCAGGCGTCGATAATCCGCTGTTCTACAAGGAAAACAATCGCATGTTGTTTGGCGACGCCAAGAAGATGCTGGACGAAGTGCTGGTCGCGCTAAAGAGCTAAGCTTTCGCTATAAACGTCAACGCCCGCTTTTTAGCCGTTAAGTTAAAGTGTTGAAGAATGCCGAACCCCGAAAAGGGTTCGGCATTTTCTTATGCCGCAGGGCATGACAGCCCGCCAACACGATCATGGGGCCAGCAGATGACAGTTGGCAGGCGCCCACGCTGAAACCTCTTCAGTCGAACATATCCTTCGGCTTCAAGCCGAAGGCAAGAGAAATCTTCTCGATGTTGTCGACAGCTACGTTTCGTTCTCCGCGCTCAATACCGCCGATGTAGTTGGGGTGTGGACCCGTACATTTCGGCGAGTTTCTCCTGAGACCATTTTCGCTTTCGCCGTAGTCGGCGAATGGTGGTGTCCAGCTTAAGGCGTATTTTCGATGGTTTGTTTTTCTGCCGCATGGGCAGAAGAATTGCCGTTCGGGCTACCCAATACCACACACTATAAATGTTAATATTTGCTCTGGATGGCATCGGATACGCCTTTGTCATGATCCGGTGGCTTGACACTTCTTACATTTGCGAACGAGGGCACTCAAAGTGATTTTCTTTGAAGCTGATCGCGGCTCGGCCCGCCCATTAAGGTTACGTGCAGGAAATTATTGGCTAGCGATCGGATTGATGGCATCAAGCATCGCTATCGCCCAAGGAATTGGACCAATCGATTGGTCATTGCAAGAACGCCAATTCGTCGACGAGATGCGGGCGCTGTACGAGAAGCAGGGAATGCCTCTCTCCGACGAACAAGCGCAGACAGCGGTAAAACAGTTGCGTGATCGCCAGAAAGCAAGCCACAAAGGAATTCCGTCTTCCGAATGGACCTCACAGGAAATCGCGCTTGTTGCCAGGTACCGGGAGGTATATGGCAAGCAAGGGCTACCCTTCACGGACGAGCAAGGAGCACTAGCTGTGCAATCCATGAGGGAGCAAATGGCTCGTTTCACCGGCGGAATGGCAGCGGTACAGAATCTGTCCAGTCAGCGTATGCCAATGCAGGCGACCAATATGCAAGCGCCACTCCCGATTGCGTCTTCGATTCCTATCGCGAACAACACGCCAATCAGTGAGGATCAACTGGCAGCACAACTGGCACGCCTGCCGCCAAAAGCGGGTGACCTATCACTTAAGCAGCGGCGTGAGGGATTTGTCGTTAATGGGCAACCGGTGGTCGATGCGGAAGGTCGTATCACCATGTACGGCTACGACGTTTCCACTGGCGACATCACGTATGCGGTTGAGACACCGACCAATACCGTAATCAAGGTCATGCGCGCTGGCAGCGGCATGCCCGCTATCGTTATCGCTACTGCCATCAAGGGCCAGACCGGATGGAACGTTCAAACGGTGACCGGCCAGCGACTTGCCGGCCCAGCGCTGTCTATGATGCCGTGCGGATTGTTGGTTGCGCGCCCGGGTGCGGCATTTCGCTACGAGCCAGGACAAGGAGTGCGCAACATAGCCATCCCGGACGGCTATGTGCTGACACCGATCCAGCGGGGAAATGTAGGCGCGACAGGCTACCTTCTTCTCGAAAAGGAGAACGCCAATGGGGGTAGCAACGAGCTGAGCCAACTGTTCAGTTCCGTCAAAGCGTTGGGTGCGGGACTCGGCATGAACAAGAAAGAGGACTATGCGCTCTACAACATTGACACCGGTGCAACATTCCCACTCAACATCGAAGCGGAGGGTCGGAATGTGACGGTGCTCTCGGATTGTTACCGACGAAAGCCCAACTCTCTCGTCAACGAATGCTACCGCGCCCAATCGTTCGAGTCGCTCTACGACAAGATGGGGGAGCGAAACACCTGGCACTACTACTGGCGCGTTCATTGGCTGAAGACACCCCGGGGGCCGATTGCCATCACCATGGAAAACGGGAGCAAGGATATCTTCATTACGGATCTCGGCACGAGGAAGAAGGTTTCGGCCTTTCACCGCACGCTGGGCATCAATGAACTAGATGTCATACAAAAGCCTGACGGCGCAGTCCAAATCGATGCTCGTTTAGCTTTCGACCGCCAAACGATTCCGGATGCCATCGCCTATCTCACATCGACCTCGCCAGTTGGGCAAGAAGCTGCTTTGACGCCAGAGAAGAGGCCATAAGACACGCGGGAGATTTTAATGAAACCCGTCTTACTATTTGCTGTTGCCGGACTGGTGACACTGAGCGGTCTAAGCGTTGGTGCTAGCCGAGTTTTCCACATGAATCTTCTGGAACTCCTGCGGCGGTAAAGGCCTGCTGAAATAATAACCCTGAATTTCGTCACAGCTATTGGCGTGCAGGAAATCGAGCTGTTCGAGCGTTTCCACGCCTTCGGCGATGACTCTCAAACCAAGACTATGTCCAAGCGTAATGATGGCCTGGGAGATCGAGGCGCTGTCCGTGTCAACGACGATATCGCGCACGAATGATTGGTCGATCTTCAGTCGGTCGATGGGAAAGCGCTTCAGATAACTGAGGCTGGAGTAGCCGGTGCCGAAGTCGTCGATCGCCAGTTCAATGCCTATATCCTTAAGAACACGCAACGTCGAAATGAACAGCTCGGCGTTGTGCATGATCAGGCTTTCGGTCAGTTCAAGCTCAAGATGCTCGGCACTGAACCCTGTTTCCTCCAACGCCTGCCTGATCGAGTCAGCCAGGTCGCGTTGCATGAACTGGCGCGCCGAAAGGTTGACCGACAATTTGATCTGTGGCAAACCGGCATCCTGCCACGACTTGGCCTGAGCACAGGCGGTACGCAGCACCCAGATGCCGATGGGAATGATCAGGCCGGTTTCTTCCGCCAAAGGAATAAATTGGGTCGGCGAAATCAAGCCGCGTTGCGGATGCTGCCAGCGGATCAGGGCTTCCATACCGACGATGCGGCGGTGAATCAGGTCGATCTGCGGCTGGTAGCAAACAAATAGCTCGTTATTGTCGATTGCTCGGCGCAAATCGCTTTCCAGGGACATCCGCAGCACGATTTTTTCATTGAGCGCGGAAGCATAGCGCTGGATATTGTTGCGTCCGCGTTCCTTGGCGCTAAACATCGCCATGTCGGCGTTTTTGAGGAGTTCCTCCGCAGTATCCCCGTCGACTGGCACCAAGGCATAGCCGATGCTGCAGGTAATGAAGAATTCGTGCGAGCCGATCTGGTAAGGCAGCGCGACTTCGCGCAAAACCCTTTGCAGCAGAGCACTGATCGAAGTATTGAAATTCTCTTCCTCATCGGGGCTTTCAAACAGGATCAGGACAAATTCATCTCCCCCCAGTCGCGCCGCCGTATCGCTGCTGCGCAAGCAAGCATTGAGCCGCTTGGAGACCATTTTCAGGACCTGATCGCCGGCTTGGTGGCCCATGCTGTCGTTGACAAACTTGAAGTTGTCCAGGCCGACGAAGGCCACCGCCATCAACGTCTGCTTGTAGCGGGAAGCATAGGCGATGCCCTGGGCGATGCGATCCTTCATCAGGTTGCGATTGGGCAAGTCAGTGAGCATGTCATGATTGGACTGGTGCTCAAGCTCGTTCTGATAGCGTTTCGAATCGGTAACGTCGTTCAGGATGCCGACGAAATGCGACACCTTGCCGTCGTCGTCATTCACCGGGGAAATTTGCAGGTCGTTCCAGAACTGGCTGCCATCCTTGCGGTAGTTGCGCAGCAAGGCGCGGGCATTCTTGTTCTCTCTCAGTCCTGCACGGATATTCTCCAACTCCAGCTGGCCGTTGTCGCTGCCCTGCAGGAATCGGCAATTGCGACCGATCGTCTCCTCAGCAGAGTAACCTGTGATCCGGGTAAATGCCGGATTGACGTATTCGATCAGGTTACCGGAAGCGCTGTCGCCAGTAATGACAATTGCATTAACACTGGCCTCGATGGCCCGGTCGCGCAAACGCAATGCCTCGGCAGAACGACGCGCATCCTCAAGCTTTCCCTTGACTAGCAGATAGAGCATCCAGCTCGAAGAAAACACCACCAGGGTGCCACTCAACACCTGCCCGCCGGCAAAGTCCGAGAGTGATATGTTGTGGCTGAAAAAGGTTGTGAGAATGCCGCTGGTTAAGACGATCCAGAGGCTGCCGATCAGCGCATAGATCGAAGCGATCTTGAGCGCATGTTCATTTTCTGGCGAAGCTTTCGTGCGCAATGGAGTCATAACCACACCTCCTTCAGGTTTTTCCGATTATAGACTGTTTAGACTGTTGGGCCGCTGCCCGGCTTCCTCAAAACCACGTTGCGCTCATCTTAGTCAAGTGCTTCCCCGACAACCTGCCGTTGCTCGCCCAGTCCATCGACGCTCAGGTGCGGTCCGCTATCGGCAACGATCATCCCGGCCTTCTCGCAACCACGCAGGCCGAAACACATCAGTTTCATCAAATTGCCGCTGTCACTTCTTGCCCAAGCCGCCGAGTAACGCCGCGACGAGTTTTTGATGACGCGGCGGAGCAGTTTTTTCGTTGTTCCTGGCATCATCCGTCGCCGAGATTCTCGACTCGTAAGGTTTGCTGGGATCGAAGTCAAGCTTGGGCAGATGCGCCACCGGCGATGGCAGCCGCGGTCTTTCGCTTCGCAGCGGAGCGCGCTCACGATCGGCCTTGCGGCTGCGCACTTCGCGGCTTTCACGCCCAGCCGAAACTTCCCGGCCACGGCCGCGTTGCGGTTTCTCCGCATCCGCCGCGAGACCGTGGTCGTTGCCGCGTTCGAAACCGGGTGCTACGGCCTGCTCGATCTTGAACTTGATCAGTTTCTCGATGTCCGCCAGATGCTGTCTCTCGGCGGGGCAGACCAGCGAAGTGGCGTCGCCGCTCTTTCCGGCGCGGCCGGTTCTCCCGATACGGTGGATGTAGTCTTCGGCAACATGGGGCAACTCATAGTTGATGACATGAGGCAGATCGTCGATATCCAGACCGCGCGCGGCAACATCGGTGCCAACCAGCACCTTGATGCGCCCGGCCTTGAAGGCTTCGAGCGCCTCGGTGCGCTGCTGCTGGCTTTTGTCGCCATGAATGGCATCGGCCTCGATGCCCTGACGCTGCAAATAATGGGCCAGGCGGCTGGCGCCGAACTTGGTACCGACAAAGATCAACACCTGGCGCAGTCCCTGATCACGCAGCAGATGCACCAGCAGGTGGCGTTTGTCCTCCTGTGCCACCGCATAAACACGGTGGCTGATGTTTTCGCCGACCGTATTGCGCCGCGCCACTTCGATCAATTGCGGCGTCTTGAGCATGGTGTCGGCGAGTTTGCGGATCTCCTCGGAAAAGGTCGCCGAAAACAACAAGCTTTGCCGCTGTTTCGGCAGCAGCGCCAGGATGCGCTTGATGTCCGGGATAAAACCCATGTCGAGCATGCGATCGGCTTCGTCGAGCACCAGCATTTCCACCGCGGTAAAAGCCACAGTCTTCTGCTGCACATGATCAAGCAAGCGCCCGGGCGTAGCGACCACGATTTCACGACCTTGTCGCATTTCCTCGATCTGCGGCTTGATGTCTACCCCGCCATACAGGCAGATGGCGCGTAGCGGCAAGTATTTGCCGTAGGTTTTGACGCTCTCGAATACTTGCATCGCCAGTTCGCGCGTCGGCGTCAGGATCAGCGCGCGCACCGGATGGCGCGCTGGCGATGACGAGGCGTTGGCGTGACGCGCTAGGCGTTGCAGCATCGGCAAGGTAAACCCGGCGGTCTTGCCGGTGCCGGTCTGGGCACCACCCAGAATATCCTTGCCTTGCAGGATGACGGGAATCGCTTGTGCCTGAATCGGCGTCGGCTCGGTGTAGTTATTGTCGGCTACGGCTTGCAGCAATTCGGGCAGCAGCCCGAGATCATCAAATGTCAATTGTGGCCCCTATTAATTCTTCGCTGCCGGTTTTGCGGCTGCGTTGGCTTCCTTGGGTTTCTCGGCAACCGACTTGGCCTCGGTCGGCTTCGCTTCTGCCGATTTGGCTTCGGATCCTGGCCGTTCGGCGTTCTCTATCTTGTTCTCGCGCATATACCCATCCATGTCGCGCCAACCGGCGAAGATCGCCGCTTTCTGGTATTTCGGATTGAGCGCGTAACACTCTTCGAGCACGCGGCCTGTTTGCCGGCAAGCATTGCCGATGGCTCTTCCCTCCGCTTCACGGGCAGCAGCGATTTTGGCTTGATCATCCAGCCCAAGCTGCTCGCAGGCGGTTAGCGCGAATAGTGTTAGCAGCAGATACAGGCGTGATTGCATGGCGATCCCCGAAACGGTGCCAGATTGGACTAGGGGGATTTTACGTTAATTTGAAGCCAAGAGCGCCTAACAGAATGAAACGCACCACGTATTTCATTCTGTTAGGCGCTCCAGGTTTGATGGTGATTTGCTATTGGCCGTCATGGAAAAGACGTGAGTCTTGAGCTTTGCCAGCAAGAAATAGAGATGATCGCGCTCCTTCTCGTTGAGCCCGCCGAGCATATCCACAATCCATTTCTCATGCGCCACAGCCATTTTCGTGAATGCCTTGCGTCCCTCGGCGGTCAGCTTGACGTTATAGGCGCGCCGGTCTGTCGGGTTGTCGAGACGCACCACCAGTCCTTCAGAGACAAGCTGGTCGGTAATGCCAGTGACATTACCGCCGGTGACCATCATGCGCTTTGACAACTCGCCCATTTTTATGCCGTCTGGCGCGCGTTCCAGTTGTGACATCAGATCATAGCGCGGCAGCGTAATACTGAACTGGCTGCGCAAGCAGCTCCTGATCTCGCCCTCGATCAGGTTGGTGCATGCCAGCATGCGCAGCCAGAGGCGTAGTTCCTGGGCGTGGCTGCTGGTGGCACGAGTTTCCGTATCGGATTGCGCTGTGGCGCTCTTGTTCTTGCTCATGAGGCGCTTCCCCGAAAATATTGCATAGACACTTATATATTGACATCTAAACTATCATGGCTTGCTCTATTAGGCAAGAATCTTGACCAGGCAAGGTAAGATAGAGCTTCTAAATTTTCGGTGGTCGTCGGGAGACATCATGTTGCGGATGGGATGGATGCTGTTATTCTCCATTGCCTTGGCCATGCCGGCTCAAGCCAGCGAGGAAATTTTCTTGCGCCACGCGCTGACTGGCAAGGCACAGGATGCGCTGGCGACGCTGGTTCTGCGTTTTAACGACGAGCAAAAAGGCAAAGCCAAGGTAGCGTTACAGGATTTGCGTGACATCGATGAGCTGACTCGCCAACGACTGCCGCTGCTGGCGCTGCTCGATGCCGACGATAGCACTGAGTTCTTCGGTACGCGTCCGCGTTTCAAACCGCTCTATCAGGTCTTGGCCGAGTCGCGGGAAAAACCCAATGCCAAACAATTCTTTCCGCTGATCGCCGACGCAGTTGACGACCCGATCGGCCGACTCCAGGCACTGCCACTGGGCCTGTCCCTGCCGGTGCTGATGTGGAACAAGGCGCTTTACCGCAAAGCGGGACTCGATCCGGAGAAAGCGCCGAAAACATGGTGGGAGGTTCAGGCGCATGCCGGCAGTTTGTTCGATGCCGGCGTCAAGTGCCCAGTGACTTCGTCGCGCTTCGCCTGGGTGCATCTGGAAAATCTTTCGGCGCAGCATGGCGAACCGATCGCCGTGCGTGAAAAAGATGGCGTCACCAAAAGCGTCTTGAACCGGTTGATTGACGTCAAGCATATAGCCCTGCTGACGAGTTGGTACAAGAGTTCCTACTTTCAGTATTTTGGCCCCGGCAGCGAATCGGATCGGCAATTTATTTCCGGAAAATGCGCCATATTCACCGGCGAATCCTCACTGTATGCCGAAGCCAAACACAGCGGCATGGCTGTGGGGGTAGCCGAATTGCCGTATTACGACGATGTGCGCGGCGCCACGCCGAGTAAGGTGTTGCCTGACGGCGCTGCCTTGTGGGTATTGGCAGGCCACAAGAAAGCCGAATACCAGATCGCGGCACGTTTCGCCAGTTTCATGCTGCGACCGCAAGTCCAGGTGGAATGGGTACGCGCCACCGGCTATCTGCCGATGACGCCGGCTGCAGTCGAAGCACTCAAGCGCGTCGGCGTAGCACCGACCTTGCTGGATGCGGCGACCCGTCGCCTGAGCGAGCGTCCAACAGCGACAGGGCGCGTCAAGCACGGGGACAACTTGACTCGTATCCGTGAAATTCTCAACGAGGAAATGGCCTCGGTATGGGCCAATACCAAACCGGCCAAGGAAGCTCTCGACAGCGCGATGCACCGGGTCAACGACAGTCAAGCCTTTCCCATCGCCCTGCCCCAATCCGGACGCTAGCATGGACTGGCGCTATCCACGCCATATCGCACATCGCTGTGGCGGTGCGCTGGCACCGGAAAATACGCTGGCGGGAATTCGCCTGGCCGCCCGGCTGTGCTTTCGTGCCGTCGAGTTCGACGTGATGCTAAGTGCCGACGGCGTTCCCGTGCTGATTCACGATGCGACGCTTGCGCGCACCACCGACGGCAGCGGCTGCGTCGCTGAAACTTCGCTGGCGCGGCTTTGCCATCTCGATGCGGGCGTCAAGCATCATCCTGCCTTCGCTGGAGAGCCGCTGGCGACGCTCGAACAAGCACTCACGGTCTGCCATGCCCTGGGTTTGTCGGCCAACATCGAGATCAAACCCGCAACGGGTCATGAAGCGGAAACCGGCGCCGTTGTCGCGAAATATGCAGCTCAGCGCAGATCGGCAGCAACGCTGCTGTTCTCGTCGTTTTCCGAACCTGCGCTAAGCGCCGCGCGCGAGGTCGCGGAAAATTTGCCTCGCGCCCTATTGGTGGATGAAATTCCACCAGACTGGCAGGAACGATTACGACAACTGGAATGCTTTGCGCTGCACTGTGCGGCACGCCATTTGCGTATTGCGCAAGCGGCTGAAGTCGTCGCCTCGGGATTCCCGTTGGCATGTTATACGGTAAATCGGCCTGAAGAAGCAACCCGGCTGTTTGCTGCCGGAGTAAGCGCTATTTTCACGGATCGGCTCGACCTGTTTGAGCCCGGCAAGAGTAGTCTGTCTCAGTAACAACTGTGCCGTATCGGCAACGCATGGAATTCCCGGGGCAATATCAGCAAATCGGTTGGACAGATCAAATAATCTGATTATCCATTGTATTGGCAAGTCTATTATTGACCGCGCAGCCCTATAATTCGCGGCCAGAATAAGAATTCCATGCTGCTTGCTGACTGGAGGAAGTATGGCATCGCAGAAGATTTGTGTCGTCATTGTTTCAGGTACGCGAGAACGCCTACAAATGGCAGCGATGGTTGCCTCTGTTGCAGCTGTCAGTGGGCATGAGGTAGTGGTCTTTTTATCCATGAACGCCCTGCCCTTCTTTGTCAAAGATCAGAGTGAACCGCCACCCAATGAAGGCGTCATGGGCCGGCTGATGGAAGGAAAAAACATCCCTGCGTTCAAAACCCTGCTCGAACATGCGGCGGCTCTTGGCGATGCCAGGATTCTTCCTTGTTCGATGGCGATGGATGTTCTCGGAATCGAACCACAAACGTTGGAACCCTTTGTTGGCGAAGCGACCGGGTTGACAAAGTTCCTGGACGAAGCGCAAGACGGTCAAGTCTGGACTTTTTGATTTTTCGGGAAAAGGCAAAATGGCAGAGATAAAAATCGTCGACGGCCGCGGAAGCTTCTGCCCAGGCCCACTCATGGAGCTGATTGTGGTATTGAAATCATCCCAGATCGGTGACGTGATCGAAGTGTTGTCCACCGACAAGGGATCGGCCAACGATATTCCGGAATGGGTGCACAAAGTCGGCCACGAATATATATCGACGACCGAGGATGCCGGTGTTTGGCATATACGAGTACGCAAAGCAAAATAATTTTCCAACAGGAGGAAATTAACATGAGAATTTTGATTGTTGGCGGTGGCATGGGCGGAACGATACTGGCAAATAGCCTGGCGCGCAGGCTGAGTTCCGAACTCAAATCCGGCAAGGCGCGCATCACCATGCTTTCGGCATCGGAGAAACACTTTTACCAGCCCGGATTGCTCTACCTGGCGATAGGCCGCATGACGCCAGACGAACTGTATCGCGATCAAGCCAGCCTGCTTGAACCAGGGATCGAATTTCAAGTGGACCCCGTCGAGGAATTCATGCTCGATAACAACTGCGTAAAAACCAAGAGTGGCAAAATCATCGAATACGATGTAATGGTCCTCGCCACAGGCTCGCGGATGTTCCCGGAGGGGGTTCCGGGTCTGGCCGAAAATGCCGAGTTTTTCTACACCGAGACATCCGCCTTGAAAATGTTCAAGCGCTTGCAATCTTTCGAGGGTGGCAAGGTCGTCATCACTGTCGGAGTTCCTCACAAGTGCCCGATGGCGCCCCTGGAAATTACTTTCATGTTGCACGATTACTTCAAGGATCGCGGTCTCAGCGACAAGGTGAAACTGCACTACACTTATCCAATCAACCGGGTGCACAGCCTGGAGAACGTCGCCAAATGGGCCGCTCCGGAAATGGATCATCTCGGCATCACCTATGACACGTTCTTCAACATCAAGGAAGTGGATGGCAAGAATCAAATTCTGCGCAGCGAGGAAGGCGTGGATATCAAGTACGACCTTTTGATCGCCATCCCCGCCCACAAGGGTATGGAAGTCATCGAAAAGGGCGGCCTGGGCGCAAACGGTTGGGTTCCCACCAACCGCACCAAGCTCAACATGGAAGGCCGCAGCAACGTCTTTGTCTGCGGCGACACCACCAATATCCCCATCAGCAAGGCCGGTTCCACTGCCCACTTCGAAGCCGACACGCTGGCCGAGAACATCGCCGCGATGGTCAAGATGGGTACGCCGGTGCGCGAGTACGACGGCAAGGTATTCTGTTTTATCGAGGCCGGCAAGGATCGTGCGACTTATGCCATGTTCAACTACTTGAATCCACCTGATCCGAAGGCGCCGACCAAGGCCATGCACTGGTTCAAGATTGCCTACAACAAGCTCTACTGGATATCAGCCCGTGGGCTTCTCTAAGAGGGGGCGATATGAACGCAGAGATCAAGCCAATGCCCGACATGCGCAAGGAAATTGATGGCGTGGTGGTGGCTGCATTTGATGCGGCCACTGACGAAATGGTGGGCCGCCTGGCAAGCACCGCAGCAGATACGCTCGACCTGGTTGACCAGTTCAACCGCGCCGGATTGGACAAGGCCATTCCCATGCTGGCTCAGTTGGTCAACACCGGCGACCTGCAGCGCCTGGTCAATTTGGCGCGCGTGGTGGGCTCGGCGGAGGATGCGCTGACTGATGAAATGGTGGGGCGCGTAACGGACGCCGTCGGCGGAGGACTGAGCCTCCTCGACCAAGTCAATCGATCAGGGATCGAAAAGGCTTTGCCGACCTTGGCCCGCATGGTCGCCGATGGCGACCTGGAGCGCATGGCCCAACTGGCGCGTGTCTACGGTTCTGCACAGGATGTCCTGACCGACGAAATGATCGGACGCTTCGCCGAAACCATGGGCGAGGGATTGTCCCTGCTGGACCGGCTCCATCGGGGCGGCGGAGCAGTGCGCCTGGTCGAGATGCTGGAGCGTCTGGAAACCAGCGGTGCGCTGGAGCGGATTGCAATTGGCTTGCCCATATTGGTGGATCGCCTCGAAATGGTCGTAAACATGTTCATGTGCATGGAAGAAGCGGCGGCCAAGGCCAAACAGCAACCGGCTACGGGAGGGTTTGGCGGCATATGGCGGATGCTGACCGACGTGCAAACCCAGCAAACACTGAGGTTCTTGCTAGAGCTTGGGCAAAAAATGCAGGATAACTGCGTCAAGCGATGAGTGGATATTTTGGTTTCGTAAGCCGTACCTGAATTGCCGTCGCATATTGATCTGACACCACCGAGTCGAGCTCGGTGGTGTTTTTTATGGCGCGCCTAACGCGTGTTCTCCAATTGATCAGCGTGACGCGCTCAATTGAGAACACGCCCTTGGATGCTAAAATCCCGGCTTCCCGTCAGGACTCGCAAGCAAGCCATGAACAGCACCGAAATCCGCCAGAAATTCCTCGATTATTTTGCCTCCAAGGGCCACACCATCGTCGCTTCCAGTTCGCTGGTGCCGGGCAATGACCCGACCTTGTTGTTCACCAACTCCGGCATGGTGCAGTTCAAGGACGTGTTCACCGGCAAGGACAAGCGCGCCTACACGCGCGCCACCAGCTCGCAGCGCAGCCTGCGCGCCGGCGGCAAGCACAACGATCTCGAAAATGTTGGCTACACCGCGCGCCATCACACTTTCTTCGAGATGCTCGGCAATTTCAGCTTTGGCGATTATTTCAAGCGCGACGCCATCCGCTACGCCTGGGAACTGCTGACCGAGGTCTATCGGCTGCCCGCCGAGAAGCTCTGGGTCACCGTCTATGCCGAAGACGACGAGGCTTACGAAATCTGGGCCAACGAGGTTGGGGTGGATGCGTCGCGGATCGTTCGCATTGGCGACAACAAGGGCGCCAAGTATGCCTCGGACAATTTCTGGCAAATGGCCGATACCGGCCCGTGCGGCCCGTGCAGCGAAATTTTCTACGACCACGGCCCGGAAATCTGGGGCGGTCCGCCCGGTTCCAAGGATGAGCATGGCGACCGCTATATCGAGATCTGGAACCTGGTGTTCATGCAGTTCAACCGCGACGAGGCGGGCGTATTGCATCCCCTGCCGAAACCCAGCGTCGACACCGGCATGGGCCTGGAACGCATCGCCGCGGTGTTGCAGCAGGTGCATAGCAACTACGAGATCGACCTGTTCCAGCAACTGATCAAGGCGGCCGCGCGCGAGACGCATTGCACGGACCTCGCCAACAACTCGCTCAAGGTGATCGCCGATCACATCCGCGCCTGCGCCTTCCTGATCGTCGACGGCGTGATACCGGGTTCCGACGGACGCGGTTACGTGCTGCGCCGAATCGTCCGCCGCGCCATCCGCCACGGCTACCAGCTTGGCCGCAAGCAGGCGTTCTTCCACAAGCTGGTGGACGATCTGTGCGCCGCCATGGGCAGCGCTTATCCCGAGCTACTGGCGGCGCGCGACCAAGTGGTCGCCGTGCTGCGCCAGGAAGAGGAGCGCTTCGGCGAGACCATCGAGCACGGCATGGAAATCCTCGAAGCGGCTCTCGCCACGGGAGCCAAGGCGCTCGACGGCGAAACCGCCTTCAAGCTCTACGATACCCACGGCTTCCCGCTCGACCTGACCGCCGATATCTGCCGCGAACGTGAAGTGACGGTCGACGAAGCCGGCTTCGAGCGGGCGATGCAGCGTCAGCGCGAGATGGCGCGCGCGGCATCCAGTTTCAAGATGAAGGGCAGCCTCGATTACGATGGCCAGGCCACGGCATTTCATGGCTACGACACCCTCGAAGAGGAAGCCGCGGTGCTGGCGCTGTATCGCGACGGCACCCGGGTAAACGAGCTAAGTACTGGCGAGGAAGGCATCGCCGTGCTCGACCGTACCCCGTTCTATGCCGAATCCGGCGGCCAGGCCGGCGACTGCGGGGAACTGGTGCGCGGCGCAGTTTGCACCACGCTGTTCGCGGTCAGCGACACGCAGAAGATCCAGGCCAACGTGTTCGGCCACCAGGGCGTGCTCAAGGCCGGCACACTGGCGGTCGGCGAGCGCGTCATGGCGCGTGTAGATACCGCCGCACGCAACCGCACGGCCTGGAACCACTCGGCCACCCACCTGCTGCATGCCGCGTTGCGCGAAGTGCTTGGCAAGCACGTGCAGCAAAAGGGTTCCCTGGTCGATGCCAAGCGCACGCGTTTCGACTTTTCGCATCCTCAGCCGATGACGGCCCAGGAAATCGCGCGCGTCGAGGCGCTGGTCAACCGTGAGATCCAGCGCAATGTCGCCGTCAGTGTGCGCAGCATGTCTTATGACGACGCCATCAAGGCCGGCGCCATGGCGCTGTTCGGCGAGAAATACGGCGACCAGGTGCGAGTGATCGGCATGGGCGAGTACTCGACCGAACTGTGCGGCGGCACGCACGTCCAGCGCAGCGGCGACATCGGCTTGTTCAAGATCGTCGCCGAAGGCGGGGTTGCCGCCGGCATCCGCCGCGTCGAAGCGCTGACCGGCGCTGCCGCCCTGCATTTCGTGCAGGATCAGGAGGCACAACTGAGCGAAATTGCCGCACAGATCAAGGTCCAGCCGCAGGCGGCGGCGGCGCGCGTGGCGCAGATCCTCGATGGCATGAAAACGCTGGAGAAGGAACTGGCGCGCCTGAAGTCCAAGCTAGCCGCCACAAAAGGCGACGACCTTGCCGGGCAGGCGGTCGATGTGAGAGGCGTCAAAGTACTTGCAGCACAACTCGAAAACGCCAACGCCCAGACGCTGCGCGAGACGCTCGACAAACTCAAGGACAAGCTGAAAAGCGCGGTGATCGTCCTCGGCACCGCGGCCGACGACAAGGTGACGCTGATCGCCGGAGTGACACCCGATCTGACGACAAAAGTGAAAGCCGGCGAACTGGTCAACTGGGTGGCCCAGCAGGTTGGCGGCAAGGGCGGCGGGCGCCCCGACATGGCACAGGCCGGCGGCAACGACCCCACCAAACTGCCTGCGGCGCTGGCCGGGATAACCGCTTGGGTTGAGCAGCGGCTTTAAGAGCCTAGGGCTTGTTCCTCCAGCGGCAGTAACTCCAGTCCGCTATCGCCAAGGCCTATGGCACCGGGCCCCTTTTCGCCGACGGCACGATAACACTGATTGCCCATGAGTACCTCGACACCCTCATAGATGGTTTGTTGCACAACCACCCGCGACTGCTGAGTGAGTTCGATCTTCTTCGTCAGCAAATCCTGTTCCTCACGCAGCTTGGCAATATCAGCCGACAAGGAATCAGCCGTCGCTCTGGCCTTGCCAATCATCTCGGGGGGTAACTTGCCGGGATTCTTGCGGGCGAGATCGAGCAGTTTGCTGACTTCGAGCAACTGGGTTTCTTTAGTATCGCGATCCTTGGTCAGACTGAGCAATTGCTTGTGCATAAGCGGATTGACCCCAATCTCAAGTCGCGTACGCACGTGGTTGGGCGAACCGATCACTTTGGCGGTGATAGAAAGCATCGCCTGCGCAGAGCCGCCGATGATTTGGCCCCGCCGCTCAATGCCGACATGGATGTGGTTATGGGCAGACAATTCGCTTTGCATGGCCACGTCGTCGATGAAGATGCTATCGCCTGCATCTACCCTGGCTTGCTGTACATAGGCGGCGTTGAAACAGCCGCCGCAACGGATGTGGCATTCGCCACCACTCTTTGGGCCGAGGTTGCCGATGGCGCCGCCCTTGATGACGATGCTCCCCCCTGCTTCCAGCATCGCCATCTCGGCGACGCCGCCGATCTCTATGTCGCCGCTTGCACGCACGGTCATGCCCGCATTGACATCGTCGCTGATCACCACGCTGCCGTCGAAATCGATGTTGCCGCTCGCGGTACCGACCTGCCTGACCTTGAATATGGGTTCGACAATCATGCCGCCATTGACAATCACCGGCTGCCCGCTAATCGCTGCCTGCAATAAATTCGGATCGTCGGGAGCGAAAGTAGTACCCGTCAGGTTGGTGGCGTACATGACTTCCTTCCCGGGCTTGGCGGGAACCACCTTCCCCAGCAGCGATAAACCATCGCCTCCCTCCGTCGGCGGATGGCGCAGCATCAAGCGATCGCTGGAGTGGACCACCATGATCTCACCCAGATCATGATAATCAATGCGGCCGAATTCATCCACTTTTGGCGTGCGACTACGTACTTCGGGCAACAGAGATTCAAAACGACCATCGCTACCATGAATAGCCGGACGCCCTCGGGCAACGATAACGCCGTCGGCAAATCCGGCATTGATCGCACCTTCAACTATGTCGGTCAAAATGCCGTCTTTAATTCCTTTATCTGCCAAAGCGGATAGAACCGCCCCTAAAGTCACGGGGATTCCTCCTTGGGCAGGCTGAAGGTGAAGATAAGCCTCCAATTCGTTGGCCGCAATTGCCACATGAAAGCTGCCATCCACGCAATCCGCCAGCTTTAGTACGCACGCCACGCCAGTGTTGTATTTGGCAAGAAGTACCGTTACTGCGGATGGCAAATAGCTTAGCGTGCCATACCCCAGCTTGGCGAGATGTTCGCGTAACCAGGCTTCATCAATCGGCTGGGCCGCCACATCGGGTGTAACCGTCGCGACCAGCGCCTTGGCTTCCGGATCAAGCCGGAACGTCAATCCAGTCCCACGTTGTTGACCAGACTCCATGACCCCTCCTGCAATGTTCTGACTGCTGTTGAATTCAGTCGTTTTCCTGGCCGATATTGTTGGCCCAAGCCAGCGCCTGGGTAAGGCAGGCGTTGATGGTCTCGACATCGACGCCGACGAGTTGCTGGGTCAGTTCGTAACAGACCTGGACGTCATTGCCTTCGAGTGCTTCGGCCAGGCTGAGCATGGTGCCGAGTGCCCCGCTGCGCGACTCGAGCGCCTCGCGCACGTGGCTGCTGAAATTCACGGTTTTCAGTATCTGCTCCATGGGGGTACCCATGAGGGCCGGCATCAACGACATGATGCCGCTCATGAAAGCGTGATCCTCGAAAGCATGGTCGCCCGGGCGCAGCTTGAGAGCCAACAGTTCCATCAGCCGACCGCGCGTGGCAGCCAGTTGCAACAAGGGACTGGCGACATTCTGGTTGCCGCCGGAGGGATTGGTATACAACAGGATTTGCAGCCAGCGCTGCAACTGGCGCCGACCCAATACAGTGATGGCGTGACGCACCGAAGTCACCTTGGCCCGTACCCCGGTGGCAACCGAGTTGGTCAGGCGCATCAGGTTCATGGTCAGCCCCGGCTCATGCTTGAGCACTTTCTCCAATTGCGGCGCATCGGCATCGGCAAGCACCAGGCCGAGCAACTGCATCAGCGCCAGTTGCGAAAGATTGAGCTTCTTGCCGGCGATGATGGTTGGCTTGGCGAAGTAATAACCCTGGAACAGTTCATAGCCGAGGTCATTGCAGAACTTGGCCTGCTCCGGCGAATCAACTTTTTCCGCCAGCAACTTCAGCGGCCACTGCTGGAGCGCCCGTGTCGCATCCTCCAACTCTTTCTGCGTCAGCGGCAGGATATCGACCTTGACGATTTCGACGAGGTCGAGCAAGGGCCTGAACTTGTCCTCATATTTGACGAAGTCGTCGAGTGCGATGGTGAAGCCGCGGTCTTTCAACTCGGTACAACGCCCGACGATGGCCGGGGTGATCTCCACTGTTTCCAGCACTTCCAGGACGATCTTATCCGAGGGCAAAGCCTCGAGCATGTCGGACAACAACAGGCTTTCGTCGCAGTTGATGAAGCCTTTGTATGGACCGAGCGCAGCCTCGACGCCGAGATCGGCGAAGGCATGCATGATCACATTGGCAGTGGCGGCGAGATTATCATGCACCTCGGCGGAATTTTTTTGCCCGCCACTTCTGAACAGCAGTTCATAGGCATACAACTGCTGGTGGCGGTCGATGATCGGCTGGCGGCCGATGAAAATCTCTTCGCTGATCTCAGCGCTCATGGTTGATCAATAAGAAACAGAAACGGCAAGATCCGGCCACGCGGTTTGCAGGGCTTGCTTGAACTCGCCCTGGATGCGCGCCAGCGCGGCCGCAGAATCGGCCTCGAAGCGCAGCACCACCACCGGTGTGGTGTTCGAGGCGCGCGCCAGGCCGAAGCCGTCGGCATATTCGGCGCGCACGCCGTCGATGTCGATCAATTCGGTGGCGCCGGGAAACAGCTCGGCGGCACGCTGTTGGAGCTTGGCGATCAGGGCATGCGGCTCGCCCTCGCGCATCTTGAGGTTGAGTTCCGGCGTCGATAGCGCGTTGGGCAGATGCTTCAGCGGCCAATTGGCGTCGGGCCAGCGCGAGACGATTTCCAGCAGGCGGGTGGCGGCATACAAGCCGTCGTCGAAACCGTACCAGCGCTCCTTGAAGAACATGTGGCCGCTCATTTCCCCGGCCAGTAGCGCGCCGGTCTGCTTGAGCCTGGCCTTGATCAGCGCATGGCCGGTCTGGTTCATCAGCGGCACGCCGCCCTGGTAGCGGATCGACCGGGCGAGATTGCGCGAGCACTTCACGTCGAAAATGATCTGCGCGCCGGGATTGCGCGTCAGCACATCGGCGGCGAACAACATCAACTGGCGATCGGGGTAAATGATTTCGCCGTCCTTGGTGACGACGCCGAGCCGGTCGCCATCGCCATCGAAAGCCAGCCCCAGTTCGGCATCAGTTTCCCTGAGGACGCGAATCACATCCTGCAAATTCTCCGGCTTGGACGGATCGGGGTGATGGTTCGGGAAGTTGCCGTCGATCTCGCAGAACAACGGCACGACTTCGCAGCCCAGGCGACGCAGCAACTGCGGCGCGAGTTCTCCGGCGACGCCGTTGCCGCAGTCGACAACGATTTTCATCGGCCGGGCGAGCTTGACATCGCCGAGGATGCGATTGAGGTAGGCAGCACGCACATCGACCTTGCTGATCTTGCCGGGATTGACGGCATGAACCAGATCGCCGCGCTCGATGCGGGTGCGCAATGCCTGGATTTTCTCCCCGTACAACGTCTCGCCACCGAGCACCATCTTGATGCCGTTGTAATCGGGGGGATTGTGGCTGCCGGTCACCGCAATCGCGCTGTTGGTGTCCAACTGATAGGCGGCAAAGTAGGCCAGCGGCGTCGGCACGCAACCGATATCCACCACATCGATGCCTGCGGCATTGAGGCCCTGCGCCAGGGCCTGTGCCAGTTCCGGCCCGGACAGCCGCCCATCGCGACCGACGGCGACGGTTCCCTGGCCGCGCGCCACCGCCTCCGAACCCAACGCCTGACCGATGCTGCGAACGGCCTCGGGTGTCAGCGTCTTGCCGACGATGCCGCGAATGTCATAGGCTTTGAAAATTTCCGCTGCGGGTAGGTTCATGGCTTTGCCTGTCAAGGAAGGGTAGTCAATGTTTTCGATTATCGCACTTTCCGATTTGCGTTGAAAAACCCGGCCAACGGCGTTGCGCTGCAAAAGCCTAGTGCAACGTCTTGGGATTCTCACTGGCCGCTTCAGGCGGCGCCGGCGAGGCGTGATGCACCAGCAGCCGCCAGCCATGGGCACCGCGGACATAGACATTGGTAGCGACCAGAGGCGCAGTTTGCTCGGCCGAGCCTCCGCGCAGGCTGACCTGCTCGCACAGGCTATGCACCGTGACCAGCATGCCCTGCAAGACAACCGGTTGCGACATGCTTATAACGAAGCGTTGACCGGTTTCAAAAATCCGTCGCCAGACTTCGCGCACATTGGCATAACCGGTCATGCGCGGTCCGCCGGGCTGGATACAGACGATTTCCTCGTCCTCGGCCCAGACCGCCATCAAAGCATCCAGGTCGGCGCGTTCGATGGCGTCATAGAAAGCCGCCTCAGCATCTTGCGGGGTAGAAAAAATGGTTTTCTTGGCAACCATAAGTTCAGGCGTCGATCTTGGTTAACACCGTCTCAGGGGTTAAATTTTCCAGGCATTTGAAATGGCCCAGTGGGCAGACACGCTTGAAACATGGGCTGCAATCGGCGTTCAGCGAGACAATTTTCGCATGAAGCGAGAGCGGCGGCGTAAATGTTGGGCTGGACGAGCCATACAGCGCCAGCAATGGCCTGTTTAGCGCAGCGGCGACGTGCATCAGGCCAGAGTCGTTGCTGACCACCAGAGTCGCGCCGGCAATCAGATCGATCGCCTGTTCCAGCGATGTCCGCCCGCACAAATTCAGTGCGGCGCCTTGCGCCAGTTGCGCTATTTCTGCGCCGAGGGTCCGATCTTTGTGCGAGCCGACCAGCCAGACCGGCTGGCCATTTTTCGCCAAGCGCTGCGCCAGCACCGCGAAATGACGCGACGGCCAACGCTTGGCCGGCCCGTATTCCGCACCGGGGCAAAACACTGTTGGTAGGGCATCGACGGGCAAACCAAGTGAGTTGCGCGCCGCACGTTGCTGTTCCGCGGAAGAACTCAGGTGCGGTAAAGGCAACACCCGGTGTGGCGGCGCGCCCGGTAATTCGGCGAGTTGAGCATAGCGCTCGGCGAGTTGGGGAAGTTCATTGGCATCAAGAGAATGGCGGCAATTCAAAAGGCCCTGGCGTGCCTCGCCGGTGTAGCCGATACGGCGCGGGATGCCGGCAAAAAACGGCGGCAGCGCCGATTTCCAGGAGTTGGGCAGGACAATTGCCGTGTCATACGCTTCGGCGCGTAGCGCCCGGCCTAAACGCCAGCGCGCGGCCAGATTAAATTCGCCGTGCCCTAAGGGATTGTCGATGATGCGGCGTACTTCGCTCATGCGCCCCAGCAGCGGCGCACTCCAAGCAGGTGCCATGACATCGATGGCGAGATCCGGGAATTTTTCGTGCAGCCGCATCAACAGCGGCTGCGCCAATATGGTGTCGCCAATCCAGGAAGGGGCGACAATCAGAACCTGGCTCAGTGATGCCCCTTCGGTTTCTCGCCACTAAAGCGGTACTTGGTGCCGCAATAGGGGCAGGCAGCCTCGCCGGTCTTCAATACATCCAGGAACACTCGTGGATGACGCGCCCACAGCGGACTGTCGGTACGCGGGCAATGCAACGGCAAATCGTGGGCGGTAAGACTGACCTCACGAGAGGTATCGGTATTTTGCGTCATGGCGACTCCTTGATTCCTTGTTATGGGAAAATCAGTTAACCAGGGTAAGCCAGTCGGCATGGGCAGGCGACTTGCCGTTCACCACGTCGAAATACAGGCTCTGGAGTTCGGTGGTGATCGGGCCGCGTTTGCCCGCGCCGATTTGACGGCGGTCGAGTTCGCGGATCGGCGTGACTTCCGCGGCGGTGCCGGTGAAGAAGGCTTCGTCGGCGATGTAGATATCGTCGCGCGTCAGTCGCTTCGAGATCACCGTCAGCCCAAGATCCTTGGCCAGCGCAATGATTGTGCCGCGCGTGATGCCGACCAGGGCCGAGGCAATTTCCGGCTCGTAGATCACGCCATCCTTGACGATGAAAATATTCTCGCCGGAACCCTCGGCGACGAAGCCGTCGACGTCGAGCAGCAGCGCTTCGTCATAGCCATCGTCGAGCGCTTCCATGTTGGCGAGGATCGAGTTGGCGTAGGTGGCGGCAAACTTGGCGCGCGCCATGGTGACATTGACATGGTGGCGCGCGTAGCTCGAGGTTCTGACTCGAATCCCCTTCTCCATACCCTCCTCGCCCAGGTAAGCACCCCAAGGCCAGGCTGCCACCGCCACATGCACCGCGGCGCCACGCGGGCTGACCCCCATCTTTTCCGAACCGTAGAAGGCGATCGGTCTAATGTAGGCAGATTCCAGTTGGTTGGCTTTCACCACTTCCTTCTGTGCCTCGATCAGCATCGCCTTGTCGTAAGGCATCGCCATGCGGTAGATGTGCGCAGAGTTGAACAGGCGATCGGTATGTTCCTTGACGCGAAAAATAGCCGTGCCCTTGACCGTATTGTAAGCACGCACGCCCTCGAATACCGACAAACCATAGTGCAGGGAATGCGTCAGCACGTGGGTAGTGGCTTCGCGCCAAGGCACGAGCTTGCCATCGTACCAAATGAAGCCGTCGCGATCAGACATGGACATGGTGAAACTCCAACAATCGTTCGGAAAACGCAATTTTAGCCGATTTGAGCGACCACTTGCTGGGGATAGAGGCAAACGACTTGGCTTTATCCCACAGTAACACGTGGTCAAGCACGCGGATATTTAGCAAAATTCTCCGTATCATCATATAATTGCGAGCGTGAAACTCGATCAAAAAATATGGCTACCGGGAACTATTGGCTATGAACACTCTACGCAGTCTAAAAATATGGATACGTCTAGTCGTGGGCATTGCCGCCCTGCTGATCGTTTCCTGGGCCGGAATTGTCTGGCTGGTTGCAGTGCAGCAGCAGGAAATGGGCATCAAGCAGGCTCACGACTTTGCCTCCAGCGTCAATCAGATGACCATCGCCGCCATGACCGGCATGATGATCACGGGCAACATGGACGATCGGGCAGTGTATCTGGATCAGATCCAGAAGACGGCGAATATTTCCGAACTGCATCTGGTACGCGGCGAAGGAACCAACAAGGAGTTTGGTGCGGGCAAGGCCGGGGACCTCAAGCCTGATAGCGTCGAGCAGGAGGTGCTGGCGAGCGGCAAGCCCTATTACAACGTGCAGAGTACGGCGCAGGGCGAGGTACTGCGTGCCGTAATTCCCACGCTCAACTATAAGAACTACTTGGGCAAGGACTGCATGGTATGCCACAAGGTCGGCGAGAACGTAGTGCTCGGCGCGGTGAGCATGAATATTTCTCTGGACAGCATCAACCAGGCGGCTCACGAAGCCACTTTGAAAATCATCGGCGTCGTCGTCGTCATGCTGGTGGTCTTTATCGTCTTCATCTTCGTTTTCGTCAAGAGTTCGGTATCGACACCCCTGGAGCATCTGTCCCGAAACCTGTCGCAAATCGCCGAAGGCGAGGGCGACCTGACGCGTCGCCTGAGCGTCGAGCATCACGACGAGATCGGCCAGACTTCGGAAATCTTCAACGCTTTCATGGACAAGATCCAGTCTGTCGTTGCCGACGTCAAGAAGAGCGCCGAACAGGTGATGGCTACGGCACAACAGTTGGCTTCCTCCTCGCAGGAACTCACCGCCAGTTCCGATCAGCAGACCCAGGCGACAGTCGCCATGGCCGCTGCCATCGAGGAAATCACCGCCAGCATCGCCACTGTTGCCGACAACGCCAACAGTGCCCATGAGATGGCGACCAAGGCCGGCCAATTGTCCAGTGAAGGCGCAGGCCGGGTGCGCTCCGCTGTCGAAGAGATGAGCAAGATTTCCACTTCGGTGGGGCAATCCACGCAGATGATCCAGGAACTCGACGGGAAATCCACGGAGATCTCGAACATCGTCAGCGTCATCAAGGATATCGCCGAGCAGACCAACCTGCTGGCCTTGAACGCCGCCATCGAAGCGGCGCGTGCCGGCGAACAGGGCAGAGGTTTTGCGGTGGTTGCCGATGAAGTCAGAAAGCTTGCCGAGCGCACCTCGGTATCGACTCAAGAGATCGCCAAGATGATTGGCGCCATCCAGCAGAGCACGCAAAGCTCGGTGCAGAGCATGGATTTGAGCAACACCCAGGTGCAACAGGGAATGCGCTTGACGGAGCAGTCCGGAGATTCCATGACCCATATCGAGGACAGCACCATCAAGGTGCAAAATGTGGTCGATGGGATTTCCTCCGCCTTGCGCGAACAAAGTCAGGCGGCCAGCCAGCTTGCCCAGGAAGTGGAAAAGATTTCCCAGAAGAGCGAAAAAAACAGCTTCCTGGCCAAGCAATCCTCTGGCGCGGCCGATCACCTTGAAGAACAGGCGCGTACGCTCAAACAGGCAGTAGACCGGTTCAAAGTCTAGAGGGCAACAAAATGGCAATGATGGAATGGAACGACAAACTAAAAGTGGGCCACAGCATGATCGACCGGGATCACCAAAAGCTGGTCGGTCTGATCAATGAACTGGGCGACGCGATGAGCGCCGGCAAAGGCAAGGATGTTTGCGGCAAGGTGCTGGATGAACTCATCAGCTACACCAAGACGCATTTCGCCATGGAAGAGCAGTTGATGTCCGCGAATCGTTACCCTGCGGCGGCTCTGCACAAGGCAGAACATGTCAAGCTGGTACAGGACGTTGTCGATTTCCAAAGTAAGTACAACGCCGGCACGGCGACACTCTCGGTCTCCCTGCTACATTTCCTGATGGAATGGCTGACCCATCATATTCTTGAGTCGGACAAGGCCCTGGCGCAAGAGATTCCACGCGGCTAGGTCGAGGAACTGGCCACTTTCTCGATCAACGCATCGATCAGCTTCAACAGTGCGTCCCGTGTTTGGTACAGCTCGGGTATCTGTCTTCGGGCAATTTCCGTATCTCCACTCTCGGCCATGTTGACCATTTCCGCTGCCAGAACATGCACCCGCTCGTGTTGCGAGTCGATGGCCTGGAACTCTCGAAATTCGCCATAGCGCACCGTGCCGCTGCCACGATACCAGCGCCCGAAGCGGCAATGAAGGCTGTCCATACTGGCTGAGACCTCGGCCTCGGGATGCTCGAGATGCTCAACGATCTTGTCTATCCAGTTACGATGACTCTGCGCCGCGACCAGCAGGGTCAAGTCTTCGCGGGCCGGAAGACGCTTATCCAGGGTCAGCCAGGCGGCATTTTTGTGCCACTGGCCGATCCAGGCCGGCAACTTTTCCGCTGGCATCGGCCGGGCAATGCCATAACCCTGCACCAGCGGGCAGCCGAGATGGATCAGCATCGCGCCGTGTTCCAGCGTCTCGACACCTTCGGCGATCACCTGCCGGTTAAAGGCATGCGCCAGCTTCACCACGCTCTCGACAATGCCGAGGTCATCCGGATCGTCGAGCATTTCGCGCACGAAGCTCTGGTCGACCTTCAGGATATCTACCGGCAAGCTGCGGAAATAGGTGAGCGAGGAGTAACCGGTGCCGAAGTCGTCAAGCGCAAAACGCACGCCGAATTGCCGGCAATGGGTGAGAACCTGCACCGCCTTTTCCATGTCCGCCAGGGCAACCGTCTCAAGAATCTCCAATTCCAGATTTCTCGGCATTGCGTCAGGGTGACGCTCCAGGGTTAGCCGCAGGCGTTCGGCAAAGTCGCTCTGCAACAGATGATCGGCGCTAATATTGGCGCTAACGAGGCTGTAGAAAAACTCTTTTCATACCCGCATTCTGCTGTGAACCAAATGGAATAACAAGGCTCCAACGGATGTTGAGTTTTCGGAGTCTGGCATGGCACGCTACAAGCACATTGACACCA
>JAQTOA010000013.1 GCA_028713555.1 Sterolibacterium sp. | reverse complement strand
CCAACGCCACGTGCCCGATTCGATTCCAACGCTTCGCGTTCTGATCGCCGCAGCCATCGCAGAAAAACTCAGGCAATGTCCTTGTTGCGGGAACGTGAGGTAACTTAAATGACACAGTCAAACTAGGCGTCCTTTTTTGATGGCAGCTAGAACTTTTATTCTGTCGGCGGTTGAGGTGCTGCGGGCGCGGCAGCCTTCATCGACAAGCGCACGCGTCCTTTGTCATCGGTCTCGATGACCTTGACCTTAACCACCTGGCCCTCCTTGAGGTAGTCGGTGACCGCATTGACGCGCTCATTGGCGATTTGCGAAATGTGCAGCAGGCCATCCTTGCCCGGCAACAAGCTGACGATGGCGCCAAAGTCCAGCAGACGTAACACCGTGCCTTCGTAAATACGGCCAACTTCGACCTCCGCTGTGATGTCCTCGATGCGTTTCTTTGCCGCTTGGGCAGCATCGGCGCTAACCGAGGCAATCGTGATGGTTCCGTCGTCTTCTATATCAATGACGGCGCCGGTTTCTTCAGTCAGCGCACGAATTACCGCGCCGCCCTTGCCAATCACATCGCGGATTTTTTCCGGATTGATCTTCATGGTGATCATGCGCGGCGCGAAGGTGGAAACTTCTTCGCGATGGCCTGACATTGAGGCCTTCATCAGGCCGAGGATGTGAAGGCGGGCTTCCTTGGCCTGAGCCAGCGCCACCTGCATGATTTCCTTGGTGATCCCCTGAATCTTGATGTCCATTTGCAGCGCGGTAACACCGTTGTCGGTGCCGGCCACCTTGAAGTCCATGTCGCCAAGATGATCCTCGTCACCCAGGATGTCGGTCAGGACGGCGAAGCGGTTGCCTTCCTTGATCAGGCCCATGGCAATACCGGCCACATGCGCCTTGAGTGGCACACCGGCATCCATCAGCGCAAGCGAGCCGCCGCAAACCGAGGCCATCGAACTGGAACCGTTCGACTCGGTAATTTCGGAGACCACACGCATGCTGTAGCCGAAGTCTTCTGGAGCCGGCAAAACGGCCAGCAGTGCGCGTTTGGCAAGACGGCCGTGACCGATCTCGCGGCGCTTGGGCGTGCCCACGCGTCCGGTCTCGCCGGTAGCGAAAGGAGGCATGTTGTAATGCAACATGAAGCGCTCACGATATTCACCCTGCAACATATCCATGATCTGTTCGTCCCGACCGGTGCCGAGCGTAGCCACCACCAGCGCCTGGGTTTCGCCACGGGTGAACAACACCGAGCCGTGGGTTCGCGGCAGCACGCTGTTGCGGATGGCGATCGGACGAACGGTGCGGGTATCACGACCGTCGATGCGCGGTTCGCCGTTGAGAATCTGATTGCGCACGATTTTCGCTTCAAGATCGAATACATGATTTTTGATGGTATTCTCATCCGGAGCGTTGTCACCCACCGTCAATGCAGCAACAACCTTGTCGGTGATTTCCCGGGTCTTCAGCGTGCGCGCCTGTTTCCGGGTAATGCGGTAGGCCTCGCGCAATTCGGCTTCGGCAATTTGAGCCACCTTGGCGATCAATGCTTCGTCCTTAGGCTCCGCCTTCCAGTCCCACTCGGGCTTGCCGGCAACTTCAACCAGTTCATTGATGGCATTGATGGCAGCCTGCATCTGATCGTGCCCAAACACCACAGCGCCGAGCATCACTTCCTCGGACAATTGCTGGGCTTCGGATTCAACCATCAAAACCGCCGAGGCAGTACCGGCGACAACCAAGTTAAGTTGGCTTTCCTTGACTTGCGATAGCGTCGGACACAACACATACTGACCACCAATGTAGCCGACGCGCGCTGCGCCGATCGGGCCATTGAAGGGCAAACCGGAAACCGCCAATGCTGCCGAAGCACCGATCACCGCCGGAATATCGGGATCGACTTCCGGGTTGCTCGACATCACGGTAACAATAACCTGCACTTCATTAATGAAGCCTTCAGGAAACAATGGGCGAATCGGGCGGTCGATTAACCTTGAGGTTAACGTTTCTTTTTCGGATGGGCGACCCTCGCGCTTGAAAAACCCGCCGGGAATGCGACCGGCAGCATAGATTTTTTCAATGTAATCGACGGTCAGAGGAAAGAAATCCTGGCCAAGTTTGGGAACCGTTTTGGCAACCACAGTTGCCAAAACCACCGTGTCATCCATCGAAACCAATACGGCGCCACCCGCTTGGCGAGCTATTTCTCCGGTTTCCAGGGTGACGGTATGGGCACCATAGGCAAAACTTTTCTTGGTAGGCGTAAGGTTGAGCAAGGGTCTATCCTTTCATCATATCTATATGGGGCGACGGGCAATGATCAATCAATCTCAGCCAGTACACCCAAAAAACAAAGCCGGCACAGCCATCCTCTGGTCAGCGCCGGCGTGTCAGTTAAGCCTGTCGTGAAGAGGGGAGTGTCAAGCACACCACACACCTCACCAGCACACACTCCGAATGTTATGCAAGTTCTCGGCTTATTTGCGCAGGCCGAGACGCCCGATTAGCGCTCGGTAGCCATCGGCGTTCTTACGCTTGAAGTAATCGAGCAGTTTACGGCGTTGGTTAACCATCATCAGCAGGCCGCGGCGCGAGTGGTGATCCTTGACGTTGGCCTTGAAATGACCTGTCAGACCGTTGATACGCGCCGTGAGCAGCGCAATCTGAACTTCCGGCGAACCGGTGTCGCCTTGAGCGCGCTGGTAGTCGCCGACAATCTTTGCTTTTTCAACTGTGGAAATTGCCATCTGGTTTCTCTTTGGGTTTCTTGGAAAACGCGCGATTATAGCCGGAGATTGACCGTCAACTCAAGCATTTGCAGCAGTATTTTCACTTGCGCTAGCGATCAGGCGGCGCGGGTAGAGCCATCCGTCGGAGCCAAGTTCACAAAGACCCAAGAATGCGCCGCCGCCATAGGCACGCCAGCGCCCAACCATGCCATTCCAGCGAATCGCTTGGCCGTGACCAAGACGCACGACATCGTTGGCAGTCAGGTCGGCTCGGGGCAAGGAATCAAGTAGCGCATCTGTCGGTAACAGCAAGTCCGTGCGCCGTTCTGCAGCCAAAGCTTCCAGTTCAGTCAAAATGACTGCCTTTTCTAACGTCAATCGGCCGATACGGGTTCGACGCAGTGCGGCAAGATGCGCGCCACAACCGAGCGCCACGCCGATATCTTCAGCCAAGGTACGGATATAAGTGCCCTTGCTACAATCGACACTGAGCGACACCAGGTCGCCGGAAAAGTCGTGCAAGTGGATGGCATGAATGGTCACGCAACGTGGCGCCCGCTCCAATTCAATGCCCTGCCGCGCATATTCGTAGAGTGGCTTGCCATCGCGCTTGAGCGCCGAATGCATGGGTGGCACCTGCATGATTTCGCCGTTAAACCTAGGCAGGACCGCGTCGAGTTGTTGTTGCGTGACTTGTACTGGGCGAGTAACGAGCACCTGCCCTTCAGCATCGGCGGTATCGGTGGTTACGCCGAGACGAATTGTCGCCGCGTAGGCCTTGTCGGCATCGAGCAATTCGCCGGCAAATTTCGTCGCTTCGCCGAAACACAGCGGCAGCAGACCAGTGGCAAGCGGATCGAGCGTACCCGTATGACCGGCTTTGGCGGCGTTGTAAAGACGGCGCGCCTTTTGCAGCGCGGTGTTGGAAGTCAGGCCGAGCGGTTTATCCAACAGGAGCATGCCATCTACGATCCGCCTTGGCGGTCGACGCGGAGCATTCACGTCGGGCTATTCCTTAGACTCGGAACTGTCAGAGGAGTGGACAGCCTGATCGATCAATTGGGAAAGATGCGTACCCCGTTCCACCGAAGTATCGTAGACGAAATGCAATTCCGGCAGGTGATGGATACTGATCCGCTTGCCCAGTTCCCGGCGCAGGAAACCACTCGCGCGCACTAGACCCTCGGCGATATCCGCCAAGTGCTCAGGTTCCGCCAGCGAGGTATAAAATATCTTGGCATGAGTGTAATCGGGCGATATCTCGACATCCGTCAAAGTGACCAAGCTGACACGCGGATCCTTGAGTTCCAACTGGATCAGTTCGGCCAACTCACGCCGAATCTGCTCAGCGACCCGACTGGCACGGGAGTAGTTTTTCACAGCGTCCGCGCGATTTCCTGAATCTCGAACACTTCGAGTTGGTCACCTTCGTTGAGATCGTTGAAATTCTTCAGCGACAATCCACACTCGAAGCCGTTCTTGACTTCCTTGACGTCATCCTTGAATCGCTTCAGCGAGTCCAGTTCGCCGGTATGTATCAGCTGATTGTTACGCATCACGCGTACCCGCGCACCGCGCTTGACCACACCGTCAATAACCATGCAACCGACCACCGTGCCGATCTTGGAGATGCGGAAAACTTGCCGCACTTCCACCATGCCGATCACTTGCTCACGTTTTTCCGGCGGCAGCATGCCCGACATCGCCGCCTTGATTTCATCTACCGCATCGTAGATGATGTTGTAATAACGGATTTCGACGCCGAGGCTCTCGGCCAGTTTGCGCGTCTGCGCATCCGCACGCGCATTGAAGCCGAGGATGACGCCCTTCGACGCCGCTGCCAAGTTCACGTCGGATTCGCTGATTCCGCCGACCGCGGAGTGAATCACATTCACTTTGACTTCGTTGGTCGACAGCTTGTTCAGCGCATGCACCAGTGCTTCCTGCGAGCCCTGCACGTCAGCCTTGACAATCAACGCCAACACGCTGGCTTCGCTCTGGCCCATGTTCTCAAACATGTTTTCCAGCTTGCCCGCCTGTTGCTTGGCCAGTTTGACATCGCGGAACTTGCCCTGACGAAACAGGGCAATCTCGCGCGCCCTGCGTTCGTCGCTGAGAACAATGGCTTCGACGCCGGCGCTGGGGACATCTGTCAAGCCTTGAATCTCGACTGGAATCGACGGACCGGCTTCATCCACCGCCTTGCCGTTCTCATCAAGCATGGCTCTCACGCGTCCAAACACGGCACCCACCAGCAGCGCATCGCCGCGCCGCAGCGTACCCGATTGCACCAGTATCGTTGCCACCGGCCCTTTGCCTTTGTCAATACGCGCCTCAATCACCAAGCCCTTGGCCGGTGCATCCTTCGCCGCCTTGAGTTCCAGTATCTCGGCTTGCAACAGCACGCGTTCCAGCAGCTCGTCAATGCCGGCGCCGGTCTTGGCCGAAACATGGACAAACGGCGTGTCGCCGCCGAACTCTTCCGGAATCACGCTCTCGGCAACAAGTTCTTGCCTGACGCGCTCCGGGTTAGCGTCCGGCTTATCGATCTTATTCACCGCCACGACCATGGGTACTCCGGCAGCCTTGGCATGGGCGATTGCCTCCTTGGTCTGTGGCATCACGCCGTCATCGGCGGCGACGACCAGAATGACGATATCGGTAGCCTTGGCGCCACGCGCACGCATCGCGGTGAACGCTTCATGACCAGGGGTATCGAGAAAGGTAATCATGCCGCGCGGCGTCTCAACATGATAGGCGCCAATATGCTGGGTGATTCCGCCCGCCTCGCCATGGGCAACGCGCGCCTGGCGGATGTAATCGAGAAGCGATGTCTTGCCGTGGTCGACGTGCCCCATAACGGTGACTACCGGTGCACGCGCCACCAATTCATGAGACTTGCCCTGTTCCTCTTCGAGGAAGGCATCGGGATCGTCGAGTTTGGCGGCAAATGGATTATGTCCCATCTCCTCGACAATAATCATTGCCGTTTCCTGATCAAGCACTTGATTAATCGTGACCATCGAGCCCATCTTCATCAGGGTTTTAATGACTTCGGTAGCCTTGACCGACATTTTGTGAGCCAGATCGGCGACCGAAATCGTTTCAGGCACATGCACGTCACGAACCACTTGTTCGACAGGCTGCATCACAGATGCCTCATCCGCGTGACCAGCTTGACGGCCATGGCGAGTTCTCGAACCGCCCGGGCCACCACGCCAGCCACTCGGTCCCGTATCGCCACGAGTCTTGATGCCGCGTTTCTTGGCAGCATCCTCCTTCCAGGTGCTACTCGCCGGCTTCTTGACGGCCTTCTTGTCCTCTGGCTTGGCCACCGGCTTGTGCAGTGTGCCGGAAACACCCTCAGTTGCGGCAGCGGTCTTCGCTACAGGGACCTCGGCGGGTTGCTTGGCAGTGGCGCTGGCCGCTTGTTGCCCAATCAGCCGTTGTTCGGCTCCAGCGCGCTCGCGCTCTTGTTTTTGCTTGAATTCCGCTGCCTGCCGAGCAATCAGTTCAGACTGTCTTTGCGCTTCCCTTTGTCGCAATGCAGCCTGCTCGGCGCCAATGACATGACGAACAGTGCGAGTCGGTTCTTGCGCGGGAGGCGTAGCGGGAACACGCTTGGATTTTGCCGCCGTGGAGGGCATCTCCTCAACCACCGTAGGTACTGGCACAGTAACCGGCTCCGGCGCTGCAACCGGTTCTGGTACTGCAACCGGTTCTGCTACTGCAACCGGCTCCGGCGCTGTAACCGGTTCTGCTACTTGTTCGGCAGCTGGTTCGGTCGCTGGTTCAACCAACGGCTCTATTACCGACTGCACCAGCGGAGTATCGACCACAGCCTCGGGCGCATCGCGCCGAACCAGTACACGTTTTTTGCGCACCTCGACTTGGATGGTGCGAGCCTTGCCACTGGAATCGGCCGCCTTGATCTCCGAAGTTTTCTTGCGCGTCAGCGTTATCTTGGCCTTTGGCTCAATTTCGCCGTGAGATTTGCGCAGGTATTCGAGCAGCTTGGCCTTGTCCTGTTCCGTCAAGGTATCGTTGGCCGCCAGCTTGCTGACGCCAGCCTTGTGCAACTGTTCAAGCAGCGCGCTGGCGGGCATTTTCAGCTCGCTGGCGAATTGTGAGACGTTCATCTGTGCCATGGCTGATCCCCTGCGCTTATTCTGCTGCGAACCAATGCGCGCGCGCCGAGGTGATCAGGGCTTTGGCCCGCTCTTCCTCAACGCCGGTAAGTTCCATCAGTTCATCCGTAGCCAAGTCGGCCAGATCGTCGCGAGTACGGACATTGCCCCGCGACAGCTTGGCGGCAAGCGGCTTGTCCATCCCTTCGAGTTCGAGCAGGTCATCAGCCACGTTCTCAAGTTGCTCTTCGTCCACGATCGCTTCGGTCAGCAACACATTGCGTGCGCGATCCCGCAGTTCATTCACGGTGGCCTCATCGAAAGCGTCGATCTCCAGCATTTCAGTGAGGGGGACGTAAGCAACCTCCTCGAGGGTGGAAAATCCTTCCTCAATCAGGATGTCGGCGACTTCCTGGTCGACGTCAAGTTTTCCCACAAACAACTGGCGAATCACATCGTGTTCTTGCTCTGATTTCTGTTGCGACTCTTCCACCGTCATCAGGTTGATGGTCCAACCGGTCAATTCCGAAGCCAGTCGTACGTTCTGGCCGCCACGACCGATCGCAATGGCCAGATTGTCCTCGCTAACCACCACGTCCATGGCATGCTTTTCCTCATCAACCATGATGCTCGACACCTCGGCCGGGGCCAGCGCACCAATCACGAATTGCGCCGGATCTGCCGACCAGAGGATGATATCTACACGTTCCCCCGCCAGTTCGTTGGTTACCGCAGTCACGCGTGATCCGCGCATGCCGACACAGGTGCCGATCGGGTCGACCCGCGGATCGTTGGATTTGACGGCAATTTTGGCGCGTACGCCTGGGTCACGGGCCGCGGATTTGATCTCGAGCAAACCATCCTCAATCTCCGGGACTTCCAGTTCGAACAACTTCATGATGAATTGTGGCGCGGTCCGCGAGAGGATCAGTTGCGGACCGCGGGCAGTGCGATCGATCTTCATCAGCCATGCCCGAACTCGGTCGCCGGGACGCAGGTTTTCCCTTGGGATCATCTGCTCGCGCGGCAGAGCCGCCTCGATACGGCCTGCTTCGATGATGGCATTGCCTCGTTCCATGCGCTTAACGGTACCGGTGACGAGATGTTCCTTGCGCTCAAGGAAGTCGTTCAGAATCTGCTCGCGCTCGGCATCGCGAATCTTTTGCAAGATCACCTGCTTCGCAGCCTGGGCACCGATGCGGCCGAAGTCGACCGGCTCCAGCGTTTCCTCGATGTAGTCATCCAGTGAAATATCTTCGATCTGCTTGCGCGCCTCGGTCAAACCGATCTGTTGCTCGGGATTCTCGACCAACTCATCTTCAACCACCAGCCAACGGCGAAATGCCTCAAATTCCCCGCTCTCGCGATCGACTTCTACGCGGACATCGGCTTCTTCGTTGGTTTTTTTCTTGGTGGCGGAAGCAAGTGCCAGTTCGAGGGCAGTGAATACGATATCCTTTTGGACGTTCTTTTCACGTGACAAGGCATCCACCAGTAGCAACAATTCGCGACTCATCTTGCTATCTCCCGCATTCTCTTTCCGATTCCCTTAAAACTTCGGCACCAGTCGAGCTTTCTCGATCTGATCCAAGGCTAGTTCATAAGCCACTTCGGTACCCTGCAATAACACCACGCCTTCTTTCAAACCGGCTATTACGCCGCTGAAATTGCGCTGGCCATTGACCGGCAGGCGCATCCGCAACTGAGCTTCCTGTCCGGCGTATCGCACAAAATCCGCCGCCTTCCTGAGCGGCCGGTCAAGCCCCGGAGAAGAAACTTCGAGACGGTCATAATCCACATTTTCAACCACGAACAGACGTGACAAATGATTGCTGACTGCCGCGCAGTCATCGATACTCACGCCCTCGGGCGCATCGATAAACACGCGCAGCAGGCGGGCACGCGGACTGGTCTCGAAATCCACGAGTTCGTAACCCAATCCGCCTACCGTCTGTTCAATTAATTCAGCCAATTGCATACCGCACACCGCACGCTGCTTCATCGCTGCTGCAAAAAAAAATGGGCGAAACGCCCATCCTCATGTACTCCCTCACCGCGCGGTCTGCGCAGGAGAACCGGAAAATGTCAGACACGCCGCATTGGTTTTACCGGAACGAACGGCACGCTGCAAAACGCGCTGATTATATAAGATGACGATCTGCTAAGCAACTCATTCCTCAGTTTCTTCAGGGAGTTTGGCCATTGTCAAAGAGGATTTCGCGGCCGGTGTCTGCTTTACCAAAGCGGCAACCTCGGCTGGTTCCAATTCCAAGACCATCCCCCGCTTCAACCGCGGCGACATCATTACCGGCCCATAGCGCACCCGCATCAGGCGGCTGACCGTCACGCCGACTGCCTCGAACATCCGCCTCACTTCGCGGTTGCGCCCTTCGGAGATAGTCAGGCGGTACCAGCGGTTGGTTCCCTCGCCACCGCCATCGATCAAACGTCCAAAGTGCGCCAAGCCATCTTCCAACTCGACCCCTTCGGTCAGTTGCCGCTTGTTCTCAATAGTCAGTTCACCGACCACCCGCACCGCGTATTCGCGTTCGATCTCGCTGCGTGGATGCATCAACCGCTCCGCCAAGGCACCGTCGTTGGTAAACAACAACAAGCCACAGGAATTGAAATCCAGCCGACCGACGGCAATCCATCGGCCTCCGCGCATCTTCGGCAACTTGTCGAAGACGCTGGGACGGCCTTGCGGATCGTCACGCGAGACGATTTCGCCTTCCGGCTTATGGTAAAGCAGCACGCGCTGCCGGCGCTCGGCGGCAAATCTCAGATGAGCCAGCTTGCCGTTGACGCGAACTTTGTCCGTCGCGCCGATGCGCTGGCCAACATGCGCCGGTTGGGCATTGACGCTGACCCGACCGTCGGCAATCCATTTCTCCAATTCGCGACGCGAGCCATAGCCCGCATCGGCAAGCGCCTTCTGGAGTTTGATCGACTCGGCGATCTCCGCTGAGGCACGCGTACCTGTCGTTCTGGGGCGGCGAGTAACGCGCGCCACCTCGTCAGTGCGTGGGGAGCCAACAACGCCCCCAGGTTGGGATGGTGTAGTTCGCCGTGGAGGCTTGCCCGCATCGGCATGATCAGCTTCGAACTGATCATCAGGCTCACGCCGGGACTTGGCCGTTCCCGAAGGCGGGCGAAACGGCGTGTTACGCTGGATGGGGCGTTTAACCCTGGCTTTGCGGGGGAGCGGCATCGACAGTCTCCAAAACTCGCTCGACGTCGGTCAACGGGGGCAACTCAGCCAAACTGCGCAGGCCAAGGTCGTCGAGGAATTTCTTGGTGGTAGCGTAGAGCACCGGGCGACCCGGCGCATCACGGTGGCCGACGGCGTCGATCCAATCGCGGGTCTCCAGCGTCTTAAGAATGTTCGGGGAAACCGCCACCCCGCGAATCTCTTCGATATCGCCGCGCGTCACCGGTTGGCGATAAGCGATGATAGCCAGCGTTTCCATCACGGCGCGAGAATATTTCGGCGCCTTCTCGTTCTTCAAACGATCGAGGTAAGGTTGAAACTCGGGACGGGTCTGGAAGCGCCAGCCACTGGCCAACTGCGCCAGCTCGATGCCACGCTGCAACCAGTCGCCGCGCAAGTCGGCGAGCAGCGTGCGCAAGGTATCATCGTCAAAATCGTCGTCGAACAGGCGCTTCAACTCGGCCAGCGGGAGTGGCTCGGCAGCGGCAAGCAGTGCCACTTCAAGGACGCGCTTGTAGTCTTCAGGCGTGTAAAGTGTTTGCATCGGCCAATCTCGCATAAATAGGAGCGAGCGCCTCGCTCTGGGTAATCTCGATCAGGCTCTCGCGCACCAGTTCAAGCATGGCGAGAAAGCTGACCACCAAACTGGAAACACCGGTCTCGATCGCGAACAAGCGATCGAAGGAAACAAAAGCGCCGCCTTGCAAACGTCGCAGAATCTGGCTCATGTGCTCACGCACCGAAAGTTCCTCGCGCTTGATCTTGTGGTGCTGCATGATTTGGGCTTGCTTCATCAGCCCCAGCCAAGCGGTCTGCAGATCCTGCAGGCTGACCGCGGGCTGCCGCTCGGCAAGCTTGTCGGCGATCCACACGGTGACCCATTCATAGTCGCGTTCGGCCTGCGGCAAAGCATCAAGTTTGGCGGCGGCGGCCTTCATCTGCTCATATTCGAGCAGACGTCGCACCAACTCCGCGCGGGGGTCTTCCGGCTCGCCCGTATCGACCTTGGGCGGTCGCGGCAACAGCATGCGCGACTTGATCTCGATCAGCATCGCCGCCATCAACAGATATTCCGCGGCAAGTTCCAGATTGCGCTTGTGCATCGCTTCCACATACGCCAGATATTGATGTGTCAGCGCCGCCATCGGAATGTCGAGGACGCTGATGTTGGCTTTGCGAATCAAGTAAAGCAGCAGGTCGAGCGGCCCCTCGAAGGACTCCAGGATGACCTCTAGAGCATCCGGCGGGATATACAGATCCCGCGGCATTTCGAACATCGGTTCGCCATAAACCTTGGGGAAGTGCGGCAAATCGGGCGGTGTCATGTCCACGCCAACTGGGGCGGTTGTGGGTTGTGGCAGATCATCGCGGTCAATCAACTCAGCGTTCATGAGTAATCCAGTCCCATCGCCTCGCGCACGTCACGCATGGTTTCCTGCGCCAGCTTGCGCGCCTTCTCGCAGCCGTCGGCGATGATGTTGCGCACCAGTTGCGGATCGTCAAGATACACCTGAGCCCGCTCGTGCATCGGTTCCTGCTCCTTCAATACGGCCTCGATCACCGGTTGCTTGCATTCGATACAGCCAATCCCGGCGCTCCTGCAGCCGGTCTGCACCCACTGTTTGACCGTGTCGCTCGAATAAATGACGTGGAACTGCCATACCGGACATTTTGTCGGATCGCCGACATCGGTTCGCCGCACGCGTTGCGGATCGGTCTGCATGGTGCGGATTTTTTTGCGCACGCTGTCCGCATCTTCACGCAAGGTAATGGTGTTGCCGTATGACTTAGACATTTTCTGGCCATCCAGGCCGGGCATGCGCGCGGCTTCGGTCAGCAAGACTGCCGGTTCAACCAGGATCATCTTGCCGCCCCCCTCAAGGAAGCCAAACAAACGCTCGCGATCGCCATGGGAAAGGCTTTGCGCCTCATCGAGCAGGGCATGCGCCTGTTCCAGCGCGTCCTCCTCGCCCTTCTCCTGGAAACGGGTGCGCAATTCCTGATAGAGCTTGGCGCGTTTACTGCCAAGCTTTTTCACCGCCGCCTTGGCCTTGTCCTCGAAACCCGGCTCGCGCCCGTAAATATGATTGAAACGCCGGGCGATCTCACGAGTGAATTCAATATGCGGCACCTGGTCTTCGCCCACGGGCACTTTATCAGCGCGATAAATCAGGATATCGGCAGCCTGTAGCAGCGGATAGCCAAGAAATCCATAGGTCGTAAGATCCTTGTGCGTCAGTTTTTCTTGCTGATCCTTGTAGGTCGGCACGCGCTCCAGCCATCCCAGCGGGGTCATCATCGACAGCAGCAAATGCAACTCGGCATGCTCCGGAACGCGCGACTGGATGAACAGCGTCGCTTGCGTGGGATCGACACCGGCAGCCAGCCAGTCGACAATCATATCCCAGGCGCTATCGACTATGCCGCCGGGTTCGTCGTAATCGGTTGTCAGCGCATGCCAATCGGCCACAAAAAACAGACAGGGATATTCATGCTGGAGCTTGATCCAATTTTTCAGTACGCCATGATGATGGCCAAGGTGCAGACGCCCTGTGGGGCGCATTCCGGAAAGGACTTTTTCAGCGTACATGGGATCAGAATTGGAACAATAACGAAAGCAAATAGCGGAAGCCCATCACCAGCGGCCACAGGATCACATCGAGCACGCCGGTAAACAGCAGCGCCAGCAGGATAAAGAAACCATAACGTTCGAGTTGAGAGAATCTCCACGCCAGGCGGTGTGGCAGCAAACTTACCGCAATGCGTCCGCCATCCAGCGGCGGAATGGGCAGCAGGTTCAGCAACATCAGCACCGAATTGATCTCGATGCCCGCCAAGCTCATTTTGGCCAGCGGCAAAGTGTAGCCATTTTCGGGCAGGACGTCGGCCAACTTGAGCAGGCTTGCCCAACCCAGCGCCATGACGAGATTCGCGCCCGGTCCGGCGACCGCCACCCATAACATATCCTTTTTCGGATTGTTGAGGCGACTGAAATCCACCGGTACCGGCTTGGCCCAGCCGAACAGGATGCCGGCGCCACCCATCAATTTGGTGCTGACGAGGATCAGGATAGGCACGACGATAGTGCCCATCAGATCGACATGCCGCAATGGATTCAGGCTGACCCGGCCGAGTTGCCAAGCCGTCGGATCGCCGAAATGGCGAGCCACATAGCCGTGAGCCGCCTCGTGCAAGGTGATGGCAAAGATCACTGGTAACGCATAGATCGCCAGCGTCTGAATCAGGTTTTCCATAGGGGATAGGGAATGGCGAAGCGGCAATTCTACCAAAGACGGCTGCCGCCACCCGAGCGATCTACTCATCAAAGCCGAACGGCGCCAGCGGGCCGCGCCCGACGCGCACCAGTTCGGGGGTGCCGCTACTGAGGTTGATTACCGTCGTCATCTCCCTGCCGCAGGGACCGGCGTCGATGATCAGGTCGAGCCGTTTCTCCAGGCGGTCGCGAATCTGCTGGGCGTCAGCAAGTGGCGCATCGTCGCCAGGCAGAATCAGCGTCGAGGTCAGCAGCGGTTCATCAAGCTCGGCCAGCAGCGCCTGCACCAGAGCATGATCCGGCACACGCAGACCGATGGTCTTGCGCTTGGGATGCAGCAAGCGTCTTGGCAGCTCGCGGGTACCTTCGAGAATGAAGGTGTAACTGCCTGGTGTAGTTGCCTTGAGCAGGCGGAACTGGGCATTGTCGACCCGGGCGTAGGTGGCGATCTGGGAAAGATCGCGACACATCAAGGTGAAATGGTGGCGCTCATCCACGCCACGAATGCTGCGGATTCGTTCAAGCAAGCTGACATCGCCGAGATGGCCCACCAGGGCGTAAGCAGAATCGCTCGGCAGTGCCGCCAGCCCGCCGGCACGGATGAGCTCCGCCGCCTGCTTGAGCAGGCGAGGCTGCGGATGGAGGGGATGCAGAGTGAATAACTGGGCCATGAACTTAGCGAAAATCTCCCCATACCGGCGTCAGGTTATCGGGCAAGCGCGGAAGCATGCCCAAGTCGATCCGGCTCTCGCCAGGTCCGTGAAAATCCGAGGCGCGCGAGGCCAGAAAGCCGAACTCCCGTGCATATCGGGCGAACTCACGGGTATCCACATCGCTGTGAGAGCCGGACAGCACCTCGATTCCCTTGCCGCCGAGTTCGCGAAACTCGGCCAGCAGGCGACGCAACGTCTTGTTGCTGAGCCGGTAGCGGCCTGGATGCGCCATAACCGCAATACCACCAGCGGCACCTATCCATCCCAGCGCCTGAGCCAACGTCGCCCATGAGTGGGCAACATAACCGGGTTTACCCTTGGCCAGCCAGTGATCGAAAACCGATCTAAAATCCTTGGCGTGCCCCGTCTCGACGATGTAGCGGGCAAAATGCGAACGGCCCACCAAGGCCGGATTGCCGACATAGCGCAACGCACCTTGATGGGCGCCATGGATGCCGACATTGTCGAGTTCGGCCGCCATCCGGCTCGCCCGCTCGCCGCGCCCTCTGCGCACCTGCGCCAGGCCGGCGAGCAATGCCGGGTGATCCGGATCGATGTCCAGCGCAACGATATGCACTGTGGTGTCATCGTCCCAGGAAACCGAAATTTCAACGCCATCGATAAACTTCAGGCCAAGCTCCTGGGCAGCCAAACGCGCTTCGCCAAGGCCGCCAACCTCGTCGTGGTCGGTCAGCGCCAGCAGATCGACGCCGTTGGCATAAGCACGACGGACGATCTCTTGCGGCCTCAGTAATCCATCAGAGTAAGTGGAATGGCAGTGGAGATCGGCATTGGCGACTGCGGCTGTATCTGTGTTCGTGCTCATGAACAGAACTCCTCGATCAGACGCGCCACCTGCACGGGCTGGTCATGATGCAGGTTATGGCCGGCATCCTCCAGCACTTCGACACGGATGTCACGAAAGCAGGAATTTCGATCCTTGAAGTCTGCCTCACCGTCCTTGCCAGCATAACTTTTCATGATGAAAGAATCCCTCGCCGCCACCCACAACACCGGAGCAACTACTCTTCGCCAGCAGGCCTTGGCCTCATCAAGGCGGTAGCGTACCGGGTTCGGCAGTTTGTGGAAGGGATCGCCCGCCACTACAACCTGCTTGTCGCTAGTTTCCCGACCCAGATGCTCGGCCAGGAAAGTGGCCTGGTCGGCGGTCAGGCGCGTATTGCCGCGCCGCAGGCGCGCCGCAAACTCGGCACGGTTGGCGTAGCGGGTAAAAGCGGGTCCGGCGCGCAACTGGTCGAGCCATTTTGCATAACGATCGGGGGCTTCGGCCGAATCGATAAAATACAGGCCGAATCCTTCCAGAGAAACCAGGCTGGCGACACGCTCGGGCCGGATGCCGGCATACAGGCAGGCGGCATTGCCGCCCATGCTGTGGCCGACCAAGCGCGCCGGCGTATCCGGCGAATAATGCGCAAGCAGTGCATCCAGGTCGGCGACATAATCGGGAAACCAATAGCTATGATTGTTCCACTGCGACAGACCGAAGCCGCGCCAGTCAGGCGCAATCACCCGCCAGTCGCGGGTCAAGGCATCGACCAAAAACTGGAAAGTGGCCGAGACATCCATCCAGCCATGCAAAAGAAATAATTGTGGAGCATTTATCGGGCCCCAAATTCGGGCGTGGATGCGCATGCCGCGCAGTTCGATAAATTCCGAGAAGCTCTGCTTCATTTTTCCATTCTAACATCCGGTGTTTCTGGCCATGCCATGCCATGCCCCGCCCTGCCACTCTGTCGCGCCGCTCTTGCCATGGCAACGGCAAGCAAGCATAATCCTGCCAGTCGCAGGGAGAGTGTGAAGATTCTTCACCGCCGAAGGCGCAACAGCTCAGGAACCGCTCAGGCAAAAGGGCCGGCGACGCAGTAAAAATCTGGAGAGCGGTAGGCACAGTCTACCCACCGAAGGAGTTAATCTCTCAGGTACAAGGGACAGATGGGGCGAAGGCTATGGAGCCTTCGCCCTTTTTTATTTGCGCGAAACAACGCGAGAAAGAACGGACAAGTCATTGACCCATGGGAAAACATACACCTCTTTTTGATAGTCACCTCAGCGCCGGCGCCAAAATCGTCGACTTCGCCGGCTGGGACATGCCGATCCACTACGGCTCCCAACTTGAGGAACACCACGCGGTGCGTCGCGACGCCGGCATGTTTGATGTCTCCCACATGCTGGCCATCGACCTCGCCGGTGCCGATGCGCAGAAATGGCTGCGGCACTTGCTCGCCAACGACGTTGCTAGGCTCACCCTGCCCGGCAAGGCGCTGTATTCCTGTTTGCTTCAGGAAGACGGCGGGGTCATCGACGACTTGATCGTGTATTTCTTCACGCCGGGACACTACCGCATCGTGGTCAATGCCGGTACCGCCGACAAAGACCTGGCCTGGATGCGGCTTCAGGCGGCAGGTTATGACATCAGTTTGACGCCACGCCGTGATCTGGCCATGATCGCTGTGCAGGGGCCGAATGCGCGTATGAAGTTCTGGAACGCTTTTCCCGCCAGCCGTGGCACCAGCGAAATGCTGGCCGTATTCCAGGCAGCGGAATGGAATAGCTGGCTGATCGCCCGTACCGGCTATACCGGCGAGGACGGGTTCGAAATCGCCCTGCCTGCCAGCGAAGCGGCAAAGGCATGGGAAACCTTGCGCGCCGCGGGCGTTGCGCCTGCCGGCCTCGGCGCCCGCGACACGCTGCGACTGGAAGCCGGCATGAACCTCTATGGGCAAGACATGGACGAATCGGTTACGCCGCTCGAATCGGGGCTGGCCTGGACTGTCGACTTCAAGGATAAAGGACGCGACTTCATCGGCAAGGCGGCTTTAGAGGCGCAGCGACCCACGCGCCAGTTGGCCGGCCTGATGCTGCTCGACCGCGGCATACTGCGCTCCCACCAGAAAGTCATCACGGCCAGAGGCAGCGGCGAGACCACCAGCGGCAGCTTCGCGCCGACCCTGAACCAGTCCGTCGCCTTCGCTCGCGTGCCCATGGGTATCGCCGTCGGTGACGAGGTGGAAGTGGAAATTCGCGACAAACGGCTCAAGGCCCGCGTCGTCAAACCACCTTTTGCCCGCAACGGAAAATCTTTAATCCAGGAGAGAACGACATGAACGTCCCCGCCAATCTCAAATATACCAAATCCCACGAGTGGGCCAAGCTTGAAGCCGACGGCACGGTGACCGTCGGCATCACCGATCACGCCCAGGAAGCGCTTGGCGACATCGTCTTTCTCGAACTTCCCGAAATCGGCCGCAAGCTCAAGGCCGGCGAGGAATGCGCGGTGGTCGAATCGGTCAAGGCAGCCTCCGACATCTATGCGCCGATCTCCGGCGAGGTCGTGGCGAACAATCAAGCGACGGTGGCTGCGCCGGAAACGGTCAATCATGATGCTCACGCCGCATGGTTGTTCAAGCTCAAGCCGAGCAATCCATCAGAATTAAATGTTCTGCTGGATGCCACCGCCTACGAGAAAGTCGCCGCCGAAGGCTAAACCATGACGACCGCCCTGCCCCTCAGCGCTCTCGAACAGCACGACGAATTCATCGCCCGTCACATTGGCCACGGCGAAGCTGACCTATCGGCCATGCTCGCAACGATCAATGCCACCAGTCTGGATCAGTTGATCGACCAGACCGTACCCGCTGCCATCCGGTTGCCACGACAGTTACCCCTGCCAAAACCACGGCGGGAACATGAGGCCTTGGCGCAGCTCAAGGCCATCGCCGGCAAGAACCAGCTGAAGAAATCGCTGATTGGCATGGGCTATTACGATACGCTGACGCCCAAGGTGATGCTGCGCAATATGATGGAGAATCCCGGCTGGTACACCGCCTATACGCCCTACCAAGCCGAGATCGCCCAGGGGCGACTGGAGGCGCTGCTCAACTATCAGCAGATGGTGATTGACCTGACCGGCATGGAACTGGCGAACGCCTCACTGCTCGACGAGGCGACAGCTGCGGCGGAAGCCATGGCCATGGCACGACGCATCAGCAAGTCAAAGTCGAATCTCTTTTTTGTCGATGCCGAATGTTTCCCGCAGACCATCGATGTGATCAAGACGCGCGCCGGCTTCTTCGGCTTCGAACTGGTGTACGGCGCGGCGGAAGATGCTGCCAGGCAAGAAGTGTTCGGCGCCCTGCTCCAATACCCCAACCAGCACGGCGAATGCACCGACCTCACGGAGACGATTACCGCCCTGCGAACTAATGGCGCAGTCACTGCAATCGCTACCGACCTGATGGCGCTGGTACTGCTGAAATCACCAGGTGCGATGGGTGCCGACATCGCCCTCGGCTCCTCGCAACGCTTTGGTGTCCCGCTGGGGTTCGGTGGCCCCCACGCCGCCTTCTTCGCCTGCAAGGACGAGTACAAACGTTCGGTGCCGGGCCGCATCATCGGTGTCTCCAACGACGCCCGCGGCAAGCAAGCGCTGCGCATGGCGCTGCAAACCCGCGAGCAGCATATTCGCCGCGAGAAAGCCAACTCCAACATCTGCACATCGCAGGTACTGCTTGCCAACATGGCCGGCATGTATGCCGTGTATCACGGCCCGCAGGGTCTGAAGACCATTGCCGAGCGCATCCACCGCCTAACCTGCATACTTGCTGAAGGGTTAAAGCTGGCTGGTATAAAAATCCTCACCCAACGCCCTTTCGATACCCTGCACGTCGAAACCACTGCCGACGCACCGGGCTTCAACTTGCGCATCGTCTCGAATGCCGTGCGCGGCATTTCGCTCGACGAAAAAACCACGCGCGCGGACATCGCGGCGCTTCTGAAAGCAATTGCCGGCAAGGACATGGACATTGCCGCCTTAGATGCCAGGGCCGCCACCAGCAGCCCCATCGCTGATCTCCTGCGTACCGATACGATCCTCAGCCACCCGGTGTTCAACACCCATCATACCGAGCACGAAATGCTGCGCTACTTGAAGCACCTGCAGAACAAGGATCTGGCTCTCGACCACGCGATGATCTCGCTCGGTTCATGCACCATGAAGCTGAACGCCGCCAGCGAGATGATCCCTATCACTTGGCCGGAATTCGCCGATATGCACCCGTTCGCGCCCATCAACCAGGCGGCAGGCTACACGGAGATGATAGAAACGCTGACCGAGTGGCTGAAGACTATCACCGGTTTCGATGCAATCTGCATGCAGCCGAATTCCGGCGCCCAAGGGGAATATACCGGCCTCGTTTCCATCCGCCGCTTCCAGGCGGCACAGGGCCAGGGCCATCGCAACATCTGCATGATCCCCAGGTCAGCGCACGGCACTAATCCGGCCACGGCACAGATGTGCGGCCTCACGGTGGTGGTGGTGGATTGCGACGGCAGCGGCAACGTAGACGTGTCCGACCTCAAGGCCAAGGCCCAGCAACATGCTGAAAATCTGTCCTGCCTGATGATTACCTACCCTTCCACACACGGCGTTTTCGAGGAAGCGGTCAAGGATATCTGCGCCATCGTCCATGATCACGGCGGCCAGGTTTACATGGACGGCGCCAACCTCAACGCCCAGGTCGGCCTGACCAATCCAGGCCATATCGGCGCCGACGTCAGCCACATGAACCTCCACAAGACCTTTGCCATCCCGCACGGCGGCGGCGGACCAGGCATGGGGCCGATCGGATTGAGGGCACACCTCGCGCCCTACGCGCCCAACCATGCGATACAGGCGATACCCGGACCGAATGCCGGACAGGGAGCGGTAAGCGCCGCGCCCTGGGGATCCGCCGCGATCCTGCCGATCTCCTGGATGTACATCGCCATGCTCGGCGGCACGGGACTCAAGCGCGCCAGTGAAATCGCGATTCTCAACGCCAACTATGTCGCCATGCGGTTGCGGGAACATTACCCGGTACTCTATACCGGCGTCCACGGCCGCGTTGCCCACGAGTGCATTCTCGACATCCGCGCACTCAAGGCGGAAACCGGCATCAGCGAGACCGACATCGCCAAGCGCCTGATGGACTACGGCTTCCACGCGCCGACGGTGAGTTTTCCAGTGGCCGGCACGCTGATGGTCGAACCGACGGAATCGGAATCGAAAGCCGAGATCGATCGCTTCTGCGACGCGCTGATCAACATCCGCGCGGAGATCGGCAATGTCTCGCAAGGCATCTGGCCGCGCGAGGACAACCCGCTCAAGCGTGCTCCGCACACCCAGATTGACCTCGCCGATGCGGAATGGAACCGCCCCTACACACGCATGGAAGCCTGTTTCCCGCTGCCATGGGTCGCCGCCAACAAGTTCTGGCCAGCCGTGAACCGCATCGATGACGTCTATGGCGACCGCCACTTGATAATGTCTCTACCTCAGGACCTGTTTCAGTAGGGAGAACGGCATGCGCCGGGACTCGATGTCTCCGGCCACGAAAGTTCTATAACGTCATACTGGCAATTGGTAGCGCACCTCTCGAATCAAGCGCAGGCAGGCATCCGCCACATCCGCGTCGTACGACGTTCCGCGGCCACGCTCGATTTCGTCCAGGGCTTTCTCGATCCCCAACGCAGCCCGGTATGGCCGGTGCGAAGACATTGCCTCGAATACATCCGCCACTGCCATGATCCGGGCCTCAAGCAGGATTGCCTCGCCCTTGAGTCCTTGAGGATAGCCACTGCCGTCCATGCGCTCATGGTGCTGCAAGGCGACCTGAGCCACCGGCCAGGGAAAATCCACGCTCCTCAGCACATCGTAGCTCGCCTGGGCATGTTCCTGGATTAGCTGAAACTCGATTGCGCTAAGCTTACCGGGCTTGGCAAGTATCTCTGCAGGGATGTTGATCTTGCCGATGTCGTGCAGATGGCCGGCGATATGCAATCCCTCCTGCCGGCGCGTGTCGAATCCGAGTTCGGCGCCGATGGCCACGGCGATATCCGCCACTCGCCGCTCGTGGCCTGCGGTGTAGGGATCGCGCATTTCGTTGATGATCGTCGCCACTTCGACAGTGCTCATGAACGAGGTTTTAAGTTGCTTGATGTAACGCTGATTTTCATCTTCGATGTGTTTTTTCTCCGTGATGTCCTGCGTCATCACGATTATTGCAGGCCGTCCGCGATAGCTGGCTCGTGAACTGCATATCCCAACCTCAACAGTTGTCCCGTTTTTCCGCAGTGCGGTCAAGTCATGGCTGATTTTATCTACATCTCCAATAAGCAAAGGACGTACTCTGTCCATGGTCGCGCGACGGTCTTTTTTGATAATCAAAGAAAGCGGATTAGCTCCAACCAGTTCATGCTGCAGCGCGTAACCATGGATTTCGCAGACACGCGGATTGACATAGGCGAGCCTGCGACCTTGAATGATAAGGATGCCGGTCATCGCCTGCTCGACCAGGCTGCGGAACTGCTCTATCGACTCATGCAATTCTTTCTCCGCCAGCTTCTGCCTGGTGATGTCCCGGAAAGACCACACACGGCCAATGATCGATCCGTCCAGCATCATCGGCAAGGAATGGTGCTCAACAATCCGGCCATCCTTGAATTTCAGCAGGTCCATGTCCTCCGTGGCCGATCCGTGGAGCGCATGCACCCGGTTCTCGAAGGTTGCCTGGTCATTCAACTGATTCAGAACGAAATCCAGCAGAGTCTGGCCGTCCGCACCTTCCAGCACCTGCTTGGGAATTTGCCATACTTCGGCAAACCGGCTGTTTACCTGAATAACCTTGCCTTTGGCGTCAATCGCCAGAATTCCCTCGGCGGTCGACTCGAGTATGCCTTTTAGCTGGGCCTCAACCGTCCGCAGATATTCAGGCGCAAGATCACTCAGCGCATCTGCATATGCTTCCGGCTTCCTCGACGAAAAATCAGATCCGTCGCTGTGGGCCACGGAATAATTAGCAACTTCTTCATTTCTCAAGACGTCAATAGGGTCGTCGATGTAAGGCCCGCGTTTGTTACAGATCGACGGGCCGGGTAGCAGACCCTTCATGGCATAGCCTCCTGGTAGTTGCCCTCGGTACGACGGGATGCCTTTTTCGGCATGACGCTGCCGTTGAACCAGGACAGGTGCAGTTCGTGGTTTTCATGTGCAACTTGCTGACGAGATGACGTGAGTCAGGCGACCTCCGCCGGCACCTCCATGCGCATCATGCTTGCCGCAACAGCGACTTCATCCACCAGCAACACCCGATTGATATCGAGGAGGAGGATGAACTTGCCGCCGATCTTGCCCATGCCCTGGATAAAGTCGCTGCGAATGCGGGCGCCGAACTCCGGTGGCGGCTCGATATCCCCGGGAGGGATTTCCAGTACCTCGCTGACCGCATCGACCACCACCCCCATCTCCTGGCTGCCCTTGGCTGTTTCTATTTCGACAATGACGATACAGGTGCGTTTGGTGTTGTCGCGAGCCTGGCGGCCGAAGCGCACTGCCAAGTCCACTACCGGCACCACGGCGCCGCGCAGATTGATGACGCCGCGAATGAAAGGTGGCGTCATCGGCACCTCGGTGAGAAAGCCGTACTCGATGATTTCTCGGATCGCCAAGATGCCGATCGCAAACATCTCATCGCCCAGCAGGAAAGTGAGGTACTGCTGCTGTTCCTCTGCCTGCAGAATGGAATCCCTGATTGCAGCCGTATTTCCTGCCGGCTGTTTGTTCAGTTGGGTTTCCGTTGCTAGCATGGTGAACTCCTATAACCAATGACTTGCTGCGTTCTTTGCAGCTTAGTCAGATGGCTGGTTGTGTTATCAGAAACGGGCAAAGTCGGCATCGCTAACCCCTGAGCTGCCATTGCCCTTTTTCATGGCGGAAACCAACGCGGCCGGGGCCTTGCTGATTGCTTTGGGCTTTGCCGCTACTTGGCGAATGGTGGGCTGACGCTCTTTGTCCTGGCTACCCGCTATCGTAAAGAAACCCATGAGTTGCTGGAGGTTGCCGGCCTGTCCGCTCATTTCCTCGGCGGTAGCGGCGAGTTCTTCGGAAGCGGAGGCGTTTTGCTGGGTAATCTGGCTAAGTTGAACCAAGGCAACATTCACCTGTTCTACGCCGGTGGTCTGCTCTTGCGAGGCGGCAGTGATTTCCTGAACCAGGTCGGCGGTCTTCCGGGTAGCCGGTACGATTTCATCCAGCAACTTGCCCGCCCTCTCCGCCAAGCCCACGCTGTTGCCGGCGAGCTGGCCGATTTCCTGCGCCGCCACCTGGCTGCGCTCGGCGAGTTTTCTGACTTCCGCTGCCACCACCGCAAAACCCTTGCCATGCTCGCCGGCGCGCGCCGCTTCGATGGCGGCGTTCAGCGCCAGCAGATTGGTCTGGTAGGCAATATCATCGATGATGCCGATTTTCTTGGCGATCTGCTTCATGGCGGCAACCGTTTCCGTCACGGCTTGGCCACCATCGGCGGCCTTCTTGGTACCATCGGCGGACATGGCATCGGCTACCTTGGCGTTATCGGTGTTCTGCTTGATCGAAGCCGCCATCTGCTCGACCGAGGCCGAGGTTTCCTCGACGCTGGACGCCTGCTCGCTGGCTGCCTGTGCGATGGACTGGGCAGTGGAAGAGACCTGGCCGGTTGCGTTGGCCAAGGTTTCGGCGGTGGTATTCACATCGGCGATAGTTCGGGCTATCTTGGCCATGGTGTTGTTGACCGTATCGCATAGTTCCTTGAGTTGGCCACGATATTCGGCATTGATGCTCTTGGTCAGGTCACCTTCTTCCATGGCGACCAGGACGCGACTGACTTCGTTGACGGGGCCGACGATGGCTTCCATAACGGCATTCAGACCATCGACGATCTTGCGGAAGTCACCCTGGTGCTTAGTGGCATCTGCACGCGTGTCGAGTCGCCCATCGACGGCGGCGCTGGCAAGGTTGGTGGCATCCTTCACCAGCAGCTGGATCGCGGCAACGCTGCGATTGATTGCCGCCACGATGTCGTCATAAGCGGCCTTGACGACCTGCGTCTCGGCATCCGCCTCCGCCGGGACGATGGAAAACTCGACATTGCCACGCGCGAGTTCGCCCAGCCCATCGACCAGCTTCTTGGTCTCGGTCGCCTGGTAGGCCGCCACCTTCGCAGAAACACGACTCGCCTGTATTACCGCTGTCTGGTCGGTCACTATTTCCATCACCCCGATGATTCCACCATCGGGGCCACGCAACGGCAAGCCGCTATACGCGATGTCCAGGCTGGCGCTGCCGGGGCAGACGTGAGTTTCGCCGGTGCACAGCTCGCCGCTGCTCATGGCGCGAGCGCAAGCGCAGCGGTCGGTACGGCAATCGTCAGCCTTGAAAAAGTCGTAGCACTTGGTATTCATGACCTGTTGGGGCGTCCTGCCGCCGACGCGGGCGCCGATCTGGTTGATGTATTGGATGTTGAATTCCCGGTCCATCACCGCGACTGGCGCAGGCATGTTGTCGAGGAAGCCCACCAACCGGTCGAGCGTGCCGTTGATTCCCTCGACGATGGCGCGAAACGCGCCCTGTTGCTTGGTGGCGTCGGCGCGCGTGGCAAGCTTGCCCTCCACTGCGGCCTTAGACAGCAGATTAGCGTCAGCCGCCATTGTTTGAACTGCGGTTTGCAGGGAACGCATTGCATTGGCGAGTTCGCCGATTTCGTCCTTGCTATCGACATCGAGCTTGAAGTCGAAGTCGCCGGCGGCCATCTTGTTGGCGCCATCCACCAGCTTACTGGTCGGGCCGGTGACACTACGGGTGACCCACCACCCAAATCCGGCGGCGATCAGGATGGCGGCTAATCCCATGGCGATGATCAGCGGTTGCGTTTGCTCCGTCAGTTGGACGGTTTCTTCGCCAATTTTTTTCATCGATGCAGATTGGTGCTCCACGATAGCTTCGACCGCCTTGATGTAGTCACCCTGACTCTTGCGGACGGTGGTGATCAGCATTTCCACGGCAACATCTTTCTTGCCGTTCTTCAGGGTGTCGAGGTACTTTTCCTGGTCGGCGGTGGTGATTTTGCGGGTTTCCTGGGCTCGATCGAACAGTTTTCTGCCCTCGGCCGACTTCATCGTCTTGTCGAGCTTCGCGAAGTTCTCGTCAATCCTTTTGCGGGCTTCCTGGGTGCGCTTCAGCTCATTGTCCATATCTTCCTGCCGCTTCACCAGTGCGGCGTTACGCAACGTCCTGGCAATGACGTTGATGTTGTCAACGATGTCGTTGGCGACTACTGTTTTTGGAAATTTATCATTCACCAGAAGATCCACTTGCGAACTGACTACCCCGAGCCGCAGATAGCTGACAGTGACGATGATGAACAGCAAAGCCAGGGTGACAGCAAAGCTGATTCCGAGTCGGACGCCGATTTTCAGGTTCTTAAACATGTGCGGTACTCCTATGAAAGTAGTTCAACTACTTGTGCCGCTGGCAGCGAATTACGCCAACCCATTTACTCATTCGTGGCAAAAACCGTGGCTTTGGCATTGTGTTTCGTCTCGCGATTCACCACGCGGTGCACTAGGCCCGGCACGTCCAGAATTAGCGCGACGTTGCCGCTGCCGAGGATGGTGAAGCCGCTCAAGCCCTGAAGGCCGTTGAAAACGATGCCCAGAGGACGAATGACGGTCTGGAACTCGCCCATCAGACTATCCACTACCAAGCCGGCACGGCGGCCGGCATACTGCACCACGACCACGTTTTCCCGTTTGGCCGGATGCAGCAGGAAGGCCAGTTCTGGATCCCTGGCCAGGGCCGCCGCACCTTCCGCAGTCAAGATGATGGCGGATGATCCGTTGCGCGGTAGGGTTCTGCCGCAGTCAAATGCATCGTCCTCCTCGGCATCGATGACCGTGGACGACGGCTCGGGAATGTCGAAGAGCTGCTTCAGGCGGATAAAGGGCAGCACTTCGCCACGCAGATTCAGATGATCGCGGCCTTGTGAGGCCGCGGTTTCCTCCGGCGAGAGTTCCACGCATTCGACGACCATGTCCAGCGGCACGACAAAAGACGAGCCGCTCACTCCCACCAGGAAGCCGTCGATAATGGCCAGCGTCAGCGGCAGGCGAATCCGCATGGTGGTACCCACGCCTTCGCTGCTGTCAATCTCCACCGTGCCACGTAGCGCGGTAATGTTGCGCCTGACCACGTCCATGCCGACGCCGCGGCCGGAGAGATTGCTGACCTGTTCGACAGTGGAGAATCCCGGCTCGAAGATCAGGTTATAGATTTCCTGGTCGGATATCTGCTGGTCGGCCTTGACCAAGCCGCGCTCGATAGCCTTATTCAGGATGCGCTCGCGGTTGAGGCCGCCGCCGTCATCCGCGACCTCGATGACGATGCTGCCCGAATCGTGGTAGGCGTTGAGCCGAACCGTGCCATGGGCCGGCTTGCCGCGTGCCAGGCGCACCTCGGCCGGCTCGATGCCGTGGTCCATGGAGTTGCGCACCAAGTGGGTCAGCGGGTCGCCGATCTTTTCCACCACGGTCTTGTCCAGATCGGTGTCGGCGCCGCTGATCTCCAGCCGAATGTCTTTGCCGAGGTCGGCGCTAACGTCGCGAACCACGCGCTGGAAACGGTTGAAGGTGGCACCAATCTCCACCATGCGCAGCGTCAACGCCGAATCACGTACTTCCTCGACCAACCTGGAGAGCCGGGCAGCAGCCTCCAGCAATTCCGGAATGGCCGTCTGCTGCGCAATAAGGCTGGCGCCGGCGCTGGCGATGATCAGTTCGCCAATCAGGTTGATGTGCTGGTCGAGCTTCTCGGCGTTGACGCGGATCAACCCTGATTCGGTGCTCTTGTGTTCCTTGACCTGTTTTTGCTTTTCCAGCGCCGCTTCCACCACCCTTGGCTGAACCAGGTTCTGCTCCATCAGCACTTCACCGATGGGACGCGGTGATTCGTCCTGGGCAGCCTGACGGCTCAGTGCAGCTTCGAGTTCGGAATGCGTCAGCGTGCCGCAGCGCATCAGAATTTCGCCCAGGCGCAACTCTTCTTGAGGCAGTTCATCAATCAACCGCAGGTACTCGGTGACCTTGCTATGAGGAGGCAGGATGAAGATGCGGGCATCGTCGCGCACGAAGTCGAAGGCGCCCTCGATCATGGCCTTGTTGGCATCTGTGTGGAAACCGATTTCGAATCCGAGGTAATTAGTTTCTGGCTCCAACGCCGCCAGAGGCGGCACGGCATCCACCAAGGTGACGATATGCACGATCTTGCCGAAGGTGGTGAGATAGCGGATGAAAGACAGGGGGTCCATGCCGTTCTTCAGCACATCCGGACCGAAGCGCAGTGAAATATGCCAGTTGTCGGTATTGGCGCCGTCACCGGCTTCCGTTTCCACCTTGCCATCTTGCGTCACCGGGGCAAGCGTCTGGGCAGTGACCTGGGGTGGCTGGCCGAGGTAGACGCGAAGTTTTGTCACCAATTCAGAGCTGGCGCGGTGCGTATCGTCGTCCGGATCTGCGCCCTCAGCGATACGAGCGATCAATACGCCAAGGTGGTCACAAACCCCGAGGAAGATGACTACCAGGTCGGAGGTAATACGCAGCTTATTACTGCGCACCATGTCCAGCACGCTCTCGGCCACATGGGTGAAGGCTACGACATGGTCGAAGCCAAACAGGCCGGCCGAGCCCTTGATGGTGTGGGCGGCACGAAAGATGGCGTTGATAGTATCAGCATCATCGGGGGCCTGCTCGATGCGCAGCAGCGCATCTTCCATTTGCTCCAGCAATTCGCCGGCTTCGACAATGAATGTTTGGAGGGCGTCGTCCAGGTTCATGATAGTTCCCTGTCATGTCCGGGAATGGATCAGCACCGGGTCGCCGAGATGAGCGGCGAGATCGCACAGTTCGAGAATGTCGAAGACCGCCGGGCTGTGGCTGATAAAGCGCAAGGGGTGGTTCCGCGCCGCTGCCTCGCGCTTCGCCGCGATCATCAGCTGTATGCCGGCGCTGTCGATCTCGCTAACCTGGGACAGATCGACTTCCACTTCGCTGCCTTCGTCGAGGGCGTCGAGCAAGCGGCCACGCTGTTCGGCGGCATTGAATATGTTCAAATCGCCGAGGATGTCGATGCGGGTCACCGCGCTTTTCATGTCCATAGCGTGCTCCTTATGGCAGAACCAGCTTTGAAACCGCCGTCAGCATCTGCGCAGGCTGGAAGGGCTTGACCACCCAGGCTTTGGCGCCTGCGGCCTGGCCTTCCTGCTTCTTGCCCTCGCCGGCTTCGGTGGTAAGCATGATCACCGGCGTAAACTTGTAGGCTGGCAACTGCTTGGCCGCCTTGACGAAGCTAATGCCGTCCATGTTCGGCATGTTGACGTCGCTGAGGATCAGGTGGAGCTTGCGCCCGTCCAGCTTGGCCAGCGCATCCTTGCCGTCGCAGGCTTCGACTACTTCATAACCAGCGCCCTTGAGGGCGATGCTGACGACCTGCCGCAGCGAGGCGGAGTCGTCTACGATCATGATATTTTTGGTCATGGCAGTTCTCTTAGAAATAAGTGATTTCTGACGATGCCACCGCGTCTGGAGCGCCACCGTTGTGCACCACATGTTGTTCGGGTACGGTATAGGTGTGGGAAAGTTCATCGAGCCAGGCGGTGGCGTCGATGGGGCCTAGCCTGCCGCCATCGGTGAGTTGCCGTTCCTGGTTGGCGATGCGCTCCTTGAGTTTGCCCATGTCGTTGCCGACGTGGCTCAGCACCTGGCTGACGCGGTCCTGGAACTGGAGCGCCACCAGTACTTCGGCGATCTCGTCGCCAATCGACCGGGTTTCCTTGCGCAGCACCTCGGAAGTATCCGCCAGGCCCGCAACTGCCGTATGCACGCGGCCAACCACATGTTCGATGATCTTCTCTGAATTGACGATCATTTCCTCGTCCTGTTGCGCATACTGATGGGAAATTTGCAGCGTGGCGGCGATCGCCCGGTTGACCGTTTCGACGGTTTCACTGATCTTCTTGCCGGTGTCACCGGAGAGATTCGAGAGCTTGCGCACCTCGTCGGCGACGACGGCGAAGCCGCGCCCCACATCGCCGGCGCGGGCGGCTTCGATCGAGGCGTTGAGCGCCAGCAGGTTGGTCTGCTTGGCGATATCCCCAACGTCGCTGGCCATGCGTTTCAACGCTTGGGTGAACTGCGACAGGGAGGTGACTTCCGTGAGCATGGACTCTTTCATGGCCAAAGCAGAGCGCAGCGTGGCAATGATGGAATTGAGTTCCACCTCGTTTTCGCGAAGCAAGGCGATCAGGCCATCGCCGGCCTCGCCTTGGGACGACGCCATGGTGGCGCCGATGCGCTGGTTGATGTTGGCGAAGCGGTTCGCCAGAGCGGTGATGGCGTCTTCGGTATGCGTGCGGGCCATGTCGATCTGGCCCGCCCAGACCGGCAGCACGCCGCCGCACAGGTGATCCAGCCCACCGATGCAGTGCGACTTGCGCGCGCAGGATTCGCGCTGAAGTTCCTGCTGTGCCGCCGCCTGCGCCTGCTCCAGGATTGTCTTCAATCGGGAAGTGCTGAAATATGCCGTCGTGCAACCCAGCACGCCAACGAACGCCGCCAGCGCCATCGATGCGGGACTGAACTCGCTCACTGCCAGGAGACAAACCGCTCCTATCGCGGCAAGCACTATCTGAGGAAAGGCCATCAACGCCAACGGATTGCTGCCGCGGCTCCGGGGCATTGCGGCTTCCTTGTCCTGCCACACTGGAGGGGACATTGCCGGAGCCATTTCGAGACTCATATCCATATGTCACTCCATGTCACTCTTTATTGTGTTATCAGTCAGGTGGGTGCTAGCGGATTCCATCGTTATGAATGTTTGCCGCTCAGTGCCGAAAACATATTCGATGTCGGAGGCTGTGTGAATACTCCGATAACCGTATTTTCGATACTGAAAAAGCAGTAGAAAGCCGACAGAATTCTGACGCGGGGCTCTCAGTCGCTAATGTGCGCTAGGCAGAGCAGACAAGATGGCAATAGCCATTGCGGTGAGTATTTTGCCTTAAGGTATTTTTGGCGGATGGTCGAAAAATGATCATCCGTGGGAAACAAGCTTCAAAGCAAAATCAGGCCAGTGCGGATGGCATATTTTGTCAGGTCTACCACGTTGTGCAGATCGAGCTTTTTCAGGATATTGCGGCGATGAACGTCGACTGTTCTTGAGGAAATATGCAATAAATCAGCGAGCTCTGGCGCGCTCTTGCCTCCGGCAAGAAGGGTAACCACCTGACGTTCGCGAAAGGTCAGGGATTGATTGCCGGACTTCTCTGCCGACGGCGACGACCGTCCCCGAAGAGTGTTTGCCACCAACAGTGCGGTGACCTCGGGGCAAAGATAGAAGCGCCCTTCCATTACGCTGCGAATACCGCGTTTCAACTCGACACCGGCCGCGGCCTTGACGATATAGCCGCAGGCACCCGCATCGATCATTTGCTGGATGATGCCTCGGTCAAGATGGGTGGACAATGCCAGCACCTTGATGTTCGGCTGTTTGGTGAGCATGCGACGCGTCGTCTCGATGCCTGATATCCCCAGCAGGGCAACATCCATGACGACCACATCGGGCACCAATTCCTCGGCCATCCGTAACGCCGTCTCTCCATCGTCGGCTTCGGCGATGACTTGCATGCCGCCATTCAGCTCCAGCACCACGCGTAACGCCTCGCGTACCAGTATATGGTCATCGACCAGAAGTATCCGGATCATGATGGCGGGGTCGCCTTCGCCGCTGTGGAATAGGGTACGGTCAGGGTGATCGTGGCGCCGTGGCCAGGGCTGCTGTCGATTTCCATTTCTCCACCGATATTGGTCAGGCGTTCGTAGATGGAACTCAGGCCAAAGCCATTTTGTTCCGATAAGACATTTTGGTCATTGACGGAGTCGAAACCGCAGCCATCGTCGCACACGACGAGCGTCAACCGGCTCTCTTCGCTTCTGCATAAAAGAGTTGCCTCGCTGGCCTTGGCATGCTTGGCGACATTGATCAGGAGTTCGCGGACGGATCGGTACAGCACGGCCTGCACCCATTCCTCAAGTGGCTTCGGCTCTCCAACGCTGTCAAAATGCACGCCAAGGTCGAATGAGTGCATCTTATCCTTGGCCATACATTCCAGCGCGGGTATTAACCCGAGTGTGCGCAAGATCGGAGGACTCAATTCCCGCGTAATCATCCGCGCTGACTGGTCGGCACGGTTCACCAACTCCACGATCTGATCGACTGAAGGCTGAAGCGCGCCGGCGGCAAGCGAGGTCAACTTAATCTTGATCACGGCCAATATTTGGCACAGGTTGTCATGCAGTTCCTGCGCCAGCAGGCGTCGTTCGCGTTCTTCGGTCATCGTCAGTTGCGACGAGACCGCACGCAGCCGGTTTGTCCGAAGGTTTACCTGCTCCTCGAGAGTGTTGGCCATCTCGAACAACTGTTCCTCGGCGCGCTTGCGCATGGTAATGTCGCTTAGGACGATATGGCATATCGGCACGCCATTCTCATCCTGTGCATAAGAGAATACCTGATGCACCCAGAATAACGTGCCATCGTTCCTCACCATCCGCAGTTCGCCCGATTGCTGGGCACCGGTCTGAATGAGCTGCATGTGGCGCCGGTGGTGAATGCCTTGGTCTTCGTCGAAGATGAAGCGGGAGATCGGCTGCTTTATCAACTCACCCCAAGCCACGCCCAGCAGGGTGGCGGCGGTGTGGTTGGCTTCCAGAACCAGGCCCGGCTCGCTGAGGGTGAAATAACCTACCGGGGCCAGATCATAGAGGGCAAAATAGTGCGCCCGTAAAGCATCCAGTTCCATCTGCGCCTGGCGTAGATCCTCATTCTGCCGCTTCAGCTCCATCTGATGCGCCTCCGCTTCATGCAGCATCCGCTGTGCTTCTTCACGATCATCCGGGTACGTAAACGCCTCTAATCTTCTCATTCTTCGCTCCATGTTCCTGTTGGCACATTGCGCAAGGCAGCACCATTCAAGACTTCATAGGCGAGGCAGTTTTTTGGGCCCCAACCGCAAACCGCAAGGGAAACAGAGAGTTTGCTTTGCTACATTTCAGCAGATGCTTACGCTAGCACGCCAATTTCCGCAACAGCGCGACGGGTGCCGGTAAGCAAATGACACTCCGCATAAAATTTGTAGGATCGAAACATACCCGGCGCAGAAGGCAATCGGAATACCCCGATCACAGTATTTGTGATACTGGAAACACAGTAGGTTCCGATGTGTCCTGTTTGTCAGGATTACATTGCCATGATGGGACGAAAAAGAATTGCTCTCATCAAACCGCCGAATCAAAATTGCGGCGATGCAGCAAAGTTGTTAATATGAGCACCTGATGCCTTGTTCCCCTTAAACATTTTTCGGATATTTCAGAAATAACATGCTTAGGAAGAATTCATGAGTGCAAGGATATTGATCATTGACGACGAGGAAATCATCCTAAAAAGTTGCCTGCGCATTTTTACTGACAAGGACTACCACGTAGATACCGCACCAAACGGAATGGCGGCGCTGAGAAAAATCGAGGAAGGCCAGTATGACTTGCTCATACTGGACCTCATGATGCCGAAGATGAATGGACTGGAAGTTCTCCGGAAAGTAAAAGAGTCGCACCCTGACATCCGAGTGATTATGGTCACTGGCCTTGCGCAGGACGATTCGGCGGAACAGGCTTTGGCTCTGGGCGCATTCTCTTACCTGCCCAAGCCTTTCGACCCTGAGGAACTGAAGCAACATGTCAGACGTGCCTTGGCAGAACCAAGGCCTTTCCGGGAACTGAAGCAAGCGACAGGTCGATTACCCTGACCCGACTGAAAAAATTCCCAGTTCCCGCTGATCTTCAAGCAGGAACGCTTCAAATAATCAGGTAGCGACTGGCCTCATGCTGTTGTTCTAAAGCGCGCACTGCTTCATCCCGAGAGATCCGAGCAATCAGGATAATCCAGTGGCGCCGGTCACGGCCTATCAATTCGGGAAGGTTCAAAGTGCTGACCTGCGGATCGGTCGAAGCGTCATCGACCATGACGCCCATGCGATCGACAGAAACCGTGGTTGGCTCAAGACGGAGGTGGGTTTCGGGAGCCGCAAGCCATCCGCATAAGGCATCGAGAACACGCTCTGGCGATAACTCGGCAGATGCCATGCGCATTTGCTCCTCAAGCTTCTCGCGGCGCTGTGTATGGGGATTGCCCGAGGCAGATGATACGGCGTTCCCATCCCTGGCTGACATGGCTCGCTGCATGTCCCATGCGTCGTGCAATGCCTGGCGCTCGCGCCGCATATCCGCTAATTGCGCGGCAAACCCCAATACTAGGCTATCGAAAGCGGCTTGGCTCAAGCGCCTGCGGGTTTCATCGAGGCCATGGCTCAAGGTATGGAGCGTATGGTCAGCAAAATACAACATCGTTTGGGGGCTGTCGGCACACACCATCTCGCCATGCAAAGCCATACCCATGACTTTTTTTTCATGCCGGCGCATGCCGAGCAAAGCATAGAAATGCTCAGCCGTAATACTGGCGGGATCGGCCAGGTAAATCTTCACCGCCCTGCTCTTACCTAAGGTCACGCCGATGTCTCCAGCCGTGGCAAACAGCGCATGGATCAACGGATCGCTGACAAATGAACGCGCGGTCAACTCAACCGGCCCGGGGATCATTGCCACCAGCCCCTCGCAATAAACTAACGCTCGGCGAACTGCGGGCGAAAGGCGGCGCTCATAGCCGGAAACCGTCTTGAGCATTGGATCGGCAACTGTCACCACCTGTCCGATCGCGTGACGCTCGTCTTCTCCAAGCGGAGATGACTTTCCCAGCCAGCCCATCAAATTCGAGAGAATGCTCACCCAAAGATTTCCCAAGGTCGATTAAGTTTGCTTACTTTCAATCTCCACTCTAGCAGCACAATGCATCCTATGGTGCGGGAATTCCGTGAACGGCGTGACTGAGTGATTGGCGGAATTTTCAGATTCATTGGCATTAAAGTTGAGTTTCTTGAAATATCGGGAATCAGAATTCCGAATCGGGCACAAACGCCAGGGGCCGGATAGGGGCACGCTGTATAATGGTTGCCTCCTATGCCGATGCGAAGGAACACCGCATGATCGACACCCACAATGCCAATGCCGACCATCGCGAACTCGACAAGTTTGGTGAGCTCGCACATCGCTGGTGGGATCCGAACTCCGAGTTTAAGCCCTTGCACGACATCAATCCATTGCGTCTGGAGTGGATTGACAGCGCTGTCGGACTCGCCGGAAAATGCGTACTGGATGTCGGCTGCGGCGGAGGAATTCTGTCTGAAGGCATGGGCAGCCGAGGCGCACTGGTCACCGGCATCGACCTCGGCGAACGAGCGCTCAATGTCGCTCGCCTACACTTGTTTGAGAGCCAGCAGAAAATCGACTACCGGCTGATTTCTGCCGAGGCATTGGCTTTGGAACTGCCCGGCCATTTCGATGTAGTCACCTGCATGGAAATGCTGGAACACGTACCCGACGCGGCCAGCGTGGTGCGCGCCTGTGCGACCCTGGTCAAACCGGGCGGACAGGTGTTCATGTCGACCATCAATCGCAATCCAAAAGCCTATCTGTTTGCTGTAATCGGTGGGGAATACCTTCTCAATTTGCTGCCGCGCGGCACGCATGACTATGCACGTTTCCTGCGCCCGGCGGAACTCGCACGCTACTGCCGCGACGCAGGCTTGTGCGTTGATGAACTCGTTGGCATGAGTTACAACCCATTCAGCAAAATCTACACGCTCGGCAGTAATACCAGCGTCAATTACCTGATCCGGACAACCCTTGCAATTTCTTAAACTGCAACACCGATGATCGATGCTGTCCTCTTCGACCTTGATGGCACGCTGGCCGATAGCGCCCCTGATCTTGGCGCCGCCCTGAACCTTCTTCTGGCCGAGGAAAGCAGGCCGCCCCTGGCACTGGAACAGATGCGCCCTCATGCCTCCAACGGCGTGCGCGGCCTGTTGGCTGCCGGCTTCGGCATCACCCCTGGCAACGCAGACTATGCCGGTTTTGCCAAACGCTTCCTCGATCACTATGAAAACCTGCTTTGCCAGGGTACCGTCCTGTTTCCTGGCGTCACCGAGCTACTCTCCGAACTGGATCAGCGTGGCGTATGCTGGGGTATCGTTACCAACAAGGTGCAGCGCTTCACCCTGCCCTTGGTCGAGGGCTTGGGGTTGCGGCAACGCGCTGCCTGCATCGTCAGCGGTGACTCCTCGCCGCGTGCCAAACCGTATCCGGAGCCGCTGTTGCTGGCCTGCATTGCGGCTCAAGTAAAACCCTCAAGCAGCCTCTATGTCGGCGATGACTTGCGCGACATTGTAGCCGGCCGCGCCGCCGGTTTGAGTACCGCTGCAGCCGCCTATGGCTATCTCGGCTCCGACACACCGCCAGGTTCGTGGCAAGCCGATGCCGTCATCGACCATCCAGCAGAAATTCTCGGCCTCCTGGAAATCGAGTGAAATAATTTCTGCGGCCTAGGGCTGAATTGACGATGGGGACCGAAGTCCCCACCGGCTGTCTTTGGTTACAAGGCTCCAGCAGCCCCGGCATTGACCTTAAGCGGCCAGTGCGAAACGCTCATCGTTGGCGTTTAGAGATTTGCTTCATTAACGTCGATCGCCTGACGAGTTGCCTGCGCACCTTTGCCCGCCCTGTCGAAGCCATGGCACCCCCACCTAAAAGCACTTCCGATGCTCTTGATACTCTTAGGTGGAGGTGAGGGGAATCGAACCCCTGTCCAGAACGCCTCCAGATTGCCGGAATTACAACTATGCGTTGATTATGGGGTTGCCATGGCCGATTTGCAAGGGGCAAATTGCAACTTAACCCGGGTCTTCATCTTGTACCCAGGCTCACAAGATTTTCGCAAAGCGCCTCACGGCTGCTTCAACATTGGCTCGGCTGTTGAAGGCACTCAGACGGAAATAGCCTTCCCCGCAGGCGCCGAAGCCGCTCCCCGGCGTTCCCACCAGATGTGCCTCGTGCAGCAGCCTGTCGAAAAAGTCCCAACTGCTCAAATTGCCGGGCGTCTTCAGCCACACGTATGGCGCGTTCACCCCGCCGTACACCTGTAGCCCCAGTTTCGTCAGCGCCTCGCGTACCACTCTTGCGTTAGCGAGGTAAAAGTCTATGGTTTCCTGCACCTGCCGCTTGCCTTCCGGCGAGTAGATCGCGGCGGCGCCTCTCTGCACGGGATACGAAACACCGTTGAATTTGGTGCAGTGGCGTCGATTCCACAGCGAATGAATCGAGATTTCGCGGCCATCTCGGGCCTTCCCCTTGAGGTCCGTCGGAATCACCGTGAAGGCACAGCGCGCGCCGGTGAAGCCGGCCGTCTTGCTGAAACTGCGAAACTCGATCGCCACTTCTCTGGCGCCGTCGATCTCATAAATCGAGTGCGGAATCGCCGGATCGGTGATGAAGGCTTCATAGGCGGCGTCATACAGGATCACCGAGCCGTTCCGTTGTGCGTATTCGACCCAGCGCTTCAGCATCTCTTTGGTGGCGACCACGCCGGTCGGGTTGTTGGGATAACACAGGTAGATCAGGTCGACCTTCTGTTTTGGCAGTTCCGGCACGAAATCATTGTCGGCGGTCACCGGCAGGTAGACCAGGCCGCCGTATCGGCCGCTGGCATCCGCCGGGCCCGTGTGTCCGGCCATCACATTGGTATCCACATACACCGGGTAGACGGGGTCCAGCACCGCAATGACGTTATCTTCGCCGAAGATATCGAGGATATTCCCCGAATCGCACTTCGAGCCGTCCGAGACGAAGATCTCATCCGCGTCGACCTCGGCTCCGCGCGCGTGGTAATCGTTCTTGGCGATGGCTTCGCGCAGAAAATCGTAGCCCTGTTCAGGTCCATAGCCCTTGAAAGACGAGCGCACCGCCAACTCATCGACAGCCGCATGCATTGCCTGAGTCACGGCCGGGGCAAGCGGTTCGGTAACGTCGCCGATGCCCATGCGAATGACGTTCGCCGAAGGGTTTGCGTCGCAGAACGCCTTGACCCGCCGGCCAATTTCTGGAAACAGGTAACCTGCGGCTAACTTGAGATAATGCTCATTGATGTATGTCATGATCGAATAGAAAAACCCTAAGTTGGTGGATTCACTTGTGCGGCGATTTCGCGGATCACTTTGGCGTCGGAAAAAGGAATCTTCTTGGTCACGGGCCGTCCTCTGGAATCCTGCAAGGGACGCCCCTCCGAATCTTGCGCCAGTACGATCTGATAGTCCTCATGGCCCTTGCCTGCAACGACGAGGACATCACCCGGTCGCAACGCGGCAAGCGAGCGTTCCAATGCGTCACGACGCGGGCCGGCATTTTTTACGCGGGCCGCATCCGTAGTGCCCGAGAGAACCTGCTTGCGGATCGCGTCGGGATCTTCGGTGCGTGAATTGTCGTCCGTCACCCAGACGCAATCGCCGAGCTCTTCGGCAATGCGCCCCATGATGGGCCGCTTGCCCGGATCGCGGTTGCCTCCGCAGCCGAACAACACATGGAGCTTCTGTTTCGCGCCGACGTGCGGGCGCACACTGCGGAGTACGTTGGCCAGAGCATCGGGAGTATGCGCGTAATCCACGTAGACCGCCGCGCCATTGGCAAGCACGGCAGCCAGTTCAAGGCGCCCTGGAACGGGCGACAGGCGGGCGATGCCTGCAATCGCACGGTCGACCGGCACACCAGTGCCTATGGCTAAACCGAGCGCGCAGAGAATATTCTCCGACTGGAAAATGCCGGCCACCGGCGCCTCCACTGCATATGAGGTTCCGAAAGCCGCTAGCTCCAGCGTTTGCCCCTGCGCATGCGGGATACGTTCCAGCACCGCAAGATCAGCTCCACCGCCGGCTTCTCCATAGGAGATGACGCGAATCTTCTTCGACCTCATTGCCGCTGCGACCTGGACACCCGAAGGGTCGCGGGTATTGATGACAGCCACGCCATCCGTCTTGAGGTGCTCGGTGAAGAGCCGCATCTTGGCCTGGAAGTAAGCCTCCATCGACAGGTGGTAGTCCAGATGGTCCTGAGTGAGATTGGTAAAGCCTACCGCGTCAAAAATGACGCCGGCCAGGCGTTGCTGATCGAGCGCGTGGCTCGAAGCCTCCATCGCCAGATGCGTGACCCGGTGGGCACGCTCCAGTTCGCCCAGCATGACATGCAGCGTTTTCGCATCATAGGTCGTCAGTCCCGCTTCCAGATTGGAATGGCTCCTGCCGCGGGCCTGGAGACCGAGGGTTCCCAGGCTGACGGCATTGTGGCCGTCCTCGCCCCACAGGTCGCGCAGGAAGCACACCGTAGACGTCTTGCCATTGGTGCCGGTGACCGATGCGATCGTGGCAGGACGGCCGGAATGGAAATCCGCCGCCACGCGCGCATAGAACTCCCGCACGTTCGGCACGCGCAGGACGACGACTTTTCCGCGCTCGAACTCGGTCAGACCCAGTGCTTCGTCGCACGTGCCTTGCGGTACGGCGATGGCCTGGGCACCCTTCGTTGCGGCCTGCACACAGAACGCCAGGCCATTCTCGGTGGTGCCCGGCAGGGCGCAGAACAGGTAGCCGAAGCGAACGTCCCTGGAATCGTCCGTCACACCGAAGATGAACAAATCGTTCGTTTCTGCCGAATCCGGCTGCAACGCGCCGACGCCGTGCTTTGCCCAAAGATCGCCTAGTCTCATATCCGCCTCATTTTACACGAGCTTTACACGAGCTTAGATTGCCAGCCTTGGACGTTGCAAGGTACACTCTCGCCCCCGCAGCAAGTATTCCCGGACAAATCATCCCGAACCTACGAGCCATCATGAACGACAAGCCAATTCCCTTCGACGAGCGGACCATCCGCCAGATCGCCCGCAATTACCCGACGCCGTTTTACCTTTATGACGAAGCCGCGATCCGTGCCAGTGCCCGGCGACTGAACCAGGCATTTTCGTGGGGCGCGTTCAAGGAGTATTTTGCCGTCAAGGCAACGCCGAATCCGTACTTGCTGAAGATCCTGCGGCAGGAAGGTCTGGGCGGCGACTGCTCAAGCCTGGCGGAACTGGAGCTCTGCGAGCGCGTCGGCATCACCGGGGAAAACATCATGTTCACGTCGAACGAGACGCCGGAAAAAGAATACCGTCGGGCCAGGGAACTTGGTGCGCTTATCAACCTAGATGACATCACCCACATTCCCTATCTGGAACAGCACGTCGGCTTGCCGCAGGCGATTTGCCTGCGCTACAACCCCGGCCGGCTGCGTGAGGGGAACGCCATCATCGGCAAGCCGGAGGAAGCCAAATACGGTTTCACCCGCAAGCAGCTGGTGGAGGGCTATCGGCAGTTGAAGGCGAAGGGGGTACGCCGCTTTGGCCTGCACACGATGGTAGCATCGAATGAGCTGAATCCCGAGTTCTTTGTCGAGACGGCGAAGATGCTGTTTCAACTGGCCGTGGAACTTGCCGGCGACCCCGGTATAAGGATTGAATTCGTCAACCTCGGTGGTGGCATCGGCATTCCCTACCGCCCCGGTGAGCAAGCGGTCGACCTCAACATGGTCGGCCGCAGGATACAGCAGGCGTATCAGGAGATCATCGTGCCGGCCGATCTGCATCCGATGAAGATATTCATGGAAAACGGCCGCTGTATCACCGGACCCTATGGCTACCTCGTCACCGAGGCGATTCACCACAAGAGCACGTACAAACAATACATCGGCGTCGATGCCTGCATGTCGAATCTGATGCGGCCGGGCATGTACGGTGCGTACCACCACATCACGGTGCTGGGCAAGGAAACCGCACCCCAGGACCATACCTACGACGTGGTCGGTTCGCTATGCGAGAACAACGACAAGTTCGCGATCGACAGGCAGCTCCCCGCAATTGAACCCGGCGACCTGCTTGTCATCCACGATGCCGGCGCCCATGGCTACGCAATGGGCTTTCAATACAACGGCAAGCTGCGCTGTGCCGAGCTATTGTTGCGGGAAGACGGCTCCGTCATGCAGATTCGGCGTGCGGAAACACTGGACGATTACTTCGCGACACTGGATTTTTCCAAGTTGCAGACCTTGGGATAGTAGTTAGACCTTCTCCATCTTCCCCGAAAACAGGCTGGCCGAGACGATCATTGCACCGCCGATCCATTCCTGCACGCCCATGGTTTCGCCGGCGAGCAGCCACGAGGACAATGCCGCGACCACCAGCTCGAACAGGAAGATCACGATCGCCTGATTCGCCGCGGTATGCGTCAGGCCGTGCTGGACGACGAGATTGACAGCCAGCAGGATCAGGCCCAGCAAAGCCAGCAAAGCCCAGTGCCATGGCTGCATCTGCGCCAGGCCGTGCAGGGCGATGGGCAGTGCGGACTCGAATGGCAGCGTCGCCAAGCCGAGCAGCACCACGCCGGCGAACACCGCCAGCGACTTGATTTCGATCGACAGATGCGCCGCCCGGCGCACCAGGACATTCGACAGCGCGAACATGAAGCCCGCGCCCAGCCCCAGCCATTCGGCGGCGTTGCCGGGCCAGGGAACGCCAAGTTCAGGCCGCCACAACATGACGACAGCGCCGCCCAACGACAGGCCGATCACCGCCGCGCCGGTGCCGCTGAGACGTTCGTCCAGCAACAATCGCGACAACAAGACGGTCCACAAGGGCGACAGGTAAAACAGCAACAGAACGCGCATCACCTCGCCATGCAGGGTGGCAAGCACATAGCCGAGATTGCAGGCGGCCGACGCGGCGCTGATCCACAGCAGCGTCCAGGAAGGACGGATTCTCTGGCCACGCCGCAATTGCGGCTGTAGCAGGATCAACCCGCAGCACAGCGCCACCAGATAGCTCAGCATCGAGGCGCGCAGGCCCGAGAGCCCGGCTTGTTCCAGCAGCCGGTAGGGATACCAGATCATTCCCCAGACGATGGCCCCGCTCAGTAGAGATAACCTGGTCACTGCCTTGTGCCTGACTGCCATATAATTCCCATATCTTCCAAAAAATCCCGCCACCGTGAATTCCCACCTCGCCCAGCTTGATCCCTGCCCGTTCGAAAAACTCCGGCGCCTGTTTACCGGAATCAAGCCCCCCAAGGGATTGAAGGAAATCAAGTGTTCCATCGGCGAGCCGCAGCACGAAACTCCGGAATTCATCAAGCAGACGCTGACGGATAATCTATCGGGACTGGCACTCTATCCTAGCACGCAGGGCAGCGACGTCTTGCGCCAAGTGATCGCCGCCTGGAACGATGAGGCGCATGTGCGCGACAACCGCCGCTTGTATGCTGAAAAGTTCGAGACGCCGAATTTTGCTTGAAACTCTGACAGGAGCCATCATGCACGAACTTCAGGAACTGATTGAACATACGTGGGAAGGGCGCGCCCAACTGGAACCGGGCAAGGCGCCGGCAAAAATCGGCGAAGCTGTCGACAGCATCCTTGCCGAACTCGACCAGGGCAAGCTGCGTGTTGCCGAGAAAATCGATGGCCAGTGGGTGACCCATCAATGGCTCAAGAAAGCCGTGCTGCTGTCTTTTCGACTTGAGGAAGATCAGGTCATGGAAGGTGGCGCCACCAAGTATTTCGACAAGGTACAGAGCAAGTTCGCCCATTACGATCAGCATAAGTTCACCAAGGGTGGCTTTCGTGTCGTGCCACCAGCCGTCGCCCGGCATGGCGCCTACCTCGCTCGCAATGTGGTACTGATGCCCAGCCATGTGGATATCGGCGCCTATGTCGATGAAGGGACCATGGTCGACGCCTGGGCCACCATCGGCTTCTGCGCCCAAGTCGGCAAGAACGTCCATCTCTCGGGCGGCGTCGGCATCGGCGGGGTGCTCGAACCCTTGCAGGCCAATCCAACCATCATCGAAGACAACTGCTTCATCGGCGCGCGTTCGGAGCTTGTCGAAGGCGTCATCGTCGAGGAGAACTCGGTAATCTCGATGGGCGTGTATATCGGCCAGAGCACCAAGATCTATGATAGGGCCAGCGGCAAAGTCAGCTACGGCCGCATTCCGGCGGGTTCGGTGATAGTTCCGGGCAACCTGCCATCGGCCGACGGCAAGTACAGCCTGTATTGCGCCGTGATCGTCAAGCGCGTCGATGCGCAAACGCGCGCCAAAACAGCAATCAACGAGCTGCTGTGCGTCGATTGATCTTGACCGACGATAGGAGATAGCAATGGGTGCGATGCAAAGGTTGTTCCAGTTGATGGCGGAAAAGAATGCTTCCGACATTTTCGTCTCGGTCGGCGCGCCGATCAACATCAAGCTGAATGGTGTCGCCATGCCGATCAATCAGCAGATCATGGATGGCCAGACCATCACCGGCCTGCTGCATGAAATCCTTACCGAGGTGCAATACCGCGAGTTCGAGGAGGCGCTCGAACTGAACACCGGCTACGCCTTGGAAGGCATCGGCAACTTTCGCCTTTCGGTGTTCCGTCAAAAAGGCACGCCGGCCCTCGTCGTTCGTTACATTCCGGCCAATATTCCGGCCTTCGAGTCCCTTAATTTGCCGGAAGTGCTGTGTGAAGTCATCATGGAAAAGCGCGGCCTGATCCTCATGGTCGGCGCCACCGGATCGGGCAAATCCACCACGCTGACATCGATGCTCGATTACCGCAACGAGCGCAAGGCAGGCCACATCCTGACCCTGGAAGACCCCGTCGAGTTCATCTTCAAGAACAAGAAATCGATCGTCAACCAGCGCGAAGTGGGTTCCGATACGCGCAGCTTTCAGACTGCCTTGAAGAACGCCTTGCGCCAGGCGCCCGACTGCATCTTGATCGGTGAAATCCGCGACAAGGACACCATGTCCCAAGCCATTGCCTATGCCCAGTCCGGCCATTTGTGTCTGGCGACGCTGCACGCCAACAACAGCTACCATGCGCTTTCGCGGATCATCAGCTTCTATCCGCTGGAGAACCGCCCTGCCCTGCTGGCTGACTTGTCCGTGACCCTGAAGTCCATCATCTCGCAGCGCCTGGTGAAAAAACCCGATGGCGGCAGAGCCCCGGCGGTCGAAGTGTTGCTGAATTCTCGGCATATTGCGGAACTCGTCGAAAAAGGCGACATGGGCGGCATCAAGGATTCCATGGAGCAAAGCATGTCGCCGGGATCCCAGACCTTCGAGCAAGCGCTGTTCAAGCTATACAAAGCCGGCACCATCACGCTCGAAGAAGCCACCGCCAACGCCGATTCGGCGAATAATTTCCTCTACCTGATCAATAACGACCAGGCCGGAGTTGATCCGGCCAGTGAGGAAGGTCAGGCAATTTTTGATCCCACCAAGTCGGTCACTCCCGGCTCGGGATTCAGCGAGTTCAGGATAAAGATGGAATAACCGATGATGGACGTCCTTTTACTGGCGAAAGATCTGCTGGCCCGGCCCTCGCTAACGCCGGACGATGCCGGCTGCATCGAATTGATCGGTACCTGGCTTGCCCAACTCGGCTTTGTCCTGGAACGCATCGATTCGAACAAGGTATCCAATCTCTGGGCGCGGCGCGGGAATACCCATCCCCTCTGCTGCTTCGCCGGACATACCGATGTGGTTCCCCCCGGTCCGCGCGAAGCATGGCACAGCGATCCATTTCAGCCGGTAGTTCGTAACGGCATGCTTTACGGCCGCGGTGCCGCCGACATGAAATCCTCGTTGGCAGCCTTTGTCGTCGCCATCGAACGCTTTGTCGCGCAGCAGCCGCAGCACCAGGGTTCGATCGCCGTTCTGCTGACTTCCGACGAGGAAGGAGCCGCCGTAGAGGGTACCCTGCATGTCGTCGACACCCTGCAGGCACGCGGCGAGCGCATCGACTACTGCATCGTCGGCGAACCCACCTGCGCTGAGCGCCTCGGCGACACCATCAAGAATGGCCGGCGCGGCTCGCTCTCCGGGCGCCTGATCGTCAGGGGCGTGCAAGGCCATGTGGCCTACCCGCAACTGGCGTGCAACCCGGTGCATCTGGCGCTGCCGGCCTTGACCGAACTGGCACAGACAAAATGGGACGATGGCAACGAGGATTTTCCGCCGACGACATTCCAGATTTCCAATGCGCATGCCGGCACCGGCGCCAGCAATGTGATTCCGGGAAGTTTCGAAATATGGTTCAATTTCCGCTTCGCCACCGTCAGCACGCCGATGGACTTGGAGGAGCGTGTGCATGCCATCCTTGACCGGCACGACTTCGAATATCAATTGTTATGGGATACTTCGAAACCCTATCTGACCCCGCGCGGCAAACTGGTAGCCGCTTTGGCGGATTCGATCACGGCGACCACCGGCGTGACGGCACGGCTATCCACCAGCGGCGGCACTTCCGACGGCCGCTTCATCGCCGACATCTGCGCTGAAGTTGCGGAATTCGGTCCGCTCAACACCAGCATCCATAAGGTCGACGAGTGCATTGCCATTGCCGATCTGGAACCCCTGGCACGCTGCTATCAAGGCGTCCTGGAACGCCTGCTCGGCGAAATCACAATCACAGCCAACCAATGAACGAACTCCTCGACGAACTGCACAGCGTGCGCGATTGGCTGCGCTACGCCGTCAGTCGTTTCACCGAAGCCGGCCTGTGCTTTGGCCATGGCTGCGAGAATGCCTATGATGAAGCCGCCTGGTTGATCCTGCACACTCTGCACCTCCCGCTGGATCGTCTCGAACCCTTCCTCGACGCAAGACTGACGCGTAGCGAACGCTTGGCGGTGCATCACGTCCTCCAGCAACGCATCGTCCGGCGCCTGCCAACGGCCTATCTGACCCATGAGGCGTGGCTCGGTGACTTCCGCTTTTATGTCGATGAACGCGTCATCGTGCCGCGCTCCTACTTTGCCGAGATGCTTGAGGACGGTTTCTCTCCCTGGATAGAAGCCCCTGAAAATATCGTAGAAGCGCTCGACTTATGCACCGGCTCGGGTTGCCTCGCGATCCTCATGGCGCACGCCTTTCCCGAGGCGCGCATCGATGCGGTCGAGTTGTCGCCTGACGCACTGACCGTAGCGCGGAAAAACGTCGATGAGTATGGCCTGGGCGAGCGTGTGCGCCTGATCGAATCCAATTTGTTCGCCGCACTAGGCAGACAACGGTACGACCTGATCATCTCCAATCCGCCCTACGTCACGGCAGCATCGATGGCTGCGCTACCAGAGGAGTACCGCCACGAACCAAGCCTGGCGCTGGCTGCGGGCGAGGACGGGCTGGATATTGTCCGCCGTATCCTGCAAGGCGCGAAAAGCCACCTCAGACCACACGGCCTGCTGGCCGTCGAAGTGGGGCACAACCGGGATCTGGTCGAGAAAGCCTTCCCCGACTTGCCCATGACATGGATAGATTGTTCCAGTGGAGAAGGCAAGATCTTCATTCTGCAAAAGGAACAATTGAAAACAAGATGCTGAATGAGCGAACCGTTCCAGGTAAGGAGTGTTGCTGATGTGGGATCCCAGAATCACCGTTGTCAGCATTATTGCTTGTCTTCTATGTTCTTCTGCTGCAGTGGCGGTGGAAATGCCCGAATTGGCTAAGAAGAACAACTGCGTGAACTGCCATGCAATTAAAGAACGCCTTGTCGGACCAGCTTGGCTGGATATCTCAAAGAGATACATGGGTGACCCTTCGGCCGAAGAGAAATTATTGGCCCGGGTATCAAAGGGAAGTTCCGGTTTCTTTGGCTTAATTCACATGCCTGCAAACGATCCCGACGGGTATAAGCAAGCCGAAATGAGGGAACTGGTGAAATTTATTTTGGGCTTGTCATCATCTAAAAACACCAGCGGCAGCCCCGTGGAATAATATCTGGCCTCCGGAAAGGCTGAAAGCTTAGTCAGATCAAACAGACCTGGCTACACCTCATGCTGTAGCCAAGAATAGCGGGTACAAGAGCTGGTGCCCAGGAAGGGACTCGAACCCCCACACCTTGCGGCGGCAGGACCTAAACCTGCTGCGTCTACCAATTTCGCCACCTGGGCATTCCATTTTCGCGTGCCGGTTATTTTAACCGATTCGCCTCTATACTGTCTGCCGCACTGAGCGCCCGCACTACGAGCCAACCCATATTTGCGTCTCTATCGCTGATGCCTGTCGACCACTACGAGAACTTTCCCGTTGCCTCATGGCTGCTGCCGCAGCGCCTACGTGCACCGGTCGCCGCAGTCTACTGGTTTGCCCGCAGTGCCGACGATATTGCTGACGAAGGCAATCTGAAACCCGCCGAACGTCTGCACCAGCTTGATCGTTACCGGGCTGAATTGATGAGCATTGCTTCCGGTGCGGCTACGCAAGATCCAATCTTCCAGCGCTTGGGCCGCATGATTGCCGACTACGGATTGCCGCTCAAGTTGTTCAACGACCTGCTCGACGCCTTCTCCCAGGACGTCACCCAAACCCGCTATGCCAGTTTCGCCGAACTCATGGCCTATTGCCGCCTCTCCGCCAACCCCATCGGCCGACTGCTGTTGCGCCTTTATCGCGCCGGAAGCCCGCATCAACTGGCTTGCTCGGACGCCATCTGCTCCAGCCTGCAACTCATCAACCATTGGCAGGACATAGGCATTGACTGGGACAAGGGCCGACTCTATCTCCCGCAGCAGGATCTGGCGCGCTTTGGCGTCAGCGAGGTGCAAATCGCCGCCGGCGCGGTGGACGACAACTGGCGTTTACTGATGCGCTACCAGATCAAGCGGGCACGCGACATGATGCGCCAAGGTGCTCCGCTAGGCCGCAGTCTACCCGGTCGCATCGGTCTGGAACTACGCCTGATCATCGCCGGTGGCCTGCGCATCCTGGAAAAAATCGAGGCGGTCGACTACGATGTTTTCCGCTTTCGCCCGGTATTGAAACCTCACGACTGGCCGCTGCTGCTATGGCGCGCCCTGACCACATAACCCCATGACACCCGACGAATACTGCCAGCAGCGCGCCGCCGCGAGCGGCTCCAGTTTCTACTACAGTTTCATGTTTCTCGAGGCGCCGAGGCGCCAGGCGATTACCGCGCTGTATGCCTTCTGTCGCGAAGTCGATGACGTCGTCGACGAATGCAGCGATCGGCAACTGGCGCGCAGCAAGCTCGCCTGGTGGCGTCACGAGATCGATTCGCTCTATGCGGGCAAGCCCGGCCATCCGGTGACGCAGGCGCTTGTCCCTGCCTTGGAAAACTTCAAGCTGCCGTGCGAACAGTTGCACGAAATAATTGACGGCATGGAGATGGATCTCGACCAGACCCGCTTCCTCGACTTCAAGGCGTTGCACCTCTACTGCTACCGCGTCGCCAGCGTAGTCGGCCTGCTCGCCGCCGAAATATTCGGCTACCAGGATAGTCAGACCCTGAAATACGCCCACGATCTTGGTCTCGCCTTCCAGCTCACCAACATCATTCGCGATGTCGGCGAGGATGCACGGCGCGGTCGCGTCTACCTGCCGCTGGATGAGTTGAAGCGTTTCGAAGTGCCGCTAGCCGACATCCTCAACGCAAAATACAGCGACAACTTCCGGCGTCTGATGGAATTCCAGATCGAGCGTGCCGAGCAGACCTACGCGCAAGCCTTGGCCCGATTGCCGCAAAAAGACCGCAAAGCGCAGCGTGCCGGCCTGGTGATGGCGGCGATCTATCGCAGCTTGCTGGCGGAAATCAAACGCGATGGTTGCCTGGTGCTGGACCGCCGCACTTCACTGACACCACTACGCAAGCTGTGGCTGGCCTGGAAAACATGGCTGAAGGGATAGGGGAAGTAGCCCAGGTAGCAGTCATCGGTGCCGGTTACGCCGGGATGGCGGCGGCCGTGGAACTGGCAACGCGCAACATTCCGGTCACGGTGTTCGAAGCCTCGCGCGTACTGGGCGGTCGCGCGCGGGCAGTCGAAACCCATGGCGTCACGCTCGATAACGGCATACACATCATGGTCGGCGCCTACCACGAAACCTTGCGGCTGATGCGACAGGTCGGCGCAGACCCGGCGCGCTTGCTGCTGCGCCTGCCGCTAACGCTGGCCTATCCGGGCGAACTGCTTCTGGCTGCGCCGCGCCTGCCGGCGCCGCTGCACATGCTATGTGCGCTGCTCGGCACAAGCGGCCTGAACTGGTCGGAAAAATTCGCGGCGATCCGTTTCATGCGGGCGATCCAGCGGAACAACTTCCGGCTGAGCACGGACTGCACGATGGTGGCATTGCTCGAAGCGCATCGGCAACCGCAGCGCTTGCGCGCGTACCTGTGGGAACCGCTCTGCGTCGCCGCGCTGAATACCCCGGCAGATGCCGCTTCGGCGCAAATCTACCTCAACGTATTAAGGGACAGCCTGGCCGCTGCGCGTCAGGCCAGCGACTTGCTGCTGCCCCGCGTCGATCTGGGCGCGCTCTTTCCTGACACTGCCGCTTCCTACCTCGCCGCGCACGGTGGCGCTATCCAGCGCGGGACGACCATCGAGAGGATCTCCAAGGAGGGTAAGACCTACGTCCTCCACAGCAAACAAAATCGCCATGGCCCGTTTTCGCAAGTCATCGTCGCCGTCGCGCCCTACCACCTGCCCGCCCTCGTCAAGAATCTGCCGGAACTGAATGCCTTGCGGGAAAGCGTCGCCAGCTTGCGCTTCGAGCCCATCGTCACCTGTTATCTCAGCTACCCTTCGCAAGTGAGGCTGCCACAAGCCATGGTTGGCCACGCCCACGGCATCACGCAGTGGTTGTTCGATCGCGGTCGGCTGGGCGGCCCCTCCGGCCTGCTGGCCGCCGTCATCAGCGCACGCGGCAGGCACCTTGAACTGTCGAATCAGGCGTTAGCCGAGCGCATCCATGCCGAGATAGCCGGCGTCCTGCCCAATCTGCCCATGCCGCTGTGGACGCAGGTGATCACCGAACGACGCGCCACATTTTCCTGTACCCCGAATCTCCAGCGGCCGGAAACCATCACGCCCCTGCCCGGCCTGCTGCTGGCCGGCGATTATGTCGCTGCCGAGTATCCGGCGACACTGGAAACTGCGGTGCGCAGCGGCATCAGGGCAGCAGCCTCAATAGGCCAAGCGACCGTCGACTAAACGCAATGTCCGGTCGCAGCGTCGCGCCAGCACCTCGTCGTGGGTCACTAGAACCAGCGTCGTGCCTTGTTCGGCATTCATGGCGAACATCAGTTCAATGATCTGCGCACCGGTGGCGGCATCGAGATTGCCGGTCGGCTCGTCCGCCAGCAACAGTCGCGGCTTAGGTGCAAAAGCCCGCGCCAGCGCCACGCGCTGTTGCTCACCGCCGGAAAGATGCTTGGGATAATGCGCCAGCCGCTCGGCCAGGCCGACACGAACGAGCATTTCCCGCGCCACATTGCGCGCCTCGCCGTAGCCGGCGAGTTCCATCGGCAGCATGACGTTTTCCAGCGCGCTTAATGCCGGCAAGAGTTGAAACGACTGAAAAACGAAACCCAGCAGTTGCCCGCGCAATATGGCCCGCCCATCCTCGTCGAGGCCTGCCAAGTCCTGCCCGGCGAGCCGCACCGTGCCACTCGTCGCCAGATCGAGGCCCGCCAGCAGCCCGAGCAGGGTCGACTTGCCTGAGCCGCTGCTGCCGACAATGGCCACCGTTTCTCCGCTTGCCACGGCAAAGCTGATCTGGTGCAGAATTGTCAGTGCTCCATCACCGCTAGTCACTTGCTTGCCAAGCGAGATAGCCTCTACCACTGTCGAGTCGAAATTATTTGTCATGTCGAAAATTTTATTGAGCCTGATCCTGTTGGTTGTCTGCGCCTGCAGCCAAGCGGCGCAGACCATTCTACTTGTCGGCGACAGCCTCTCGGCCGGCTTCGGCATCGCCCAGGAACAAAGCTGGCCGGTATTGCTGTCCAAGCGCCTGGCGGCAGAGCGCTATCCCTATACGCTGGTCAATATCAGCATCAGCGGCGAAACCACGAGCGGCGGACTGTCCCGCCTCACTCCGGCGCTCCAGCAGCACAGGCCGAAAGTCGTCATTATCGCCCTTGGCGCCAACGACGGCTTGCGCGGCCTGTCGCTGGAGCAAATGCGCGGCAATTTGCGCGAAATGATTCAACAGAGTCAGACCAACCGCGCCCGGGTGCTGCTGGTCGGCATGCAATTGCCACCAAACTATGGAATTGACTATGCAAGAAATTTCCAGCACGTGTTTGCCGAGATCTCACGGCAACACAAGATCGCGCTGGTTCCTTTCCTCTTCGCCGGTTTCGCCGCGCAGCGCGATGCCTTCCAGAACGATGGCCTGCACCCGACCGCCGCAACCCAGGCCAAGCTGCTCGATAATGTCTGGGGCGGACTCCAGCCGCTGCTCAAGAAACCGTAATCTTCGCCGGTCCTGGCAACTCGCTGGTCAACTCGCCGATCAGCGCCGGTTGAAAACCTTCATCGCGGAATTCGGCCAGTACCTTATCCGCGCATTCGGGCGCACAGGCCACCAGCAAGCCACCACTGGTCTGCGGATCGGTGAGCAGCTTCTGCTGCCACTCGCTGCTGACGGCCGGCAATGAGACGTTATGCCCGTATCCGCTCCAGTTGCGCGCCGAGGCGCCGGTGGCAATGCCCTCGCGAGCCAGCTTGACAGCCTCGGCAATCAGCGGTAGCCGCGCAAATTCGAGCTGCGCATGGAGTTTCGAACCACGGCAGATTTCCAGCAGATGACCAGCCAGGCCGAAGCCGGTCACGTCGGTCATCGCATGCACGCCTTCCAACGCCGCCAGCGCTGCTCCGGGCGTGTTGATCTTGGTCGTCAGCGCGATCATTTGCGCATAGCCCTCGGCCGAGAGCAGGCCTTTTTTCAAAGCCGCCGACAGGATGCCAATGCCTAGCGGTTTGCCAAGGATCAACAGGTCGCCGTTACGCGCCCCGCTGTTGCGCTTGACGTGCCGGGGATGAACGATACCAATGCCTACCAGCCCATAGATCGGCTCGACCACGTCGATCGAGTGCCCCCCGGCGATGGGGATGCCGGCGCGGACGCAAATCTCATCGCCGCCGGCAAGAATCTCGCGGATCACTTCAAGCGGCAGCTTATCGAGCGGCATGCCGACCACCGCCAAGGCGAAGATTGGTCGGCCGCCCATCGCATAGATGTCGGAGAGCGCATTGGCCGCAGCAATACGCCCGAAATCGCGCGGATCGTCGACAATCGGCGTAAAGAAATCGGTCGTGGCGATAATCGCCTGCTCGGCATTGAGCTGATAGACCGCCGCATCATCGCTGGTCTCGGTGCCGACCAGCAATTCAGGGGGCATGATGCGCAAGGGGGTGTTGTCCAATATTCCGGCCAGAATGGCTGGCGAGATTTTGCAGCCGCAGCCGCCGCCGTGGGAGAATTGGGTCAGTTTGATTTTGGGCATTGCCAATGTCGGAACAGCAATCACGTGGGGCCGCAAAAGTAGCACAGTTGGCCGAGTTTGACGAGGTCATCGACGCCCGCTCGCCCTCGGAATATGCCGAAGACCGATTGCCTCGCGCCATCAGCTGCCCGGTACTCGACGACCAGCAGCGGGTCCGCGTCGGCACGCTCTATAAGCAGGCATCGCCTTTCGAGGCAAAGAAAACCGGCGCGGTTCTGGTGGCCCAGAATATCGCCCGGCATATCGAGCAATTGTTTCTCGACAAGCCGCGCGACTGGCGCCCCCTGGTCTATTGCTGGCGTGGCGGCCAGCGCAGCGGTGCATTCACCCACATCCTGCGCCAGATCGGCTGGGACGCGCATCGCCTCGAAGGCGGTTACAAGGCGTGGCGCAATCATGTCATCGGGCAATTGGCGCTGCTGCCGCCGCGTTTCCATTACCGCGTCGTCAGCGGCGCCACCGGCAGCGGCAAAAGCCGCCTGCTGGAGGAACTGGCCGCCCAGGGTGCGCAGGTGCTGCATCTGGAGGAGATGGCGGCACATAAGGGTTCGGTACTCGGCGGACTGCCGGGCAAGCCGCAACCATCACAAAGAATGTTCGAGTCGCGCTTGTTTGCCGCTTTCGCCGATTTCGATCCGGCGCGGCCTGTGTTCGTCGAAGCCGAGGGCCGCAGAATCGGTAGCGTGCAACTGCCCAACGCATTACTCGACAGTATCCGCGTCGCACCCAGTTTGTGTATCGCCGCCTCGGCCAGCGCACGCGTCGAGTTCCTGTTGCATGATTATGATTATCTGCTCACCGATCCACACTGGCTGATCGAAAAACTCGGACTCCTGCGCGGTTTGCAAAGTAACGAAACCTTGTCCCGCTGGACAGGGTTGGTCGAACGGGGAGAGTTCCCTGCCTTGGTCAGCGATCTGCTGGAACTGCATTACGACCCACTCTACCAACGCTCGCAAACCAAAAACTATGCCGGTTTCCAGGATGCCCTCCAACTGGCCATCGACGACTTGAGCATCTCTGGCATACAGCGGCTGGCGCAGGAAATACTTGCCGGCATCTGATCCCGACGAAGCGACGTTAAAGAACGTCGCGGAGACCATTTCAGTCCTGGCCCCTCATGCCGAGAGGCGCAACGCAACCGCACGCGTTTCGTCGCGGTTACCCGCAGGCGCAGTTCTCGGACTGATCAATTTTCCGGCGCATTACTTAATCCGTAAGACGGTTCTGACCACAACATCAGTTACCGGAATGTCAGGGACTCCGTTCAGGGTGTTCGTTGGTACTGCGCCAATCGCATCCATGACATCCAGACCCTGGACTATCTTTCCAAATACAGCGTAGCCGGGGTTGCTGGGATCCTTGTAATCTAGCGCAGGGTTGTCAACGAGGTTAAAGTAAAACTGTGAAGTGGCCGAGTTGGGTTCACTGGTCCGCGCCATCGCAATTGTTCCGCGTAGGTTGGTCAGCCCATTATTGGATTCGATGGGAATTGGAGCCAGTGTTCCGGGTTTTACGGTTAGTCCAGTGGTAAATGCTCCCCCCTGAGCGACAAAGCCAGCGATGACGCGGTGAAAAAGCGTATTGGAATAAAAACCGGTTTGCACATAATTCAGAAAATTGCTTACGGTTAAGGGAGCCTCATGGGGATTAATATCCACGGTGATATTTCCCAAAGTAGTGGCAAAAATCACGCGCGGGGCTGGAATTGTAAAGATTTTCGAGAAGATCACCGCACCTGCTCCATCCCGTACCTGGACGTTAAGGTCGCCTATGGCAGTGATGGTACATGTCAGCACTTGATGGACAGGTGATATGAACACAGGGGTCTGCCCAGTGCAATTCGGGACGTTTGCGCTTATCCCCACGGTGTCTAGATAGGTTCCGAGAAAGTCGAATTCGGCCCTTACGCCATAATTGAGATTCTTCCCCTGGATATCGGTTACGGTTGGCGTAGTGTCGCCATTCCCGGCACAAGCCGTGAGCATTGCGAAGCAAAGCAGAGTAAATATGTGTTTCATAGCAAATAGTGTTCTTGGAAAAACGAAGTTTAGGTTTGTTGGAAGATATGGCAGCATATCATCTGTTACCATGCCGCTTGGCCTGTCTTGCTCGCCGATACCGTGTTTTCCTTGGTCTTGTGGGCGTTGCCTCGTGCCCACCATGGAAATACGACTATCATCGCGACGACCAGTGTCGAGGCCAAGAACAGCATTTTCTGCAGCCGCATGCCACACTTGCGGTTACCGCCAGTCAGCACGAAGATGCCCAATCGATATAACGTGGCGGTTCCGACTCGTTGCCGCGATAGGCCAAGGCCGCACGATAACCCGGTGCCACGGGCACTTCCCAGAATCGATAGCGACCGACGTCCGATGGTTCATGCTGGCTGGACAGCAGCGCCGGCACCTGTCGAGGGCATGTCGTAACGGAAAACGAACGCAACGGCAAGGAGAGGCCTAGGCCCTTGGCCTTGATATAGGCTTCCTTGCGCGTCCAGCAGGAAAAAAATCCAGCGACCCGATCCTCTTCCGCCAAAGCTTTCAAGGAGGTAGATTCATCGGGAGCAAAGAATCGTCGCGCCAGATTGTCATACGGTAGTTCACGGCACCACTCGATGTCGACGCCAAGTTCTCCCGCTCCAACCACTGCACACAGTGCCATCTCATGCGCATGGGAAAGACTGAAGACAGTACCGTCGTAACTCTTCAGAAAAGGCTTGCCATGAACATTCCTGGAAAATTGCAGTTCGCCCGGCCCAACCCCAAGGCGGCTCGCCAATATGCACCTGACGGCGGCATGTGCCACGATAAAGCGACGCCTGTGTTTGTCGAAATGAAAGCGGTCCGCACGCACTTGCTCGTCGGCATCCAGAACGGCGAAACAGGCCTCTAGATCACCCGGGGGAAAGAGACTTATCCGCCAAACAGCGAGGTCGCGAAAGCATTCCAACTGCACGGCCAATCAGTAGCGTGTCGAGATGCCAAGGACGGCCAGCACATCTTCGGAAGCCGGCAGTATCATAGGAGGCCGATCAGCGATCGTCATGGATATCGAGCCGAAAAACAATCCCCAAAATCCTCTTTTCCTGCACCAGCCAAGGTCACCGATAATCAGGCCAGATGCGATATCGAGCGTCAACTAGGTATTGGAGGCGGGGGTCGGAATCGAACCGGCGTAGACGGCTTTGCAGGCCGCTGCATAACCACTTTGCTACCCCGCCAAACCACAAAAACACCGGCACCGAGACAAAAAAGGAAAGCCGACGCTTTCCCTTGGTAAATTGGAGCGGCAGAAGAGTCTCGAACTCTCGACCTATACCTTGGCAAGGTATCGCTCTACCAACTGAGCTACTGCCGCAAGACAGGCGCGAATTATAGCGAGTCCATGGGTCGTGTCAACTTACGACGAACTGATTTACTGGTCTCATTTACTCCGCATGGATATCTCAGGCCAAGCCATTTTCAGGTAATAGACCATTGACCACAAGGTTAAGATCGCCGCAATGTAAATCAGCCATGTTCCCGCCAGATACACATCGAGCAGCCCAAGCGGGGCGTGAAACAGCAACAGTGGAATGGCGATCATCTGGGCCGTAGTCTTGAGTTTGCCGATAAACGACACGGCGACGCTACGCGAGGCACCGATCTTGGCCATCCATTCACGCAACGCGGAAATCGTGATTTCACGGCCGATGATGACGAAGGCGACGATCGCATGCACGCGACCAAGATGCACCAGCACGATCAAAGCGGCGGCAACCATCAGTTTGTCGGCTACCGGGTCGAGGAAGGCGCCGAACGCCGAGGTTTGCCCCAGCTTGCGTGCCAGCCAGCCGTCGAACCAGTCGGTAACCGCCGCCGCAACGAACACCACGGTAGCAATCAGGTTCTGCTGTGCTGGCGGGAGCCAACTCGCGGGCAGGTAAAAAACGCCAACGAACAGTGGGATGAGGAGAATGCGCGCCCAAGTGAGCAAATTCGGAATATTGAGCGGCATGGTCGCTTATAATTTAACCAATACGATGTTAATGTAGTTTTCCGTGAATCACTTCGGCCAGTGCCCGGCTAATGCCGTCGACGTGGCAGAGATCCTCGGCCGTTGCAGCAACAACGCCTTGCAGGCCGCCAAAGTAAGCTAGTAGTTTGCGACGCCGCACCGCTCCAACTCCTGGAATATCTTCCAGTTTTGATCTGCCGCGCGCTTTGGCGCGACGCGCGCGGTGTCCCATGATGGCAAAGCGATGAGCTTCATCTCGAACTTCCTGGATCAGATGCAACGCCGAATGACTCGCGGGCAATTTTACCGGTTCCGCGCCTTTGCCGAGAATTAATGTTTCCAGACCCGGCCGGCGTCCCTCCCCTTTGGCGACGCCGATCGTGGCCAGATGTTCCAGCCCGAGTTCGGCAAGCACTTCATGCGCTACGCCGAGTTGTCCCTTGCCACCATCAATCAGGATCAGGTCGGGCGCCTGCGCTTCACCCGCAGCGACTTTTCCATAGCGACGCGTCAACGCCTGGCGCATGGCAGCATAATCGTCGCCGGGCTGAATCCCGGCAATATTGAAGCGGCGGTATTCGCTTTTCTTCATCACGCCGGCAACGCAAACCACGCAGGATGCGACCGTACCCTCACCTTGCGTATGGCTGATGTCGAAGCATTCGATGCGCTGAGGCAGCTCAGGGAAACCGAGCGTATCGCGCAGCGCCTCAAGTCGCTGTCGCGCTCCGACTGCTGCCTGATGGCGAGATTCGAGGGCAAGTTGCGCATTGTTCTCGGCCATCGCCAGCCAGGCGCGTTCCATCTCGTTGCGGGGCAGGCCGGCGGAGATTTTTTTCCCGACAGCCTCGAACACTGAAGCGCTGGCAGGCAAGACCGCATGACTCAGAACCAATCTGGCGGGGATCGGGTGTTCAAGGTAATGCTGCTCGATGAAGGCGAGCAGACTTTGCTCGGCATCACATCCTTCCGCGCCGCGCGGAAAATGAGGGTGATCGCCAAGATGCAGGCCGCCGCGCACCATGGCAAGATTGACACAGATTTCGTCGGCGCTTGCCACTGCGGCGAGAATGTCGGCATCTTCCCCGCCCGTGCTGCTGACATATTGGCGATGCAGTACCGCCTGCAGGGCACGCACCTGATCACGCAGCATTGCGGCTTCCTCGAAGTTCAGGTGGTCCGCCGCCGTCTGCATGGCAGAGGACAAACCCTCGACCACCTCGCCATGCCGGCCGCGCAGGAACAATTCGGCCAGACGCACATCGGCGGCATAGGCCTCGGCCGAGATCAGTCCGACACAAGGCGCTTTGCAGCGCCTGATCTGGTGCAGCAGGCAGGGACGCGAGCGATGGGCAAACACCGCATCCTCGCAGGTACGCAAGAGGAAGGTTTTCTGCAATAGTTGAATGCTCTCGCGCACCGCGATGCTGTTCGGATAGGGCCCGAAATAACGCGACTTCTTGTCGAAACCGCCGCGATGGAAAGCCAGCCGCGGAAACGCCCCGCTGGTCAGCGTGATATAGGGATAAGACTTGTCATCGCGAAAAAGAATGTTGTACTTCGGCGCCAGTTGCTTGATCAGGTTATTTTCCAGAATCAGCGCCTCGGCCTCGGAGCGTGTCGCGGTGATCTCGACACGGCTCACCTGGCTCACCATCAAGGCAATGCGTGGGCCGGGGAGGTTCTTTTTGAAATAGGAACTGACGCGTTTCTTGAGGTTTTTTGCCTTGCCGACGTATAGCACCTGGCCGGCACTGTCGAGCATGCGGTAAACGCCCGGTTCATCGGTAAGCGTCGCCAACAGAGGTCTGGCGTCAAAGGGTTTAGGCGAGTCGCTCAAGTTCGGCCCGGGCAGCAATGAATACGGCAGCGAAACTCTCGGCGGTCAAGCGCTTGGTCTGGGTGTTGTAGCGACTGCAATGATAACTGTCGATCAACAATCGCCGCCCTTCGCCGGCATCCGGCAGCGCATGCTTGGCACCGTGGGCAAAGGTGCAGGCGCCCTGCTTCATGCCCAGCGCCATCAGCACCGCCTTGTGCGCAACCCCGCCCAGCGCCAGGATCACGTGCACATCGGACGATCGCACCAGTTCATCGGCAAGATAAGGATTGCAGGTGCGAATCTCTGCCGGTTCGGGTTTGTTCTGCGGCGGCAGGCATTTGACCGCATTGCTGATGCGGCAGTCGATCAGCTCGAGCCCATCGTCGGCCGCCACGGACACATCCCGGCTGGCAAAGCCGAAACGATGCAGCATCTGGTACAACAGGATGCCGGCATGGTCGCCGGTAAATGGCCGGCCGGTGCGATTGGCACCATGCATTCCCGGCGCCAGACCGACGATCAGCAGGCGCGCACACGGATCGCCAAATGCCGCTACCGGCCGGGCATGGTACGCAGGATATTGGCTCCGAACGTCGGACAGGAAACTGGCAAGACGGGGACAAGCAGTGCAATTAGTCAGCATTTCGGCGCAAGTGGTGGATCGCATTGGTATAGGATTCTCACTTCAACCGGTTAGGCTTGTCCAGCAATGCGCGGAAATAATTGGGATATCTTCTGTTCTGTCGTTGATAATTTCGGCGACATCGGCGTCTGCTGGCGACTGGCGCGCCAACTGGCGGCCGAACACAGCCTGCAAGTGCGCTTGTGGGTTGATGACCTTGCCAGTTTCCAGCGTCTTTGCCCAGAGATTGATCCGCTGCGTTCGGTGCAGAGTCAGCATGGTGTCGAGGTGCGGCACTGGACCGCGCCATTGCCGTGCAGCGAGGCCGGCCGCCAGGCCGATGTCGTCATCGAAGCTTTTGCCTGCGAATTGCCGCCAGACTATCTGGCGGCGATGGCAGCCCGCCCGGTCAAGCCGGTCTGGATCAATCTCGAATATTTGAGTGCCGAGGACTGGGTTAGCGGCTGCCACGGCGCCGCTTCGCCGCATCCCCGCCTGCCTTTGACCAAGCATTTCTTTTTCCCTGGCTTTACCACCGGTAGCGGCAGCCTGTTGCGTGAAGCGGGGTTGATTCCGCAGCGCAAAGCTTGGCAGGCCGATCCTGAGGCAGCCTGGCGGCAACTCGGCATGGCGCCGGCAAAGCCAGACGAAACCAGCGTCTCGCTGTTCTGTTACGACAACCCTGCCCTGCCTGAACTTCTCGATGCCTGGAGCGCGGGCGACGCCCAGCTGCGTTGCCTGATACCTGAAGGCAAGGCGCTGGCGCAGGCAGCCGGCCACCTGTGCGCCCATCCCCTGCAACCCGGCGACTCGTTCCGGCAAGGCAATCTGACTGTGTACGCCCTGCCCTTCCTCAGCCAGGAAAACTATGACCGGCTGCTTTGGTCTTGCGACTTGAATTTTGTGCGCGGCGAGGATTCCTTCGTGCGCGCCCAATGGGCTGCCAGACCCAGCGTCTGGCACATCTATCCCCAGGAAGATGCTGCCCATCACGCCAAGCTCAACGCCTTCTTGGATATGTATTGCACCGAACTTTCCGCACCGGCTGCTGCCGCCTGCCGCAGTTTCTGGCAACTCTGGAATCAGGCAACCAGTACCGGAATGGTTGCGGCTTGGCCGGAATATTGGCGGCATCGAACGGAATTATCGAGGCATGCCACACACTGGGCATCACGGCTGGCTGAGCAAGTCGATTTAGCCAGTCAGCTGGTAAATTTTTGCGAAAATTTGCTATAATGATCGATTAAATTTTTAGCGCAGGACGCATCATGAAAACCGCTCAAGAACTCCGCGTAGGCAACGTCATCATGATTGGCAACGAGCCGATGGTGATGCTGAAAGCCGAGTACAACAAATCCGGCCGCAACTCGGCCGTCGTTAAAATGAAAATGAAGAACCTGCTCACCGGCTCCGGCACGGAATCCGTGTATAAGGCCGACGACAAGTTCGAGCTGGTCTTGCTTGACCGCAAGGAAGTCACCTATTCCTACTTCGCCGACCCCGCCTACGTCTTCATGGACGCCGAATATAACCAGTACGAAATTGACAGCGAGAACATGGGCGATGTCCTCAACTATCTCGAAGACGGCATGGCCTGCGAAGTGGTGTTCTACAACGGCAAGGCGATCTCGACCGAACTGCCGAATTCGGTGGTACGCGAAGTGATCTACACCGAACCGGCAGTCAAGGGCGACACCTCAGGAAAAGTCATGAAACCTGCCAAGATCAGCACCGGTTTTCAACTGCCTGTCCCGCTGTTTGTCAGTATCGGCGACAAGATCGAGATCGACACCCGCACCGCCGAATACCGCAATCGCGTCAAGTAATCCTCAGCACTTTGCCCGTTTCGAGGAACCAGCGTCAGCGCTCAAGCAGCGCGGCCATACTGCGCATTCCCGCCTGATAGTTGGCATCGGTTTGTAGAGACTCCATGCCCATTGCCGGCTGTGACGGCATCAAGCCCAGCACACGACGCGCCCGTTGCGGGTCAGGGCTAGGCTGCCAGCGTTCCAGAAGTTCTCCTACCGAATCAGGTGCGTTGCATACCAGCAGCATGTCACAGCCTGCCGCCCAGGCAGCCGCGGCGCGTTCGACAATATCACCGGCAACGCTGGCGCCTTGCATCGACAGGTCGTCGCTGAAAATGACACCGTCGAACTTGAACTCCTCGCGCAGTATCTTCAGCCACCGCTTGGAGAAGCCGGCCGGTTGCCCATCGATCTGCGGGTAGATCACGTGCGCCGGCATGACGGCGTCAAGCAACAGGTGTCGATAAGGACGCAGATCATCGCTCAGTTCAACCAAACTGCGCTCATCGACAGGAATCTCCAGATGTGAATCGGCGACGACATGACCATGGCCGGGGAAATGCTTGCCACAAGCAGCCATGCCGGCCAGGCGCAACCCTTCGATCAGTGCCTCGGCCAATTCCGCCACAATGGCCGGATCACGGTGGAACGACCGATCGCCAATCACACTGCTACGGCCATAATCGAGATCGAGAACCGGGGTAAACGTCAAATCGACGCCCTGGGCGCGCAATTCCGCCGCCAGCACAAAACCGATGCCACGCGCGGCGGCCTGCGCCGCCGAACGATCCACACCCCAGAGATGGCCTAACTGGCGCATCGCCGGCAGGCGGGTGAAACCCTCACGGAAACGCTGTACCCGGCCGCCTTCATGATCCACCGCGATCAGCAGGGGCGGCGTGCGCAAAGCATGAAGTTCGATGCACAATCGCCTCAATTGATCCGGTGTCGTGTAATTGCGAGAAAACAGGATCACCCCGCCAACCAGCGGGTGACAGAGACGCTCACGGTCGAGATCAGTCATTTCGATCCCGGCGATGTCTATCATCAAACAGCCCGGCAAGGCGAAAGAAGAAGAGTTAATCATTTCGCGCCGCCAGCATCAGCTGCTTCATCTTGCGGATGGCAGGTTCCCAGCCCATGAAGATCGCTTCTGCGACCAGGGCATGACCGATGTTCAGTTCGGCGATCTCGGGCAGGGATGCAATCGCGCCGACATTGCCGAAATGCAGACCGTGGCCGGCATTCACCTTGAGTCCGAGTGCATGGCCGTAGGTGGCGGCGTCCCGGATGCGCGCCAGTTCCTGTTCAAGCGCCAGGCCCTCCAGCGCATCGGCATAACGGCCGGTATGCAGTTCGACCACCGGCGCCCCGGCGGCCCAGGCCGCATCAAGCTGCCTGGGCTCCGGGTCGATGAACAGGGATACCCGAATGCCTGCGTCATTGAGTCGCCGGCAGGCGGCAGTCACTTCGGCGAGATGGCCGGCAACATCCAGTCCGCCTTCGGTGGTCAGTTCCTGGCGGCTTTCGGGGACCAGGCAGGCGTCATGCGGACGAATACGGCAGGCGAAGGCGAGCATCTCTGCGGTGATTGCCGATTCCAGATTCATGCGCTTGGTCAAGCGGCCGCGCAGAACTTCGACATCCCGGTCCTGGATATGCCGTCGATCTTCGCGCAGGTGCAGGGTGATGGCATCGGCGCCACAGGCTTCGGCCAGCAATGCGGCCTGGATCGGATCGGGATAAACGGTGCCGCGCGCCTGACGCAGCGTGGCGACGTGGTCGATATTCACGCCAAGTTCGAGCTTAGTCATCAAAGTTCTTGCAACTCCATGAAAACCCGCCGCGACTGCAAAGCTTGTCCAGCCAGGTAGTGGTTAAGCAACATGCGCATCAGCAGCTTGCTCTCGGCAAGCGTGCGGGGGTCGGTGTAATCGTCGCGCGCCAGATCCAACAAGGTCTTGCCCAGAATTGCCGGGCTGCGATATTGATCGCCATCCGAAAATGACGTCATGACCGGTCCGCGCTCAATCAGGTAGTGATACTTACGGTCGGGTAGCAGTGCTTCGCCGGTGAGTGTTTCGCGTTCCAGCGCAAGACCGTAGCCCAGTTCGCGCAGCAGGGTTTTTTCGAACTGGCGCAAGTGGCCTGCGGGAACCACGCTGCCTGTCTCACCGAGCGCTTGCAAGGTCGCTGCATAGGCCTCGAAAAGGCTGACGTGGGCGTCTTCGCGCGGCACCAACTTGAGCAGCAATTCGTTGAGGTAGTAGCCGAGCATCAAAGCGGTACCGCCCAGCAAGGGCATGCCGCCAAGCCATTCCGCCTTGGCCAGGGTGCGCACTTCGCCCGCACCGAACCAACCCAGTTCGAGCGGATGAAACGCCTGCAGTACACCGCGCAGAGCAGTCCGCGGCCGGCGTGCGCCACGCGCCAGCAGCGGCAGGCGACCATGATCGCGGGAAAATATATCGAGGATCAGACTGGTTTCGCTGTAGGCATAGGCGTGCAGGATGTATGCCTCCTGCCCATCGATACGCTGTCGGCCGCTCATGGAAACACCATCGCCGCGCTCAGCCTTGCTGGTAACCTAAGCTTCTGAGGGCACGCTCGTCGTCAGCCCAGCCACTCTTTACCTTTACCCAGGTTTCAAGGTACACCTTACCGCCGAAAAGCTGTTCCATGCTTTGCCGCGCATCGGATGAGATCGTCTTGAGCTTTGCGCCACCCTTGCCAATCACCATCGATTTATGCGAGTCCTTGTCGACAATGATTGCGGCGAAAATGCGGCGCAAGTCGCCTTCCTGCTCGAAGCGCTCGATCTCGACGGCAATGCGGTAAGGCAGTTCCTCGCCGAGGTTGCGAAACAGCTTCTCGCGCAACAATTCGGCAGCAAGAAAGCGTTCGCTGCAATCCGTGATCTCATCCTCACCGAACAACGGCGCCGCCTTGGGCAAATACTGGGCAGCCGCCTTGAGCAATTGATCCGTGCCGGAACCCTGCAAAGCGGAAAGCGGCACGATTTCGGAAAAAGGATATTCCTGCGCCATCTTGGAAATGATTGGCAGTAGTTGCGTCTTGTCGGCGAGTTGGTCAATCTTGTTGATCACCAGCAACACCGGCCGCTCACGCGGCAGCAGCTTGAATACTGCACGATCTGCCGCGTTGCAATGTCCGGCTTCAATGACACAAATGATGACATCGACCTCAGCCAGCGCCTGGGTCACACTGCGGTTCAGGACGCGATTCAAGGCACCCGCATGACGAGTCTGGAAGCCGGGTGTGTCGACGAAGATATATTGGCATTCCGGCGTGGTCAGGATGCCGGTAACCCGTTGGCGCGTGGTCTGAGGTTTTTTCGAGGTAATGCTGATCTTCTGGCCGACCAGCTGATTCAACAGCGTCGACTTGCCGACATTTGGCTGACCAACGATTGCCAAACGACCGGTACGAAAACCTGCGCTCATTTTGCAATAATCATTTCGCAGGCCCGGCGTGCAGCCTCTTGCTCGGCGGCACGACGACTGGCCCCGCTGCCCACGGCACGGATTTCCAGATCGGGGATACGGCATTCCACCTCGAACTCCTGTGCATGGGCTTCACCGCGCGTAACTTGCAAGGCATATTGTGGCAACGGCAGGTGACGCCCCTGAAGCAGCTCCTGCAATGCGGTCTTGGGGTCCTTGGTGGCCTGGCGCGGATCTATCCTGGCGAGCAACGACTGAAAGAGTTGGATGATAACGGTGCTGGCACATTCGAAACCGGCATCCAGGTAAACGGCGCCGAACAGCGCTTCGAGGGCGTCGGCCAGAATCGATGGGCGACGGAAACCGCCGCTCTTTAGTTCCCCTTCGCCAAGCAGCAGGTAATTGCCTAAGGACAGCGACTGGGCAATCTCGAACAGGGTTTCCTGCCTGACCAGCGTTGCTCGCAAGCGCGACATTTCTCCTTCGCGCAGCGTCGGGAAGTGCTCGAACAGAAACGCTGCGACCACGCAATTGAGGATGCTGTCGCCAAGGAACTCGAAACGCTCATTATGAGAGGTGCCGTGGCTGCGATGAGTCAGCGCCTGCTGCAGCAATCCACGCTGGGAAAAAACATGGCCGAGCGCTTGCTCCAGCCTGGAGCCGGCAATTCTCCGGTTGTCACCTTCAATCGCTGGCGCCGGAATACTCTGGCTCTGCATCGATTATTTACTCGTACCGTCAAAGTCAATCATCAGGCTGACATTGGCAAACAGCGGTATTTTCTTTGAATAGGCGAACGAGATCACAATCTCGCTGCCTTCTTTGGTGATTTCGAGTTCATCAGCCGAAACGCTGGTGCCACCTTCGACTTGGGTGCGTTTCAAGTAGGCGCTGCGAACTTGCGGGACGCTCGCGCCAGCCATGCCGGGGTCATGCGCCGTCGCCTTAACATTTTTGAGAACAGTAAAGTATCCCATCACGTCGGGAAACACCTTGATGCCCAGCACCGCGACAAAGAACAACAAGCCGCCGCCAATGAGCAAACTCAATAGTCCAATGCCGCGCTGCCGCCTGATGGATGGTTTCATGCAGATATCTCCCAATCACTTGAACGATCCGATGCGTTTCAGATCGCCGAAATTGAACCAGATGAAAAAAGCCCGGCCGACGATGTTTTCATCGGGGACGAACCCCCAGAACCTGCTGTCCTGCGAATTATCGCGGTTATCGCCCATCATGAAATAATGCCCGGCAGGCACTTCGCAGACCACACCGGAACTATTGTAGTGGCAATTATCCCGGAATGGGAACTGGCTTATTGGCGCAATTAGTGATCGTGCTTCGGCATCAAGCAGAATTTCGTGTTTCACGTCCCCCAATGTTTCAACGTAGTGCGGCGTGTAAAAGAGACGTTCCTTGTCAAGATAATCCTCGGTTTTTCTGAGTTCGATCTCCTTGCCATTGATGCTCAGACGTTTATTTTGATAAGCGATCTTGTCGCCGGGAATGCCTACCACCCGTTTGATATAGTCGAGCGACGGGTTTTCCGGATAGCGGAACACCATCACGTCGCCGCGTTGTGGCGTGCCCAGTTCCACGACTTTTTTATTCAGTACCGGCAACCTGATGCCATAGGTATACTTATTGACCAGGATGAAATCGCCCACCTGCAGGGTCGGAATCATCGAACCAGAAGGAATCTTGAAGGGTTCGACCAGGAATGAGCGCAACAGGAACACTGCCAGGATAACCGGGAAGAAACTCGCGCCATACTCAACCCACCAGGGATCTTTGGCATCGGCGGCGCGCTTTTTCTTCAACCAGAAGTGATCGACGATCCAGATCGCGCCGGTCGCCAGCAACAGCAGAAATAGAATCAGGGCAAAGTTCATGTGATCTTCCTGTTTGTCAGTTTCATTTATCGCCGACTCGCAGTACCGCCAAAAAGGCTTCCTGCGGGATTTCCACGCTGCCGACCTGCTTCATGCGTTTCTTGCCGGCTTTCTGCTTCTCCAGCAGTTTCTTCTTGCGCGTGATGTCTCCGCCATAACACTTGGCCAACACGTTTTTGCGCAGCGCCTTGATATTCTCGCGGGCCACGATATTCGAACCGATCGCCGCCTGAATGGCGACGTCGTACATCTGGCGCGGAATCAGTTCGCGCATCTTGGCAGCCAGCGCCCGGCCGCGGAACGGCGCATTGGCGCGATGGACGATGGTCGACAAGGCATCCACCTTGTCGCTGTTGATCAGCACGTCGAGCTTGATCACATCGGCCGCGCGATATTCCTTGAACTCGTAGTCGAGCGAGGCATAACCGCGCGAAATGGACTTCAGCTTGTCGAAGAAATCCATCACCACCTCGGCCATCGGCATGTCGTAGCAGAGCTGCACCTGACGGCCTCGGTACAGCAGGTTCACCTGGGAACCGCGCTTCTGTTCGCATAAGGTGATCACCGCACCCAGGTATTCTTCCGGGACAAAAATCGTGGCGGTAATGATCGGTTCACGAATTTCCTCGATCTTCGACGGATCGGGCAGCTTGGCCGGGTTCTCGACAAAAATTTCGCTGCCGTCGCGTAGCACCACCTGATACACCACGGTCGGAGCAGTGGTGATCAGATCCTGATCGAACTCCCGCTCCAGCCGTTCCTGAATGATCTCCATATGCAACAAGCCGAGGAAGCCGCAACGAAAACCGAAGCCCAGCGCCTGCGAGACTTCCGGCTCGTATTGCAACGAAGCATCGTTGAGTTTGAGCTTCTCCAGGGAATCGCGCAAACCTTCATATTCGTTGGGCTCGACCGGATAGAGTCCGGCAAACACCTGCGACTTGATTTCCTTGAAACCCGGCAGCGGCTCAGCAGCGGGATGATCGACGCGGGTAACCGTGTCGCCGACCTTGGCGGCCTTGATCTCCTTGATACCGGCAATGATGAAACCCACTTCGCCGGCTGAAAGCTGCTCGCGCGCTTGCGACTTTGGCGTGAACACGCCGACCTGCTCGCACAGATGCACGCTGCCGGCCGCCATCAGGCGGATCCTGTCCTTTGACTTCAGCGTTCCGTCCACCATCCTCACCAGCATTACCACGCCAACATAATTATCGAACCAGGAATCGATGATCAGGGCCTTCAAAGGCGCCTGCGGATCACCCTTGGGTGGCGGGATACGAGCGATCACCGCTTCGAGTATGTCCTCAACGCCCAAGCCGGTCTTGGCACTGGCAAGAATCGCATCGGTGGCATCGATGCCGATCACATCCTCGATCTCCTGGCGCGCGCCTTCCGGGTCGGCCGCGGGCAGGTCAATCTTGTTCAGCACCGGAATCACATCGACGCCCAGTTCAATGGCGGTATAGCAATTCGCCACGGTCTGCGCTTCGACGCCCTGCGAGGCGTCCACCACCAATAACGCCCCTTCGCAGGCAGATAACGAGCGGCTCACCTCGTAGGAGAAATCGACATGACCCGGCGTATCGATCAGGTTCAAATTGTAAATCTGGCCGTTGCGCGCCGTATAGGACAGCGCGGCGGTCTGCGCCTTGATGGTGATCCCGCGTTCGCGCTCGAGATCCATCGAATCAAGAACCTGAGCTTCCATCTCGCGGTCAGACAATCCCCCGCAGAGATGAATAATGCGGTCGGCCAAGGTCGATTTGCCATGGTCGATGTGGGCAATAATGGAAAAGTTGCGGATAAACTGCATTTTCAGCGCGGGAGAGAGGTTCGGCAGGATTTTTGACGGCGCGGGATTGTACCTTGAACTGGGTTCCAAAGGGTTAAAGCCTTGGCACAAGGGCACACTTATGCCCTTGGCGTAGGATTTTCACTTGCGGATAGCTGCTGGCGAGCAAGATCAACCCATTCGAATCGGCTGGCTTCGTCATCCTGCGCAAGCGACGTCGTCGTATTGCGTAGCGAGTTCAGCAGACCGACGCAGGGCGTTGGCGTTCTGCCCCCGTATTGCCTCGCTGAGGCCATACCGCCGTCGATGATTGCTTTGGAAAAAATCGACCGGCTAGGACGATTGTGGAGATGACGACGAGGGAAGAAGCACTCCACCCGCTTCTTCCTCGCGGGCTTTCTTCTGCTTGAGGCGTTCGTTCTTGTCATCATTGGCAAAGACATAGCGGCCGTGCAGAACGCAGCCCTTCATCCCCGGGTCACAAGGCAGGTTATCGACCCTGGAGCACAAGTCATTTGTTTCGTGCGGACAACCCCATGCACCCGACATAAATGATCCTGACAATTTCTTTTTCAAAGAAAAAGTATATCATGCGAATCAATGCACATCGCATCAGGGTGCGCTAGTGTCCGGTTAACCTGGTTCACCGGTTTCCGAAGCGGGGTCCCAGCCAGGCAGGTCAAATTCTTCCTGCAGCTGCCTTAATTCTGGCTGATGGAGGACGGCTAGACGCGACAACAACCGATCACCTTTGGGCAACAGATGGATTTCCACTTGCCGCCGGTCCTCCCTGCTTGGACGTCGCTCGACCAGCTCCGATTTTTCACACCGGTCAATCAACGCCACGACTCCGTGATGCTTGGCCTGTAGCCGTTCGGCGACTTCGCCAACCGTGGCCCAATTCTTTCCAGGAAAACCCTTGAGGTGTAACAGCAACTGGTATTGAAGCGGCGTCAGCCCGAGGGCTTGGCACATATCTTCGCTCACCCGCAAAAAGCAGCGCAAGCGATAGCGGAAATGCGACAGCCTCTCGTAATCGCCCTTCCCTAGAAATGGACTCTTAGAAACTAAATTTGACAATTTAGGCATCTTGAATTATGTTTTATATATCACAGTATGATATATTTATCTCTGTGAGATTGCAAGTATTTACCGGTCCAAGGAGATTTATCATGAACATTATGTCCCTACCAAAAATGGCGGTTTCTTCTGGCGAAGAGTGGGATGAAATTGAAAAATCCCATCCTTCCATTGCCAAGCTTTTTGCCTATCTGGTCTTGCCACTATCAGTGCTACCGCCGGTGATGCTTTACTTTACCGGCAAACATTATGGTGACGATTTTATTCCGGGTTTTGGCGGCAGGCATTGGGAAGTAATCTCCACAGTGTTTTTCTTGGGCGAACTACTTACCTTCGGCGTCATGGGATGGCTTACCAAGCAAATTACCCAATACAACAAAGTGGACATCAGCTATCACGACGCCTACATGCTCGCTGGAATCGCACCGCTTCCACTGTGGCTCTCCTCCTTGGGGCTGCTGGTGCCCAATCTAATATTCAATGCCGGAGTCTCGTTAGCTGCTTTGGCCATGACCTGTAGTCTGATTTATCATGGGGTCTATTCCCTCTGCCACATGCGCGAGGAAGTATCCGCAATGGCAATTACCCAGGTGGTCTTCGGCACAGGAATGGCATTTTGGGCTATCCTGCTGGTAACCATCCTGCCGCTATGATCGGTCGTAGCATCCGCCAAGCGTGCAAGTAGGCGCGGAAACCGGCCTTGGGCTTCCCGCGTGCGCAGTGGGCACCTTTAGTCACCGACATTGAAAGCCCCTGATGACTGATGACAACTGCAAACCCTCTTCTGCGCCAGTGTTCCGTCGCGGTCCGATACGGGCACCGACGGACAAGGCAACCGAGGAGCACATCCTCGATATTCGGAACTGGACAAAAAGACTGCTCTCGTTCCGCGTAACGCGCCCTGCCGCTTTCCGCTTCCAGCCCGGCCAATTCGCCCGTTTAGGGATCGCCAGCGAAAAAGGGGGCATGATCTGGCGGGCCTATTCGATGGTCTCGGCCAGCTACGACGAATATCTGGAATTCTTCTCCATCATCGTACCGGACGGCGCCTTCACCACGCGCCTAGCGCGTTTCGTGCCTGACGACCCGCTGCATGTCGAAAAACAGCCTTACGGCTACCTCACGACGAGCCGCTTCGTCGGTGGGCAAGACCTATGGATGCTTGCCAGCGGCACTGGCATCGCACCTTTTCTGTCCATTTTGCGCGATCCCGAGGTATGGGAGAGATTTGACAACCTGGTGCTGGCCTATAGCGTGCGCGAGGCCGGGGATCTTGCCTATCGCAAGGAAATTGCCGCGCTGGCGCGGGACGAACTCTTCGCACCGAATGGGCACAAGCTGCGGTTCGCGCCGATCATCACGCGCGAGCACGTACCGGGGATGCTCGATCGCCGACTGACTGAGCTGCTCATGGACGGGAAACTCGAAAAATTCGTGTCACTGCCGCTCGACACGGAACGGGCACGTATCCTCGTCTGCGGCAATCCACAAATGCTCGACGACATGCGCGGCGTGCTGACTGGACGGGGCCTGCGCCCCGACCGCAGCCGCGAGCCTGGGCATTTTGCCTTTGAAAATTATTGGTGATCCGCCTGTTAATACGCTTTGCCATCGATCCGCGGCTGCAGAAGGAAAGGGATATAGCGCCACCCCAGGATCGAAAAGCAGACGAACCAGCAAGTCGCCGCGAGGTAGAGCCACTCGATGTAGCCGGTGGGATAGATCTGCGTGGCAATGATGCGAAAAACCAAGGCCAGCATCATGATCCACAGTGCCAGTTTGTCTGCAGCTTCGAAGACCACTTTTCTTCCCGTGTGACCCTTCGAGATTCTAATCACCATGGCAGGAATGATCAGGCCCATCACGCCGAAAGTGAACACGTGAACCGACACCGTACCGATCCACACGGGGTGGGCAACCTGGATGGAAAAAGCGATCACCAATTGAGCAATGATGGCAATGTAGCCAAGATACATGATGCCGAGATCGAGCCGCCGCATGGCCAACTGCGGCTTCCAGAAAACAAACCGGCCGCTCAGCAAAAGGGCGAGCAGCAGGTCGAGCCAACCCGAGAGTTGTGGCGGAATCAGGCTTTCGCATACCAGAATCAGGGCAACTCCCTTGATTGCCGTGTCCAATACGGTATTGCGCAGAATCGTTGCCTGAAAAACGTTCTTCATGAACTGTGTCAGGGTGCGTTCAAGCATCACCAGAAAGGCCATCCTGAATAGCCCTAACGCCATGCTCCAACCGATCTGGATGTGATCGGTGCCCAGCATCAGGTTCTTCGCAACCAAGAAAGCCGGGATGATCAGCAGGAAATAATAATTATCCCGAAAGGAGTCATTTTTCCTGTGTCGGACCAGCGTCCAGAGCAGCATCGCGCCAGTCGAAACCAGGAACAGGTTGTTTGAAAACCGGAAGAGGAGAGACGACCAGGAACCTTCGAACCACATGCCCGCCCGTTCGGAGATCCATGCGGCAGCGAGGAACATCAGCGAACTGCCATGGTAACCCCGAACCCGAACCCAATTCTTGGTTGATGTCAGGAGAAATCCGCCGAGGATGGCCCAGCCGAAGCCGAAGAACATCTCGTGGGCATGCCATTGAACGATCGAAAACGAGGTCTGCGGTGGCTGAATGGCGCCCGTGAAAAGCAAGACCCATATGATCGGCAGGCTCAGCCCGGACAAACACGCCAGGCCAAAGAATGGACGGAAACCGACAAGCCAGAGCGGATGTGTTGATAGCTTCATGTAAGGTTTCACTCCTTTCATTGAGTTGTATCTGCTGTCGTTTGAGCAAGGCTAGGCGCGCATCAAGACCTGTTTCAGGACACCGCGATTACTTACCAGGTCGGCCAGGGTGTATTCGTCGAGCACATCGTAGAGCGCATCGAAGGCTCGGACTAGGATGCTGCTCAAACGGCAGCCCGGTGCGATGCAGCAGGCGCTTGCCTCCGCTCCCAGACATTCGACGATCGGCGCCGCACCTTCGGCAACCTTGACGATCTGCCCTAGACGGATTTCCTTCGGCGGCAAGGCCAAACGAATACCACCGCCCTTACCTCGTGTCGTTTCCACCACCCCCGCGCACGCCAGCTGGTGTACCACCTTCATCAGATGGTTCACGGAAATCCCGTAGGCAGCGGCAATGACTGGAATGGTCGCCAACTTAGTCTGATCAAGGGCGAGGTAGATCAGGACCCGCAGGGTATAGTCTGAAAATGCCGTTAGGCGCATGGTCGTTATAAGCAGTAAAAATTATTTTGCTTTAATTGTCTTCGGGTGATAATCTTAAGATGTATTAATAGTACTCCTTTTATGCAGCCATGGCCAATAGCAAACCGCAACCGGACACCAGCACCCTCCGCAACGCCTTGCGGCGGATCATCGACCCAGAGGCAAGCATGAATATCGTCGATCTTGGATTGGTCTATCGCATCGAGACAGCCGCAGATCGGATCATCGTCGAGATGATCATGACCTCACCCGCCTGCCCGATGAGCGAAAGGATCACCGCGGAAGTCGAAGCAGTTATGCAGAACCTGCTTCCCGACACTTTGCGGCCCGCTGTACGACTGGTCTGGTTGCCTCCCCGGAATCCTTCGCTGATAAGCGAGGAAGCCAAGCAGCATTTTGGCTGGTAATCTGCCGATGAATTCCGCCACTCGTTTGCCGGTACTCTTCCTGGGCATGCTCGCTCTGGTCGTCGGCGACCTAGAGGACATGGCTACCGTCCGCCAGGGCGCGGCTATCGTCAACAGCATCGCACTGCTGATTTTCATCGCCACGCTGTTGGTCAGCGCGGTGCGTGACAGCGGCGAGTGCACCATAATCGGCGCTGGCAAGACAATACGCGGATTGCCAAGGAACCCATGAAACGCAGCGCAGCCTTGACCCAGCTTTCACGCGAACACCATACGGCCCTGGTACTGGCCAAGCACGCCCAACGCATGAGCATGGAAAATAAGGGAGCAGTTCTACGCTTCATGGCCCAAGCCGTCGAAACTTTCTCGCGCGAACTTGAGCCACATTTCCGGAGCGAGGAGAACACACTATTGCCGGCCTTGAAAGGTGTTGGGGAACCCGAGATAGTCAGACGCACCCTGACCGAACATGAGGAGCTGCGTCGCCTGGCAAATCAGTTGAAGACAGAAGATACGACAAGCTTGCGTCGCTTCGGCGAGGCGCTGGAGGCCCATGTTCGATTCGAAGAGCGCGAATTATTCGTGCTTGCCGAATCGGTGTTAACGCCCGAGGCTCTCACCATTTTACAAATGCATAAAACCACGGGAGTCTAAACCATGACAATCCATCTGCATCTTTCTCCCGACACGATCTATCCTTTCGACGCGCGCGGCGTTGCAAAACGTTTTCGCCACGCCGCGATCTTCGGCGCACTGGATGCTCTTCGTCCCGGCGAGACGATGCGCTTTTGCAACGACCACGACCCATTGCCCTTACTTGACCAACTGCAACAACGTTACGGACAGACAGTCGACATCCGTTACCTGCAGCGGGAAGCCGGAGCCATCGTCATCGACTTTGTCAAACGGGCCATGTGAGATCAATGAAATATCCCGAGTTCTACAACGCCGTACCGGGAATCCGACTGCGCGATCCACTTGCGGCCTTGCTCGGCGCTACCGATGACGGCATCATCGACTACCGCTACCTTGATGCCGTCAAGATCGCCGGCCACTCTTGTCCTACGGTCGCCTCAGCCTACTGGCTGACCCGACAGGCCTTGCGGGCTCTATATGGCGAGAACCTACCCGAGCGTGGTGGGGTGCGTGTCGAATTTTCTGCGGGCATTTCAGACGGCGTTACCGGAGTAATTGCCAATGTAGTGTCGATGCTGACAGGCGCGGCCGGTGATGGGGGCTTCAAGGGACTGGTGGGGCACTTTGAACGGCGGGGCCTGTTGTCCTTCCGTGCGGATACGGCTTTGGAAATCCGTTACACGCGGCTTGACGGCCAAGGCCAGATAGATGCGGCGGCCAACCCCGGCCGGGTACCGGCCCATCCTGAAATGGGCGCGCTCATGCAGCGTTGCTTGTCTGGAGTAGCCGATGCAGCCGAAGTTCGGCAGTTCGGCACGCTATGGCAGGAACGAGTCCGACGAATTCTGCTGGATCATGGCGAGGATACAGAGGTGTTCGTGCTGCACAGCAAGGATTAAGACAGAAACTCAGCCGAAGCTCCAGCCGCGCAGACGTTTAGATAGGCGAGCACAGCGTCGACATCCAGGGAATAGCGGCAAAGCTCCAGAATCTCCGTACCTTCGAATACCGCCAGAACCGGCACGAGTTCATCGAAGCGCGCTAGATGAAGCGGATCGGCATCGATATCGACTACATCGATGTCAAAACTACCGCCCTGCTCGCCGCGTAATACTTGCAGCGCGGCGAGCATGTCATGGCAAAGGTGACAATATTCCCTGCTATACAGGGTCAAAAGCGGTTTATTTGCTGTCACCGAACCCTTTGATCGTGATAAAGAGCTGGTTCTCGCCGCGCCTCACCAGCAGGGTAAAGCTTGCTGTCTTGTCGAACTGAGCGAGCAACTTGTTGAATTGTTCAACCGACTTCACCTCGGTCTGGATGCCTTTGCTGGCAATGCCCAGAATGATATCGCCGGGACGCAGGTCGGCCCGGCCGGAACCATTGCGTGCATCCTCGACGACCAAACCATGATCCAGTTTGATCTCCTTTTTCTGCTCTGGCGTCAGTTCAGAAAGCACTAGGCCAAGGCGATTTGCCGCGGCAGGTTCAGTGGCCTTGCTACGCTTGCCGCTACGCTGGACAGAAGTTTTTTCATCGGAAATTTCGCCAACGACCAAAGTGATATCCTTGGTCGTCCCCTTATGCAAAATTTGCATCGTTGATTTGGTCCCTGGCTTGGTGGCGCCGACCAGTCGCGGCAAATCGCTCGACTGGGCAACCGGCTTGCCGTCAAACCTGAGAATAATATCGCCGGACTCGACGCCGGCTTTTTCCGCCGGCCCCCCCTTTTCCACCGAATTCACCAAGGCACCGGCGGGTTTGGCCAAACCGAAAGATTCAGCCAGATCCTTGGTCATTTCCTGTATCACCACACCGATGCGACCGCGACTGACCCTGCCGCTACTCCTTAACTGACCTTGCACCTCCATTGCCACATCGATCGGAATCGCGAACGCCACCCCCATGTAGCCCCCCGTACGACTGTATATCTGCGAGTTGACGCCGACCACTTCGCCCTTCATGTTGAATAAGGGGCCACCCGAATTACCGGGGTTGATGGCCGCGTCAGTCTGGATAAAAGGGACATAACTTTCCTGTGGCAACGAGCGCCCCTTGGCACTGACAATGCCAGCGGTGACACTGTTCTCGAAGCCAAACGGTGAACCAATGGCGATGACCCATTCGCCCACCTTGAGTCGATTCGGATCGCCAAACTTGACCACCGGCAGTCCAGTCGCCTCGATTTTCAGCAAGGCGATATCAGTTCGCTTGTCGGTACCGAGCACCTTGGCCTTGAATTCTCGCTTGTCAATCAATTTGACCGATACCTCGTCGGCACCATCAACCACATGCGCATTGGTCAGGATATGACCGTCGGCACTGATCACAAAACCGGAACCAAGCGACCTGCTTTCTCTTTCTTGCTCACGGGGCATGCCCGGCTGTTGATGCGGGAAAAAACGGCGGAAAAGGTCGAAAGCCGGGTCGTCCTCGTCAAAGGGCATTTGTTGCCCAAAAGGGTGCCCCCGATTGCTGCGGATAATCTGAGTGGTGCTGATATTGACCACGGCCGCTCCCTGTTTTTCCACCAGATCGGTGAAATCGGGCAGTTCCTTGGTCTGGGCAACAGCAGTCAGCGAAACCAGTATCAGCCAAAGTGGCAGCAGCATTTTCTTTATCATGAATGCTTATCCTTAAACAGGTGAAAATTGACTTGGGGTCGCAACAAACGCAATGGTTCCCGGTTCCCCTTGCGACACATGGATTATTTCTTTTTCGGCTCGATGCCGTCGCCAAGCTTTTTCAGGGTGGCTTGCGGAACTTCACCCATAACAACCAGCAAATGTTCGCCGACGGCGCGTCGATAAACATTGATCGCACCCATTGAGACCATGCCCAGTTCGGGTTTTTCCGGCAGTGCTTCGATAAATACCGAGATAGCGGCAAGTCCGTCCGAGAACACCATATGAAAGCTTTCCGTGCCATCCGAATGCGTTTGTCGCTTCAAACTGGTCAGTTTTCGGAAACCGGGCAATTCCACATTGAATTGCCAAATCCCGTCGCCGGTACGACCCTCGCTGGAATGCACTTGTTGGATACGCCACTTGCTGCTCTGAGCAGCATACCTGGATTTAAGCACCTCACGCTCGATGGTGCCACCAATCTGCAACTGGGTGAAAGCGAAGGTTTCGATTGCCTGGTTTCGCTCGTTCATCAAGCTGATCTTGAGCAGCAGCCCGCTATTTGCATCAATCCACAACTGTTGTCCATAACGCAGATCATCCCTGGACTCGAGAAAGATAATTTGGCTTTCGTGCTCTGCGACACGATCCATTGGTCCTTTCCGGATGGAATAATATTCAGCAAGACCGCTCAAGGACGCCGGCAACAATGCCGGAAAACTTCGTCGATGAGCGCGCTTGTCGATAATCAGGGTGTGGCTGTCAGGCAGATAACACTTCACTTCATCATTGTTGCGAATCAGTTCGCGGGGGCTGCCATCAAGCACTTCGAGACGTTCGTGTTCTCCGCCTGCTTGAACCAGATGAGTAATGCGCGAAGTTTCCTCTATGCCGCCGTTCCGGTAGGAGAAAGTGCCGGTGTAATTGAGCTTGTGCGCCGCCGTAACGACACGACCGAGCCAATACAACCCGTCCTGCTGCTGCGCCTGGACGGGCAGGCTCAGGCAAAGACCGCAGACGGCGCAAGCCAGATAACGTTTCATCGTGATGCCGAGATCGTGCGAATATAGCTGGCGCCACCCTGAATACGGCTGCTCGGCGCATACGCCTGGTGCGCCATCAGGTATTCCTGCATACGCTCCGACGTGGCGATCACGTCCGGTTTCTTGGCCTGAGCCACAGGAGGCACAAGCGTTGGAGATGCTGGCGGGGAAAGCGCCAGCCAAGCCACTACGGCGACACCGGTAAGCGAGGCGGCAAGCGCCGCCATATCGCGCAACAGGCCCGCAGATCGCCGCGCTGGCGGCGCCAATAGGGTCGGTTCTTTGTCAAGCCGCGCCATGACGCTAGCGGTAAGATTGGTTGTCAGGTCAGGGATACCGCGCAGAGCGTCGCCGATCAGCAAGTAATTGGCCATCGTGGCACGAAGTTCCGTATCGTTGCGCAAAGCCGTCAGCAAGGACTGATGCCGATAAGCTTCGAGTTCGTCGTCGAGCAGAGTCGAGAGTTCTGTTTTCATATTAGCATCACCATGATCACCAGCGTTTATCCTGGGCATTGTCCAGCAGCGGTTTCAATTTTTCAGCAATTGCTTCACGGGCGCGAAAAATCCGCGAGCGTACCGTACCAATCGGACAATCCATGACCTGCGCAATTTCCTCGTAGCTCAAACCATCGATCTCGCGCAAAACGATGGCATTGCGTAAATCTTCCGGAAGCTCGTCCATGGCCGAATTCACCGTAGCACCAATTTGTTTGGACATCAAAATCCGCTCGGGCGTGTTGTTGTCACGCAACTGTCCGCCTTCGTCGAAACCCTCCGCCTCCTCGCTGTCAAACTCAGTGATCGTCGGTGCGCGGCGACCCTTGGCAGCCCAATAATTCTTCGCTGCATTGATACCGATTCGGTAGAGCCAAGTGTAAAAAGCACTCTCACCGCGAAAGCCCGGCAAGGCACGATAGGCCTTGATGAAGGCTTCTTGCGCTACATCCTCGACTTCAGCCGGATCACTGATGACACGCGACAGCAAACGCACTAACTTGCGCTGGTATTTCGCGACAAGCAGCCCGAAGGCTTGCTTGTCCCCCCGTTGCACGCGCTCCACCAGAATCTGGTCAGTTTCGCGGTCTCCCATCGGCTGGCTGTGTCGGTAGTTAGAATAGTCGGGCAAGTATACCCGATGCTTCGACTTCCGCTCCACAAACCCTGTGGTCGCTTCCGCTGTTTCTGCTTTACCCTACGGAGGAACCTTACAACCCAGCATTAATCTGGCATCAATCGCTACGTCAAAAGACAGTATTGCTGAGAAATAGTTCAGTGAAACACTTAATCCGGCACAAAACCCAGCTTAATCTCGCATGATATAGTTGACCGGTTACCATTGAGTTTTCTGCTGGATATACCATGAACAATTTCGATGTCCTGATTCTCGGCAGCGGCCTAGCCGGTCAGTCTCTGGCACTAAGGCTCGCAGAGCATCGGCGCGTCGCCCTGGTAACCAAAAAAGCGCTGGAAGATTCAGCCTCTGGCCGGGCACAGGGTGGCATCGCGGCAGTACTTGATGCAGCCGATTCCATAGAGGCGCATATTCAGGACACTTTGACGGCGGGTGCGGGACTTTGCGATCCAGTAGCAACGCGCTTCGTCGTCGAGCACAGTCGCAGCGCCATCGAATGGTTAATTGCTCAGGGCGTGCATTTCACCCGCGACGCTGCGTCTGAACTCGGTTATCACCTAACACGCGAAGGCGGTCACAGCCAACGCAGGGTGATTCATGTTGCCGACGCTACCGGGGCAGCAGTACAGGAAACCCTGACTGATAGAGTACGGCACCACCCGCGCATCACCATATTCGAACGCCACATCGCGGTCGATTTGATCACTGGCGCCAAACTTGGCAAACCACAGCTGGGTTGCCTCGGCGCCTATGTGCTGGACATCGACGGAGACCGCGTGCTGACCTTCGGAGCCAGCCACACGATACTCGCCACAGGTGGCGCAGGGAAAGTCTATCTTTATACGACCAACCCGGATACCTCCACCGGCGACGGCATTGCCATGGCTTGGCGAGCTGGTTGCCGCGTCTCCAACATGGAATTCGTGCAATTTCATCCGACCTGTCTCTATCACCCGCAGGCCAAGTCGTTTCTGATCTCGGAGGCGGTGCGCGGTGAAGGCGGTCTGCTGCGGCTCCCCGATGGCACGCGCTTCATGCCCGAACATGATGCCCGTGCGGAATTGGCGCCGCGCGATATTGTCGCTCGGGCCATTGATTTCGAGATGAAAAAACGCGGACTCGACTGCGTCTTCCTTGACATCACACATAAACCAGCCGATTTTCTGGTCGAGCACTTCCCTAACATTCATGCGACCTGTTTGGAATTTGGCATCGACATCACGCGCGACCCGATCCCGGTGGTGCCCACGGCACACTTTACCTGTGGTGGCGTTGTCACCGATCTCAAGGCGCGCACCGAGCTGCCCGGCTTGTATGTGATCGGCGAAACGGCCTGCACCGGACTGCATGGCGCAAACCGGCTGGCCAGCAATTCTCTGCTGGAATGCTTAGTGTTCTCCGAAGCAGCAGCCATTGATATTCTTTCCACCACCCCGCAAAAGCTGCCGAAACTGCCGCTCTGGGACGAGAGCCGAGTGACCGATGCCGACGAGGAAATTGTCATTTCCCACAACTGGGACGAACTGCGCCGATTCATGTGGGACTACGTCGGGATCGTTCGTACCAACAAGCGCCTGGAGCGAGCACTGCATCGCATCCGTCTGCTGGAGCGCGAAATTGATGACTATTACAGTAATTTTCGCGTCAGCAACGACCTGATCGAATTGCGCAATCTGGTTCTGACCGCCCACTTGATCGTGCGCTGCGCCCGACGCCGCCACGAGAGCCGCGGCTTGCACTTCAGCCGCGACTATCCGGATCTATTGCCGCAGGCACGCGATACCACGCTGCGACCACCGTACGGATGCTAATCTCCGCGCAACACCTCCAGCGCCGGTCGCTTCAACGCACCAGCAGTGCCAATCCAGCCGGTCAGGGCAACACCGATGGCACCAGCCGCCAAGCCATACAGCAGCAATAATGAATCGGGGCGATAGTCGAGATGCAAGACAAAGCGCGCCAAGGCCCAACTAATCGCACCGGAGCCAATCCCGGCGAGCAAGCCGGCGATGGCGCCGAGACTGGCAAAGTCAGCGAGCAAGACAGCAAAGAGTTGTCGGCTGCGCGCACCCAAGGCACGCAGCACCGCCAATTCATAGAGCCGCTCGTCCTGGCTGGCTTGCATGGCTGCATACAGGACGATAAGACCAGTCAGCAGGGCAAAACCGAACACCGCTTGCACGGCATGGGCGAGCTGATCCAATGATACCTGCATCTGGCGCACCAACGAAGCGACGTCGATCACCGTCAGGTTGGGAAATTCGCGCACCAAGCCATTGATGAAATTCGCCCGATTCACTGTCAGATAAAAGCTGGTGATATAGGTCGCGGGATAATTTTCGAGCATGCCCGGCGGCGTAACGACAAAGAAATTGACTCTCATCGTGTCCCAGTCGAGACGCCGCAGTGACGTAATCTTGCCACTGAGTTTCTTCCCGGCAATTTCATAGGTAAGTTCATCGTCCAGCGCCAGATGGAGGGTTTCCGCCAGTCCCTGCTCCACGGAAAACTCGCCCTGCCCTTCCTTTTCCAATTTCCGGTCTTGAACCGGCTCCTCAGCGAACCAGCGACCGGCCTCGATGCTGTTACCTTCAGGCAAACCACCGCTCCAGGAGAGGTTGAACTCGCGTTCGACCAAGTGTTGCGCGCGTTCGTCCGCATAACGGGTGGTGGTAATGGCTTGGCCATTCACCGCCACCAGCCGCCCACGTACCATCGGCTCCAGCTTTGGCCGATCCACTCCCTGCGCGTCGAAATATTCGAGCAGCGGCTGGCGTTGTCCAGGCTGGATATTGATCAGGAAACGATTAGGCGCATCAGGAGGAACCTTGTGCAGCCAGTTGGCCAGGATTTCCTGGCGAGCCACGGTCAACAATAATAAGGCAGTCAGGCCGAGGCCGAGCGCCACGGTTTGTAATACGTTGGCACGCTTGTGGCGGCGCAGATTGGCGAAGCCTAAGCGCCAACCCGCCCCGATGCCGACGTCAAGACGGCTGACGCCAAGCAGCATGAGCCGCGCCAGCAGTGCATAAAGAATCAGCGCAAGGCAAAAGCCGGCACAAACGACCGCGCCCAGGCGCAGATCGCCGGCAATCCACAGCATGAGAGCAATCAAGGCGGCACAGCCAAAAACATAGGTGATCGACGACAGCGTCTCGTCAACTAGCCATTCGCGACGCAGCACACGCAAGGTCGGCACCGAGCGCAAACGCAACAAGGGTGGTGCGGCGAATCCGGCCACCAGCACCAAGCCGACCAGCATGCCTTGCCACCAAGGCTGCCAGGACGGCGCCGGCAAGTCGGTGAACAGCAAGCCGACCAGTAATCCTTGCAAACCCCACTGAGCAGCATAGCCGAGCAAGCAGCCGATCAGCGTGGCAAGCAGGCCGAGCATCAGGAACTCACCGCCATGGATCACCAGCATCTGCCATTCACGCGCACCGAGGCAACGCATCACCGCGCAACCGTCGAGATGATGGCGCATGTAGCGATCAGCGGCAAAGCCCACCGCCACGGCCGCCAGGACCACGGCCAGCAATGCCGCCAAACCGAGAAAGCGCTGGGCGCGATCCAGCATACTGCGAATCTCCGGGCGTGCATTGCTCAGATCTTCGAGGCGCTCGCCACGCCCCATAATAGGCTTAAGCCAGCTGGCAAAAAGTACGACCTGCGCCGCCTCACCCGCGAGGTGCAAGCGATAGGCGACGCGGCTGCCAGGCTGGATCAATGCGGTGGCGGCCAAATCATCGAAATTCAGCAATAAACGCGGCGCGAAGGCGAAAACATTCGCCCCGCGATCTGGCTCCTGCGTCAGCACCGCGGCAAATTTCAGGCGACTGCTGCCAAGGACAACGTCATCACCCGGGCTGATATTGAGCGCGCCGGCCAGCCGCTCGTCCAGCCATACCGCGCCACGCGCCGGGATGTCGTGCGTCTCCGCGTCGGCCAGGTTGAGCGCCGTGGTCGTACGCAATGCACCGCGCAGTGGGTAGCCTGGCGTCACCGCCTTGACTTGCGCCAACTGCACGCCGCCCGGTGCGCTGACCATGCTCGGGAAACTGACGCTGTCCGCCAGTTTCAGGCCGCGCCGCAGCGCCTCCTGACGTATGGCTTGGCTCCAGGGATGGTCGGCAGTCAGCAGCAGGTCGCCGCCAAGCAACTGATGGGACTCCTGGATCAGTGCCTGGCTGACGCGATCGGTCAGGAAGCCGACACTGGTCAGACTCGCCGCCGCCACCACCAGCGCCAGTCCAAGCACGGTCAGTTCGCCGGCACGCCAATCACGGCGCAACATCCGCAACATCAGACGGAGGATGTTCAAAATGTGCTTAAAACGCGCGGAGCTGTTCGATGGCCTGCTCGACGCGATCAAGGGCAATCACCTCGATGCCCTTGATCGGCTGCTTGGGAGCATTCGCCTTGGGGATCAAGGCATGCGTGAAGCCAAGTTTGGCAGCTTCCTTGAGGCGTTCCTGGCCGCGCGGCGCAGGACGGACTTCCCCGGCCAGGCCGATCTCGCCAAAGGCGACCAACTTGGCCGGCAAGGGCTGGTTGCGCAACGACGAGACTATCGCCAGCAGCACCGCCAGATCGGCCGCCGGCTCGGCGATGCGTACCCCACCGACGGCATTCACGAAGACGTCCTGATCGAAGCAGACGATGCCGGCATGACGATGCAATACTGCCAGCAACATTGCCAGACGGTTCTGTTCGAGACCAACCGTGAGTCGGCGCGGGCTCGGCGCATGGGTCGGATCGACGAGCGCCTGAATTTCCACCAGCAGCGGCCGCGTGCCTTCCTGGGTGACCATCACACAGCTGCCCGACACCTCCTGCGCATGTTGCGAGAGGAACAGCGCCGAGGGGTTGGAGACGCCGCGCAGGCCTTTGTCGGTCATGGCAAACACGCCCAACTCGTTGACCGCGCCAAAGCGGTTCTTGACGGCGCGCACCAAGCGAAACGAGGAATGCGTTTCGCCCTCAAAGTACAGCACGGTATCGACGATGTGCTCCAGCACGCGCGGTCCGGCCAGGGCGCCCTCCTTGGTAACGTGGCCGATCAGGATGATGCAGGTACCGGTCTGCTTGGCATAGCGCGTCAGATGCGCCGCGCATTCGCGCACCTGCGCCACCGAACCCGGAGCGGATTGCAGCGCCTCCGAATACAGGGTCTGGATCGAATCCATCACGGCCACCGCCGGTCTTTCGCGCGCCAGGGTGTTCAGAATCTTTTCGAGGCTGATCTCGGCCAGCAGTGCCAGTCCATCGGTCGGCAATTGCAGGCGCCTCGCACGCAAGGCGACTTGTTCGCCGGATTCCTCGCCAGACACATACAGCACCGGCAGACGCGCTTCCGCCAACCGGCAGAGCGCCTGCAACAGCAGCGTCGATTTGCCGATGCCAGGATCGCCGCCGATCAGCACTACTCCGCCAGCCACCAGCCCGCCTCCGAGAACGCGATCAAACTCCTCGATACCGGTCGGCGTGCGCGGCTCCTCGCGCGGCCGGATCTCGGACAACTGCTGCAACTTGCCGGCGCCGACCAGCGCCGCGAAGCGATTGCTGGGATGGGCGGCTGAGGCGGTTTCCGCAATGGTTTCAACCAACGTGTTCCACCCGCTGCAGCCGGGACATTGCCCCTGCCACTTGGGCACGCTGGCGCCGCATTCGCTACAGGAATAGATCGATTTGGCTTTAGACATGTTCCACCACCGGCACGCGCGCCGCCAAAGCGCAAAACAGCTCGTAGCTGACCGTACCGGACGCCGTCGCCACCTCATCGGCAGGCAGACCTTCGCCCCATAGCACGACTGGCGCACCGACGCCGGCTGCGGGGATATCTGTCAAGTCAACACAAATCTTGTCCATCGATATCCGCCCCAAGGTCCGGGTACGCCGCCCGTCGACCAACACCGGCGTGCCGGTCGGTGCGTGGCGCGGATAGCCATCGGCATAGCCACAAGCGACAACGCCGATCTTCATTGCTGCGCTGGCTTCAAATACCCCGCCATAGCCGATGCGCTCGCCGGAATTCAGATTACGTACCGCAATCAACTCGCTGTGCAGCGTCATCACCGGCTTGAGGCCAAGCGACTCGGCGCTGAACAGATCGGGGAACGGCGAACTGCCATACAGCATGATGCCGGGGCGCACCCAATCACCGAGGCTTTCGGGATAGCGTAATAGCGCAGCGGAATTGGCGAGGCACACAGGGAAATCATGCCCCTCTCGCCATTTGTCGAGAATCGCCATTTGCCTGGCAATGCCTGGGCCATCCTGGCCACAGTCGGCGTCGGCGAAGTGCGTCATCAGGCTGATCGGACCGACTTGCGAAGATGCTTCCAGCGTTGCCATGGCAGTGCGTAGCTCATTTTGATTGAGGCCCAGACGGTTCATGCCGGTATTCAGTTTGAGGTACACCGCCATCCTTGTCGTCGGCAAGGCCGCTGTCAGCAGCGCCACCTGATGCAGCGAATGCAGCACTGGCGTCAGTCCGTACTGGACAAACAGCGGAAGTTCCTCGGCTTGGTAATACCCTTCAAGCAGCAGAATTGGCTGTTGCAGGCCGGCGCCGCGCAGGGCAATGGCGCCTTCCAATTCAATCAGGGCGAACCCATCGGCCCTGTCCGCCAGGGCCTGCGCCACACGCATCAGGCCGTGGCCGTAGGCATTAGCCTTGAGAACCGCCCAGATGCTCGCGCTGCCGGCATGCCGGCGCGCCACTTCGAAGTTGTGGCGCAAGGCATTCAGATCAATGGTGGCTCGTATCGGACGCGGCATACGTTGCTTTGCTGGGGCCTTTACTCATTCAGGCAATGAGCGCGCAATGATGGATGCGCGTTAGCCAGCGACGAAAAGCTTGAGTTTGGCGACGGCAAAGTTGACAAAAGTAACGACCAACTTTGAACGAAATTTCTCTTTCGGATAGACCATCGACAAGGTACGAATCAGTCTCGGCTTAAGCGGAATCGCCACCAAGTCGCCGAGGCGATGCGCCTTGATGATCGAAGCGCGCGAAGCGATGGCGAAACCCAGGCCCGTTTCCACCACTCCGTTCAAGGCAACCGGGCTTCCCATCTCCATGACCAGATTAAGCGCCTCAATTCCCAGGCCAGCCTGACGCAGATAGGCGTCGGTGAATTCGCGCGTTCCGGAACCTGGCTCGCGACTAACATACGGCTGATCGAGAAGTTGCTTGGGCGTTAGTTCCTTATGTTTGGCCAGAGGAAATTTCGGGCTGCATACGACTTGCAACTCATCGTCGCAGCAGCTTTCTGTATGCAGACTGGGCAGGTGAGAAGGCGACTCGATCAGGCCAATGTCCAGCATGTGCTCGGCCACGCGGGTTTCGATCGACTCGGAATTGGCTACGATCAGGCGCGGCTGAACGGCAGGATAGAGCGACTTGAATTCACCGAGGATGGATGGCAACATGAATTCGGCGATAGTAGTGCTGGCGCCCACCAGCAATGGTCCGCCGATCTCTCCGGTCATCTCCGACAGTCGCACGTCCATTTCCGCGGACAATCCGAGGATACGTTCGGCATATTCCAGAACCAGTTCGCCGGCCGGAGTCAGCGCGATCTTGCCGTGGCCACGGTCAAACAGCCGGGAATTGAAATGCTCTTCCAGCTGTTTGATCTGGAAAGTAACAGCCGGTTGGGTCATAAACAGAACATCCGCTGCCTTGGTAAAGGAAAGCTGCTTGGCAACTGCATGAAAAACCTGCAATCGGCGGTCGGCCATCGTACTGCTCCTCTTGCGTCTTCAGTCCGGCTATTCAAACATAATTTAAGGGCATAAGATAGCCTGATGGGAAAGCCAGCGATTCGTTACGGAAATTTTTTCCGCACACAGTAAGCGGCATTCGTGTCAAAACGCTTGGCGACAACTGACAATCTTTCGAACTTCGTGGTATAAACCGCGACGGCTTCTCAGCCTCACTCCACTATTACAGGACACAGTCCATCCTCCGACCGGATGAATTTAGGTTTCTACATCATCATGGCAGCGCAGTTTTTTTCTGCGTTAGCCGACAATGCCCTGCTCATCGCCTCCATCGCCATGCTGCGCAACATGCATGAGCCATCCAGCTATGAGCCGCTGCTGAAGACCTGCTTCACGCTGTCTTATGTAGTGCTGGCCGCTTTCGTCGGCGCCTTCGCCGATTCCATGCCGAAATGGCGCGTGATGTTCGTCAGCAACGGCATCAAGATTGTTGGCTGCATGCTGATGTTACTCAACTTGCATCCGCTCATCGCCTACGCTGTGGTCGGCTTGGGCGCCGCAGCCTATTCCCCCGCCAAATATGGCATTCTTACCGAATACCTGCCAGCTCGTCTGCTGGTGGTCGCCAACGGCTGGATTGAAGGACTGACGGTAATGGCGATCATACTCGGCACCATGCTCGGCGGCATGCTGATCAAGCCGGAAATCGCCCGCACCCTGCTGTCCTTCGATTTCCCTATTATCGATACCGGCATCGACACCGTGGCGGAGATGAACCTGGTAATAATCGGGGCACTTTATCTGATCGCCGCGCTCTTCAACCTGCACATTCCCAACACCGGCGTCGACCACAAGCCACTGAAAAAAAATCCGGTCTACCTACTGCATGATTTTTATCACTGCATGAAATTGCTCTGGCGCGACAAGTTGGGGCAAATCTCGCTGGCTGTAACCACGCTCTTCTGGGGTGCCGGCGCGACCTTGCAATTCATCGTCATCGAATGGTCGAGGGCGGGACTCGGACTGGATTTATCCAAGGCCAGCATGCTTCAAGGCGTTGTGGCGCTCGGCGTAGGACTGGGGGCGGTGCTGGCGGCAAAGCTGATTTCCCTACGCAAGTCGGTCAAGGTCATTCCGCTTGGCATCACCATGGGATTGGTGGTCATGGGGATGATTTTCGTCCGCCACACGGCCCTTGCCGTCCCATTGCTGGTGCTAATCGGCATGCTGTCGGGTTTTTTTGTCGTACCGATGAACGCACTGTTGCAGCACCGCGGCCATGTCCTGATGGGTGCCGGCCACTCCATTGCCGTCCAGAACTTCAACGAAAACCTCTCGATTCTGGTCATGACCAGCATCTACTCGGCAATGATCATGGCCCAGCTATCGATATATACCATCATCGTTCTGTTCGGTTTGTCAGTCGCCGGACTGATGCTGTTGGTGAAACGCCGCCACGAAATGAACCAGAGCCAGCACGACTCGGTCGCGCAGTTGGACAACTTGGGGCACTAGGCCCGAACTTACCTCTAGGGTACTAAGCCAACGGGATTACAGCAGTACGGGACGGTCAGGCAATTCGTTGGTCGCCATGCCTCGACCTTCCGGCAGCGCCGGAAATTTATCGGCGAGCAAACGTCCAATATTATCGACCGCCTGCAACGCGCCACGCGCATAGTCGCCTTCACGGAACTTCGTCTCCATGCCACGGCAAATCGCATCCCATTGCGTCTGTTCAACCCGTGCATTGATGCCTCGATCGGCGACAATCTCCACGCGGCGATCGATCAGTTGCACATAGACCAGCACGCCACTGTTGTGCTCGGTATCCCAGACGCGCAAACGCGAAAACACTTCGATCGCCCGCGCACGCGCTGAAACCTCGTGCCATAGAGAACTGAGCGGCAGGCCGGCCTCGACGACGAAACGCAACTCCCCAGCATGCCGCTGTTCGACCGCCGCCACCGCCGCTTCAATCGCGTCCAGCGTCGCGGCAGGAAAAGCACGCCGCACCAGCCAATGCGGCGCAATCAAATGCCTGAGCATACGCGCCAGTTTCATGGTGCCAGACCTTTCCTTTCAGTCATCTCACCATCCTCCCGAGGCACCACCGCCACCGGCGCTGCCGCCTCCACCACCGCTCCATCCTCCGCCACCTCCACCCCAGCCGCCGCCGGAACTCCAGCCGCCACCGCCCCAGCCGCCAAAGGAGGATCCGCCGCGACCGGCAGTCACCAGGACATACAGAAAAACCAGGATGCCGGAGCCAAGCATGACGAACAGCGAACTCGTCATGAACCAGGCGATGGCTCCGACCACGCCAGCCGTTGCCAGCCCGCCGAAGAAACGTCCCAGCATCAGGCTCAGCACGCCGCCGATGATACTCGCGGCAACGATGCCGATGACCAGAAGCTCCTCGAACTGCCCCTGTTGCCCCTGCCCGCCTTGAACGCCTTGGCCTTGCTTGGCCGGAGGAAGCTGCTCGCCCTGGATCAATTGCTCGATCTGCGCTATGCCGGCGACGAGCCCGGCATAAGGATCGCCGGCACGGAATTGCGGCGCGATGGTCTCGGCCACAATACGCTTGGCGACGGCGTCTGGAATCGCCCCTTCAAGCCCATAGCCGGTGTCGATGCGCAATTTGCGATCCTGCGCCGCAACAACGATCAGGATGCCGTCGTTGACCTGCTTGCGGCCAAGCTTCCAGGCATCGAAGACGCGGATCGAATACTGCTCGATGCTTTCGGGTTGGACCGTAGGCACGATCAGCACCACAATCTGGCTGCCGCGCTGCTTTTCGAACTGTCCGAGGCGGCGTTCCAGGGCTTCCGCCTGAGCGGGCTGGAGCATTCCGGCGGTGTCGACCACGTGCCCGGTGAGCTTTGGTACCGCCACCAGGCTTCCCTCTACCGCAAAGCTCATGCTGGCGGCTAAGCACAGCCCGACAAGCATCAGCAAGCGATGGAACCTCAACATGCGGGACAACTTACTGGACAGCTTTGGCCGGCTGATCAAACTTGATGACCGGCGCCGTGGAAATGGCCTTCTCATCCTCGACCGTGAAATTGGCCTTGACCTTCCAGCCCATCGCCATCGCCGTCAGGCTGTTCGGGAAAGTGCGCACCGAAATGTTGTAGTCCTGCACGGCCTTGATGTAGCGGTTGCGCGCCACGGTAATACGGTTCTCGGTGCCCTCGACCTGCGCCTGCAGATCGCGGAAATTGGCATCTGCCTTCAGTTGGGGATAATTTTCCGCCACCACCAGCAGTCGCGACAAGGCTCCGCCGAGCTCGCCCTGCGCCTTCTGGAACTTGGCGAAGGCTTCGGGATCGTTGACGAGTTCCGGCGTCGCCTTGATCCCGGTGACACTGGCGCGCGCCTCGGTCACGCGGACCAGCACATCCTTTTCATGGCCCGCATAGCCCTGCACCACCGAAACCAGATTCGGAATCAGGTCGGCGCGCCGTTTGTACTGATTCAGCACTTCCGACCAGGCCGCATTGACCTGCTCATCGTTGATCTGGATCAGGTTGTAGCCACAGCCGGAAAGCAACCCGGCCAGCAACGCGAACAACACGATTAACTTGAAACGCATGACTTTCCCCTGTTAAAGAAACCACGGCGCCCAAATGGGGGTGGCAAATCAAAATGCAAGTTCAAACTTGAAGTTTACGCATGCTGGCCCGGGCGAAACACAGGTCTTCCCAGGCTTTCGCCTTGTCTTGCAAGGTTCGCAACAGGTAGGCCGGATGGTAGGTGACGATCAAGGGGATGCCGTTGTGTTCGAACAGGCGGCCGCGCGCTTCGCCCACTTTGACTTCCTTTTGCAGCAGCGTTTGCGCCGCCGGCTTGCCCAGCGCCACAATCAGCTTGGGTTTCAGCAAGGCGATCTGGCGCTCCAGGTACGGCCAGCAGGCCGCCGTCTCGGCCGGGGTCGGCGTGCGGTTGGCGGGCGGGCGGCACTTCACAGTATTGGCGATATACACGTTCCTGCCGCGCTGCAAACCGATTGCCGCCAGCATCGCATCGAGCAGCTTGCCCGCCTGGCCGACGAAGGGTTCGCCGCGCTGATCCTCCTCGGCACCCGGCCCTTCGCCGACAAACAGCCAATCCGGGGAAAGATCGCCAACGCCCAGCACAGCCTGCTTGCGTGCCTGACACAGCTCGCAGGCACGGCACGCGGCCACACTGGCACGCAGCTCTTCCCATCCCATGGCGGCGATGGCGCCGGCCCGCTGGTCCACTGCTGTCGGCAAGCTTGTCTCGACAGCAGATGATTTGGGCTGAGCAAGGGACACGGGCGCTGACTGGACTTCCGAGCGCAATTTCCATAAGGGCGCAAGACCCATTTCGCGGAGTATCCCGGAACGACGCCGGCTCATCTCATCAGGATTCATAAGCTTCTTACCATCACCAGCGCCGCCTCTCGGCCCTGATGAGCGGGATAATAACCGGGACGCTCGCCGATCCCGACAAAACCATGGCGGTCATAAAACGCGCGGGCAGCAACATTCGACGGCCGCACTTCAAGCAACATCCTCACCGCTGCCTGGCTGCGCGCCACGGCGAACAAATGCTCGAGCAGCACGCTGCCGAAACCGGCTTGCTGGCGTTCAGGGACTATGCTGATGTTGAGCAGGTGGGCTTCGTCAAGCACCAGCATCATCACCGCGTAGCCCAGCATCCCCTCGCCATCGCGCATCAACCAGGAGCTGTAGCCGGAAGCCAGCGAGTCAACAAAATTGCCGCGCGTCCAGGGGAAGGCATAAACGCGTTGTTCGACAGCCAGCACAGCGTCAAGATCGCTGGGCTTCATCGGTACAAACCCAAACCTGGCGGTATTCGGCAGCACTGCACTCATTTCAGTCCGCCGCGCGCAAGACGCTCGGTTGTCGTCAACGCCACTTTGTCACGCACATACAAGGGCAATGCCAATCCGGCATCGACTCCCTGACCGCATGCCAGACGCGGCGCCGCGAGACGGGCCACGGCGGCGGCGGTCGGCCAGACATGCGGGCGAACTTCATCCAGACTGCTCGCGAGCATTTCCGGATAAGCGATAAAACCGTCGCCACAGCCGATCCAGCCTACGCCGGCAGGCGCTATCGCCCGCTGCGGAGGCACGACCATCGCTTCCTGTATGGCCTCCAGCATGCCATCCTGAATTTGATAGGCGGCGCAGTACACTTCATTCATGCGCGCATCGAGGCAAGCGAACAAGCGCTCCGTGCCCCCGGCATAAGCCGCCAAGGCCAAGGCTTCCAGGGTCGGCACAGCGAGTACTGGCAGATCCAAGCCAAACGCCATGCCCTGCGCCACCCCGCAGGCCAAGCGCAGGCCGGTGAAGCCGCCCGGTCCGGTGCCGAAGGCGATGGCATCGAGATCCGCGAATGTTATCTCAGCTTCCGCCAGCAGTTGATTAATCCAGGGTAGCAGTCGTTCCGATCCGCCGTTAGGTACCACTTCGGAGCGTTCGATCAGCGCGCCAGCGCGCCAGAGCGCGACAGACAAGTGGAGAGTGGAAGTTTCCAGGGCGATTAAGTTCATTGTGGCGATTCTACCCGAGCCACGCGCCACGATTCTGCGAACGCGCTTGTCGGTGTATTCTGCCGCAGACGGTAACGACCGCAGCGAAAATCCAATCCCGACAGCCTGAGCGTAACTATTCAGTTCTGGTCTGACGATAGATATCGCGGCCGGCGGCATTGATGTCTCGCCGCAATTGCTGGCGCTCTTCGGACGACATACGTTCACGCCCTTGGCCCGGAGCAGGCTCATGGATTACTCGCTGCTCGGTTTCCAACTGCCCAGGAGATGAAGCGCCTAGGAATTGTGGGCCACTTCTATCTTTTGTTGGCTCATTGCGCCTCGGCAATAGGCGATGCATTCCCCCCGTCCTGGGTCCTTGCGCAAAGTCCCTGCCGCGCTGCATCTCCTGTTGTCCAACGGCAGGCAACGAAACACCCAGCACGGTCAATAGCAAAGTGGCGGATAACAATTTCATGACGTTTGGCTAATTTGATAACCGAAGATGCACATGTTGGCGAGGGAATGTTGGAAGAAGAGATTAGATGAGATATGTTAGCGAGAGATTGGGCCATATCAAGCGATTGTAATAATCTGTAAAAATAGCGTGAACTTTCCTTTTTTGATCTTTGCCCGCCCACTTGGTAGCGAGCTAGGGGAAGTGCGATGATACAATTGGGAGGAGGAGCGGGAGTGAGCCTGGAGGGAGGAGAGGGCGAGCGACGCGAGAGATTTCCGAACCGAGAGCCAGGCCCTGAAG
>JAQTOA010000012.1 GCA_028713555.1 Sterolibacterium sp. | reverse complement strand
ATCCTGAGCCTCACTATGTTTGAGAGAACTCCTTTGGATCAACTGCTTGGCCGTATTCCACTAGCTCCGGTTCTGCTGGACGATCCCAACCAGCTGAAACTGTTCGATTAACGTTGGGACACTACTGACTCGCGATCAAAGCTCACCACAGCGTCTCACGTTCCGGAGACGCTGTGATCTTGTGTATCGAAAGGTCGGCGCCGTTATATTCTTCTTCCGGATCAAGACGAATCCCAACAGCTTTCTTGATCGTTCCGTAAACCAGGAAGCCTCCTGCCAAAGCGACTGCCACACCCAGGCCGGTGCCCAGCAACTGGGAAACCAAGCTGACTCCGCCCAGGCCACCGAGCGCCTTGCTGCCGAAAACCCCTGCGGCAATACCGCCCATGGCTCCGCACAGGCCATGCAGCGGCCAGACGCCGAGCACATCGTCAATCTTCCAGCGGTTCTGCGTCAGCGTAAACATCCACACGAACATGCCGCCGGCAAGTCCGCCGGTGATCAACGCGCCGAGCGGATGCATCAGGTCGGAGCCGGCGCAGATCGCCACCAGGCCCGCAAGCGGCCCGTTATGCACAAAGCCGGGGTCGTTCTTGCCAGCCAACATTGCTGCCAGCGTGCCCCCGACCATCGCCATCAAGGAGTTCATCGCCACCAGGCCGGAAATCTTGCCCAGCGATTGCGCACTCATGACATTGAAGCCGAACCAGCCTACCGTCAGTATCCATGCGCCGAGCGCCAGAAAGGGAATGCTTGAGGGCGGGTGAGCGGAGATTCCTCCATCCTTCTGATAACGCCCACGCCGGGCGCCCAGCAACAGCACGGCGGCCAGCCCGATCCAGCCACCCATCGCATGGACCACCACGGAACCGGCGAAGTCGTGGAATTCCTCACCGAAAGACGCCTTCAGCCAATCCTGGATGCCAAAGGCATGATTCCAGGCGATCCCCTCGAACAAGGGATAAACAAAAGCCACCAGCAGGAAGGTGGCGGCGAGTTGCGGATAGAATCTGGCGCGCTCGGCGATGCCCCCGGACACGATGGCGGGTATCGCCGCGGCGAAGGTCAGCAGGAAGAAAAACTTGATCAGTTCAAAACCGTTCTTCTGCGCCAGTGTTTCGGCGCCGGCAAAGAAGTTGATGCCGTAAGCGATGCTGTAGCCGATGAAGAAATAAGCCAGGGTCGACACCGAGAAGTCGACCAGAATTTTCACCAGCGCATTCACCTGATTTTTTCTGCGCACTGTACCGAGTTCAAGAAAGGCGAATCCGGCGTGCATCGCCAGGATCATGATGGCGCCGAGCAGAACGAACAGGACATCAGTGGCGTTAACGAGGTTTTCCATATGGAGGTTCCGGATGCACTAATCTGCAAACTTAAGCAATAACCATTCCAGAGTATTTATCGCTTAATTATTAGTGCGTTAGAATACTTTGGCAGTGCGGGGCACCCCCTATGCACAGGAATCGAGCATGAATGATGCAATTGCGCACCAAGGATGGGCGTCAAGTTCGCCAGCACGGGGCGTCATTTTTTTGCATCTGGAGGCGAATAGCGCCGTGGCAACAAAATCCACATTTGCCCTTTTTGCCGCATCTTGCCCGCCTGGATGCCAGCTTCATAACCTGACCCCCAATAATAATCCGCTCGTACCGGGCCTCGGATGGCGCCGCCGGTATCCTGCGCCAACACCATCCGTTTAAGTGGCCGCTCGCTGTTCGGGTAAGTCGTCGCCAACCATACCGGCGCTCCCAAGGGTGTAAAACGCGCATCGATGGCGATACTGCGTTCTGCAGTCAGGGGTACGCCAAGCGCTCCCGGTGGTCCAGCGCTATCGACCGCCAGTTCGCGGAAGAAGACATAGCTCGGATTGGCATTGAGCAATTCCTGTATGCGTTGCGGATGGGCCTTGGCCCAAGTCTTGATGCCTTGCATTGAGGTTTGCTCGACTTTCAATTCACCCTGGTCGATCAGCCAGCGGCCAATCGAACGGTAAGGATGACCATTCTGCTCGGCATATCCCACCCGTATGCGGCTGCCGTCGTCGAGTTGCACTTGGCCAGAGCCTTGGATCTGCATGAAGAAAACATCGAACGCATCGTCCGCCCAGAGCAACACGTTGTCATTGCGCTGCGCCTTCTCCCAGTCGGCACGGGAAAAATAGGGCACCAGTTTCCTTCCTTCCAGGCGTCCACGCAGGCGCAGGTGCTTCAACTCCGGATAGAGTCCGCCGAGTTCGACGTCGATTAGGTCGGCAGGCACGCCATAAATGGGATGCAGGTAAGGTGTTTTCTGGCTGCGACTGCCATGCAGCAAGGGTTCGTAGTAACCGGTCACCAGCCCCTCGCGACTGCCATCCGGATTGATTAATTGCCAGGGTTGCCATTGCGCTTCAAACCAGGCTCGCAACTGTCCCTCGTTGCGCCCTTCGAGCGCACGCGCGCTAACGCAGGTTTCGCGCCAGAGTTCCTTCTTCTGCAAGGCATCGCAGGAGGCAAGGAAAGTGTCGAAAGCCAGGACAAGCTCATCAGCCGCCGAAACTGACCAACCGCTCAGGTCTTCCCAGTTCGCGGCCTGCAAGGGTTTTTCCGCTGGTCTGGGTACTTCCGTCACCGGACAAACAGGGCAGACAGGACAACTGCCAGAAACGGGAGAGCATGATGGCGGCGGCGGGATGGCGGGCTGCATGGCGCAACCAGCGAGGAGCAAAGCAAAGACGCGACTAACAAGAATACGCGGCATGATTCTGATAAAGTTCGGTGTCCACAGGTTCACTAGCTTACCTCATCGCCACTTAGATCATGAACAATCTCGACCGTTTTCTTGCCCGCGCCGAAGCGCTGCTGACGCGTCTCGAAGCCCAGTTGTCGCCTTCAGCAGAGGCGCCTGACTGGCGTGCCGCAGTGGCCTTTCGCTGGATCAAACGCCAAGGCCGTGGCCATCTACAGGCAGTGGGCAAACCGCATCACATCCGCCTTGAGGATTTATGCGGCATTGATGAGCAAAAGGAGCGCATCGAACAGAACACCCGCCAGTTCATCGCAGGCAGGTGCGCCAATAATGTCTTGCTGACCGGCGCGCGCGGCACCGGCAAGTCCTCGCTGGTGAAGGGCGTGCTCGACCGCTATGCAGCCAAGGGGCTGCGCCTGATCGAAGTGGACAAACACGACTTGACCGACTTGGCGGAAATCGTCGACCTGATTACGGGCCGGACGGAACGTTTCATCATCTTCTGCGACGACCTTTCCTTCGAGGCCAGCGAGCCGGGCTACAAGGCGTTAAAAAGTGTCCTCGACGGCTCCATCGCCGGTATGCCGGATAACCTGCTGCTGTATGCCACCTCCAACCGGCGCCACTTGATGCCTGAATATATGGATGAGAATCTCGAGGTTAGGCATGTCGACGGTGAAATTCACCCCAATGAAACGGTTGAGGAAAAAATCTCGCTGTCTGAACGCTTCGGCCTGTGGCTATCGTTCTATCCCTTCGATCAGGATCACTATCTCGCCATTTGCCAACACTGGCTGCGCGAGTTTGGCCTGACGGCCAGACAGGCCACGGCAGCGCGCAGCGAAGCGCTGCAGTGGACCATCCTGCGCGGCTCGCGCAGTGGCCGGGTGGCGTGGCAATTTGCCCGTGATTACGCCGGCCGACATGTGGGCAAGGCCGTCCGCAAGACGCGCAGGAAGTCTTGAAGAAGATCGTCGAAGTCGCCGCTGCCGTCATTCTCCGCAGCGACGGCGCATTCCTGCTCGGGCGCCGTCCGTCCGGCAGTCTTTATGCCGGCTACTGGGAATTTCCTGGCGGCAAGATAGAATCAGGCGAGACAGTACAGCAAGCTTTGTCGCGTGAGTTGCATGAAGAACTTGGCATTGTCGTCGAGACCGCTTATCCGTGGATTGTGCGCGAGTTTATCTACGAACATGCCCATGTCCGGCTACACTTTTTCCGCGTCATAAGCTGGTCGGAAGAGCCGCGCAAGCTGCAGCACGACGCGCTTGCCTGGCAACACCTTGGTATCCCAAGCGTAACACCCATGCTGCCGGCCAATGCGCCGGTGCTGGCAGCGCTGGGCTTGCCGGATTTTTATGCCATCAGCCATGCCTACGACGTCGGTGTTGCCGCCCAACTCGACGCGCTGGCCCGAAAACTGGATCAAGGGCTGCGTCTGGTGCAACTGCGCGAGTTCTTACTGCCCGTTGCAAGCAGGATTTCTTTTGGACATGCAGCGGTCAAGCTCTGTCACCAATACGGCGCTCGGGTGCTGGTTAACAGCGATGCGGATTTGGCGGAGCAGGTTGGCGCTGACGGGGTTCATCTGAATGCGACGCAATTGATGACATCAGGATCACGGCCGGATTTTCCCTTAGTCGCCGCCTCCACGCATAACGCGCTGGAATTGACGCAAGCGGCGCGACTTGGTTTGGATTTCGTGGTGCTCGGTCCGCTCAAGGAAACAACCAGCCATCCCGGAAGGCCGGGTATCGGATGGAAGGCCCTGGCCGAATTGACTGCCGCTGCCCCGTTGCCGGTCTACGCTCTGGGCGGACTTACGCGCAAGGATATGCCGACTGCCTGGCGGTCGAGCGCCCACGGTATTGCCGGCATCCGCGCGGCTTGGGACTAGTGCCCGCAGTAGATTCTGGGGTATTAGTACCCTAGAAACAGATGCGGGCGCTAGTCTGGTTGTGACCCGCTCAGTGGGTGTTCTTGCTCCGGAACTCGATATTCATCTGCCGCCCAAGCGCCAAAATCAATCAGCTTGCATCGCTCGGAGCAGAATGGACGGTAGCGATTCTCCTCCACCCAAGCCACTGCCTTGCCGCATGCCGGGCAATTGACGGTGCGCGGAGTTGCAAGGAGCGGGGTCACAGGTTGCAGAAGGTCAACTCGAAGGAAACGTCGGCGTCCGCCTGACGCGGACGTAGGTCCCCGTCGGGGGCGGTAAAGCGGATATTCAAAGCGTATTTGTTGGCGCTGATCTCGGGAATGTAGGGATCGCCACGGGGTACTCGCAAACGCACCATTTGCGCAGTACGGCCGGCCAACATCAACTGGAAGGCACCGTGCGCTGCCATTTGCACTTCCGACCGGCCGGAAGCGCGCAGCAAACGCAGGACAATGCTTAGGCCCGCACGAATCGGCAGTATCGGCTCGAGCCAGCCGTTCAAGCCACTCCTGCGCTGCTCCGGGTCGCGATGCAGCCAGTAGTGATATGCAGGCAAATCGAACTCGCAAACACCGCCGGGGATCGTGGCGCGGTTCTTGATCGACATCAGCCAATCGTTCTCGCGCAAGTATTGGCTGATCTTTCCCGGCATGGCCAGCATCAGAACGCTTGCCTGTTCTATCTCGTAAAGCGCTCCGGATAGTGCTTCTTCGGAAATGTCGGGATTGTTGCGGAAGGACAGCAGGGTCTGGCGTTGCCGTTCGAGTTCCTGGATCAGGTCGAATTTCAGGTCGGCACGGCCGGCGACCTCGAGAATCTCGAAGATCATCAACAGGGCGACATGGTGATCTTCCTGAGCATCGGCTGCCATGAAGTGCAGCGCCTTGTCGTAAAGATCCTCAAGACGCAGCAGCGTGCGAATGCGCTCGTTGAGAGGATATTCGTAAATAATCACGCGGAGGTCGTTTATGTGAAGTCTCGCGATTCTGACCGATTCGCGGGCAAATCTCAACCTGCCAGCGGTTTTTTTGCAGCCAGCGCCAAATATTTTCGGTGTAGGACCTCGACCTGAGCCCGCAATCCTGCAATGTCGCCGTCATTATCAATGATATCGTCAGCGGCAGCCAGGCGTTCCTGGCGCCTGGCCTGCGTCGCCATGATGCGCCGCACTTCCTCGCTGGTTATGCCATTACGCGCCATGACTCGCTCCACTTGTGTCTGCTCGACGCAGTCGACAACCAGGATCCGCGCCACGCGTTTCCGATAAGTCCCGGATTCGACAAGCAATGGCACCACCAGCACAACATAAGGGGTCCCGCTGGCAAACCCGGCCTGGCAGCGAAGTTGGGTGGCCGCGCCTATCATTGGGTGCAGAATCGCCTCAAGACGGCTTTTCGCCCCGGCATCGGTGAACGCCAGACGACGCATCGCCTCGCGGTCCAGCGCCCCGTCCTCGCCAATCACGCTATCCCCGAAGGTCCTCCGGATGTCCGGCATGGCGGCGCCATCGGGAGCGGTCAATTCGTGGGCAATGGCATCCGCATCGACCACCGCTGCGCCTAGCTCTGAGAAGAATGTCGCCGCTGCGCTCTTGCCGCTGCCAATACCACCGGTCAGCCCAACGATGAAACCGGAAACCGTCATCTTAGCTCTCCGTTGCCCTAGGGTCCGGTCGGACAATCGGTAGTTCTGGCGTTGGTTTGCCCACTGAGCAATTCAGACAACTGTTTTTCCAGCAAATCGGCTGGACCGCGGACTTCCAGCTGATCCTTGTCGAGCAGGTTTTCACGCATTTGCATTTTTGCCGATCTCACACCCCGTTTAAGCAACTCCTGTAAATGCTGGTTGGCCTCTTTTTCAGTATTGAACAAACCCAGCGAGATGGCGAATTTGTCTGCGCCCTCATCCAACATTGCCGAAAAATTCGTCACGCCCAGCTTTTTTAGTTCTTCCAACTTTCTATCGACGGCAAACCTGCTAGGCTGCGGTGGAATGTATATCCAATACAGGATAGCTCGGGCTTGGCTTGCCTTTACAACAGTTTTGAGATCCGGCAGCTTTCCCTTGGCTTGAATCAGCAGGTGCTGTGCTTCATTGGGAGCCAGCCCTCTCACCAGCCGGCAGGCCTCGGCAGCCGGAGGTAATGTGGCGGGAGAGGACTCGATAACCTCCACACGCAGGCGCTCCGGTGCAATCTGCATGGCAAGTCGTTGCGGCTCACGGCCTTCCTCCTGGGGTCCCAAGAAACCTTGTGCCCAGACGAAAAGCATCAGATTGGCCAGGATCAGCAACAGGAGAACAACGCGTAGCACCAATTGCCCCTTTTACCTCTGGTCCTATCCAACCTTTGGCAGGTGGTCCAGCGCGGCTTTAATCTCTGCCTCAGGATAGTCGTAGTCCTCCAGCTTACCCGCCAAATACCTGTCATAAGAAGCCATGTCAAAGTGGCCATGGCCGGAAAGATTGAAGAAAAGCGTTTTAGCTTCGCCGGTCTTCTTGCAATTCAGCGCCTCATCAATGACTGCGCGGATGGCATGGTTCGATTCGGGGGCCGGGATGATCCCCTCGGCACGCGCGAACTGAACGCCAGCCGCGAAGGTAGCGACTTGCGGAACAGCCAAAGCCTCGATCAGTCCTTCCTTAAGCAACTGTGACACCAACGGCGAATCGCCATGATAGCGTAGGCCTCCAGCATGAATCGAAGGCGGCATGAAATTATGGCCAAGCGTGTACATCAGCATGAGGGGGGTATACCCGGACTCGTCGCCAAAATCGTAAGCGTAGTGCCCCTTAGTCAGGGTCGGACAGGAACTCGGCTCGACCGCCACCAGGCGTACCTTTTTACCTGCGGCCTTATCGGCGAAAAAGGGAAAGGCTACGCCAGCGAAGTTTGAACCACCGCCGCACGGCGCGAAGATCATGTCGGGATAGACGCCTATTTTTTCGAACTGTTTCTTCGCTTCCAGGCCAATCACTGTCTGGTGCAACAGCACATGATTGAGCACCGAACCGAGCCCGTATTTCGTGTCCTCGCGCCCCGCAGCTTCTTCCACCGCCTCGGAGATGGCCAAGCCCAGGGAACCCGGATTTTCCGGGTCAATGGCCAATGCGTTGCGTCCAGCCTGAGTGAGATTGCTGGGACTGGCAAATACTTCGGCGCCCCAAGTCTGCATCATCGAGCGGCGAAAAGGCTTCTGATCGTAGCTTATCCTGACCATGTAAATGCGTACTTCGATCTCGAACATCTGTGCCGCAAAAGCCAGCGAGGAGCCCCATTGACCGGCGCCGGTCTCGGTGGTCATGCGCTTGATACCCGCTTGTTTATTGAAATAGGCCTGCGCCACGGCGGAGTTTGGTTTATGCGAACCGGCCGGTGACACGCTCTCATTCTTGTAGTAGATCTTGGCTGGCGTTCCGAGCATCTTCTCCAGTCGCTCTGCCCGGCACAGCGGCGAAGGACGCCACAGCCGATAGATTTCCCGCACCGGTTCCGGAATCGGGATCCAGCGCTCCGTCGACATTTCCTGCTCCAGGATCGGCATGGAAAAGATTTGCAGCATTTGTTCCGGGGTAGCCGGCTTGCCGTCGGGTCCCAATGGCGGAGCCGGTGGATTCGGCATGTCGGCCACGACGTTGTACCAGTGTGTCGGAATCTCCGATTCATCGAGAATCACCTTATGTGCAGTCATTTATCACCTCCACAAAATAATGGTTTTATCGGGACAGCGCAGTCTGAAACGGTAGCCTGACCTACTTCGCCTGCACAATAATGCACGCCAGACCTTCGAGAACCAGGTTGTCGACATGGTGCAATGGCATGTTCAGCAACGGTTTCAAAAAACCAGCGGCGCCGCCAGAGAGCAAGCACTTCGCTCCCGGAGTCGGTGCAATATGTTCGAACATACGGGTAATCGCGCCTGTCGTGGCCAACAGCGACCCGCTTACGATAGCATCGGCGGTGTTGCGTGGCAAGAGACTGAAATGGCCTGAAGCAAACGGCAGCCGGGCAGTGTCGCTGGCTAATGCCGAACGCATCAGATTGATACCGGGAAGGATCAATCCGCCCTGAAAAACACCTTCGCCATCAAGAATATCTATGGTGGTGGCGGTCCCCGCATTGACTACCAGACAAGCGCCACCATGCACTTGCTTGGCCCCGATCAGCGCCGCCCAGCGGTCTGCCCCAAGTTGAGTCGGGTCGTCGTAAGAATTTGTCACGCCGCATTGCTCTGCGCTACTCTTGACCCAGAGTAGCGACAAGCCCAGTTCATTGACGATTGCCTCGACCGCCGCACCAGTCATTTCGCTGGCCACATTGCAGGCTACAGCCCGTGCTGGACGCGGCTGACCGGCAAACACTTGCGCCAGACGATCAACCTCATTTACGCCCAGTACTCCCTGTACCAGCCAAACCTGACCGTCATGGAACCCCCATTTAATTCGTGTATTGCCGCAGTCAATGCAGAGCAACATCAGGCTTTCCTCAACGATACTTCGCCACTGATGATGCGCAGCATGCCTGCTTCCGTTTCGAGCAGCAAGGCGCCATCGCTATCGACGCCGCGGCAATAGCCCACGAGCGGGGGGGCAAAATCGGAAAGCAAACGCACCTCTTGCCCTGCGTAGGCATTTCGATTCAGCCACTCGCTGCGCAAACCAGCAAAGCCCTGCTCGGCAAAACTTTGCAATGCTTCATGCAGCGCTATCAGTAGTTTTGCCAGCAGCGTGCTTGGTGTCGGCAAGTTGATCCCGACATCGGCCAACGCCGCCGCTGTTTTTCGGATCTCATCGGGCATTTCTTCCGGCAAGCGCAGGTTAATACCCACGCCGAGCACTGCTGCCGCCAGGTGAGTGCCTGGTACCAATTCAATCAGCACCCCGGCGAGTTTGCTTCCATTCAGCAACACATCGTTGGGCCACTTCAAGGAGATTTCAGGAATGTCTAGCGCTTCCATTGCTCGCGCCAAAGCGACACCTACGGCCAATGAAAGACCGGATAACAGCGTGTTCGAGGGAAAACGCCAGAGTAGCGAAAAGGTCAGGCTGGCGCCCGGCGCCGACAACCAGGCATGGCCGCGCCGGCCACGCCCTGCGCTTTGACGCTCGGCGGCCAGGACGGTGCCGGAAGGTGCGCCAATTCCCGCCAAGGCCATCAGTTGTGTGTTGGTGGAGTCACACTCCGTCAACACGTCCACGTTGAAACGCTTCGACAGCTTGCCTAAAGCTGCGGAGATTGCGGCAACATCAAGCGATTCGTGAGTTGAATTAATGAGATTCAAACGCAGGATGGAAAGATGGATGACAGTTTCTATTATCCCCGATCTTTGCCGCTCGGAGGCTTCGTTTCCCCCAGTCCGAGTTCCTGTATCTTGCGGGTGATGGTATTACGGCCTATACCGAGCAATTGCGCGGCCTCGACGCGCCGCCCGCCGGAAGCAGCCAAGGCTCGGAGAATCAGGGTGCGTTCGAAGTCGCGTACCAGTTTCTCGTAAACCTCGCCGGATGAAGCCATGATCAGCCGGTCGGCTTCCGCAGCTAAGCCATTGAGCCAGTCCTGCGGGATTTCGGCTGGCTGTTCGCGCAGTTCGACAGGCAAATCGGCGATTTCAATCGGATTGCCTGGCGCCATCACCGTCAGCCAGTGGCAGAGATTCTCGATTTGCCGCACGTTGCCGGGGAATTCCAGCCCGGAAAGGTACTTCAGAGTTTCCTCGGAAAGGAGTTTAGGCTCGACGCCGAGGTCCTGAGCGCTCTTGCGCATGAAATGCTTGACCAGCAACGGGATGTCTTCCTGCCGTTCCTTGAGTGTCGGCAGGCGCAGGCGAATGACGTTCAGGCGATGAAACAAGTCTTCCCTGAACAAGCCTTGTTTGACACGTTCTTCGAGGTTCTGATGGGTGGCGGCGATTACCCGCACATTGGCCTTGACCGGCTGATGACCGCCGACGCGGTAGAAGTGGCCGTCGGAGAGCACCCGCAACAAGCGCGTCTGCAATTCTGATGGCATATCGCCGATTTCATCCAGAAACAATGTGCCTCCCTCGGCTTGTTCGAAGCGTCCGCGGCGTTGCGCTTGGGCACCGGTAAAGGCGCCGCGTTCATGGCCGAAGAGTTCGGATTCCAGAAGATCCTTAGGGATGGCTGCGGTATTGATGGCGATAAAAGGCTTGTCGGCGCGCGGACTGTGACGGTGTAATGCGCGGGCAACCAGTTCCTTGCCAGTACCCGACTCACCGTTGATGAGCACCGTGGCGTTCGATTGCGAGAGTCGACCAATGGCACGAAATACTTCCTGCATCGACGCTGCCTTGCCCAGAATTTCCGGGGCAAGACTGATCGTTTCGTCCGCCTTGTCTTGATGCAAGCCAGGCTCTAAAGGAAATGCCCCCGGGGAGTGCCCAATTGCCCGCTGAATCAGTGCCACTGCCTGATCCACATCGAAAGGTTTAGGCAGATATTCAAACGCGCCGCCCTGAAAAGACGAGACCGCCGAGTCCAGGTCGGAATATGCAGTCATGATGATAACCGGCAGGTTAGGAAAGTGCTGTTTGAGGTAACGCAGCAAATCGAGGCCGGACTGGCCAGGCATGCGGATATCGGAGAGCAGCACCTGCGGCTCGTCGCCGGAGTCCAGCGCAGCTTGTGCATCGACGGCTGAGCCAAAACTTCTGAAGGGAATTTCTTCGCGTGTCAGCGCCTTCTCCAACACCCAGCGGATCGAACGATCGTCGTCGATGATCCAAACCGGCTTCATGGCGGTTCCCCATTAAATTTCTCGGTAGTTTGCATGGGTAGCAGCAGGCTGAAACAAGTGTGCCCCGGTCGGCTATCCACCTCAATTGTGCCCTGATGCTGGCGAATAAAACTTTGCGCCAGTGTCAGGCCAAGACCGCTACCCCCTTCGCGCCCAGAAACCAGCGGATAGAAAATCTTCTCGCGAATTGATTCGGGAATACCGGGGCCGTTGTCGATCACCTGTATTTCCAATGCCAGCCGATAGCGGCGCTTGGCCAAAGTCACTTGGCGTAGCGCACGAGTGCGGAAGATAATCTCGCCTTTCTCTTCCATGGCTTGCGCCGCATTGCGGGCAATGTTGAGAATGGCTTGGATCAACTGCTCACGATCACCGGTCAGATCGGGCAGCGAGGTGTCATAGTCACGCTGTACCCGCACCCTGGAAAACTCGGCCTGAATCAAGCGGCGGACGTGTTCGAGAATATCATGCACATTGACTAGGGCCGGCCGCATGACCCGGTGCGAGGACAGCAGACGTTGCATCAAGTCCTGTAAGCGATCTGACTCGCTGATGATGACCTGGGTATACTCCCGAAGCTGCGGTGCGTTTGCCAGTGTCCGCAGTTCGTGCTCAAGCAATTGTGCCGAGCCACGGATACCTCCCAGAGGATTCTTGATTTCATGCGCCAGATTGCGAATCAATTCACGGCTGGCTTCTTGCTGTTCCAATAGACGCTCCTCTCGCTCCACTTTCATGAACTGGTCAATCGGACGGAGCTCCAGCAGTAGGCTTACTCCAATGGCATCTATTGCACTCACGGTGCAGTCAAGATGCAGGGACTCATTTGACGATTGGGCTGCAGCAATGTTGTAACCGGTGAAGCTCCAGCGATTTTGCAGGGCATTTTTCAGCGCACTCGCCAACTCAGTCGAATCACCCAGCAATAGCCCCACAGGCCTTCCCAGTAACTGGCGCTGACTAATGGCGAAAAGGTTTTCAGCAGCCGGATTGACATGGCGAATTCTCAGTTGCGAATCGAGCAGAACCACTGCCGTGGAAAGCAGTTCTAGCCCAGTGAAGGGCGAGTTTCTGGGGGGCGAATCTGAAAGCATGTTCATGTCCATGCTTCAGCAAGAAGCAAGCCATTCGCGTGTTTGATGAAAGCTGGAATAACTGGAACTCAGATCGCTGTCTTCTTTGCCAAAAACAAGCAGAGAAAAATCATTTGAGATTGGCCAGTTCATGCCTTAGTGCCTCAACATTGCGTTCATGCACAGTGACACTGTCCTTGAGACTTGGTGCGCGATCAAGATATTTCTGATAGCCCTTCTCGTCGCCCAAGCGCATTGCCTCAGTCTCAGCCAGTGCTTTTCTGGCCTTGTCAAGATTTTGCTGTTCGTCAGCAAACTCCTGTTCGAGAATCTTGCGGCGGTCACCGTCCCGGCTGCGCTGGATATCGCCAGCGACGCGGGGGAAATCGCTCGGAGTCGTGCTACGGGACGCTTGTTTGGGTGCGGAAAAAGTCGAGATGGGTTGTTCACTCGACAGCACGGTACACTTCTTGGCGTTAGTTTTCTGATTGGTGTAGAGCACGACACCTGACGCATCGATGCATTTGTAGAGCGTATCGGCCTGGGTAGCGGAAGTGCTTAGTGAAAGCGCAAGCAGTGCCAAAAATACACGGAGATTCATGGGATCGCGTCCAGAAGATGTCATTGCCTTTATAAGCCTCTCGATATAGGGCGAAGTGTATGCGAAAGCTTTGCGAAAAAAAAGGACGGTGGAAAACCGTCCTTTTCCAATAATTGCCTGAATCGAACTAGATACTGTAATACATCTCGTACTCTATGGGGTGGGTCGTCATGCGGAAACGGGTCACTTCCTCCATCTTCAGCTCAATATAGGCATCGATCATTTCATTGGAGAACACGCCACCCCGTGTCAGGAACTCGCGATCCTTGTCGAGATAGTCGAGTGCCTGATCCAGACTGGAACAGACGGTAGGAATCTTCGCGTCCTCTTCCGGCGGCAAATCATAAAGGTTTTTATCTGCCGGTTCGCCAGGATGAATCTTGTTTTGGATACCATCGATTCCCGCCATCATCATGGCGGTGAAAGCCAAGTAGGGGTTGGCGGTGGGATCGGGGAAACGCACTTCGATACGGCGGGCTTTGTCAGACTGCACGTAAGGAATACGGATCGAAGCGGAACGGTTGCGTGCCGAGTAGGCCAATTTGACCGGTGCTTCAAAGCCCGGCACCAGACGCTTGTATGAGTTCGTGCCCGGGTTGGTGATGGCGTTGAGGGCGCGTGCATGTTTGATGATGCCGCCAATGTAGTACAGGGCGAAATCGGACAGCCCGGCGTAACCGTTTCCCGCAAACAGGTTCTTGCCGCCTTTCCAGATCGACTGGTGCACGTGCATACCCGAGCCGTTGTCGCCGACGATCGGCTTGGGCATGAAGGTGGCCGTCTTGCCGTAGTTATGGGCGACGTTATGAACGATGTATTTGAGCACCTGGGTCAGGTCGGCGCGGCGCACCAGCGGGCCAAATTTGGTGCCAATTTCGCACTGGCCGGCGGTAGCGACTTCGTGGTGATGAACTTCGACTTCAACGCCGCAGGCTTCCATGGCCAGGCACATGGCGGCGCGAATATCATTCAGGCTATCGACTGGGGGTACTGGGAAATAGCCGCCCTTGACGGTGGGACGGTGTCCCGTGTTTCCACCCTCGAACTTGTCGCCGGATGCCCAGGCCGCCTCCTCGGAGAAGACTTTGCAAGTCGAACCCGACATGTCGATCTTCCACTCGACCGCGTCGAATATGAAAAACTCGGGCTCCGGTCCAAAGAAACACTCGTCGCCGATGCCGGAGGATTTCAAATAAGCCTCGGCACGCTTGGCGATCGAACGCGGATCGCGGTCATAACCCTTGCCGTCGGATGGCTCGACCACGTCGCAGGAAAGCACCAGCGTGGTTTCATCCATGAAAGGATCGATGTAGGCGGTGGCCGGATCCGGCATCAACAGCATGTCCGAGGCCTGAATGCCTTTCCAGCCGGCGATCGAGGAGCCGTCGAAGGCGTGACCATCCTCGAACTTGTCCATGCCGAATACCTTGACCGGGACGCCGACGTGCTGCTCCTTGCCGCGCGTGTCGGTAAAACGAAAATCAACAAACTTAACTTCTTTATCCTTGACGAGCTTTAGAACTTCTTGCGGCGACATGGTTGAGTCTCCTTGCGGTTTAACACGGTTAATACGGGAATATCCAGTAAAAAACTTTACTTGAGATCCTTTAGCAGATTCTGTGCCCGCTGTTTAGGATAAGTATGTGATTGTGCCATAAGAGATCATCGACATTCCCGGGAAACGCATGCCCTCATATGGTGCCAACCTCGTGTCTCGATGCGCTATTTTGGTGCAATTTGGCAATTAATGCTTACCGCACTAAAATACCGATCACCTGCCAAGCGCTCTGCCAAACGTCGTTCAATGCGAAAAACCTGATCTTGATCGAAGCAGATCTCCTGAGGCAGGAATATCTCCGCTTCGACCCGATTGCCAAGGTAATGCAATAATGTTTTTTCGAACGGCGGAAGATCCGGACTCAGCAATGTGCGCAAGTGATCAAGCAGTTCTTCGCGTTCGGGCAACTCTGTCTCAACCAACCTCAGACTGGGATCGGTGTCCTCCTCGGCATCGATATGCACCAGTACGTCGAGTACTTCGGGATGCTGTTGCAGCACGCGTTTCCTCGCCATCTCAGCAATCCGGTGGCCTTCCGAAACGCTGATCCGCGCATCGACCTGAATGTGGGCATCAGCTAGAACCTGGTGGGCCATCCGTCGGGTCCGCAATTCATGCAGGCCAACCACGCCAGCAGTACTGCGCAATGTGGTACGAATCCGCTCAACCTCCTCGTCAGAGAGTGCGGTATCGACCAATTCCCGCATTGCCTCATAGGTGAATTTGAGGCCCATGCGCAAAATCATGAAGCCGACGATGATCGCTGCCACTGGATCGAGAAAACGGAAGCCGAGCAGGCTACCGCTGAGCCCGACCGCCACCACCAGAGATGAAGCGGCGTCGGATCGCGCATGCCATGCGTTGGCGACCAGCATTGGTGAACGCAGTTTCTTTCCCACCGCCAGCATATAGCGGAACAATCCTTCCTTCGCGGCCAGCGCCAACAACGCCGTCCATAACGCAATCGACGCAACCTGCGGCAATTCGCCAAGATGCTGCAAGCGTACCCCCGCCGACCAGAGGATCGCAGCGCCGGTAGCGGCGAGCAGCAGTCCCAGCGCCAGCGAGGCGGCAGTTTCTATGCGGTAATGGCCGTAAGGATGGTTATCGTCAGCTGGATCGCGGCTATGATAGTTGGCAAGCAGCACCATAAAATCCGCCACCAGGTCGGACAGCGAATGGAAGCCGTCTGCAACCAGACTTTGCGCGTTGGCCATCAGGCCGATGATGATTTGCGCCAGAGTCAGGCCGATATTGACGACCACACTGACCCAGGTTACTTTCTGCGACTCCTTGTAGCGACTGGGGTCGAGAGTCGCGGGTGACAACAGGGGCTCTTCTGGGGACATGGAAAGCAGTCGATCTTCAGCCTATACTTCGAGGCTTGTGATTCTAACGCCTCACACCTTGACCATGGGTCAGATTACCGAAATTCTAAAACTTGCTCAGCATCGCAACCGCGCCCGATCGCTTGCTTACGAGGGGGCTTTGACGCCACTGGAGACTTGGGAAGTATTACAACACGCTCCAGGCGCCAGACTGATCGATGTCCGTAGCCGCGCCGAGTTTGACTGGGTTGGCCGTATCCCGAACGCCATCGAGATTGAGTGGCAGTTCTACCCGGGCAAGCAACTTAACCCGCATTTCATCCTCGAGCTGAAGCGCGCCGTCGACCCGGAGTCACTGCTGTTATTTATCTGCCGTAGCGGAATCCGCTCCAGTGCTGCCGCCAAGATCGCCACCGAAGCTGGTTTCCCAAACTGCTACAACGTGCTGGAAGGTTTTGAGGGGGATAGGGATGCCCAAGGTCGGCGCGGTACCATCGGCGGCTGGCGGCTGGCTGGCCTGCCCTGGTCGCAAAGCTGAATATCCATAACTATCGATTGTTCCTAACCATTTTTCGTCACCATGCAAGTTACCTCCATTAGCTTCGACCGATACAACAGCCTGGCTGATCAGGATGCGCAGCAGCGCATCCTCGCGGCCCGAGCCAAATTAGGCAAACGTGCCGTGCTGCTCTGCCATCATTACCAGCGCGCCGATGTGTACCGCCACGCCGACATCACTGGCGATTCGCTCAAGCTGTCGCGCCTGGCTGCCCAGGCTGACGCTGAGTACATCGTTTTCTGCGGCGTGCATTTCATGGCGGAGGTTGCCGACATCCTGTCGCGCACGGAGCAAATATCCATCCTGCCCGACCTCGCTGCCGGCTGCTCAATGGCCGACATGGCCAGTCTGGCCAAGGTTGAGCGCTGCTGGCGAGAAATTAGCGAAGTCATGAACCCGGACGAACACTTTACGCCCGTTACCTACATTAATTCCGCTGCCGATCTGAAAGCCTTTTGCGGTGAGCACGGCGGCATTGTTTGCACTTCCAGCAATGCACCGAAAATTCTTGAATGGTCGTTTGCCCAACGCGGCAAAGTGCTGTTTTTCCCTGATCAGCATCTCGGTCGGTGGAGCGGCTACAAGATGGACATTCCGCTCGACCAAATGCCGGTGTGGGACCCCGACCTGGAGATGGGAGGACTCACGCCAGAGCAGATCAGGAAAGCCCGGATAGTTCTTTGGAAAGGCCACTGCGCAGTGCATCAGATGTTTCAGCCCGCGCACATTCTGCGTTTCCGGAATCAGTATCCCGATGGTCTGGTGATCTCCCATCCTGAATGTGGCTTCGAGGTTTGCCGGCAGTCCGATTATATCGGTTCGACCGAAGCCATTCTACGCATCGTCAAGGAAGGCGCACCTGGTACTCGCTGGCTGGTCGGCACGGAACTCAACCTGGTCGAGCGTCTCGCCGAAGAAGTTCAAGCGGAGGGCAAGATCGTCCAGTTCATGTCGCCGACTGTCTGCATGTGTTCGACCATGCAGCGCATCGACCCTCAGCACTTGGCCTGGACTCTGGAGAATCTAGCCGCGGGAAATGTGGTGAATCGCATCACGGTTCCGCCACACGAGGCAACTCTGGCCAAGGTGGCCCTCGAACGCATGCTTGATGTTTCCTGATGAATGGCATTGCAATGACAAGGCCATTGCATATTCTCACCTACAACATCCACAAGGGATTTTCCCAATTTAATCGGCGCATGATGGTGCATGAACTGCGCGAACGGCTGCGGCAGTTGGCGCCGGATATCATCTTTCTGCAGGAAGTCCAAGGCCTCCACCTCGGTCATGTCGAACACCATAATGACTGGCCGGATGAGCCGCAGCATGAATTTCTTGCCGAACAAGTATGGGGGAATATTGCCTATGGCCGCAACGCCATCTACGCTCACGGCCATCACGGCAATGCCATCTTGTCACGCTTCCCTATCCTGGCGGCTCACAATCAGGATGTCACGCGTCTGCGCTTCGAGCGCCGCGGCTTGCTCCATTGCGCGATCGAAGCAGGCAGCCAGAAATATCCCGTGCATTGTGTTTGCGTGCATCTTTCTCTGTTTGGTCGTTCACGCCGCAAGCAGATGGAGGCGCTGGCGGAACGGTTGGAGGAGTGGGTACCACAGCAAGCACCGCTGATCATCGCCGGCGATTTCAACGATTGGCGCAATCGCGCCGACTATCTACTGATAGATCGGCTCGGCCTGACCGAGGTATTCGGTGGCAGCGCGGGGCGACCACCGAAAAGTTTTCCCAGCACCTTGCCCATGTTCCGACTCGATAGGATTTATGTGCGGGGATTTCGCGTCGAACACACCGAGGTGCATTTCGGAGAACCCTGGTCACGCATTTCGGATCACGCGGCACTTTCGGCGCATCTTGCGATCAGGCAAGCAGCATAGTGAATATCGATTTTCTTCCGGGAAACCGCATCGACCTGCTGTGCAGCGGCAGCGAATATTTCCCGGCCCTGCTTGCCGCGATAGATGCCGCCCGCTTCGAGGTTCATCTTGAGACATACATCTTCGTGGATGATACCACTGGCACTCGGGTTGCCGCTGCGCTGGTCAGGGCGGCACAACGCAGCGTCGCCGTGCGGGTGCTGGTCGACGGCTTCGGGTCGCCCGATTTCATGAAGACCATCGGCCCGAGTTTGATGGCCAACGGCGTCGAAGTACTGATCTACGGTCCGGATATTTCCCCCTTCACGTTCCGTCGTCATCGCCTGCGCCGGCTCCATCGCAAGTTGACAGCGATCGATGCAAGAATTGCCTTTGTCGGCGGCATCAATATCATCGACGACATGAACATGGAGAACAAACCCAAGAAGATTCCACCGCGATATGACTATGCTGTACGCATCGAGGGCCCGCTGTTGGCACCAATCCACGCTTCCATGCGCCATCTCTGGAAACTTGTGGGTTGGACAAGCTTCCGGCGTCGCTACCGGGCGCCAAACTTTCATGCAGGGAAAACCGAAGTCTGCGGAAATGTCACTGCCGTTTTCCTGATCCGGGATAATTTGCGCCATCGCCGCGATGTCGAGGATGCCTATCTTGAAGCGATCGCCTCAGCCCAAGACGATATCCTGTTAGCCAGCGCTTATTTCCTTCCTGGCCGGCGCTTTCGTCAGGCCCTGATAGCTGCGGCAAGAAGAGGGGCCAAAGTGACCGTCCTGCTCCAGGGGCGGGTCGAATATGCATTGCTGCACTATGCAACCCAATCCTTGTATGGCGCGTTGCTTGGTGCCGGAGTGAGAATTTTCGAATACCACCGGAGTTTCTTGCATGCCAAGGTGGCGGTGATCGACAGGCGCTGGGCCACGGTCGGTTCAAGCAACATTGATCCATTCAGCTTGCTGCTGGCGCGTGAAGCGAATGTGATCGTGCGAAGTTACAGCTTCGCCGAAGAACTTCGCGACAGTCTACAAATGGCGATGGATAAGGGGGCGCAGGAGATACGTCGCGAGGATTGGCAGGAGAAGCCATTACTGGCCAAGGTTACCAGTTGGCTGGCATTCATGTTGGTGCGTTTGATGATCGGGCTTTCTGGGTATACCCCAAAAGGGATGCGCTAGGTTGAAAATTTATTTCAACCAGCTCAATGGCGGGCATGGTGCTCGCTTTGCCTTAAGCAAACCGGAATTTACGCCTATCCGCCAAACAGTCGTGCATGCTCAATCTTGACGCAGCGATCTGTGACTACATCAAGGCCGGCCTCAGAAGCTCGTTGCGCCGCCGCCTGATTGATCACACCGAGTTGCAACCAGAGCACCCGCGCGCCGATGGCGATAGCTTCCTCGGCCAGGGGGGGGATATCCTCGGGCTTGCGGAAGCAATCGACAATATCCACTTTTTGCGGAATATCCTTGAGGCTCGGGTAGCACTTTTGCCCGAGAATTTCGCCTTGCCCAGGATTCACCGGAATGATGGTGTAGCCGTGTCCCAACATGTATTTTGCGACGACAAAACTGGGGCGATCCTCGTTTGCCGATAAGCCGACCACGGCGATGACACGGCATTCCGTCAATATCCGGCGCAGACCGGGGGCGTCGTTGACTATCATCTGATCAATTCTCCTTTGTCAGCGAATTTTACTCTGGTGCGGGCAAGGTGCGGCGATGGGGTACTTGAGCCATGTCCCAATTCTCCCTGGCCCATTGCCAAAGCTCGGCAATACTTGCCCGGCTCAACTCTGCCGGCGGTGCCTGGCCAAGAAAGTCCAAAGCCTCACATAGCGCGGTTTGCGGCCTCACGCCGCTCATTGGTGGGGCATGGGTCTGCTTGGAAAGTTTTTCGCCGTCCGGGTTGACCGCCACTGGCAGGTGGGCGTAGCTCGGCGTGGGCAAGGACATTAATTGTTGCAGCAGTATCTGGCGCGCTGTCGAGTCAAGCAAGTCAGCGCCGCGCACGACATGGGTAATCCCCTGGGCTGCATCATCGACCACTACCGCCAGTTGGTAGGCAAACCAGCCGTCAGCACGCAATAACACGAAATCGCCGACCTCCTGTGCAAGGGATTGCGCAATTCGGCCTTGCACGGCATCCTCAAACACGATGATCTCGTCACAGATACGCAAACGCCAGGAACGTGAGGCCTTGCCTGGGGGCAGTCCTGAACGGCAAGTACCCGGATAGATTTGCGCTCCGTCGCTGGCCTGTTGCATCAGTTGTGAATCTGCCAGTTCTCGGCGGGTGCAGGCGCAGGGGAACACTCGACCACTGGCTTGCAGTTGATCCAACGCCAGGTCATATGATTCGTTGCGCTGGCTCTGGTACAGCACAGCGCCGTCCCACTCAAAACCGTAGAGGGCCAGCGTACGTAATATTCCGTCGGCACTACCTGGTTGGCAACGCGGTCGGTCAACATCCTCCATGCGCACTTGCCAGGTTCCTCCCCGGTTGCGCGCATCCAGGTAACTGCCAACAGCTGCCACCAGCGAACCGAAGTGCAGGGGACCCGTTGGAGAGGGCGCGAAACGGCCGCAGTAGGTATTGGTTGATGGTGGCAAGTGTGATGTCACAATGCTTTCAAGCGGGGCGCCAAAACAATAAACCCCCGGCAAACGGGGGTTTATTGAATGTTACTTACTCAGGCCGGCTCGCCGGGAAGCGGGCAGCCTTCCGTTATCACTGCGACTTGCTGATGATATAGGCGTTGGCCGCCTTGATTTCTTCTGGCGTGCTCTTTGGTGCTTGCGCCGACATCTTGCCCTTGCCCTTTGCAACCGCCTCATCGAGGGCAGCCTGGCCACCCTTGATCAGGGGCGCCCACTTGTCCTTGTCACCGGTCTTGGGTGCGCCCATCATGCCCTTATCATGGCAGCCTTTGCAACTCTTTTCATAAACAGCCTGGCCATCAGCCGCGACTGCAATCTGCGCAGCACCGAAAAACGCTGCCAAAGCCGTTAGTATCATTACCGAGCGTTTCATTTGTCTCTCCTAGTTAGATTGAACATCCGCTTCTTCAGCAGAAATTCAGATTTCACATTGCTCCGCTAACGCAAGCCAATTGTGAAGCTTTATGGTTATGTATTCCGTAAAGCCACTACCCAGATCGGCTGGAGCCACCTTCGGCTCCAGCCGACATTGGCTTCTTACATCGCCAAAACCCATTTGACGAGGGTTTTCACGTCGGCTTCGCTGGCCTTGATTGGGGGATGATCCTTGCCTCCCGTAACCTTGGCAACCAGGGCAGCTTCATCCGATTTGCCCTTGTGTGCGGCGGCAACGTCCTTGAATCCTGGACCCATTTTCTTTTTTTCGATATCGTGGCACTTCAAGCAACCGCTACTCTTGGCCAGATCGGCTGAGGCACTCACCGGACCAGCCAGCACGAGACCGGCCACCAACAAACCCGCTACAACTGCTGTTCTCATCATTGCTCCTTTAGTATGAAAAAACTATTCTTAAAATGAACCCCGGGAAATGTGCCATCCAACCTGCTGAAAAACCTGCATTACATCTACTGCGCCACCATAAGTGCGGTCATTTAGCCCACACAGATTGAACATTACCCAGATTAACTGCCCTGCAATTATATAACGCAGTTACCTGCAAAAAGTTACTGCAATACCCGTACAGACACAGACACGAGTGAACCTGGAGTATCCAGGCACATGCTGGAAGGGAAAAATAAACCGCCAAATTTCCCGGCGACGGTAATTACGCTATGCTGACTTCAATAACGCCAGCCAGGCAGGAAGACCATCAAGACCATCTAAGAGCGGTCGGAGCCAGTGACGGCTCCGACCGAATAGCAATTACAAAGTCAAAATCCATTTAACAACTGCTTTCACATCGGCTTCGCTCGCCTTAACTGCCGGGTGGTCCTTGCCTCCCGTGAGCTTGGCGACTACCGCAGCCTCATCTGTCTTGCCTTTGTGAGCGGCAGCAACATCCTTGAAACTCGGGCCCATCTTCTTTTTTTCCACATCGTGACATTTCATGCAGCCACTGCTCTTGGCAAGATCAGCCGAAGCACTCGCCGGACCAGCCAGCGCCAAGCCGGCTACCAACAACCCCGCTACAATTGCTGTTCTCATCATTGCTCCCTTCAGTTAAAAAACCTACTCTAACCAATACATAACGTAAGTCCTGTAAAATGTTAGTGTGTTAGATCAAGTTGGGAATTGATGTAAGTCAAATCGGTCCTTGTTGCTTCAATCATAATGACAAACGATCTGTGGTCGGTATCGGGATTGAGGTCTACGAAGAGGATTTAAGGGGCTCTCGATCCTCTATAACAAACGAAGGAAGAACGAAGGTTTTTGCGAGTTCGTCGCCGAAGGACGATGGCGAGCTTTGGTATTTTTTATAGGGAAATTCAAGGTCATGCGTATTCCAAAAATTGCAGCCTGGGTGGTTTCTGCCATATTTTCTTTGGCAGGGATGGGAATGATGGAAACATGTGCCGCAGAACAAGCCAGTGAAAAGCCGGTCGAAAAGTTCGAAAATTCGACCTGCCTGGGTTGTCACGGTATGGCGGGATTTGCGATGCCGGCTGCCGACGGGCATATGCGTTCCTTGCACGTGGCCAAGAATAAATTTGGCAAGAGTGTGCATGGCAAACGGTTATGTGTTGAGTGCCATACGGACATAACCGAAATCCCTCACAAGGAAGGCGTAACGCACAAGGTGAGTTGCGTCAATTGCCATCGGAAATTGTGGGAAAAAGCCAAGGATGAAGGCAAGACCCAGGAGAATGCAAGACTGGGTGTGGTCAACGATCAGATCGACCATTACATGAAATCTATTCACGCACATCCTAGCGATGAAGACCAGTCACACACCAACGCGACCTGCTATGACTGCCACGATGCCCATTATGTTTATCCGAAAGGCAGTGCGGAGCGGCAAGAGTGGCGCCTGAATATTCCCAATACCTGTGGCAAATGCCATGCCAAGCAACGGGAAGAGTATGCAACTTCGGTTCATGGCAAGGAAGTCTTGGAAAACAAGAATGCATTCGCTGCTATCTGTTCTGATTGCCACACTACCCACGATGTCGCATCGCCGTCCGAAGATTCGACCCGACTGGTCATCTTCAAGAATTGCGGCAATTGTCACGAAGATAATTTAAAAACCTACTTGGGTACTTATCATGGACAAGTTAGCACACTGGGCTACGCCTATACCGCGAAGTGCTTTGATTGCCACGGCAGCCACACCATTCAGCGGGTTGACGATCCCAAGTCAATGGTTCATCCGGACAACCGGCTCAACACCTGCAAGCAATGCCACATGGGCGCCACAAAGGGATTCGTGACTTTTGATCCCCATGGCAACACCCATGATTTTGCGCGTTATCCCGCCATGTGGATCACCTCCAAATTCATGATCGCCCTGCTGATCGGGGTATTCACCTTTTTCTGGGCGCATTCCGCACTGTGGTTCTATCGGGAATACCGGGAGCGCCATGATCATAAGGAGCACCGCAAGGCCGTGCGAATGACTGAACTGCCCATAACGAAAGGCAAGCACTACCGTCGCTTCGCCTGGCCATGGCGTCTTGGCCACTTGCTCTTTGCTCTGAGCGTAATGACGCTGGTGTTGACTGGTATGGCGGCATTCTATGCCGAGGCCGCATGGGCCCACACCATCATGAATATGCTGGGCGGCCCGAGGGTGGCGGCGGTGATTCATCGCATCAGCGCTGCGATTATGCTTGGCATATTCTTTATCCATCTAGCTTATGTGATCTTCTTCCTGAGCCGTAACTGGAAAAACTTCAATTGGTTTGGACACAGATCACTGGTCCCCAACTGGAAGGACCTTAAGGACGCGATTGGCATGTTCAAATGGTTCTTCGGTGCGGGGCCTCGCCCATCGATTGATCGCTGGGCTTACTGGGAGAAGTTCGACTACTGGGCCGTCTTCTGGGGGATGGGAATCATTGGTGGCAGTGGTTTGATGTTGTCACTGCCCAATATCACGGGGATGGTCCTGCCAGGCTGGGTATTCAACGTGGCCACGATCATTCACGGTGAAGAAGCTTTCTTGGCTGCGGTATTCCTGTTCACGGTGCACTTTTTCAATAACCACCTTAGGCCGACTAAATTCCCGCCGCCCGATGTGGTGATGTTCACCGGTACCGTGTCTATCGAAGAGTTCAGGCACGAGCATGCTGATGAATACGAGCGCCTGGTAAAATCCGGAGAACTCGAGAAATATCTGGTGGATGTGCCTTCCAAGCCAATGACCATCGCTTCCAGGATATTGGGGCTCGTTCTGCTCACCTTTGGCTTTACTCTGCTGGCCCTGGTACTGAAAGGATTCATCGGCAGCATGTGATAGCAGGATGTGATAGCAGGTTGTGACGGATGAAACAGGCCAATCCAGGCTTTGTTTCATCCGTTTATAGGAATAAAATGTCGACTGTGTAAAGGCTGACGCACTTGGAACAACAAAGCCTTCAACGACGACTAATTTCTTTTCGAGAATTAAAATGAAAAATCTAATGCTTACCCTCATGTTGTCCTTGACGTTAGTTGGCTGTGGGGACAAAAAGGATACTCCCGGCAAGGGAGTAATCGGCGATGTGAACGCTGGCAAACTGCTTGCGGAGCGTGACTGCAAAGGATGCCATGGCATGGATGGCGGCGGCGCGGCGCCTGGCATACCTCATCTGGCGGCGCAAAGGGCTCCCTACCTGCTCGCTTCGATCGGCGAATACAAGGAGGGCAAACGCACCCATGCTGCACTTAAGGACATGACCGGCCATATGACCGAGGCGGAAGTGCGGAATGTGGTCGCCTACTACGCTAGCCTGCCCCCTGTACCCAACGCTCCCGCCAAGGACGTCCAACAATCTTCTCCTTACCAGGAAGGCAAGTCCCTGGCTGAAGCTTGCGCCAAATGCCACGGCGAGGACGGCAACAGCAAGACTCCCGGTACTCCCAGTTTGGCAGGCCAGCAGCCGCACTATCTGGTGACGGCTATCGAGGAATACCATCAGGGGGATCGCAAGGCAACTGCCATGAATCCCATGGCGCGCGGTTCGAATAAGATGGATTTGGAAAAGCTGGCTTGGTATTACGCTTCCCAAATCCCGGCGCAACGCAGCGCACCGCCTTTCGGCGATCCGGTAGTTGGTGAGCCGGCAACAGCGATGTGCGGTGGCTGTCATGGCGCGCATGGCGTCAGTACGGATGGTGCAACGCCAACCCTTGCCGGCCAGGATGCGACCTACCTGGTGAATTCGATGAAGGCATACAAGAAGGGACGCCAGAATTGGGGCATGCAGCGTTACATCGCTGGCCTGGGCGACAAGGATATTGAGAACATTGCCGCTTACTACTCGATCCAGAAGTCGCTTCCCGCTGGCTCCGTGCCGAGTTCAGTCAAGGAGTTGGCCGACAAATGCGACCGTTGCCATGATGCGACGAACAATCCGTCCATGGTGGTTCCGAGAATGAGCGGGCAAGATAGGGATTATCTCGTCATGTCGCTGCGAGCTTATCGCGATGGCAAACGTCAAAGCTCGATGATGCATAACATGAGTTTCGCATACAGCAATGCCATGATTGAGAGCATAGCTTCCTGGTATGCCAGCAGACCGGCAGATAAGAACTAATCTGGAGAGGCTCTTATCGTTTCGTTGCCGTACTGAAAGTATCAAGCCCGTCGTTGCTAATGTGTAGAGCAGTGGCGGGCTTTCTGTTCTCTATGTTTCATACCTTCCCGGTCCGCTAGCGGGAATTATCCTCCGCCTACTGCAACGCTGAGATCTTTTTGCCGTTGGCGCATTTCCTTGCCGCGGCCATCCGGTGCACTCACAGTGGATTATTAGGACTTCCCACCCTGCTCAGCGCTTGCTCGTTGCCGCGGTTCCCCATGAATCCCTCAGTGTCACGGTGCGATTGAAGACCGGTGCGCCGGGCCGCGAATCGATGCGATCGGCCACAAAGTAGCCGTGGCGCTCGAACTGGCAGCGTTCTTCGGCAAAGGCTTGCTGCAACGCCGGCTCGAGGTAGGCGCGAATCACCTGCTTTGAACTCGGGTTGATATCCCGCAGGAAATCCCCATCGCCGACGCCTGGATTGGGCACCCTGAACAGGCGGTCGTAGAGCCGAACTTCCGCTTCGTAGGCATGCGCTGCCGAAAGCCAGTGCAGATTGCCCTTGACCTTGTAGTTGTTGGCGCCCGGGGTACCGGATTTTGAGTCTGGCAGAACCTCGCAATGCACGGCGCTGATCTTGCCGTTGGCGTCCTTGTCGCAGCAGCTGCATTTGACGACGAAGCCGTAGCGCAGTCGCACCGTATTGCCAGGAAACAAACGAAAATAGCCCTTGGACGGAACTTCCATGAAGTCTTCGCGCTCGATCCACAATTCACGGGAAAACGGCACGCTGCGCTGGCCCAATTCCGGCTGCTGAGGATGGTTGGGAGCAAAGCACTCTTCCTCCTGTCCTTCCGGATAATTGTCGATGATCAGCTTGAGGGGGTCGAGCACGGCGATGCGGCGCGGCGCGGTTTCGTTGAGGTGCTCGCGCATGCAATCCTCCAGCACGCTCATGTCGATCCACGAATCGGCCTTGGATACGCCGATGCGCTCGGCGAACAGGCGAAAACCTTCCGGCGTGAAGCCGCGCCGGCGCGCCCCGACCAGCGTCGGCAAGCGCGGGTCGTCCCAGCCGTCGACATGTTTTTCCTCGACCAGCTGGATCAGCTTGCGCTTGGAAAGCACCACGTAGGAAAGATTGAGGCGCGCGAACTCGATCTGTTGCGGCAAGGGCCGTTGCAGCAAGCCGCCTTCGGCCAGGCGCTCCAGCAGCCAGTCGTAGAACGGGCGCTGGTCCTCGAACTCGAGGGTGCAGATCGAGTGGGTGATGTTTTCCAGCGCATCCTCGATCGGATGGGCGTAGGTGTACATCGGATAGATGCACCACAGGTCGCCGGTGTTGTGGTGCGTGGCGCGGCGGATGCGGTAGATGGCCGGATCGCGCAGGTTGATGTTGCCTGATGCCATGTCGATCTTGGCGCGCAACACCTGGGCGCCGTCGGCGAACTCGCCGGCCTTCATGCGGCGAAACAGGTCGAGATTTTCCACCGGGCTGCGATCGCGATAGGGGCTGTTCCTGCCCGACTCGGTGAGCGTGCCGCGATTGGCGCGCATTTCCTCGGCGCTCTGGCTGTCGACGTAGGCATGGCCCGACTGGATCAGGACTTCGGCGAACCGGTACATCCACTCGAAATAGTCCGAGGCATAGTAGAGATTGGTTTCCTGGCCAAAGCGCCAGTCGAAGCCCAGCCAATGCACGGCGTCGACGATGGCATCGACATACTCCTGCTCCTCCTTCTCCGGGTTGGTGTCGTCAAAACGCAGATGGCAGGCGCCGTCATAATCGCGCGCCAGGCCGAAATTCAGGCAGATGCTCTTGGCATGGCCGAAGTGCAGGTAGCCGTTGGGCTCTGGCGGAAAGCGCGTGCGGATCCGGGCCGGATCGGGCTGGCCCGCCTGCTGCTGCGGACCGGGGCCGGGTTTGCCCGACCAGCGGCGCGCAACATGCTTGCCGGCTTCGATATCGGCATCGATGATGTTGCGGATGAAATTGGAAACAACGGATTTGTCGGCTTCGGCCATGACGGATACGATCGATGATGCAACGCGCGTATTCTACCGGGTTGAGCGGCCTTCGCGGGCGCGCATACGCCGGTGAGCGGGGTAACTTGTCAACGAATGTAGCTTACCAAGTAAGATATGCTATGCTGCAAATGTTTTCACGCCTAGGAGCCAAGCCATGCCTGCCGCCACACTAACCGAGAAAGGCCAGGTCGTCATTCCCGCTGAAATTAGGGCCAGGCACGGCCTCACGCCTGGCACCCAGGTCGAGTTCGTCGACGAGGGTGGCACGATCCGCTTGATAGTGCGGCGGCGTGTAACACCATCCGATCCAGCGGCCGGCTATGGCCTGGTCAAACTCAAGCCAAGGGGTAAACCGCGTAGCCTGACGGAGTTCGACCCCGCCAGCCTGCTCAAGATCAAAAAAGGCCGGGCAGCATGATTGCCGTCGATACCAACATCCTGGCCCGCTTTTATTGCGATGACAGCGACGACGCGGAGGCCAAGCGCCAGCGCCCCCGCGCCCGGCGCGTGATGCTCGAATCCCCGGCCGTCTTCGTGCCGCTAACGGTGATCCTCGAATTCGAGTGGGTCATGCGCGGTTTCTACGAAGTGGCGCCGGATACTTTTTGCCAAGCCATCGAGCACCTGCTTGGTATGCCCCATGTAACGGTGGAGCGCTGGGAGGCAGTGAAAGACGCCATCGATCTCCATCGGCAAGGCTTGGACTTCGCCGATGCGTTGCATTGGGTGTGCAGCGCGGCATGCAGCCAGTTCGCCACATTTGATGATCGCGGCTTTGTACGCCGGGCGAAACGGTTGAAGCTGGTGCCGAAAGTTGCTACGCCGGAGGCGTGAGTGCCGTCAATGCATGCGCAGCTAGAACAACAAGGGAGAAACCATAAGGTGAAGAATTCCGAACCAGATTACCTGCAAAAGGCTTTCGCAGAAGGCATTTTGCAGCTTATCCAATCCGGCAAAACCGAAAAAGTTCGCTACGTCGCGGTCAATCATGCAGCAAAGTGGAGCGCCCCCGAGGAGCGGGTACGCGCCGCTTACTACGCTGAGTTGGTCTATCGCTATGGCTATGCGGCCGACTGTATCGGCGTGGAAGTCACGGTTCCTGACCGTACCCCAACTGATCGGGCGGACTTGGTGGTCTTTCACGATAAACAACAGACGCGCCACTTCGGTGTCATCGAGTGCAAGCGCGACGTCATTTCCGACACGGAATTCAAGCAGGCCATCGAGCAAGGCTTCGGAAACGTTTGAAACCTTTCGAGAAGTTTGCCGAGATGATCGAGCGTCATTGGGATGGTGTCGCCGCTTATTGCCGATCCGAGAACAAAGTCTCGCTCGGCTTTGTCGAAGGACTCAACAACAAAATCCGCGTCATCCAGCGCCGTGCATATGGTCTACGGGACGAGGAGTACCTGCGGCTGAAAATTCTCACATCCATGCCCCAGAAAATCTAAATAGCATGCAAATTTACCCACACTCTTTCACAAAGACCCCGAAAATTTTAACCGCTGCTGCGTCGTTTGTGCTCCAGGTGAAGCAGATACGCCATTGGTCGTTGATGCCGGGTGCTGTGCTGGCCATGGCGCGAACCCTTGAGCGCTTCCAGCCGGTTGGCAGGCAAGATGCGCAGGTCGGCGAATTTACCATCGACGAGTTGGAGCGCGACAGTGCCGGTTCGGCGTAAAATTGCGTCCATGACATGGACCGCCTCCTTCGCGATTGCCCTCGGCGCCGTGCTCGGTGCCTGGCTGCGCTGGGGCCTCGGCCTGTGGTTGAATCCCCTGTTCCAGACGGTGCCGCTGGGTACGCTGACGGCCAATCTGGTGGGCGGCTATCTGGTTGGCGCCGCGGTGGCGGTGTTCCACATCAATGTTGAATTGTCACCGGAACTTCGGCTGTTTTTCATCACCGGCTTTCTCGGCGCGCTGACCACCTTCTCCACTTTCTCCGCCGAGGTGGTGGCCTTGATCCGCACGGCTCAGTACGGCTGGGCCGTCCTGGCGGCGAGCGCCCATCTGTTTGGTTCCCTGCTGATGACCGGCCTGGGCATCTTCACTATCCAGCAAATCAACCGGTGAAGTTCGATTCCGTTGCCCGCATGGCGGCGCGGCCGGCGATCGCTTATGACGAAACGCTGCCAGTCAATATTCTGCGCACTGAGATTGCCAAGGAGATCAGCGCTAACCAGGTAGTAGTGATCTGCGGCGAGACCGGTTCCGGCAAGACCACTCAGATCCCGAAAATCTGCCTCGAGCTCGGCCGCGGCTGCAACGGTCTGATCGGCCACACCCAGCCACGCCGTATCGCTGCCCGCGCTACCGCCACACGCATCGCCCAGGAACTGAAGAGCGAACTGGGGCGCTATGTCGGCTACAAGATACGCTTCACCGACCGCGTCTCGAACGACACCCACATCAAGCTGATGACCGACGGCATCCTGCTGGCTGAGACCCAGGGCGATCCGAGCTTACGGCAATACGACACGATCATTCTCGACGAGGCGCACGAGCGCAGCTTGAATATCGATTTCCTGCTCGGCTACCTGAAACAACTCCTGCCGCGGCGACCCGACCTGAAGCTGATCGTTACTTCGGCGACGCTGGATGCCGAGCGCTTTTCCCGGCACTTTTCGAACGCGCCGGTGATCGAGGTTTCCGGCCGCCTGTACCCGATCGAGATGCGCTGGCGTCCCGTCGCCGATGGCGAGAAGGAGCGCGACATCAACGACGCCATCGTCGATGCGGTGGACGAGGCGCATCGCGCCGGCCCCGGCGATGTGCTGGTGTTCCTGCCCGGCGAACGGGAGATCCGCGAGGCGGCGGAGGCGCTGAGAAAACACCACCCTCCGGGCATCGAGCTGCTGCCGCTGTTCGCGCGCCAATCGGCCCAGGAGCAAAGCCGCGCGTTCCAGCCGCACCAGGGGCGGCGCGTGATCCTGGCAACCAACGTCGCCGAGACTTCGCTGACCGTGCCGGGCATCCGCTACGTGGTGGATACCGGGCTGGCAAGAATCAAGCGCTACTCGCATCGCAACAAGATCGAGCAGTTGCAGGTCGAGAATGTCGCCCAGGCATCCGCAAACCAGCGCGCCGGGCGTTGCGGACGGGTGGCCAGCGGCATCTGTTTCCGCCTGTACGCCGAGGAGGATTTCAAGAAGCGCCCACCCTACACCGACCCGGAAATCCTCCGCTCCTCGCTGGCCGGCGTGATCCTGCGCATGAAAGCGCTGCATCTCGGCGATGTCGAGGATTTCCCGTTCCTGGAAGCGCCAGCCTCGCGCATGATCGCCGACGGGTACCAGTTGCTCGGAGAGTTGGGAGCAGTTGATGAATCCAGGGAGTTGACTCCGGTCGGCCACGAACTCGCCAAGCTCCCCCTCGATCCAAAAATCGGTCGCATGATCCTGGCGGCGCGCAATGGGGGCGCATTGAAGGAAGTGCTGATCGCCGCCGCCGCGCTGTCGGTGGCCGATCCCCGCGAGCGTCCGCAGGAACGGGCCGGCAGCGCCGACCAAGCGCATGCCAAGTGGAAGGACGATAAATCCGAATTCCTGTCATGGCTCAAGCTGTGGAACGCGGCGGACGAAGTATGGAAGCATGAGTCTTCGGCCAAGCAGCGACTGTGGTGCCGGCAGAATTTCGTCTCCTGGCTTCGCCTGCGCGAGTGGCGCGACATTCATGGCCAGTTGATGACGCTGTGTCACGAACATTCCTGGCAAGAGAACCAACTTCCCGCCAACTACGATGCGATCCACAAGGCGCTACTGGCCGGTCTCTTGGGCCACATCGGCCTGAAGAGCGAGGAGGAGGGGTACTACCTTGGCGCGCGCGGTATCAAGTTCCACATTCATCCCGGTTCTAGCCTGGTGAAGAAGGCCGGCCGCTGGATTGTGGCGGCAGAGCTGATGGAAACCTCGCGCCTGTTCGCGCGTTGCGTGGCGAAGATCGAGCCGGAGTGGCTGGAACAGGTCGGCGCCCACTTGATCAAACGCCATGTATATGATCCACACTGGGAAAAGAACGCCGGTCAAGTGGTGGCGTGGGAACGGGCGACGTTGCATGGCCTGCTCCTGTATGCCAAACGCCGTGTTCAATTCGGCCGCGACATGGTGGAGGAAGCAAAACTTGCTCGCGAACTGTTTATTCGTGGTGCGCTGGTGGAGTGCGAGGTACATGAGGATTTTTCCCGTCGTGCCAAATTTTTCCAGCACAACCGCAAGCTGATCGCCGAAATCGAGGCGCTTGAACACAAGTCAAGACGTCCCGATGTGCTGGTTGACGATGAGTTGATCTACGCCTTCTATGATGTCATGATTCCCGAGGGTATTACCACGCTTGCGGCCTTTGAACACTGGCGCAGGGAGGCGGAGCGCGGCAAACCGAAGCTGTTGTTCCTTGAGCGCGAGCAGTTGATGCGCCATGAGGCGGCGGGAATCACCACCGAGACCTTTCCGCATTACCTGGAATTTCACGGTCAGCGCCTCAAGCTCGCCTATCACCACGATCCGGGGGCTGCCGACGATGGCGTGACGCTCTCCTTGCCGCTGCCGGCACTCAACCAGGTTTCCGCCAACCGCTGCGACTGGCTGGTGCCTGGACTGCTCAAGGAAAAGGCGCTGGCGCTGCTGAAGACATTGCCGCAAAAATACCGCCATCGTTTACAACCGCTCGACGCCTGCGCTGACGCCTTCGCGAGCCAAGTTCACGATAACGAAGAGCCCCTAGTGCGAGCATTGAACCGCTACGTCGAGGAACGGCTCGCCATGAAGTTGCCGCTTGACGCCTTTCGCCCCGCCGAATTGCGGCCGCACCTACTGATGAATTTTCGCCTGCTCGATGAGCACGGCGGGACTCTGGCGATGACGCGCTCGCTGCCGGAATTGCGCGCCGAACACGGTGGACGCGTGGCCCAGGCTTTCGCCGCCGCCACGCTGGAGGCATCTTCTGTCGACGGCGAACTGACCGGGCTGACCGGCTGGACTTTCGGCGATCTGCCCGACTTGATGGAAGTGGTTATTGGCGGACGGGTGGTGGCGGGTTTCCCGGCGTTAGTGGATGAGGGCGAGAGCGTGGCGCTGCGCGTCTTCGACACGCCGGAAAAAGCCGAGGCAAAACAGCGTGCCGGGCTGCGTCGCCTGTTTGCCCTGGCGTTGCGCGAACAGGTCAAGACTTTCGACAGAAACTTTCCGGCGAACTTGTCTTTGCGCAATTTGGCGATGCAATTTATCCCCCTTGGTGGGGAACAGGAATTACGTTCGCAACTGATTGCCGCCACGCTTGAGCGCAGTTGCATGATGATCCCATTGCCGGTGACCGCAGCCGAATTCGAGGCGTGCGTACTGGCAGCCCGGCCGCGGTTCAATCTGGTGGCTCAGGAGCTGGCGCGGCTGGTCGGCGCCATACTCAGCGAGCATGCGCTATTGCAAAAGAAACTCGCCGCTGTAGCCAAAGGCTTTCCCGCTACAGCGGCGGACATAGCGGCGCAATGTGCCGGCTTGCTGGAGAAAGGTTTTTTGCTTGCGACACCGTTCGAGCGCCTGCAGCATTTTCCGCGCTACCTCAAGGCGTCGTCGTTGCGCCTCGACAAGCTGCGCGCCGACCCGGCACGGGATGCCCGCTTGATGGCAGAGTGGCAACTGTTGGCAAGGCCCTGGGAACGGGAATGCGCCGCACGAAAAAAGGCCGGGGTGGCGGATGCGTTCCTTGACGAGTTTCGCTGGCTGCTTGAAGAATTACGCGTGGCTCTGTTTGCCCAGGAACTCAGGACACCGACGCCGGTCTCGGTAAAACGCTTGCAAAAGGCGTGGCAACGGTAAAAAAACCCCGGCACATGGCCGGGGTGAATCCAGCTGTAGATAGCTGGAGGAGGAGACAGATAATCGGTAAATCAGGCGGCTTTTTTAACCTTCGTCACGTTGCTTGCTGAACCAACGGCCTTGACGGTAGCGTTGGTAGCGGCAGCCACATTGGCTTCCGTGATTTCGACAACTTGCCTGGCAGCCTTGGTCATGCTGTCATAAGCAGAGTTGGCGGCGGCAATGGCGGATTTGACGGCGGCGACGGCGACATCGGAACCGGCGGGTGCATGCTTGGCCGCCTGATCGAGCGCGGAGGCAACATTTTTGTTGGTTTCGGCGAACTGCGACTCGACGACCTTGGAGACTTCTTCCTGGGTCTGGGTCGCTATTTCGTAGAAGCTGCGCGAGTAGGCAACAGCCTTCTCAACGGCTGGCTGAGCCAGAGCGGATTGCACGGAGATGAACCCCTGAATGTCCTTCACACCCATCAAGGCCTTAACGGAAGCGACACTGTCTTCCAGCAGGGTGCGTGCTGTGTTCAGGTTCAAGGCAGCGATGCGCTCGACGCTGGCAAAAGCCGTGTTGGACAGAGTCAGGATGGCTTCGGCGTTGTTCTTGTTGCTACTGGCGAATTGCTCAGGTATAGCGAACATGGTGTATCTCCCGATAAATAATCAATGATCTTGAACACGCGCCCCGACCTTTGTCCTCTGACTTGTGATGACTTAAGACCGTTTCGAGGCTATTTGTTGCGGTGCGTCATGAATTGAATTATAGGGGTGAATTCTAAATTGTCAAGTATTTTTTTGTGCATTGCACAAAAGATTATTAATAATCTTTAATTTGTTATATATCATTATGTTACTTTGTATAGTTAATCTATTTTAAGCGCGTAATAGGTAATTTTTATTGCATTGCAATCGGATATTGCGATAGCCAGTTGAGCTTCTTGCGAAAATCAGAAAGGTTGACCGGATTTCTCGGTGTAGCTGTCTTATGACAGCGTAGCGCGCACGAACCAGATGAACGCCAGCAGAACAGCGACGCCAACAATACCGGCGTAGAAAGTCCATGGACCACGCTTCTCTGCGTAAGGATCGGTCAGCGAGCGCTCGGCATCGACCGGTAGCTGAGCCAGTTGCGTCAGCGAGGTGCCAAAGGGAATATTGATACAGGCGCGGGCGTTGATCGCCCAGCTGTTAGCATCGAGGATGGGGCCGAGATTTCGGCTTCTCAACTTGAACCAGGCCAGCACCACGGCCGGACCGGAGACCAGCAGCAGCAGGCCGATCAAGGCCAGCGGCACTTGCCACCAATGGAGCGATAACAGGCCGCTTAGCACCGATGCCAGCGCTGTGCCCAAGGCGCCAACGGCGAGTCCGATCGCGGCAAAGATGCCGGCGAACTTGGCGACGTCGAAATCCTTTGGTGCGGGTGGTGGCGCGCCAGCCGGTTTTTTCGCGGACTCGATGGCTGTCTGCGCCAACTTGTCGTCCATCTGCTTGGACTTGCTGGCCGCCAGCTTCTGCAACTGCTCTGCCACCAGACGCGCCAGCCGTTTGTATGGCGACCAGAAAGCTTGGCGCAGGCTGATCGGATGATCGACGATCCTGGTGATGGTGGCATCCCAGTCGCGGCCTCGGCGATCATAGAAAACCCCATTGCGGCCAACCATCAATTGGTCGGCATCTCCGGCCGTGACGGCGGCGGCAATGCTCATCTTCTCATTGCCGCAAAGGCAATCGCAATAGAGCAGGCAAATGCGCGACAAGGTCGCCAATACTGCATGCTTGTTCGTGTCGCTGACGGAAACGCACAACTCGCAGGAACGACCGTCGATATAAAGCGTGCCTACCTGAAAGCTGGCCTTGCCTTGGTGCGTGTAGAAGTCACGGAAGGCGACAAAATTATTGGCAAAAGGCAGCAGATCACGCACATAGCGCGCCAACTTTTCCAACTCGCGCATGCCGGCTCCGGTGCTGTCGGGATCCGGTTTTGCCGCCAGCCAAGCTGTGTAAGGGGCCAGTTTCTCCTTCAGGCTTTGCCATTCCGTTTCGCTTAATGTCGTATGATTACCGAGTAACGGTGCGATGGCGGTATCATGGAGCATGGCAATACGCTTGGCCCAGGCGGGATTGATTCCCTCAGCCAAAGGCAGGGCGGCTTGCGCGGCAACGTGCGCCAGCGGTAATTGGGCGATGGCTTCGGCATCAACCTGCAATTGGCCGGCCGCCAAGGCCTTGAAACTCTCTTCGGCGGTGTTGAGTGCTTCCCCGGCGCGTGCATCGTAAACGGCGAGACGGCAGCGCAGGAAGAAATCCTCTATCTTGTCAGCCACGGCGATCAGGGCGACATACGCCGCTTCAGTCGCTGGACCCAGTGGCAAGGCCTCAGCGCCGTCGGCTTGCCAGACCGCCATGGCGCTCGCGACATGACGAGCCTGGGCGGCGCTGGCCTCTTCCACGGTCAGGATGTCGGTTGCTCCCTTGCCGAGTTCCGTCGCCAGCAGGCGGGCAGCGGCGGCGATTTGCGCCCCTTCCTCGTCGTTATCGCGTATCGTCTGCAGAGGTATGCCGGACAGCCTCTTTGCCAGCACCTCGGGATCGGTTAGCCGGGCTGCCGCCCATTCTACGGCGGTGATCAGTTCCGGTGCCCTGACATGGCCGTCGTCGTCGCTATCGATGAATTCAAGCGTGCGCGCGTCGAACTCAATGCCTCGAATCGGGCAGGACAGCGCCACCCACAGTTTCTGGTCCAGATCGCCAATGGCCAGTAGTTCGGCAGCACTGTCGAGACAGACCTGATTAAAGCCGCCGGCGCGAAAAAACCGCCAGCGGGGTACGGGGGTGTTCATGGTTTTCTCCCATGCGGATTAGATGCCACTATAGTAACCGCAAAGGCAGATCGCTACAGCCCGAAAAGCGCCAATCCAGCCATATCAGTTTTACACCCTTCTGCTAAGCTTTCAGCAGGCGGGCTAAATTCAAAGACAAACTGAAGCTCTAATTTCAATAAATTCCCACCCCATGAATAACCCCAACCATCCTGAAACAGGAATGGGTCTGCAGGTAGGCACCAAAGAATTCCGGCGAGCCAATCTGGCCTTGGCTATTGGCGGGTTTACCTGTTTTGCGCTGCTTTACGGCACCCAACCGTTACTGCCTCAATTGACGCACGACTTCGGTGTCTCTCCCGGCACCGCCAGCCTGAGCGTATCGGCGGGCACGGCCGCGATGGCATTGCTGCTGATCCCCTTGAGCCTGATCGCGGACCGTTATGGCCGGGAACGACTGATGAAATTCGGCTTGTTGGGCGCGGCGGTGTTCGCTTTTGTTTCGGCGCTTGCTCCCGATTTTTTTCTCCTGCTGCTTTGCCGAGCGGGACTCGGGGTCTGCATTGCAAGCGTACCGGCGGCGGCCATGGCCTACTTGGGAGAAGAAATCGCCATCGATGCCCGAGGTCGGGCGATGGGAATCTATATCGCCGCCAATGCCTTGGGAGGCATGTTCGGCCGTATCCTGGCTGCCCTGGTCACCGAGTGGCTGAACTGGCGTTACGGGTTGGCCTTCCTCGGACTGGTCGGAATCGGGGCGGCGCTTATCTTCTGGAGATTGCTGCCGCCGGCGCGCCACTTCACGTCCCGCTCCCTGCAACCACGTTTGCTGTTGGCCGACGTGCGCAGAATTTACGCCGACCCCGGTTTGCCCTGGCTGTTCTTGACGGCCTTCCTGATCATGGGGGTCTTTGTTGGACTCTACAACTATCTTGGCTTCCGCCTCAATCTTCCACCTTACAGCCTAGGGCCGGCAGCTATCGGCAGCATGTTCCTCCTGTATGCGGTGGGCAGCATGTCATCTGCATGGGCTGGCCATCTGGTTGACCGATTGGGCCGCCGCCTCATCGTCCTGATGATGAGTATCTGCATGGCCGTTGGTATTGTCGTCACCATGAACGCTTCTCTGCCGCTCATTATTCTGGGCGTGGCCATTTTTACTTTTGGTTATTTTGCGGCCCATGCAATTGCCAGCGGCTGGGTGGGAGGTCGTGCCGGGCCACGTCGAGGGCTGGTTTCGGCGCTCTACCTGTCCAGTTATTATCTGGGCGGAAGCGTGATCGGCAGCGCCACCGGCTGGCCCTGGAGCTACGCTGGCTGGCCGGGGGTCGCTATCACCTTGCTGGTCTGCATTGGCACGGTCATCGCCATCGCGATATATCTGGGTCGGATTACCGAGCACTGACCAAGACTCTGCGTCTCCTGCCGACCGTCATACCTTCACTGAGAAGAACGTCAGACAGCGCGCTTTAACATCTTAGTCCGGTAGCAGGCGTTTCAGCAGGAGAGTTGGTATGTTCAGGCGACGACTCAACGGACCGAGCATTTCCCTCAAACTTTTCCGCCTCTTTCATTTTTACCGTATGTTTTATTGACCAGCGCAGCTTTCGCTTCCTCAACCGGCTTCTCAACGTACGACTGCTGTGCAGGCGCATCCGGCCTGAACGTTCCGGCATGTTCAGGCAATTCTGCCCCCTGCCATACCGGAATATCCGGCTTTTTCTCTAGAGTGCCGCCCGCTCATCTCAAACTGATGGTGCGGCAGTCGTCAGGTCATGCTGTGTTCTCAGCTAATGCAGTGCGCCGAAAACCTTTTTCGACAGGCTTCCCGCTGCGCCCAGCGGGTCCTTGCGAATTGCCCGTTCTTCCTCGCCAATCATCAGATACAGACCGTCGAGCGCCTTGGCCGTGACGTAATTCTCCAAGTTTGCCTGGTCTTCCTTGACCAGGCCGAACTTGACGGCTTTGCCGGCGAACTCGTCATATTTCTCGGCGAGGTTGACCTTGGCGATGGACTTCTTGACGATCGGCCGGAACTTTCCGGCCAGCGGTTCGGCGGTGGCGCGCTTGAAATACTGGGTCGCCGCATCATCCCCCCCCGTCAGGATGCCCTTGGCATCCTGCACCGACATCTGCTTGATCGAACTTACCAGCAGCGTCCGCGCTTCCGGCATCGCTGCCTCGGCGGCACGGTTCATCGATGTCTCCAGTTCATCGGCATGCTTGCCCATGCCGAGCTTGCGCATCATGCCTGCTACCTGGCGCAGGCTTTCCGGCAGAGGGATCTTCACCTTTGGGTTGCCGAGAAAACCGTCGGCCTTGGCGAGTTGATCGACGGCCTTGCCTGCCCCCTGCGCCAGAGCCTCCTTGAGGCCGCCGACGGCATCCTTGTTGCTCAGTTCACCGAGCGAAAGCGCCTGAGCGGTAGTAACCACAAACAGGGTGATCAAGGCAATCAGGATGTTCTTCACGAGACTCTCCTCTGATTAAAATTCAGGCGGCAATGAAATAGCTGGAATCACCATCGACGAGTGTACGCAACTCGTGTCCATAAAGCTCGGAAAGGTTTTCCGCGTTGAGCACTTCCGCGCTTGGCCCTTCTTTCCAGCGACCGTCGCCGAACAGCAGCAAGGCCCGCCGGCAATAGCGCAGCGCCAGATTGACGTCATGCAGAATGACGACAAAGCCGGCGTCGCGATCCCTGGCATAGCGCGCCGCCAGATCGAGCATGGCGATTTGGTGGTTGAGATCGAGATAGGCGAGCGGTTCATCCAGCAAGTATAGCCACGGCTGTTGGGTCAGCAAGGTGGCGATTGCCAAGCGTTGCCGTTCGCCACCGGACAAGGTTTGCACGTCGCGCTGCTCGAGACCGGCGAGTCCGACCGCTGCCAAGGCTGCCAGGGCGATGCGCTCGTCGGCGACGCTCTCCCAGTCCCAGCGGCCGAGGTGCGGATGACGGCCAATCAGTGCTGTTTCCAGTACGCTGGCTGGAAAGGCATCGCTTTGCGTCTGCGCCAGCAAGCCGCGCAGGTGTGCGGCTGCACGCGGCCCCAACCTGGCGTATGGCTGGCCGCAAAGTTCGACGCTGCCGGCAGAGGGAGGGCGCAGTCCGGCAAGAGTATGCAGCAAGGTGGTTTTGCCGCTGCCGTTGCGGCCGAGGATGGCCAGCGTATCCCCTTCGCATAACGACAGCTTCAGACCGTGCACCAGCGTTTTGCCGGCAACCACGATATCGAGGCCGCTTGCGGCCAATAGCGGTGCGGCGCGTTCCATCACCTACCGCTCCTGCGGGGTTGGCGCGACAACAGGTAGAGGAATACCGGTACGCCAAGCAAGGCCGTCAGCACACCGACGGGCAACTGTTGCGGCGCGATCAGGACACGCGCCAAGGTATCCGCCGCCACCAGCAGGGTGCCGCCTACCAGTACCGAAGCTGGCAATAGCAGGCGCAGGTCGTTCCCGGCGGCAAGACGCACCAGATGCGGCACGATCAGGCCGATGAAGCCAATGCTGCCGGCGATGTTGACGGCTACTGCGGTGAACAGCGAGGCCAGGGCATAAATCAGCAGGCGCAGCTTGGTCACCGGCACGCCCAGGACCTGCGCCGACAATTCGCCGCGCGCCAACAGGCTGAGATCGCGGGAAAACGGCAGCACGCAGGCCAATCCGAAAAGCAGTACCAGCAGCGCCGGCCAGGGCGATTCGGTTTGCGACAGGTCGCCCATCAACCAGAACAACATGCCGCGCAGTTGATTTTCCGGCGCAATGGAAAGCATCAATGCCACCAATGCACCGCATCCTGCGGCGACGATGACGCCGGTGAGCAGCAGCCGCGTTTGCGTCCAACTGCCTTCGCCATGCGCCAGGCCGAACACCACCACCATCGCCGCCAGCGCGCCGGCAAAAGCGCCGGCATGCAGGACCAGCAGCGGCAAACCAAACAGCATGGCAGCCAACGCCCCCACCGAGGCGCCGCCGGAAACTCCGAGCACATAGGGGTCGGCCAGGGGATTTTTCAACAGCACTTGCATTAATGCGCCGGCCAACGCCAGCAAGCCACCGCAGGCTAGACCTGCCAAGGCGCGCGGCAGACGCAGATTGCGCACTACCTCGCCAGCAAGACCGGCATCCTCGCCGAGCAACGCACGCCACACGTCGAGCGGATCCAACTGCAGGCTGCCGACGACCAGCGATGCGACCATGCTCGCCAGCATGGCTGCCGCAAGCAGCAGCAGGATCAGCAGGGCACGACGGCGGTTAGGCATTGGAAAAACTCCGTATTGAACGCTAAGCGGAAGGGGCCTGGTGTGCGCATGAAAGCGCGGGGATGCGGATGGGTTTGGTCATGATCATCTTCCTTCCCGGTTTGCGTCCCCGCGAGCCGGTTAGTTGCATAAGAAAACGCACAGGGAGGAGGGGGCATGAGAATCGCCGGCCATCGCGTCCCCGCGACGCTTCCGTTCTTTGATGTCCGTGGCCGGTCTCCGGGCTCGGAAGATTTAATCCATCGTCTTCCCGGGCTGATTGCCCAGTGACATTCTGATGGATTCGCGCTTCCTTACCGTTGCGGGGGCAGCACAGGGATTGCGCCATGATGTCGCGGCACGTACCTGTTTCCCGTTTCACCCAGTGGCCTTTGATTTGGCCGTCAGGGCACCCCGGACATGCATGCTGCATGGCTTATCTCATACAACAGATCGAATTTTAGCGGAAAAGGCGTGCAATAAGTTACTTCACCAAGCAAACTGGCATACAGAACGTTTTTGCCTTTCCCGGTGATGCTTTGTGTCCTGCCCCGGAGGAAGTTCCCTGGTGGGATCAGCGCCTTGGTGGTAGAGTTTTCAATCAGGCTCTCCCGCCCACCAGTCCGCCCTCGCATGCGCATCCATAGCCTCACCGTCGATCAGGCGCTTGTCAGCCTGAAAACTACCGCTGCCGGCCTGACTCTGGCCGAGGCGGTGCGACGGCGAACGGAGTTCGGACCGAATCATGTCGAGGAGGTGGGACGCGAGAATCTGTTGCTGCGTTTCGCCCGCGAGTTCACCCACTTCTTCGCCATCATCCTGTGGATAGGCGCGGCAATGGCATTCCTCTCCGAGCATTTTGCCCCCGGCGAGGGCATGGCCCGCCTTGGCGTCGCCATCGTCGGCGTCATCGTCATCAACGGCATCTTCTCCTTCTGGCAGGAATACAAGGCCGAACGGGCGGTGGCGGCATTGCGCCAGTTGCTGCCGCAGAAAGTCAAGGTGTTACGGGGCGGAGAAATCGTCGAAATTCTCGCCACCGATCTGGTGCCCGGCGACCTCGTGCTGCTTGAGGAAGGCAACTTTGTTCCGGCCGACTGCCGCCTGATCGAAGCCTTCGGACTGCGCGTCAATACCGCCACGATCACCGGTGAATCCTCGCCCAAAGCACGCAACACCGAACCGAGCGAAGAAGAATCGACGCTCTATGCCAAAAATATCGTGCTCGCCGGCACCTCGGTGGTATCTGGTCAAGCACGTGCCGTAGTGTATGCCACAGGGATGCATACTGAGTTCGGCAAAATCGCCCATCTGACGCAAACGGCGGGAGAAACCACCTCGCCGTTACAGCTTGAGATTGCGCGCCTCTCTCGCATCGTCGCGGCTCTCGCCACGGTGATGGGTGTCGCACTATTTTTTGTCGGCGAGGCGATGGGGTTGCCGACTTGGGAGAGCCTGCTTTTTGCCATTGGCATCATTGTCGCCAATGTGCCGGAAGGACTGTTGCCGACGGTGACGCTGTCGCTGGCCATGGCCACCCAGCGCATGGCCAGACGTAATGCTCTGGTGCGCCACTTGCCGGCTGTCGAGGCGCTTGGTTCGACAACGGTGATCTGTAGCGACAAGACTGGCACGCTGACGCAGAACCGCATGTCGATGCAGCGCCTCTGGCTAGCCGGTCGCTTCGTTGAGCAGACCGAACTGGCGACACAGCTGCGCCTGACGCAGGACCACCACGAGTTGTTCGTGAATGCCGCGCTGTGCCACAGCCTGAAAGAAGTGAATGACCACGGCCAGCGCAAGCTGCTGGGCGATCCGATGGAAGTGGCGCTGGCCGGCATGGGCCGACAACTGATCGGCGATCTCACGGGATTCTCGCTCATCGATGAGATCCCTTTCGACACTGACCGCAAGCGTATGTCGGTGCTGTGCGACACGCCGCATGGCCGCATGCTTTACTGCAAGGGCGCGCCGGAGACGGTGCTTGCAGCTTGTGACTTGATCCGGCTTGATGTCGGCAACGGTACCAAAATCGCGCCGCTCGATGCGGCGGCGAGGACGCGTCTGTTGGCGGCGCAAGAGCAAATGGCCGAAGCCGGCCTGCGCGTGCTGGCCTTCGCCCATTGCGCGGTGACGGACGGCGTGCCGAGCGAGGAGCGCGGCATGACCCTCAGCGGACTGGTCGGGCTGGAAGATCCGCCGCGGGCCGAAGTGCCCGATGCCATCGCGCGTTGCGCCACGGCCGGCATCCGCATCATCATGGTGACCGGCGACCACCCGCACACAGCCCTGGCGATTGCCCGCCAGATCGGCTTGGTCAAGGGCGAGCAGCCAGTAGTGATCGGCGGCGACGACTTGCGCCACATGACGCCGGCGCAACTGCAACTGGCGCTGGATGCGCAGGAAATCATTTTCGCCCGCGTCGCCGCTGACCAGAAAATGCTGATTGTTGCGGCACTCAAGAAAAAGGGCGAGATCGTCGCCGTCACGGGCGACGGCGTGAACGACGCGCCGGCGCTGAAGACTGCCGACATCGGCATCGCCATGGGGATTTCCGGCACCGATGTGGCCAAGGAGGCAGCCGACCTGATCCTGCTCGACGACAACTTTGCCAGCATCGTCGCCGCCATCGAGGAAGGCCGTGCGGTATTCGAGAACATCCGCAAGTTCCTAACCTATATCTTGAGCTCGAACATCCCCGAACTGGTGCCGTATCTTGCCTTTGTGCTGTTGCGAGTCCCGCTGCCGCTCACCATCATCCAGATCCTCGCCGTCGACCTCGGCACCGACATGCTGCCGGCTCTGGCCTTGGGCGCCGAGAAACCCGATCCTGACGTCATGAATCGGCCCCCCAGAGCGAGCGGCGAGCGGCTGTTGTCATGGGGGCTGATGGCACGCGCCTATCTGTTTCTCGGCGCGCTCGAAGCAGCTGCGGCGATGGCGGTGTTCTTCTTCGTTCTCGATGCGGCCGGCTGGCATTACGGCACGCTGCTGGAACGGACCGCACCACTCTATCTACAAGCCACTTCCGCTTGTCTGGCGGCAATCGTGGTGATGCAGATGATGAACATTTTTCTCTGTCGTCATCCGCTCAAGTCCTCGCTGTCCTTCGGATTCTTCAGCAACCCCTACCTTCTGATCGGCCTCGCCGCCGAGTTGGGCTTGATCCTGTTCATCATCTACACGCCTGCCGGAAATTGGCTGTTCGGCACGGCCCCGATCGCAGCGACTGCCTGGCTGCTGGCCATTGCATGCGCCCTACTGATGTGGGTAGCCGAGGAAGTGCGCAAGGCATGGCTGAGGCGGGCCAATATTTAACAGTTGATTGTCGTCGGACGGCTCCCGAAGAGAAGGCCGGGGCCGAAGTCTATTTCGTGGTCTGTAACTAGCCTGTCACAATCGGCGGCTAAGATAGCCCATCCTGATATGATTTTTCACGGAGATCACCATGACGACACGTTTCAATTCGTTTGCTCTGCCACTGATTGCAGCCTCTATTGTACTAACGGCCGCTCCGGCCATGGCTGCCGAAGTTACCGGAGCCGGCGCGACTTTTCCGGCGCCGATCTACGGCAAGTGGGCCGAGGCTTATCACAAGGCTACAGGCAACAAGATCAATTATCAGTCGATCGGTTCCGGCGGCGGCATCAAGCAGATTACCGCCAAGACCGTGGACTTCGGTGCCACCGATATGCCGCTCAAAACGGAAGCTCTCGAAAAGGACGGCCTGATGCAGTTTCCTGCGGTGATCGGTGGCGAGGTGTTGATCGTTAATCTCGCCGGCATCAAGCCGGGCGAGCTGCGTCTGACGCCGGCGGCATTGGCCGATATTTTTTTGGGCAAGATCGTCAAGTGGAACGACAAGGCCATCGCCCAGCTGAACCCCAAGGTTTCCCTGCCTGACCAAGCCATCGCCGTGGTGCGCCGTGCCGACGGATCAGGCACCACATTCATCTTCACCAATTATCTCTGCAAGGTCAGTCCGGAGTGGAAACAGAAGGTCGGCGAGGGTACCGCCGTGCAGTGGCCAGTCGGCCTTGGTGGCAAGGGCAATGAGGGCGTCTCCGCGTTTGTGCAGCGAATTCCGGGCGCCATCGGTTATGTCGAATATGCTTATGCCAAGCAGAACAAGATGACTTATGCGCTGCTGCAGAACCAGGCGGGCGAATATCCGCAGCCGGATGACACTAGTTTCAAGGCGGCTGCCGCCTATGCCGACTGGAGCAAGTCCGACTTCGGCGAGATTCTCACCAACGAGCCGGGCAAAACCAGCTGGCCGATTACCGGCGCCACCTTCATCCTGATGCACAAGGTTCAGGACAAGCCGGCGCAGGGCGCCGAAGTGCTGAAATTCTTCGACTGGTCCCACAAGAACGGCGCCAAGATGGCCGAAGAGTTGGACTACGTTCCTCTGCCAGACAGTCTGGTCAAGCTCATCAATACTTCCTGGGGCAACATCAAGGACGCCGCCGGCAAGCCGGTGCGGATCGGCAAGTAAGCATCGACGGCGACCAAGCAGCATTCTGGCAGCGCGCGATTGCCCCCGGCGCTGCCAGATTCCAATAAAATCGCAGCTTACTCAAGTGCGTCGGTTAGCGGCGGACAGTTACGGATTCCTATCATGGCGGCAGAGATAACGCCCAAGCGCAAGGGAAATATTGGCGACTGGGTATTCTTTAACCTGACGCGCTTGTTTGCCCTGGTCACGCTGATGATGCTGGGAGGCATCATTGTCTCCCTGGTTTATGGCGCCTGGCCGGCGATACAGCGCTTTGGCTTCGGCTTCATCTGGTCGGGGGAATGGAATCCGCCGATGGAGCGTTTTGGGGCGCTGATTCCGATCTACGGCACCCTGGCGACATCCTTGGTAGCGCTGGTCATTGCCGTTCCGGTCAGTTTCGGTATCGCCATTTTCCTCACCGAGATGGCACCCGCCTGGTTGAAACGACCGCTAGGCATCGCAATTGAATTGCTGGCGGGTATCCCCAGCATTGTTTACGGCATGTGGGGCTTGCTGGTGTTTGCTCCCGTCTTCTCGAAATACATCCAGCCGATGATGGCCGATACTCTGGGCAAGCTGCCGATCATCGGCGAGCTGTTTTCCGGCGCTGCTCTCGGCATCGGTATTCTCAGCGCCGGGATTGTGCTGGCGATCATGACGATTCCCTTTATTGCCTCGGTGATGCGCGATGTTTTTGAAGTAACGCCGGCCATGCTCAAAGAGTCGGCCTACGGTGTTGGCGCCACGACCTGGGAAGTGGTCTGGAACGTGGTGCTGCCCTATACCAAGGTCGGCGTGATCGGCGGCATCATGCTGGGCCTGGGGCGTGCGCTGGGCGAAACCATGGCGGTGACTTTCCTGATCGGCAACATGAACGTGTTTGGCGGATTTTCCCTGTTTCTGCCCGGCAACAGTATTGCCTCGGCTTTGGCGAATGAGTTTGCCGAAGCAGAATCGCCGATCTATACCGCTTCCCTGATCGAACTTGGCCTGATCCTGTTCTTCATTACCTTTGTTGTCCTCTCCCTGTCCAAACTGCTCCTGTTGCAGCTTACCCGGCAGGAAGGCAGCAAGACCTGACCGATGATGAATCTGCGACAACAGCGCAAACTGATTAACCGCACCGCCTTGTCATTGGCGCTGCTGGCTATGGTATTCGGCTTGTTCTGGCTGTTCTGGATTCTGCTGACGACCCTCGATCTTGGCTTTGCCAGTCTGTCCCTGAAACTATTTACGCAAATGACGCCGGCGCCCGGCTCCGAAGGTGGGTTGCTGAATGCCATCGTCGGCAGCCTGCTGCTGGTTTCTCTGGGAACACTGCTGGGAACGCCGATCGGCATCATGGCCGGCATCTACCTGGCCGAATACGGGCAGCATAGTTGGCTGGGAAGTGTCACCTCCTTCATTAACGACATCATGTTGTCGGCGCCCTCGATCATTATCGGCTTGTTCGTGTATGCCGTGTATGTGGCGCAAGTGGGGCATTTTTCCGGCTATTCCGGCGTTATCGCGATTGCGATGCTGGTGATTCCGGTCGTCGTCAGCGCCACCTCGAACATGTTGAAATTGGTCCCCGACAGCTTGCGCGAGGCGGTATTCGCGCTGGGTGCGCCGAAGTGGCTGGTGATCAGCAAGGTGACCGTGCGCGCTTCGCTGGCCGGTATTCTCACCGGGGTGTTGTTGGCCGTTGCGCGCGTATCCGGCGAAACGGCGCCGCTGCTCTTTACTGCATTGTCGAATCAGTTCTGGACGCTGGACATGAACCAGCCGATCGCCAACCTGCCGGTGACGATCTTCAAGTTTGCCATGAGCCCTTACAAGGACTGGCAAGAGATCGCTTGGGGCGGCGTGTTTCTGATCACTATCGGCGTGCTGAGCCTTAACATACTGGCGCGCATCCTCTTCCGCCAGAAGCACAGGAGCTAGCATGCAATCATCCTCACCCTTGGCGATCGTCGCAAACAGCGGTTCGCTCGATAACGACGACAAGCCAAATGTCGAATTGAAGACGCAGATATCCTTCAGGAATTTTAATTTCTATTACGGCCAGTACCACGCGCTGAAGAACATCAACCTGGATATCTATCACTCCCATGTAACGGCGTTTATCGGGCCGTCGGGTTGCGGCAAATCGACGCTGTTGCGGACCATGAACCGGATGTACGACCTCTATCCAGAGCAGCGTGCCGAGGGCGATCTGCTGCTGGATGGCGAGAACATTCTCGACAAGAACGTCGACATTAATCACTTGCGCGCCCGGGTCGGCATGGTGTTCCAGAAGCCAACACCGTTTCCCATGGCCATCTACGACAATATTGCCTTCGGCGTGCATCTGCAGGAACGCCTGTCGCGTTCGCAAATGGACGACCGCGTCGAATGGGCGTTAAAGAAAGCAGCGTTGTGGGATGAGGTCAAGGGCATCCTCAAACAGAGCGGCATGAGCCTTTCCGGCGGCCAGCAACAGCGCCTTTGCATCGCCCGCGGCATCGCGGTTAAACCGGAAGTGCTGCTGCTCGATGAGCCGACCTCGGCGCTCGATCCGATCTCCACCATGCGCATCGAGGAACTGATCAGCGAGTTGAAAGAAGATTTCACCATCGTCATCGTGACCCACAACATGCAACAGGCCGCGCGCATCTCCGACTATACCGCCTACATGTACCTCGGCGAGATGGTCGAGTATGGCATCACCGACCAGGTTTTCATCAAACCGCAGAAGAAGGCCACCGAAGACTACATCACCGGCAGATTCGGATGAATCTGCCGGTGATGTAGTGGCGCAGGCCAACTTGCCGGAACGGCAAGTTAAGTAGTAAGCGAAGCGAACGACAGAGCCTCTATATCGAGGTGGGTTCGGCGAGGTCTGCTTTCCCCCCCGACGAAGGAGTACAATGCGCATGGCTTGAATCAGGCCATGCAGCTAGGCATCGCCGCAATTTGGATGCGGAATTTGTGCTTCGGCTTCGTCCACACCGCAATATGAGATTATTTCGTAATACGCTGAAGTTCAAAGTTGGCTTATACATGGCCCTCACCCTGACTGCGGCGATGACGCTGTTTACGCTGCTTATCATCGGCCACCAGCGCGACGAGCTCCGTGATGCCATGGTAGTCAACCTGGCCAAGATTTCCGAAATCATCATCAAGAGCACCAGCTATGCCATGCTCAAGAATGAGCCGGTGTATGTGAAGAGAATTATCGAGGACGTGGGGAAACAAGAGAATATTGCCAAAGTCAGGATATGGAACAAGGATGGCAATATCATTCACTCGTCCTACCCTCCAGAAGTCGGGCAGAAGTTCGATCGGAATCAAGACGGGTGCCTGAATTGCTACCCGAATGGCACACCCGTCGAGCAGATTTCAAGTGCGCCAATGGCGCGCGTTTTTTTCGACGCCAATGGGCGGAGAATGCTTGGCAGCATGGCGGTGCTCCACAATGAACCCTCTTGCTACACTGCGGCTTGCCATGAACACAACAGAGCGGAGCCGGTTCTGGGTGTCCTGGACATCGTTTACTCTCTCGACAATATCGACCAGAAGATGCAGAAACATGGCATTGTCATCGGCGCTTTTTCCCTGGCATTCATTACGCTGGTTTCTCTCGTGATGAGCGGCCTGGTCAGTCGTTTTGTTTATCGGCCCTTGCGTGACTTGGAAGCCGGAGCCCAAAGGCTCTCTTCGGGGGATCTGGAACAATTGATCCCAGAAAGAAGTACGGATGAATTTGGACAAGTAGCGAAGTCATTCAATGCCATGACTCTGGCATTGAAAAGTTCACAGAAGGAGTTACAGGAGTGGGCGCTCACGCTGGAACGGAAAGTCAAGGAAAGGACACGGGAGCTGCGTATTGCCGAGGCAGAAACGGCGCGCTCCGAGAAACTCGCTTCGGTCGGGTTGCTTGCCGCCGGCATCGCCCATGAATTGAACAATCCCTTGACCGGTGTACTGACCTTCTCACACCTCCTGCGCAAGAAAATGCCGGAGGGCAGCCAGGATGCGGAAGACCTTGACCTGGTGATTCGCGAGACCAAGAGATGCGCTGCGATTATCAGACGACTACTTGACTTCGCACGGGAGAAACCTCCTGAAAAGAAGTTTGCTGACCTCAATAGTATTATCGAGAACACTACACGCATCATTGAGCGCCCCGCCTCCTTCCGCGATGTATCCATTACCATGGACCTCGATAGTGAACTGCCGCCGATATGGGTCGATGCTGACCTGATCGAGCAGGTGATCATGAATATGGTGGTCAATGCCCAGCACGCAGTCGAGGAGGGGGGGGACATCAACATCCAAACCCGCCGTGTGCTTAGGGCGGCTAATGCCGAATACGGTGATACGCCAGTGCCGATGGTGGAGCTTTCCATCACTGATACGGGTTGCGGAATCCCCAAGGAAAACCTCAAGCGGATATTTGATCCATTTTTCACTTCCAAGGAAGTCGGCAAGGGAACCGGATTGGGACTCTCTGTCAGCCATGGGATCGTCAGTGCCCACGGTGGCTCGATAGAGGTGGAAAGCCAAGTTGGGAAAGGCTCCACGTTCCGCACTTATCTTCCAGTGGATCCGCCTGCGAAAGTCTCCGGAAATGGCGCCGGCGGGAAACAACCATGAGTGCCAGGATTCTGATCGTTGACGACGAAGAAATCGTTATTCAGAGTTGCCTACGCATTCTGCGCGATGATGCCTACGTGACTGACTCAGCGCAAAGCGGCCTGGAGGCATTGAGAAAAATAGAAGAAAGCCATTTCGATTTGCTCATCCTGGATATCATGATGCCAAAGATGAACGGACTGGAGGTTCTCCAGAGGGTCAAGGAGACGCATCCTGACATCGACGTCATCATGGTTACGGGTCTTTCCCAGATAGAGACTGCGGTGCGCTGCATGAAGTTGGGAGCTTTCGATTACCTGCCAAAACCCTTCGATCCGGATGAACTTAAAGTGGTGATCGAACGGGCCATGGAGAGAAGGCACCTGCTCCAGGAGAACCTGAATCTCAGAAACGAACTCAGTTCCAAGTATCGTTTCGAGAACATCATCGGATCCAGCCCAGCGATGCAAGGTGTCTACCGCCTGATCGCGCAGTGCGCTCCGACCAATAGCACTGTACTCATCACCGGGGAAAGCGGCACGGGCAAGGAGTTGATTGCCCGCGCCATTCATTTCAACAGCCTGCGCAAGGATAAACCGTTCGTCGCCGTCGATTGTAACTCACTGAGCGAAACCCTCCTCGAAAGCGAATTGTTCGGACATATCAAGGGTGCTTTCACTGGCGCTGTGGCGAACAAGAAAGGCATGTTTGAGATAGCCAATGGCGGATCGCTGTTCCTGGATGAGATATCGAACATATCGCTTGCCACCCAGGCCAAGCTTCTCAGGGTTACCCAGGAAAGGGAATTCAGGGCGGTCGGCGATACGCGTACCCAGAGCACCAATATCCGGCTGATCACCGCCACCAACAAGGATCTCAAGGAGATGGTGGCGGCGGGAACTTTCCGCGAGGATCTGTTTTATCGCATCAACATCTTCCCTGTCCAGGTGCCACCGCTGAGGGAACGTCGCGAGGATATCCCAGCCCTGGCTTTCCACTTCCTGAAAGTCTTCAGCAAGGAACTGGGCAAGGAAGTGACGGAATTCTCGGGGGATGCCCTGAGTGCGCTGTCGAACTATGGCTGGCCTGGAAATGTGCGCGAGTTGCAGAACACGGTGCACCGCGCGATGATCCTGGCCAACGATAAAGTGATTCGCCAGGCCCATTTGACCGACATCACTGGCTCGCAGCCTCGATTCGATCTGGAAGTTCCCCGTACCGGCGATGAGTTGAAACGAATAAAAAAGGTGGCGCGGGAAAAATCCGTGGAAGATATCGAGAAGTTGTTTCTGCTTGAGGCACTCAAGAGGAACGAATGGAATGTTACCCGCAGTGCCGAGGAAACCGGCATGCTGCGCGCCAATTTTCAGGCACTCATGCGTAAATACGATATCCGGATTCGCGGCAGCGAATCCGGAGAAGCCTGAACAAACGGGCTAATGCCCCTCGGTTTCTTCTTCTATTTCCTCATATCCGGTAAACATCGCCTTGAAGTGGGCTGTCGGTGTATGGCCGAGGCTAGCCAGATAAGGGTGAATAAATATGAACCCGGAGAAGAAAATGAACAACAGCACATGTACCGTATCGACAACGCGCAGTCCGCCGAATAGATTCACGCCGGTCTGGAAGCGTTCCACATCCCAAAGCAATATCCCGGTGTAAATCTGAATCGGCACGAGAAGGAGCATGACAATCTGGTAAGTCATGCTCTGCATCGGGTTGAACTTGTGATAGAGACTTACATGGTGTGGATTGGGTTGCCCTTTGAATATTCCGTATCCATAGAACGCCATCTGACGAAAGCTTTCGCGAAAGTGCTTCATCGGGTTCAGCTCGGGAAGATAGACCTTGATTTTGTCTGAAAACAGGTAAAACAGAAACCAGAGGAAGAAGTTGGCTATCAGAACGAAGCCAACCAGGTTGTGCAAATTCACGGAAGTTTTGAAGGGCATGATGTTGATCAGGCCGATATACCTGATCTGAACGCCGGTGACAATCAACAGAATGAAACCGAAGGCGTTGATCCAGTGCCAGATTCTGACAGGAAGCGGGTGAACGTAGAGTCGATGCATGTTTTTCTCCTACGACTTGGTGGGGCTGGTGGAATTATCGCCAGACGATGCCTGACTGTCAGCTTGGGGCTGCGTGGCTTGCCGTTCTGCTTCGATCTGCCTCAAGTATCTTCTGAACAACCATTTCAGGGTCATATGACCGAGCGGTATGCCGATGCCAGCTAACAGGGTGAGGACAAACAGAACGTCCAGAAGCTTGATTCTGGTGCCGCCGATGGCGTAAAACCCGCCTACTGAATCAACGGAAGTTGCCGAATTAAGAACCTCTTTTTGGGCGCCGTAGTGGAGCGGTCGGCCATCGGGGCTGACTATCGATATGGTCACCGTCTGGAATGGCGCGGCACCCTCGCGGTGGCAACTATCGCATTCCTTGATTGCCCTGGCCTTGGGTGCTAACTGATGCGCCTCGGCTCCCGTGCTTACTTCCAGGCGACCACGCAGAATGGTCTTGCCTTCGCTGCCCTCGCGGTTGAATTCCTTGAGCAGGCTTTGCAGTGCCAAGGCATCCAGGCCGAGGCCCTTTGAATCGGCTGAGCGAGCCCGGCTCTCGAATTGTGGTACGCCTTGTTTTTCGGCAACCCGCTCTTGGGCAATGCTGTCGTATAACCTTAGGTTAACCCGCCGCTTCGCCGTGGGCGCATGGCAGGCAGGGCAGGACACTGCCTCGAAATGTCGGTCGGTATTCGGCAACCACGTCTTGTGTACCGCAAGCGCATTTGTATGGCAACCCAGGCAGGCATCCTTGAGTTGGTTTCCCGTCGACGCCGCTGTGACCTCGTGTGCCTTGTGGCAGTCCGGGCAAAGCGGGGCATGCCCGCCCTCCGGCTTGCCGCGAATCTGGCCGTGCACACTCTCGGCATACGCCTTGTAGATGGGCGTATGACACTGTCGACAAGATACCTCGGCCATTGGCGCGGAGGCAGTGTCTTTACGGATTGAATGCGGGCTGTGGCAGTCGGAGCATAGCGGCGCGGCCTCATTCCCATCCCGGAGAAGAGTGGCATGTATGCTTCCTTCGTACAGCTTGAACTTATCGTCGTGGCAGTCCTTGCAGACTTGAACCATGGCCATGGAATGACTGCGCAAGGTGATTTTCTTCTTGCTTGTCTGGGGATGTTTCTTCAGATCAATATCCGCATGGCAACCGGTACAGCCGACCGCATTATGAACCGATGCGGCAAAGTCCTTGCCCGGAATATGCAGGGATAGCATTTCCCCCTCTGCCATCGGTTTCTCGAACTTCTCCTGAGAGTGGCATTCCAGACAGTTCTTATCGTCCTGGGACAGAACGCCTGCAGCCTGACTCGATATGCTGCAGGCGAAAAAAAATATAAAAAAGGCTACCGCAAAATTCAAGTGCCGTGTGAATTTCACTGTTCCCATCCAGGCGCTGGTCATGTCCACTTCCCCTGATTGATGATCTCATCGAAAAGCGCAAATGCCGTGGGGAGATCACCCCGCGGCATTTGCATTACACACTGAAGTTAAACATCATACGCCACACTCAGCGCTTCATGACCGCCTTGAAACCAAACCAGGCCAGCATTCCTATTCCCACGAAAGGCATGGCAACGATATAGGCTAAGCCAATGAAGGGGGCCGCCAGGAACAGAGCGATATTTTTCACCGTACTTCCCTTCTCGATGGCCTCGGGTTGGGGAACGGCGATTTCTTCGGGCTGCGTCTGCATCGGCATTGCCGGGCTCCGCTCACGAAGGGCCTTGGCGGTGCTGGCTTCAATCATTTCCGGCGAGAGCGGTTTGCGGAGAAATTCAGATACTCCCGCCGCCGCCGCACGAGCTTCATAGGCATCAGACCCATATCCGGTGACGATCACCACCGGCAGCCAGGGCTGACTTGCCTTGACCCGCTCAGCGACTTCAAGGCCGCTCATCCCGGGCATTTTAATGTCCGTGAAGACGAGATCATAATGTTCGCTGGCGAGCTTGTTCAGTGCCTCTTCACCATTCGAGGCGGCGATCACCGCGTAGCCCTTGCTTGCGAGAACCCGGTCGATACTTTTGCCTACCACCGGGTCATCATCGACGACTAGAACTTTTTGTAAGACATTCATGACATTCTCCTTGAATTAACTTATGAACCTGACGATTATTCAAACCGATCGCTTGCTTAAACCATGGCCTGCTGGACACCGTCCCTATGCAACGCCCATTTTTTTTGCGTGATGGCGCCGCTAGCCACCTTGATAATTTCATCCGGATTGACGGGTTTGGCCAAGTAATCGTAGGCGCCGAGACGGATTGCTTCCTTGGCGGTCTCGACTGACGGGTATCCCGTGATGACAACCACTTCGCTCTCTGGCCACCGCTCCTTGATCATGCGCAGAACAGACATACCATCCATCCCGGGCATACGCAGATCGAGCAACACTAAATCGAAACAGTCTTTTTCCATTTCGCGCAAGGCGTCATAGCCGTTCCAAACCGCTTCCACTTTGCAATCATCACGAGCCAACAGTCTGAGGTGGCTAAGGCGCACGACTTCTTCGTCATCGACTACGAGAATTTTTGTTTTTTCGCTCATTTCACCACCTCTCGCTTTCTATTGACTCTTGTTGCTCACTTACCGCTACGCAATGTCCATGCCTAGTGTCGACGAGGTTGGTAAAGTCTATATATAACAATTAGATGTGTCGATGTATGACAAAACAAATCGGTACCTTCAGATTGGGCCGCTTCCCTGGATGTACATTATTCATGTACATCTGGAACCAAGGGTTTTCCATTTCTTATTTGAATACAAGCAAGTACGGCTTTACCAACTGTACAATACCTTCACGCGTCGCTAACTTGCCGCGTTAGCGATGTGAACGCGCTTGTGTTATGGGGGAGGTTGGCGCTTGTCGGGAACTACATTTTACAAATCAGGTGTCCAAATGCCTCGACCTGATGCCAGTCGGTAAATTCAACCACTGTGCTGGGATGTGTTGGCCCCTTGGTCATCCACATGATGAACCGTATGATCTGGCGGTCGAGGAAGCTGTATTTGGGATAATCGATCTTGCCCGCAAAGACCGCTAATTGCTTGGGCTTCCAGGAAATACGCCGGAGAAATTTCAGCAGGTAGGGATTGGTGTGCGGCTGGTTCTTTTCCGGTTTGCGCGCCACCACGTTCACAGAGAAAAAAGCGTTGGGTTTCATATCCAACAGTGACAGGTTCCTGTTGATGAAATTAAAAACCTTAGGGCTGTGCTTGCCGTAGCGAATGCTGGCACCAATGACAATCTTGTCGAAGGCCATCAAGTCAAGATCAACCCATTCATCAATGGGTACCAGTGTGACCTGGTGCGAATCTTGTTCAATCACTTGCTGGAGTCGATGACAAATTACTTTGGTATGGCCATCGGTGGTTGAGTAGAGGATAAGAATTTTCATAACATGCACCGTATGCAACTGCGCTCTATCATTGACGGGCGGAAGGCGCTCCCTCCCAACGTTTGACCGCCGTTGTCTCGATGTCGAACAAATCCAGCATGCGCCCGATGCTGTGGTTAATGATATCGTCCAAGGATGTGGGGCGATTATAGAACGCCGGCATTGGCGGGGCGAGGATGGCCCCCAGCATTGAGGCTTCATATAAGAGTTTGCAGTGCCCCGTATGCAACGGGGTTTCGCGCACCATCAGGACCAGCTTGCGTCGCTCCTTGAGCGTCACGTCCGCGGCGCGCGTCAGCAGGTTGTCGGAATAGGAGTTGGCGATCCCGGACAAGGTCTTGATGGAACAGGGCGCAATGACCATACCCAAGGTTTTGAATGATCCACTCGACAGCCTTGCCGCGATGTCTTTGACGTCGTAGACCTGATGGGCCAGAGCTTCGACGTCCTGTATCGACCAGTCCGTTTCCAGCCGAACGTTTAGCTTGGCCGAGTTTGACATGACCAGGTGGGCTTCAATGTCGCGGATCTTGTGCAGCAACTCGAGCAAGCGAATACCGTAAATGACACCGCTCGAACCGGTCATGCCAACGACTAATCGCTTCGGTAGTTTCGCCATGCGCCTCTCTCCATTCCCTGCCAGCATTCTCATTATCCGGCATTTGACGCGCCTGTATAATTAATTCCTCGTCACATCTTATCTGTGTCATGTCCGCCGACAAAATATCCCAACTCAAAATCGACCGCAATGCACTCTTAGCCAGCGGCAATGGGCGCCGCCGCTGGTGGCCGTGGTTGGCTATCGGAGCGCTGGTGCTGGTGTTGGCCGGCTTGAACTACCGCTTTGGCGGAGAAATCAGCGTTGATACGGTAGGCGTTTCGACCGCCTATCCCTATCAAGCGGTGACACTGCTTAACGCCAGCGGCTACGTGGTTGCCCAGCGCAAGGCAGCGGTGGCCACCAAGGCCACCGGACGCCTTGAATGGCTTGGAGTGCAGGAAGGCAGCGTGGTTAAAACGGGCCAAGTGATCGCCCGCCTGGAGAGTCAGGATGTCCGGTCAGTTGCAATGCAAGCCACAGCCAGTATCGACTCGGCGCGCGCCGAACTTAAGGACGCCGAAGTTGCGCTGACGCGTGCCGAGGATCTGGCGCAGAAAAAATTCATTGCCGTTTCCTCCCTTGATTCTGCCCGTGCCCGTTTTGACAAGGCGCGCGCGGGCCTGAGCATGGCCCGGGCTAATTTGCGCAGCGCCCAGGTGGCGGTGGATCAGACGCAAATCCGTGCTCCTTTCGACGGCGTGGTGCTGACCAAGAACGCCAACGTTGGCGACATCGTCACGCCTTTTTCCCAGGCCGCCGACAGCAAGGGCGCCGTGGTCAGCATGGCCGACATGCTGACCTTGGAAGTCGAGGCCGATGTTTCCGAGGCCAACTTGGCCAAGATCAAAGTCGGGCAGCCCTGCGAGATCGCCCTGGATGCTTTTCCCGAGCAGCGTTTTCGCGGCGAAGTGAGTCGTCTGGTCCCGACTGTCGATCGCGGCAAGGCCAGCGTCATGACCAAGGTTCGTTTTGTCGACCGTACAGTCGGCAACGGTGTGGACATACTGCCGGAAATGAGTGCCAAGGTGGCTTTTCTGTCCCAGGCAGTTCCGCTCGAAAGCCGCAGGCCGCGCCTAGTGGTGCATGCTGACGCCATTGCGCAGCGCGAAGGGCGCAGCGTGGTGTTCCTGGTCGCAGATGGCGTGGCGCGCGTGCAGCCGGTAACTCCTGGGGCAAAAATCGGTGACCTGATTGAAATCTCTGGCTTAAAGCTTGGCGACAAGGTGATCCTGAAGCCATCGGAAAAATTGCACGATGGCAGCAAGGTCAGCCTGGTTGCCAAATGAGTGCCAAATAATCACTCAATGATCGTTAAATCAGCGAAGCGCTCGTCATGACTGCGCCACTGGTGCAACTCCAGGATATTTCAAAATCCTATCGGCGCGGGACGCAGATCGTGCCCGTGCTCACTAATATCAGCATGGCTATCGAAAGCGGTGAGTTTCTTGGCCTGATGGGTCCTTCTGGCTCAGGCAAAAGCACGCTCCTGAATCTCATTGCCGGCATCGACCAACCCGATAGCGGGCGCTTGGAAGTGGCTGGTATCGACATTGGCGGCCTTTCCGAAGCGCGGCTTGCCGATTGGCGGGCCAGCAACGTCGGCTTCATTTTCCAGTTCTACAACCTGATGCCGGTGCTGACTGCTTTCGAGAACGTCGAGTTGCCACTGCTGCTTACCCCGCTTACCCGCCGCCAACGGCGCGAACATGTCGAAGCGGCGTTGGCGCTGGTCGGTCTTGATGATCGCAAGACGCATTATCCCAATGAGCTATCCGGCGGCCAGCAGCAGCGTGTCGCCATTGCTCGCGCCTTGATTTCCGATCCGCATTTGATCGTCGCCGACGAGCCAACCGGCGACCTCGACCGTGAATCGGCCGAAGACGTGCTGCGCCTGATGCAGACTCTTAATGCCGATCTGGGTAAAACCATCATCATGGTTACCCACGATGCGCGTGCCGCCAGCCATGCCCATGCCATCATGCATCTGGAGAAGGGCGAGCTTTCGGCGCGCGAAGAAAACTTCAGGCCTTAAGGCGTAATGTATTTTCTCAAGCTCATTTTGCGCAACTCCTTTCGCCACAAGCTGCGCACGGCCTTGACGCTCGCCGGTCTGGTGGTCGCCATCGTGGCATTCGGTTTGCTCCAGACGGTGGTTACCGCCTGGTACAACAATGCCAACATGGCTTCGGCAACGCGGCTTATCACGCGCAACGCCATCTCGCTGGTATTCCCGATGCCGGTGAGCTACCGGCAGAAAATACGCGCCATCGATGGCGTGCGTGCCGTCGCTTATGCCAACTGGTTTGGCGCCATCTATAAAGAGCCGAAGAACTTCTTTCCGCAATTCGCCATCGACGACGCCTACCTCGACCTGTTTCCGGAGTTCGTCGTCAGCGAGGCGGAAAGACGTGATTTCCAGCGTGACCGCAAGGGCTGCGTGGTCGGCCGCAAGCTGGCTGAAGTTTACGGCTTCAAGCTCGGCGATAATCTTACCTTGAAAGGTACCATTTTCCCCGGTGAATGGACCTTTGTGGTCCGAGGCATCTATGATGGCGCGAGCAAGAAAACCGATCTGTCGCAGATGTTCTTTCACTGGGACTATCTCAACGAAGTTGTCAAACAGCGCTATCGACGCCGCGCCGACCAGATCGGCTTTTATGTGATCGAGGCGGCCCATGCCGAGGACATGGCGCGGATCTCCGTTGAAATCGACAGCCAGTTCAAGAACTCCACCGCCGAAACCCTGACTGAGACCGAGAAAGCTTTTCAGCTTGGTTTTGTCTCGATGACCGAGTCGATCGTCGTGGCTATCCGGCTGGTGTCCTATCTGGTGATCTTCATCATCATGGCTGTTATGGCGAATACCATGGCCATGACGGCGCGCGAGCGTATTGGCGAATATGCGACACTGAAGGCGCTTGGCTTCAGTTCCGGCTTCGTGGCTGCGACCATCCTCGGCGAATCCATGCTGCTGGCGATGCTTGGCGGCGCTGCGAGCATTGCCCTGACATTTCCGCTGGCGGTTGAGTTCAGCAAGCACACCGGGTCGCTGTTTCCGGTTTTTCAGGTATCCCCAGATACAGTCATGCTGCAATGTGCATGCGCCGTGATCATTGGGCTTTTGGCGGCGCTCTTGCCGGCTCGGCATGCCGCTCAGGTAAGAATCATCGAAGGGCTAAGGAGCATCGGCTGATGGCGCTCCCGCTTTCATACTGTTTGCGCAACCTGGCCACGCGCAAGCTCACCACCTTCCTGACTGCCGGCGCCATGGCGCTGGTGGTATTTGTCTTCGCCGCGGTGTTGATGCTCGATGCTGGCTTGCGGCAGACGCTGGTCGACACCGGCAGCGAGGACAACGTAATCGCCATCCGCAAGGGTTCCGGTACGGAGATGCAAAGCGGCATCGACCGAGCTTCCGCCGCGATCATGGAGAGCCAGCCACAGGTCGCCTTGGGGCCGGACGGCAAGCTCGTTTCCTCCAAGGAAACGGTGGTGTTGATTACCTTGCCCAAGCGGCAGAGCGGCAGCGTTCATCCCGCCAATGTTACGGTGCGCGGCATCGGCGGGATGGGGTTGGCTCTCAGGCCGCAAGTGAAACTCGCGCAAGGACGCATGTTCCGTTCCGGCAGTTACGAGGTGGTGGCCGGCAGCAGCCTGGGGACCCGCTTCCAGGGAGCGGGCCTGGGCGAAACCTTGCGTTTCGGCAATCGCGAGTGGACCGTGGTGGGTGTTCTGGACGCCGGCAAGACCGGCTTCGATTCCGAAATATGGGGAGACAGCGATCAGTTGATGCCGGCCTTCCGGCGTCCGGTTTTCTCGTCGGTGACGCTGCGGCTTGCCGACAGGGAAGGCTTTGATACGCTGAAGCGCGTGCTCGAAAGCGACCCGCGCCTGACTATCGAAGTTAAGCGCGAACGCCAGTATTACGCCGATCAGTCGGAACTGATGGCCAATTTCATCCGCATCCTCGGCCTTACCCTGTCCATCATTTTTTCCATCGGTGCCGTGATTGGCGCCATGATCACCATGTATGCTTCAGTCGCCAGCCGCACCGGCGAAATCGGCACTCTGCGGGCTTTGGGTTTCCGCCGCCGCAGCGTGCTCGGTGCCTTCCTGGTCGAGTCGCTGATGCTGGCGCTGATCGGCGGACTGGTCGGCTTGATACTGGCATCGCTGATGCAGCTGGTCACCATTTCGACCATGAACTTCCAGTCCTTCGCCGAACTTGCTTTCAGCTTTCAACTGACCCCGCGCATCGTCTTCCAAACACTGCTATTCGCCCTGGCGATGGGCTTCATCGGCGGCTTTCTGCCCGCTGCGCGAGCGGCGCGCATGAACATCGTCACGGCACTTAGGGCGGCGTAAGCACTCGGCCTCCCGTGAGCGGATTAGCATCGGCTAAAGACTAGTAAGGGATCAGCGCTCGATTGTCACACAAGGGCGGCTCCTCACGGCGGAAGTACGCTTCGATACAGGCATCAGACGCCGGGATGATGGCTGGCAGCGGCAAGTAGCCATCGCCGCCCTGCTGCATTTTCCGCAGCATCTGGCTATTCAGGTCCGATTCGAATGGCGAGGTTGCAGCGGCCAATGGGGGAGACGCGATTAAGTATCGTATCGCGCCTTGCCCCTTGTAAAAGTCAATGAAACGTGAGACTGCGACAATCGGTTCGCTGTCAGCGGTCCTGTTCGCGTGCACCAGGATTGGCAGACGGCTATCGAACGCGGTAAGGGCATTGATACCTTTTTGAGCTTCAATTGACTTAATTGCGTGGCGATAGCCCATTACTGCGTTCCTCCCCAAGCCGAGGCATATACTTACGGCGAAAAAGCCTAACAACACGCGCGAGATCGAGCGCCTCGCGATGCCAGGTTGTGGTCCCGACAATAAGAAGTTCCCACAATAGCCCGCCAACAATAGAAAGATATACCAAAATGGAAAGCCGTATCGGCTATAAACTCTGGGCACTTCGCCATAGAAGAGGATGTTGAAAGAGAGACACAAGACCGCTATCGGTACCAATACCAATGCTTCTTGAGAGATGGCCTTTCTTAACCTCAGGATGCTCCAGACGCCAACGGATGTGGCAACCAGGGCGACCGTAGCCAGTCCTCGCAGCGAGCCCAACAGGGACAGTAGCGCGGAAAGTAGCCGGCCATCCTGAATGGAGTTGCCATAGACATCGACTCCATGCGTTTGCAGCAGCTTTAATGCGATGACACATGCAAATGCAAGCGAGGTTCCGAAAAAGCAGGCTGCGGCAACAGCTGAAATACGCTTATTCCGGCGCACGGCAATAAGGATCGGATATAGCTGAAATGGAATCAGGAAAAGAAAATTCTCCTTGATCCCAACCAGTAGTGTTGCGCACAGCGAGGCGGCTAACCAGGTATGGGGCCAGCGTTTGACAAACGCGATAATGATTAGGGCGCACAGCCCGGCGGCATAAGATTCACCCGGACCGAGCCTCATGAAAATATCCGGGACAATCGGCATCGACAAGAATCCAACGGCCATCAAGAGCGAGTTTCTGGGCGACAGAAAAGTGCTTGCCAGCATCAATGTTGCGACGGCGAAGGTGGCTGCCATGACGAGGCGCATCGCAAACCACGCCGGAGCGAAGTCACGGAATAGGATGGATTCTGAGACTCGGAAGAAATAATAGGTTGGTCGGAAGCGCGGAAGATCGCCAAAATCGACGGAAAGAAGGAACTCTCTGATGCCTAGCCATTTCTGGTCGTCGAACAGGGTAAGAATCCTGACGATTTCGTGATCGTCTATGAGGCTTAATCTTGCAATGCATAGCGGCAGAAACAAGCAGAGGCTGGTGACCAGCAGGGTGCCAATGGAATGCTTTAGCAGCAGTCGCTCCAGCGAGTGGAGCCGACTGAATAGATTGCAAGAGAGTGACCGGGATGCGGCCTGGGAGTTTGACATGAGATATCTACGCGGCTACGTGCACAGGAGAAACTGATGGCTGTGGTGATTGAATGGATACGCCGGCTGATGTAAGCAACCGATTTGGCGGCACGTCAATTATAGATGCGGAGATTGCAATAAACGGGAAATGCATGCGCAAGCCTCGGTAATTCCATGGGGATGAGGACGCGCCGGACAAGCAGTGTTCCATACTTCTTCAAGCCGGTGGACAAACATTCCCGAGTGAGCTTCGGCGCGCGTAATTTCGGCTGATCGGCTGTGGGCTTTTAGCCATTCGATTAAGCACGGTTCCTCGGGCCAGTCTGGACGCCGCAAGTAAAGCACCGGAATGCCATTGCAGGATGCTTCGGCGAAGCTGCCATATCCTGTTTTGGTGATTAATGCGTCAGCACTGGCGAGCAGGTTGATAAAACTGACTTGCTGGCCGTAGCTGCTGACGTCGGCCCGAGAGACTTCCCAATTATCCGGAACCAGCCAGCGCACGCCGGCAGGTTTGGGCCACGCTTCCACTGGCAAGCGATGCTCGATTCCTCCCAAGGCAACCAGTACCCAGCGCTCCGTCACCGGTATCCCGAGGCTTGTGGCGACTTCTGTTCGTTGCGCCGGGACGTTGGAAGCAATTGGTCCGATGGGTTGCAGATTTGCCAATGCGGACATCGGCATGCCTGGCGTCACACGAAGAAAGGCCGCAGCGCTGTGATAAGCGCATAGCATTTCATCGTGAATCGAGGCGGCCCAAACTTTCCCGCTAAAATAATGCGCGAACAAGTCGGCCCAGTTCAATGAACACATCGCCACGGCAGGAACACCAATCCGGGCGGCACCCGCCAGCGGTAGATAGGCGACGTTGCTCAGCACCAGGTCAGGCTTGAGTTGGCGGAGAAAATCCGCCTCGGCGGCAATGGCGTTTGACCAATTTCGATGCCGCTGCTGATAGCGGGAGGCACTTTTGGCCAAATCGATGTCGAGCGCATTGCGCATGACAAAACCGAAATCCGGCTCGCCCGGGATGAACTCAAAGGGAGCACTGATGCGCCGCCGCAGCTGATGCAAAGATAGGCCGCTACGCACGGTCAGGCGCAGCTGCGTCCGATGCAGTTGGTTCAGGACTGGCGCCGTCTGCGCAAGATGGCCCAAGCCGTGCGCTGAAATGTCGACGAACAGATGCGACACGGATAGGGCCTAGAGCGTGCTCTCAACTGAGCGACGCATCGCGCCGATCAATTGAGAACACGTCCTAATCCTTTGGTATTGCCTATCAGGCCAATCCGCGCGTCAGATCGGCCTCGATGTCGGCCACGGCCTCCAGCCCCACGGCAATCCTTAGCAATCCTTCGGATATACCCGAGGCGGCGCGCGCTTCCGCGCTGATGCGACCATGGGTGGTGCTGGCCGGGTGGGTGATGGTGGTCTTGGTGTCACCGAGATTGGCGGTGATGGAAAGCAGCTTGCAGTTATCGACGACATGCCACGCCGCCTCGCGCCCGCCTTTGACTTCGAATGAGAGAATCGCTCCACCGCTGGCCTGCTGGCGCATTGCCAACTGGTGCTGCGGGTGCGAGGGTAAACCGGGATAGAAAATACGTGCCACGCGGGGCTGACGTTCCAGCCATTGCGCCAACTCGAGCGCGTTGGACGACTGTGCCTGCACGCGGATCTTGAGTGTCTCCAGCCCCTTCAGAATGATCCATGCATTGAATGGCGACAGCGTCGGACCTGTGGTACGCAGGAACTTGAAGATTTCCTCGGTCAATGCCTGATTGCTGCACACTGCACCGCCGAGGACGCGCCCCTGGCCGTCGAGGTATTTGGTGGCGGAGTGAATGACCAGATCGGCCCCCAGTTTCAATGGTTGTTGCAGCACCGGCGTGCAGAAGCAGTTGTCGACCGCCAGCAGGGCGCCGTTGGCATGGGTTATTTCTGCCAGTGCGGCGATGTCCAGCACCTCGGTGAGCGGGTTCGAAGGCGTTTCGATGAATACCAGCCGGGTGTTTGGCCGGCAAGCCGCGCGGAAAGAAGCGGGATCCCCGCCATCCACAAAGCTCGTTTCGATGCCGAACTTTGGCAGGATGTTGCCGAGCAGTTGCTGTGTGGCGCCGAAGATGCTGCGCGAGGCGACAATGTGGTCGCCGCCCTTGAAGAGCGCCATGATCATGGCGAGGATCGCCGCCATGCCCGAGGCTGTGGCGATACAGCCTTCCGCGCCTTCCAGGGCAGCAAGCCGTTTTTGCAGCATGGTCACGGTCGGATTGGTGAAGCGGGCGTAGACATTGCCCGGTTCCTCTCCCGAAAAACGCGCGGCGGCTTGTGCCGCGCTGTCGAAAACAAAGCTGGAGGTCAAGTAGAGCGCTTCGGAATGCTCGTTGAACTGGCTGCGCTCTTGCCCGGCGCGTACCGCCAGGGTCTCGAATGAATAGTTGTCGTTCATGTTATTCCGTGGTCACCAGATTAAGGTCAAGTTGCGCACCATCGCTTTCATCGTCGTGGCGTCCTGCATGGATGCCGCGCGCCGATTCGACTTTCGACAGGTATTCGAGGGTGACGTCGCCGGTGATGTAGTGGCCGTCGAAACAGGACGTCTCGAAGCTGCCGATGCTCGGATTGACGGCGCGTATAGCGGCCTTGAGGTCGTCAAGGTCCTGGTAGATGAGAGCATCGGCGCCGATCTCGCAACGAATCTCCTCATCGGAACGATCGCAGGCAAGCAATTCGGCCCGCGTCGGCATGTCGATGCCATAAACGTTGGGGTAGCGCACGGGCGGTGCCGCCGAGGCAAAATAGACATGCCGCGCGCCGGCCTCGCGCGCCATCATGACGATCTCGCGGCTGGTCGTGCCGCGGACGATAGAATCATCGACCAGCAGGACGTTCTTGCCCTTGAATTCCATGGCGATCGCGTTAAGTTTCTGGCGCACCGATTTGCGTCGTTGCGTCTGCCCCGGCATGATGAAGGTGCGGCCAATGTAGCGGTTCTTGACGAAACCTTCGCGGTAGGGGAGGTTAAGACGCTTGGCCAGTTCCATCGCCGCCGGCCGGCTCGAATCGGGAATGGGAATGACCGTGTCGATCTCAAGATTCGGCATGGTATGTTTGATTTTATCGGCGAGGAAGTCACCCATCTTCAAGCGTGTCTCATACACCGAGATGCCATCGATCAAGGAATCGGGGCGAGCTAGATAGACAAACTCGAAAATGCACGGCGCATGCATGGTGCGCTCGGCGCACTGGCGGCTTTCAAAGTTGCCCTGGGTATCGATCAACACCGCCTCGCCTGGGGCCACATCACGCAAGATCTTGAAGCCGAGGGTATCGAGCGCGACGCTTTCCGATGCGACCATGTATTCGGTTCCGTTCTCCGTCTGGTTGCGTCCTATGATCAGCGGCCGTATGCCATAGGGGTCGCGGAAGGCCAGCAAACCGTACCCGGAAATCATCGCCACCACGGCATAGGCGCCGCGAACACGCCGATGCAAGCCGGTCACGGCCCGGAAAATAATTTCGGCATCGACTTGGTACTTGGTCGAGGCGGCTTGCAGCTCGTGGGCCAGCACGTTCAACAGCACCTCCGAATCGGAGTTGGTGTTCATGTGGCGCAGATCCTGCAGGAACATGTCCTGCTTGAGTAGTGTGGCGTTAGTCAGGTTGCCGTTGTGGGCCAGCATCAGGCCGAACGGGGAATTGACATAGAAGGGCTGGGATTCGGCGGCATTGTCGGCGGATCCCGCAGTCGGGTAGCGGCAATGTCCGATGCCCCAGTTTCCCGTCAGGTTGAGCATGTTGCGGGTGCGGAAAACGTCGCGTACCAGCCCCGGTCCCTTGTGCATGTGGAAGCGCCCGGACTCGGCAGTTGCTATGCCAGCCGCATCCTGTCCGCGGTGCTGCAACACTTGCAGACCATCATAAAGCAGTTGGTTGACGGGATTGGTCGCAACTACGCCGATAATTCCACACATGGTCTCCGCCTATCTGTATCGAACCCGTTGCGCCGCTTGCGGTGGCAGCCAGGGCTTGAGTGCCAGTACAGCTGTTTCCAGCGGTGGTGCCAGTATAGCCTCGCGCCACCAGGCCTGACGAGGTAGTTCCGTTAGCCCGCCGAGTAAAATTCCTGCCAGGACCACCAGCAAGCCGCGTACGATGCCAAACAGCATGCCGAGAAAACGATCCACCAGCCCCAACCCAACCACGCGCAACAAGCGCGAGAGAAAAAAACGCAGTACCCCAAACAATAGCAGTGTCGCCACGAACACTGCGACGAAACCAAGTACCTGACGCAAAACCGGATCGCGCATCCAAACGGCCAGGGCTTCAGCCGCTTGACCACCCCACATGCGTGCTGCGACAAACGCCACCAGCCACGCCAACAAAGCCAGCACTTCGCTAACCACGCCGCGCCACAAGCCAAGTAACGAGGATAAAGCAATCACTGCCAGAACTACGCAGTCAAACGCTGTAATGCCCGTCATTTACTCTATTTCTGCGCCACAACGCCGCCAACCGGTGCGCCGGCGCCGATTTTCTTTAAACGCTCCTGCGCTTTTTCGGCAGCATCGCGGCTGGCAAACGGGCCGCCGCGCACGCGTACTCGCATGCCTTGCGGCGTATCCACCTTTTCGGTAAAAGAGGGATAGCCGAGTTCCTTGATTTTGCCCTGAAGCAGCTTGACGTTCGCCATATCCTGATAGGCGCCGAGCTGGACGATCCACTGCTCGCCGCTGTTTAGTAGCGCAACGGCACGCGCACTCTCTGATGCCTGCGGTAGCAATTTTGCCGCCGGTTTCTCAGCGGTCTTTTCCACGACTTTGCGCTCAGCCGGTTTTTCTGCCGGGGGAGTTGCGCCAGCCTTCGGCGGCTCGGTTTTCGTCACAACTTGCGGCTTTGCCTCGGGAATTGCTGCGGCGACCGGCGCAGGCTGGGCAGATGTTGGCTGGACAGTCCTGGTTGGTGCCGGCAGGGGGGGGGGCACCGGCTTGGGGGCCAGACGCGCGAGAGCGGAAACAGTGCCAACTTCCTGATTCGGAATGCGTATCTGGATGTCCTGGGTGAGCGGTCTTGGCTCTTGGTCCATCACCATCGGCAGCACGATTACCGCCAGCAAAGCCAGCGCTACCGCGCCGACCAGACGTCGCCGCGCGCGCTTTTTAAGATTGAGCGGCTCGTCGAGCACTGTGCCACCGGCAGGCTCCACTGATGAGTTGAATCCCGGGTCTTTTTCAGCCATAGCCTTCTTGCCGTTTAAGCCAGTTCGTGCAGGACATCCGCGACGGTTTGGAATGATCCGAACACGACAATTCTATCATCTTCATCGGCTTTATCCCGTGCGTAACGGAAAGCTTCGGCTGCCGATCCGAAGCACTGCGCAGGTACAATTTCCTGATTCACCAGTATCGGGGCCAGTTCGGCGGCGCTTGCCGCACGGATGCCGCTCAACGAGCACGGCAACCAGTGCGTGATGCATCCAGCCAGCGCGCGAACCACGGCGGCGATGTCCTTGTCGCGCAACATGCCGAACACCGCCCAGGTTTTCGCATGAAAACCCACTTCAACCGTCTGGGTATCAAGATTGTCCGCCAGTGCCCGGGCTGCCTGGGGATTATGGGCAACATCGAGAATTACCGTCGGCCGCCCCGGCAATACCTGAAAGCGGCCCGGCAATTCGACCTCGCGCAGACCACGGCAGATGTCCTGCAATGTCACCGGCAGTCGTTCATGCAATGCCGCCAGCGCCGCCAGTACGCCACTGGCATTCTGCAATTGAGAGAGACCGTGCAGGGCGGGATGGGGTAAGCTGCTGTAACCAGCGAGTTGCTCATGCTGTAGAGTCCAAAACTGCCATTGCCCTTTCTCGGGCAGGTAACCGAAGTCACGTCCGACCAGGCCCAACTGGGCGCCAATGGCATGGGCATGCGCGGAAAGCCGTTGTGGCGGTACCGGATCGGCGCAGATCGCCGGTTTGCCGGCGCGGAAAATGCCGGCTTTCTCGAAACCGATGTCCTCGCGGTTGGCGCCGAGATAATCGGTGTGGTCGATGTCGATAGTGCTGACGATGGCGCAATCGGCAGCGTAGATATTCACTGCATCAAGCCTGCCGCCCAAGCCGACTTCGAGAACGATCACATCGACGCCGGCTTCGGCAAAACATTCCCATGCCGCCAGGGTGCCGAACTCGAAGTAGGTCAGGGTTATAGCGCCACGGACTGCTTCGACCTTGGCAAAGTTCCGGCACAGCGCCGCGTCACAGATTGGCATGCCGCCGACTCGAACGCGTTCATTGAAGTCAACCAGGTGTGGCGATGAGAACAAACCAACACGGTAGCCGGCACAATCCAGAATGCGTTCCAGCATGGCGCAGACAGAACCTTTGCCGTTAGTGCCGGCGACGATGATTACCGGGACATTCTGGTGCTGACCCAGCAGCCGGCTGATGGCGCGTACACGCTCCAGGCCCAGTTCGATACCCGCCGCACCCTTGGGATGCTGTGCCTCGAGATGGGTGAGCCAGTCGGCCAGAGTTTCAGGCGGGGAACTCAAGAAAGCGCGGCCGTTGAGAACCCGCCCTAATGCGCGGCCGGCACACGCAGCAACAGTGTCAGCAACGCGGCGATTTTGTCACGCAGTTCGCGCCGGTCGACAATCATGTCGATGGCGCCTTTGCCGATCAGGAACTCGGAGCGCTGGAAGCCCTCCGGCAATTTCTCGCGGACCGTCTGCTCTATCACGCGCGGGCCGGCGAAGCCAATTAAAGCACCCGGCTCGGCAATGACGACGTCGGCGACAAAAGCGAAACTGGCCGAGACGCCGCCTGTGGTTGGATTGGTAAGCAGGCTGATGAATGGCAGACGATGCTGCGCCAGCCTGGATATGGCCGCTGTGGTCTTGGCCATTTGCATCAGGGAGAACAAGCCCTCTTGCATGCGCGCGCCGCCGGTGGCGGTAATACAAATGAACGGCAGTTGTTGCTCAATGGCGGCCTTGACCCCGCGGACGAAGCGTTCGCCGACCACCGAGCCCATCGATCCGCCGATGAAAGCGTATTCAAAACAGGCGACAACCACCGGTATGGTCTTGATTGCCCCCTGGATTACCACCATGGCGTCGGTTTCCCCGGTATCTGCCGCGGATGCGGCGAGGCGGTCGGAATAGCGCTTGCTGTCCTTGAACTTGAGCGGATCCAGGGGAAGCACTTCGGCGCCGATCTCGAAGCGTCCTTCCGGATCGAGCAGCAAATCAAGGCGCGCTCTGGCTCGCAGTCGATCATGATAATTGCATTTTGGACAGACGCTCTGGTTGCTTTCCAGATCGGTGGTATACAACACGGCCTCGCAGGCCGGACATTTGCTCCAGAGTCCCTCTGGAATGGATTTGCGCACACCCTCAGTGCGCTTGATCTTGGGTGGCAGAAGTTTCTGGAGCCAACTCATGGTTTCTCCTCAAAGCCGCGTCCCGACTTGCTATCAAGCGCCATACGAATTTCCCGCAGGAAAGCGCGGACCCGGGCAGGCCCCTCATCGCGCGGCGAGTTTTCGATTTCCTCGATGATCCGGCTACCGATGACCACCGCATCGGCGACCTGCGCAATGCGTCGCGCACTGGCCGCGTCACGGATGCCGAAGCCGACTCCTACCGGCATGCCGACTTTTTCCCTAATTACCGGAATGCGCCGCGCCACCTCGTCGAAATCGAGATGCCCGGCACCTGTTACGCCTTTCAGGGAAACGTAATACAGGTAGCCGCTGCCGAGCGCCGCCACTTCAGAATAGCGCTGCTCGGTGGATGTCGGTGCCAGCAGAAAAATCGGATCGAGATCGTGATCGCGCAGGCTGGCGGAGAATTCAACACATTCTTCCGGCGGATAGTCCACCACCAGCACGCCGTCGACCCCGGCGGCCTGCGCATCGCGGGCGAAAACGTCGGTGCCGTAGGCTTCGATCGGATTGGCATAGCCCATCAGCACGACCGGTGTGTTGCCATTCTCGCGGCGGAATGCGCTCACGATGCCAAGCACTCCGCGCAGGCTCATGCCATGCTGCAAGGCGCGCTCTGATGCGCGCTGGATGGTCGGCCCGTCAGCCATCGGATCGGAAAAGGGTACGCCCAGTTCGATGATATCCGCGCCGCCCTCGACCAATGCCTGCATCAGCGGCAGCGTCATATCGGGGTCGGGATCGCCGGCGGTGATGAAGGGAATCAGCGCCTTGCGGCCCTGTCCCCGGAGTGTCTCAAATGTTTTTGCGATGCGGCTCATTAGAACTGTATCCCCGATTTCTCGGCCACGGTATGCATGTCCTTGTCGCCGCGTCCGGAGAGGTTGACCAGCAGCAGTTTATCGCTGGACATGGACGGAGCGATTTTGGCGGCATAGGCCAGGGCGTGGCTCGATTCCAATGCCGGGATGATGCCTTCAAGGCGGCACAGCGCATGAAATGCCGCCAGCGCCTCGTCGTCGGTTACCGCCACATATTCGGCGCGACCGCTGTCCTTGAGCCAGGCGTGTTCGGGACCGACGCCGGGGTAATCGAGACCCGCCGAAATCGAGTGCGTCTCGATGATCTGGCCGTTCTCATCCTGCATCAGGTAGGTGCGGTTACCGTGCAGCACGCCGACCGGGCTGTTGGCGGTGAGTGGCGCGGCGTGCTTGCCGGTTGCCAGTCCAAAGCCCGCCGCCTCGACACCGATCAGCCTGACATCTGTCTTGGGGATATACGAATAAAAGATGCCCATCGCATTGGAGCCGCCGCCGACGCAGGCGATCACCGCATCCGGCTGGCGGCCGGCGAGTTCGGGCATCTGCGTCAGGCATTCGGTGCCGATCACGGTCTGGAAGTCGCGCACCAGCATCGGGTAGGGATGCGGTCCGGCGACGGTGCCGATGATGTAGAAGGTATTGCCGACATTGGTAACCCAATCGCGCATCGCCTCGTTGAGTGCATCCTTGAGCGTCTTCGAGCCGCTATTCACCGGTACCACAGTGGCACCGAGGAGCTTCATGCGATAGACATTGGCGGCCTGGCGCTTGATGTCCTCGCTGCCCATGTAGACGCAGCATTCCATGCCGTAACGCGCCGCCACGGTGGCGGTGGCGACGCCGTGCTGGCCCGCGCCGGTCTCGGCGATGACGCGCGGCTTGCCCATGCGCCGGGCCAGCAAAGCCTGGCCGATGCAGTTGTTCACCTTGTGGGCGCCGGTATGGTTGAGGTCCTCGCGCTTGAGGTAAATCTGAGCGCCGCCAAGCAGTTTCGACCAGCGCTTGGCGTGATAAATCGGCGAAGGGCGTCCGACGTAATGCTTGAGATCGTATTCAAACTCGGCGCGGAAAGCCGGATCGCGCTGGGCATCGGCGTAGGCGGCCAGCAGCTCGTCCAACGCCGGCTTCAGCGTCTCGGCGACGAAGCTGCCGCCATAGCGGCCGAAGTGACCGTGCGCGTCGGGTTGGTGGTAAGGAAGCTCATGCATCGGCATTACGTACTCCAGTGATGAACGCGGCCATCTTTGCCGCATCCTTGATGCCCTTGGCGCTTTCGACGCCGCTGCTTATATCTACCGCCCACGGCCGCATGCCGTGGATGGCTGCGGCGACATTGCCGGCATCAAGACCGCCCGAAAGGATTAGCGGCAATGGCAAGCCAGGCGGGATCAGGCGCCAATCAAAACTTTGGCCGGCTCCGCCATAGCTTTCGACATAGGCGTCAAGGAGCAGACCTTGAGCATTCGGGAATAAGGCTGCGTATTCTACCAAATCGAAGCCGGGGCGAACGCGCGCCGCCTTGATGTAAGGCCGATCGAATTGTCCGCAATAGGCGGCATCCTCCTCGCCGTGGAATTGCAGCAGTTGCAGCGGCACGTTTTTCAGCGTGTCCCTTACGGCAGCAGCTGGCGCATTGACGAACAAGCCGACGGCCGTCACGAAGGGTGGTACGGCCCGAACCAGTTCGCTTGCCCGCTCGATGGTTAAAAAGCGCGGACTGGGCGGATAGAAAACGAAACCCAGCGCATCGGCGCCAAGTTCGACGGCAGCGCGCAAATCCTCCGCACGAGTTATGCCGCAGATCTTTATGCGGGTGCGTTTGCTTGAATTGGGTGACTTGGACACGGTTCGGCCTTGAATCCGGATTAAAGAAGGAGTGAAGACGTGATCATACGGCCCGTGCCGGGTAGTCGCCAGCGCGGCGCGTATTCGACCCCGGCGAAATACAGGCCCGCCGGCGAGATCGTCGGCGCGGCACGGGTGCGGTCGCGGCTGGCGAGCAGTTCGGCGATCCACGCTGGCGGGTATTTGCCTTTGCCGACATAGACCAGGGTGCCGACGATATTCCTGACCATGTGCTGCAGAAAGGCATTGGCGCGAAAATCGAAAACCAGCATGTCATCGTGACGGACGACATCGGCTTGATGCAGCGTCTTCAATGGTGACTTGGCCTGGCATTCGGCGGCGCGAAAAGCCGAGAAGTCATGTTCTCCCAGCAACAGCTGTGCGGCACGCTGCATCGCAGCGACATCGAGCGGACGGTGGTACCAGCCGACTCGGCCATGGTTGAGCGCCGGTCGCACCGCGTGGTTGCTTAGCAGATAGCGGTAGCTGCGCGAGAGAGCGGCGAAACGCGCGTGGAAATCCGCTGCAACCGGTTGCGCCCAGCGTATCGCCACGGAGTCGGGCAGGTGGGCATTGGTGCCGCGCACCCAGGCATGGTCGGGGCGCTCGACGGCGCAGTCGAAATGCGCGACTTGGGCCAGGGCATGGACGCCGGCATCGGTGCGTCCGGCGCAGGAGATGCGCACCGGCGTGCCGGAGACCTCGGCCAAGGCCTGCTCCAGCGTGTCCTGCACGGTGTTGCCGTGTGGCTGCGACTGCCAGCCGTGAAAGGTGGCACCGTCATACTCGATGCCCAATGCGATTCTCATTAAGTGCCGACCGAACGGACGGGGTGAAGGATGACAATACAGCGGGAACTGGCAGGCGGTGTAGACGCCTGCCAGTGTGATTGCTCAGCCCAGTTGATCGAGCTTGTTGCGGGCAGTTTCCTGCTGGGCGGCGTTGCCCTCATTGAGGACTTCCTGCAGCAGTTCGCGCGCTCCCTCCTTGTCGCCCATATCTTCATACGCCTGAGCCAGCTCAATCTTGGTTGCCACATCCTGCAGCGCGGCGTCATCAAGCGCAGGCATTTGCGACGTTTCGGCGGGTGGCGTCGAGTCGAGTGGCTGGTTAAGCTCCAGGCTGATCGATGACAAGTCCAGGCCGGCTGCCGCCGGTTTTGAGACTGCCGGTTCGGGAAGTTCAAGATCAAAGTCGATAACATTGCTATCGGTCGGCTCCGCCGGGGCAGGAGTTTCAGGCGGTTCTGCCGGCGCCGAAATCTCCAGTGCTTTACCGTCGCCAAGATCGAAGTCGAAATCGAGTCCCGATTCGACTTCTGTGGGCGAAGCCGCTGGTGTCGTCGTGGCGGGACTGGCGGACTCCGGCACAGCGGGAGTCGGTTCCTGCGCCGCCATGTCCAAGTCCAGATCGATGTCGAGCGAACCGGGCGATTCCTCTAGCGATAGGTCGGCTGACGGCGATTCAGTGGATACTGACTCCTTGGTCACAGCAGGCAGGTTGAAGTCGAAATCGAGAGATACCGGGACTTCTTCTTGAACTTCTTCTTGCGGGGGAGGTTCGATTTCTGGCGGTATTTCAGCGGTCTGTTGGCTTTGCGTCAGATCTTTCGCGGCGGATTCCGCGACTCCCAAATCCAGATCCGCCAACATGTTTCCGGGTTGAATCACCATCGTGGCGGAAGCGTCGAATTCCTCTGGAGCGGCCGTTGTCTTGGCCGCATACAGCGGATTCTCGGGATCGATCTGCACAGCCAGTTGTACGGCTTTTTCCCAGTCCGGGCCCGAACCGCCAGTTTGATTGTGGAGGTCGGCCGCAATGGTTTCGAACTGCTTGACACTCTTGCGCTTGGCGTAGATCTCGAGCAACTTGAGATGAATCGCATGGCGTGTCGGATCGGTCTTGAGCGCATCGAGCAGAATTTCTTCGGCTTGGGCATCGCGACCATAAGCCAGATAGACGTCAGCCTCGGCAACTGGATCAACTGCTGCGACGGGCTCAATCCCGAGTACTTCGGACTGGCTGCTCAAATCTGTCGGCAGGAGTTCATCGCTAACATTCCGATCACCGCTGCCGCCAAGCGTCAATTGGTCGGCAATTTTGTCATCGCTACCGTGAGTGCCTGCCTCGCGCTGCTTGCGCCATCTCGAATAGCCGAGATAACCGAGCAGCAAGATCAGAATGCCACCGCTGCCATACACAATCTCGGGACTGTCGTCGACAAAATTCGGCTCAGTTGCCGGGGGTGCTGGCGGCGCCGGTGGGACTGGTTTCTTGTCTACAGTCGCGGGTGCGGGTGTAACCGGCTCCGCAGGCTTTGCTGCAGCAACGGGCTGGACAGGTTCGGCAGGTTTGGGCGCTGCCGCGGGGGGAAGCTCTTCATCCGGCTTGGCAGCCGCCTTTTCAACAGGCTTCCCAGTCGCCTCTGCCGGCTCTTTCACTACGGCCGCAGGTGCAGCAGGTTTGGCGGCCTGTGCCTGCTTTTGCAGGTCGGCCAATCCCTGGTTCTTGAGCTCAACCAGTTTCTTCAGGTCATTGAGGTTTTTCTCGAGTTCCGCAATACGGCCATTGGCATCTTTGAGTGCTTTTTCTCGGGATACCAATGTCTCTTCGATTGCTGCAATCCGCTCCGCTCCGGCCTTACCGGCAGCACCAGGAGCCACTTCGGTTTTGGAGACTTCCAATTTGTCTTTGCCTGCGGCGGCAACCGGCGCCTTGTCCTCCACCCTGGGTGCGATCTTGCCGCTGACAGCGCGTTTTGGCGCCTCTTGCACCGCCGCCGGGCTGCTGGCTACCGTGGAGGCGAGTTTCTTGCTGTAAGCGTTAAAATCTGCCGCGTGAGCCTGGATAGTCTTTCTGGCTTCGTCCGCATTGACGCCGGCTACCGTTTCACGGTCGGGAATGGCAAGTATCTTGCCGGCCTTGAGTCGGCTAACATTACCCGCGAAAGCTTCCTGGTTGCCCCGGAACAATGCCAAAAGCATTTGATCGAGATTGACGCCCTCAGGCTTGGTTTCTGCGGCGATTTTGCCGAGAGTATCGCCACGTTTCACTAGCCGGGTCGTGACTTGTTTCTCAACCCTAGCCTGCTCGGACTGTTCGACTTTGACGATCCGCTGCACGCCGTCGTCGCCGCGAGTCACCTTCATTTCGGGACGAGGCTTCTTCTGTAGGGTCTCGTCGGGTTGGACCAGAGGCGCGACGTGGAATCTCTCGGGTTGATTTGAAACATTGGCCGGTACTTGAACCTGAACCGTGGCTGCTGCCTCGCGTTTGGTTTCGGGTAGCTGAAGCGGCGCTGCCGAAGTAGCCAGCGGTTTCGGCATTGATTCGGGAGGGTCGAGCAGGAAGGTGTATTCGCGCACCAGTCGTCCTGAGGCCCAATTCAGTTCAACCAGCATATCGAGGAAAGGCTCGTTAAACGGGCGGTCCGACTGAATGGTCAGGAAAGGCTGGCCGTCAGGTCGCTGACCGACCGTGAAACGAATGCCCGATAAGGCCGGGCTGTATTCGATGCCGGCCTGCTGGAAAGCATTGGGCGATGCGATTCGAGCCGACAGGGAGGATAGTTCTTCGCGGCTGGCGCTTATGTCAACTTCGGCGCGCAAAGGCCGGCCCAGCGCAGAAAGCACAGTAAGTTTGCCCAACCCGGCAGCACTGGCGCCCAGCGGCAAAGCCAGCAATAACACCGTCAAGAAAGAATTCTTGAGTAGCTTACGCAGCGTTGCCAGAGTCGTATTCCTCACCGTTCCTCCTTGTCAGGGATGGTTTTAGAACAAATAACATAACATCATGATGTTAGCTATGCAAGCTAAACCTTCTCCTTATAATCAGTCGAGCAGAATGCGTAGCATACGGCGCAGTGGCTCGGCTGCACCCCACAACAACTGATCGCCAACCGTAAACGCCGACAGATATTCCGGCCCCATCGACAGCTTGCGCAGACGACCCACGGGTACCGCCAGCGTGCCGGTAACGGCGGTGGGAGTGAGTTCTTTCAGAGTGACCTCCCGCTGGTTCGGCACTACTTTGACCCAGTCGTTGTGCGCCGCAAGGATCGCGTCGATATCGTTCAACGGCACGTCTTTCTTGAGCTTGATCGTTAGCGCCTGGGAATGGCAGCGCATGGCGCCGACGCGCACGCAGATACCATCGACAGGAATCGGAGAGGAACCGCCGGTCTCGCCCAGGCCAAGAATCTTGTTGGTCTCGGCTTGGCCCTTCCATTCCTCGCGGCTCTGGCCGTTGCCGAGATCCTTGTCGATCCACGGAATCAATGAGCCAGCCAGCGGCACACCGAAATTTTCCGTGGGAAACTTGTCGGTGCGCAGGATACCGGCAACCTCACGATCGATGTCCAGGATGGCCGAAGCTGGATCAGCAAGCAAATGCTGGGCAACGCGATGTACTTCGCCCATCTGCTGCAGCAGTTCGCGCATATTCTGGGCGCCGGCGCCGGAAGCAGCCTGGTAGGTCATCGAGGTCATCCATTCGATCAGGCCTGCCTGAAACAGCCCGCCCAACGCCATCATCATCAACGATACCGTGCAGTTGCCGCCGATATAGTTCTTCACGCCTTTCGCCAGGGCGCTGTCGATGACGTCGCGATTTACCGGGTCGAGAATGATGATCGCATCGTCCTTCATGCGCAGGGTAGAAGCGGCATCAATCCAGTAGCCATTCCAGCCGATGGCGCGCAATTTGGGGAAAACCTCGGTAGTGTAGTCGCCACCCTGGCAGGAAATGATAATGTCCATGCCGCGCAGCGCATCTATGCTCTTCGCATCTTTTAGCGGCTGCCCCGGCGTGCCTTTCTCGTTGCCAAATTCGGGAGCACTTCCGCCAATATTCGAAGTGGTGAAGAATACCGGGTCGATTTGAGCAAAATCGTTTTCCTCACGCATGCGTTGCATCAGCACTGAGCCAACCATGCCCCGCCAACCGACTAGACCTACTCGTTTCATGTTCTGATCCTCTTCATTAAATAATCATGCCAAGTGAAATTACTTCGAAAAACGTTACCGGTACCCATGCGGCTATTATTGCATAGCTGGCATGTGCTTGGCTCTGCCAATGCGCGCGACTTCACGGCGGAATATCGTTCGGCAAATAAGATGAAGGAATCAAACTGGCACTGGCTTGGCATGCCAAATCTGCTCTGCGTATTGCCGGATGGTGCGGTCGCTGGAAAATTCTCCCATATTGGCGACATTCAAAATTGACTTCCTGACCCATTCCTGCGGGTTGCTATATGCCGTCTTGACTTCCTTTTGACATGCGATATAGGAAGCGTAGTCAGCCAAGAGCAAGTAATGGTCACCGTGGGTTAACAAATTGTCCACGATTGGCTTGAACCTGTCGGGTTCTTCCTGGGAAAAATAACCGGAGGAAATCATGTCGAGCACTTCGCGCAATTCGTCGTTGGCCCGGTAATAATCCATGGGCTGATAGCCGCTGGCGCGAAGCCTGACGATCTGGTCGGTGGTCAGGCCGAATATGAAAATATTTTCCTCGCCTACTTCGTTGCCGATCTCGATATTGGCGCCATCCAGCGTACCTATCGTCAGCGCGCCGTTAAGGGCCAGCTTCATGTTGCCGGTGCCCGAGGCTTCAGTGCCGGCAGTGGAAATCTGTTCGGATAAATCCGCCGCCGGGATGATGTCTTCGGCGAGTGAGACGCCGTAATTCGGCAAAAAGACCACCTTCAGCAAACCACGCACCCGCATATCGTTATTGACGATGTCGGCGACATCGTTGATCAGCCTGATGATCAGTTTTGCCATGGCATAGCCTGGCGCCGCCTTGCCGGAGAAAATCACCGTACGCGGCACGTTGTCGTCCGCCCGGTTATTGCAGATGCGGTTATACAGGGTAACCACATGCAGCAAGTTGAGAAGCTGCCGCTTGTATTCATGGATACGCTTGATTTGCACGTCGAACAACGAGTCTACATCAATCTCGATATTCAGCTTTTGCTTGAGCAGTGCCGCAAAACGCTCCTTGTTGGCGCGTTTTACCGCTGCGAACTCACTGCGAAACTGCGCGTCCTCGGTGAGTGGAATCAAGCGCTTCAGCTGGCTTAGATCCTTGATCCAGCCGTTGCCGATGCGCGAGGTGATCAGCGCCGACAATAGCGGGTTGGCCTGATTCAGCCAGCGGCGCGGCGTGATGCCATTGGTCATGTTGATGATTTTGTCGGGGCAATAGCGGTTGAAGTCGGCGAAAATGGTTTGTTTCATCAACTCGGTGTGGATACGCGCCACGCCATTCACCTTGTGGCTGCCGACGATGGCCAGATGCGCCATGCGAATTTTCCTGCCGCCGTTCTCATCGATGATCGACATTCTCCGCAGTAGTTCGCTATCCCCCGGAAAACGGTGCATCACGTCCTTCATGAAGTGGTAATTGATTTCGTAAATGATCTGCAAATGTCGCGGCAAGAGCTTCTCGAACTGGGAGACTGGCCAGGTTTCGAGCGCTTCGGACATCAGTGTGTGATTGGTGTAGCTGAAGGTGCGGGTGGTGATGTCCCAAGCCTGGTCCCATCCCAGATGATGGATATCGACCAGAATGCGCATTAGTTCGGGAATGGCGATGGCGGGGTGGGTGTCGTTCAGTTGGATCGCGACCTTGTCGGGAAGTTCGTCGAAACCCTCGTGCGATTTACAGAAGCGGTAAAGGATGTCCTGCAGCGAGGCACTGACGAAAAAATATTGCTGCCGCAAACGCAATTCACGCCCCATGGCGGTAGAGTCGTCAGGGTAGAGCACCTTCGAGAGGTTTTCGGACTCGTTCTTGTCCTCCACCGCCTTGATGTAATTGCCTTCGTTGAAATATTTCAGCTCGAAATCGCGCGATGCCTTGGCTGCCCAAAGGCGCATGTTGTTGACGGTATTGGTTGCATAACCGGGGATGGGCGAATCGTAGGCCATCGCCATCACGTCCTCGGTGTCTACCCAATGGTGGCGCAGCGCCCCTTTTTCGTCGGAGAATTGCACGACGCGGCCGCCGAACTTGACCTGATAGAGAACTTCCGGGCGTGAAAATTCCCAGGGATTGCCGTAGCGCAGCCAGTTATCGGGATGTTCGACCTGCCGGCCATCCTCGATATGTTGCGAGAACATGCCGTATTCATAGCGGATGCCGTAACCATAGCCAGGTAGGCTGAGGGTCGCCATGGAATCGAGGAAGCAGGCCGCAAGCCTGCCCAGTCCGCCGTTGCCTAACGCCGCGTCAGGCTCTACTTCGCGCACCTTGTGCAGGTCGATGCCGAGTCCTGCCAGCGCCTGCTGGCACTCCCGATCGAAGCCCAGGTTGTGCAGGCTGTTCATCAGGGTGCGGCCCATGAGAAATTCCATTGACAGGTAGTACACCCGCTTCGCGTCGCGGTTGTAGTAGCTGCGCATGGTATCCATCCAGCGCTCGATCAGGCGGTCGCGTGTCATGAAAGCGGTGGCATAAAACCAGTCGCGATCGGTCGCCGTGACGGCGTCCTTCCCTACCGTGAAGATCAGATGGTTGGCCAGGGATTTGTCGAGTGAGGCAACATCCAGGCCGACATGGACGCCATTGGCGGCGATTTGCTTAACTTGCTTGGTCATGGCATTGTTCCCCAGCGGTGAAGGAGTAATCCGGTAAATCTGCTCAAGCGTGCTTGGATGGAAGCAGGGTATGCGGCGATTCTAGCCAAAGTCACTCACTACTGAAACAGGTTCTAGGCGGGCAGCAGCAGACGGTCGGTTGGACAACGGCCATGCACGGCGGTGATTTCGTATAAACGCTCAGCATGCAAGGCGTCAACCTGCTCCCATTCAAACCGCCATTCCCAATAGCCGCCCTGCTTGCCCGGCAGGTTCATGCGGTGCTCGCTGCCTAGCCCGAGGATATCCTGCAAAGGGTAGATGGCGATGTCGGCCACCGATTGGGAAGCGGCGCGAATCAGGTCCCAATGTATCTCGCTGCCATCGCACCCAAGGTATTTACAGGCGAAGTTGCGCTCGCGTTGCGAGGCCGACCCGAACCAGCCAAGTGCTGTGTCGTTGTCGTGGGTGCCGCAATAGACGACAGTGTTATTCAGGAAGTTATGCGGCAGGTAGGGGTTGTCCGTTTCACCGGAGAATGCGAATTGGAGGATGCGCATGCCAGGCAGCCTGAATTTGTCGCGTAGCGCGACGACATCCGGCGTCACGACACCGAGATCTTCGGCAATAATCGGCAGACGGCCGAGCGCCTCCTGAATGGCACCGAACAGTTTCTCGCCCGGCCCCGGCTGCCAGCGGCCGAGAACCGCTGTCGGCTCTTCGGCGGGAATTTCCCAATAGGCGGCAAAGCCGCGGAAATGGTCGATGCGGACAATGTCCACCAGCGCCGCGGTTTTCCGCATGCGCTCGATCCACCAGGCATAACCCTCCTGTTCGTGGGCCGGCCAGCGATACAGCGGGTTACCCCAACGTTGTCCGGTTTCACTGAAAAAGTCCGGCGGCACACCGGCAACCACGCTCGGCAGATCGTCTGGGCCCAGTTCAAACAAATCCCGACGAGCCCACACTTCCGCGCTTTGGTAGGCAATGAAAATCGGGATATCGCCGATGATCTGGATCCCGCGCTGGTTGGCATACTGCTTGAGCTGTCGCCACTGGCGGAAAAAGCACCACTGGCAAAAATTCCAGAACATGACTTCAGGCGTCAAAGTGGCGGCGGCACGTTTCATGGCGGTCGGGTTACGCCACGCCAGATCTTGCTCCCATAGATTCCAATCCTGCCACTGAAATTTTTCGGCAAGCGCCATGAACAAGGAATAGTCGTCAAGCCAGGACTTTTCCTCCTGGCAAAATGCCTGGAACTCGGCGCGGCGATGTTTGCCGCTGAAGAAACGCCACGCGGCGATCCGGAGTTTTTCCAGGCGGAAATGGTAGACGACGCCAAAATTCACGCGCTGCTGCTTGAAATCCGGGTGCGGTGCCAGGTCGTCGTCAGTCAGCCAGCCCTGTGTACGCAGATCATCCAGGTCGATCAACAGGACGTTGCCGGCAAACGCCGAATTGCTCATATATGGCGAATTGCCCGGGCCGATGCCCCCCAGCGGCAGGATCTGCCACATTTTCTGTCCGGCAGTCGTCAGCCAGTCCGCAAAGTGGTAGGCGGCTGGGCCAAAATCGCCCGAGCCATAGGGGCCCGGCAAGGAGGTAGGGTGCAGCAGAATGCCGCTACTACGAGGAAAGCGCACGCCTGCCCCTTTCCGATGGTTGCTCTGTGAATGGCTGTTCGAGCAGGACAATGCTGTGTGCAGCGATGTCGACAATACCATCTAGGGTCGATATCCTCGCGTTGCTCGTGGCTTCGACGCTGGTATCGATCAATGTTGACCACATTCCGGGCGGGAGTTGGAAACTGACATCGCCAATTTCGGCATTGATGAGGCAAAGCAGTAATGGGCCATCGCTTGTTTCCGGACCGAGGGTGAAGCCGAAGGCGCGCTGCGCCGGATCGTTCCATTGCGCTGCCGCCATCGGGGAACCATGCGGATGCAGCCAAACGATGTCGGTGTGCCGCCTATGCATGCTCTTGCCGGTAAGCCAGTCAGTGCGGCGTAGTTGAGGGAAATGGCGGCGCAGGTCAATCAGCCGGGAGACGAAGTCAATCAGTTCCTGGTCGGCGCTGGCCCAGTCGAACCAGTTGATCTCATTATCCTGGCAATAGGCATTGTTGTTGCCGTGCTGGCTGCGCCCCAGTTCGTCGCCGCCGAGCAGCATCGGCACACCCTGCGAGAATAGCAGCATGGCCAGCAACGCCCGTTGCAGGCGGCGGCGCAGCGCCAACACTTGGGCTGCGTCGCATTCTCCTTCGACGCCACAGTTCCAACTCAGGTTCTGGTTGTGACCATCGCGGTTGTCTTCGCCGTTAGACTCGTTATGCTTTTGTTCAAAGGTGGTCAGATCATGCAGCGTAAATCCGTCATGAGCGGAGATGAAGTTCACGCTGGCCTGCGGCTTGCGGCCCTGGTGACGGAACAGGTCGCTTGAAGCGCACAGCCGCTCCGCCAGTTCGCCCATGGTGGCATGCCGTCGCAGCCAGAAGTCGCGCACGGTATCGCGATAACGGTCGTTCCATTCGGCCCAGCCCGGCGGAAAGCGGCCAAGCTGGTAGCCGTCCGGTCCCAGATCCCAAGGTTCGGCAATCAGCTTGACGCCGGCCAGCACCGGGTCCTGAAGAACTGTATTGAGGAAGCCGCTGTGCGTATCGAAGCCGCTGTCTTCGCGCGCCAGCGTCACGGCGAGGTCGAAGCGAAAACCATCGACATGCATTTCGGTGACCCAGTAGCGCAACGAATCCATGACCATCTGCAGTACGCGTGGATGGCTCAGGTTGAGCGTGTTGCCGCAACCGGTGAAATTTTCCGGAGAGCGCGGCTGGCCTGGTTTGAGCCGGTAGTAGGTGCTATTATCGATGCCTCGAAAACTTAGCGTTGGTCCATGTCGGTCGCTTTCGGCAGTATGGTTGTAGACCACGTCAATGATCACTTCAATGCCTGCGGCATGGAGCGTCTTGACCATCAGTTTGAATTCGTTGGCCACCGACAATCCGGTGGCGCCGGAATGGTAGCCCGGGTGCGGGGCGAAAAAGCCAATGCTGTTGTAACCCCAGTAGTTGCTCAAACCGTTCTGCAGCAGGCGGTACTCGTCAAGATGGTAGTGAACCGGCAGCAAGTTGACCGCGGTTATCCCAAGCCGGGTAAGGTGCGCCAGGGCGGCCGGCGAAGCCAGACCCGCATAGCTGCCGCGCAATGCTGCGGGGACTTCCGGATGAACCTGGGTGAAACCCTTGACGTGTACCTCATAGAGAACGGTTTCAGCCCACGCTGTTTTCGGCGGGCTGTCATGCCCCCAGTCGAAGCCGTCATTTATGACGCATGATTTGAGCATTGTCGCGGCATTGTCGCGGGTATCGCGGCTGCGGTCGTATTGGTCATCGTCGAAATGCATTTCTTCCCTGTCCAGTTCGCCGACTATCGCGCGCGCATACGGGTCAAGCAGAAGCTTGTTGGGGTTGAAGCGGTGTCCCATATCCGGATCGTACCCGCCGTCGATTCGGTAGCCATAGAGCTGCCCTGGAGCGATGCCGGGAAGATAGCCATGCCACACCTGATTGGTCCAATTCCGCAGCCTTATGAGGGCAATTTCTTTTTTCCCCTCCGCGTCGAACAGGCACAGTTCGACAGTCGTGGCGTGTTGTGAAAACAAAGCGAAATTGACGCCGGCGCCATCCCAGTGTGCGCCCAAAGGCCAGGGACTTCCCGGCATCAAGCTTGAGGAAAAACCGGAACCGAAATCTACTGATCCAGTTTTCACTTCGGCTATGGCTGATCTGTCCATAATTGATTCGATATCCTAGCCGAATAGCAGGAAGCGAAATCAGGCTTGGCCAGGAATTCTCGGGGTCGGGCAGACGACATCGGCGCACTGAGCCCGCTGGCGCAAAGCATGGTCGATCAGCACCAGCGCCAGCATTGCCTCAGCAATTGGCGTGGCGCGTATGCCGACACAAGGATCGTGACGGCCGTGGGTTTCGATAGTTACCGGTCCGCCTTGCTGGTTAATCGTGCGGCGCGGCAGGCGGATGCTGGATGTCGGCTTGACGGCAAGGTTGACGAGGATGTCCTGGCCGGTAGAGATGCCGCCGAGGATTCCGCCGGCGTGATTGGAGAGGAAGCCTTGGGGCGTCATCTCATCGCCGTGTTCGCTGCCCTTCTGGGTAATGCAGGCGAAACCGGCGCCGATCTCGACGCCTTTGACGGCGTTGATTCCCATCATGGCGTAGGCGATGTCGGCATCGAGTCGGTCATACACCGGCTCACCCCAGCCGACCGGAACATTTTCTGCTATTACGGTGATTTTCGCGCCTACCGAATTGCCCGACTTGCGCAACGCATCCATGGCTTCTTCGAGCCGCGGCACGCTGTCGGTGTCGGCGGCGAAGAACGGATTGGTGTTGACCACATTCCAGTCCTTAATCGGGATGGTGATGGCGCCGAGCTGGGTCATGCAGCCGCGAATGACGACGCCATAGCGGCTGAGCAGCCACTTCCGGGCGATCGCCCCAGCGGCCACGCGCACCGCCGTTTCCCGCGCCGAGGCGCGTCCGCCGCCACGATAATCGCGGATGCCATATTTCTGCCAGTAGGTATAGTCGGCATGGCCAGGGCGGAAGGACTGGCTGATGTCGTGGTAGTCATTGCTGCGCTGGTCCTGGTTGCGGATAAGCAGGGCGATCGGAGTGCCGGTGGTCTTGCCTTCGAACACCCCGGAGAGAATTTCGACGCTGTCCGGTTCACGGCGCTGGGTCACATGGCGCGATGTTCCTGGTTTGCGCCGATCCAGCTCGGCCTGGATGTCGGCCTCGCAAAGTTCCAGTCCGGGTGGACAACCATCCACCACGCAGCCAATGGCCGGACCGTGGGATTCACCGAATGAAGTGACGCAGAAGAGGGTGCCGAGAGTGTTGCCGGACATCGAAAGAACCCAGTCTGAACGGGATTGTCGGCCAGTTTATCATAGCGCCGGAAATCTCCCCGCACCCTTCAAGGTGCTAGAAATCCAGCTTGACTTCGGGGGCGACTGTGGAATGTATTGCCCTAGGCGGCACCGTCACGCAAGGCGCGGCGCAGGATCTTGCCGACGTTGGTTTTTGGCAGGTCGTTACGGAACTCGATGTGTTTGGGAATTTTGTAGCCGGTCAGGTATTTCTTGCAGTGGTCGATCAGGGCTTCGGCGGTAAGATTTTGATCCTTCTTGACCACAAATATCTTCACTGCCTCGCTGGATTTCTCGTCCGGCACCCCGACTGCAGCCACTTCGAGCACGCCGGGGTGCATCGCGACGATGTCCTCGACCTCGTTCGGATAAACGTTGAAGCCCGAAACCAGAATCATATCCTTCTTGCGATCGACAATCCGGATAAAGCCTTTCTCGTCCATAACGCCGATATCGCCCGTCAGTAGAAAACCATCGGCTGTAATGACTTTCGCTGTTTCCTCCGGGCAGTTCCAGTAACCCTTCATCACTTGCGGTCCGCGGACACAAATTTCTCCGGCCTCTCCCAAGGGAACGTCTACGCCATTGTCGTTGCGTAACGTGACCTCGGTCGAGGATAGTGGCAGGCCGATCGAACCGTTATATGCAGCCAGGTCAAACGGGTTGATTGTCACCGCCGGCGAGGTTTCCGTCAGGCCGTAGGCCTCGATCAACGGCTGGCCGGTTGTCGCCTTCCATTTATCGGCAACCGCTTTCTGGACCGCCATGCCGCCGCCGAGAGAAACATGCAAATGGCTAAAATCCAGCGCGGCGAAACCTGGATCGTGAAGCATTGCGTTGAACAGCGTATTAACGCCGGTGAAAGCTGTAAATTTGTACTTCGCCAGTTCCTTGATGAAGCCGGGGATATCGCGCGGATTGGTAACCAGTACGTTGGTGGCGCCGATCTTGAGGAAGGTCAGGCAATTCGCTGTCAATGCGAAGATGTGGTATAGCGGTAACGCCGTGATGATGATTTCTTCGCTTCTGGTGAGCACTGGCTTGAGCCAGGCATGCGCCTGTTGCAGGTTGGCGATCATGTTGCCATGCGTCAGCATGGCTCCCTTGGCTACGCCGGTAGTGCCGCCAGTGTATTGTAAGAAAGCGATATCCTGATGGTCCATCGCTACCGGCTTCAGCGCGGCGCCTGCGCCACTGGCGAGCGTATCCTCGAATTTGACCGAGGTAGGCAAATTCCAGGCCGGCACCATCTTCTTGACATTTCTGACAACGAAATTGACCAGCATGCCCTTGAGGAAGCCAAGCATATCGCCAAGACTGGTGACGATAATATGCTTGATCGCTGTCTTGGCCACCACCTGCTGCAGCACACTGGCAAAGTTATCCAAAATAACGATCGCTTCCGCACCGGAATCCTTGAGTTGGTGCTCCAATTCGCGCGCGGTATATAACGGATTGCAGTTGACCACCGTATAACCGGCGCGCAGTGCGCCGAAAAGACAGATTGGATACTGCAGCAGGTTGGGCATCATCAGTGCAATGCGTGTGCCCTTGGGTAAGTTCAGCACCGTTTGGCAGTAGGCGGCAAAGTGCTGCGACAGGCGACCAAGTTCCGCATAGCTGATCGCCCTACCCATGTTGATATAGGCAGGGCGCGGAGCGAAGGTCTGGACGCTTTTTTCGAACAGATCGCCGAGCGACTTGAATTCGTCGATGTCGATTTCGGCAGGAACGCCCGGCATATAGCTCTTTAACCAGATTCTTTCCATATCTCCCCCCATCTGAGCGCAGGAGCCTCAGCGTTCAAGCTTGTCAAGCTTGTTCTTGGTCTTGGCCCAAGCGTCCGAGTCAGGTGATGGCTGCTTGCGCTCGATGATAGGCTTCCAAAGCTTGGCCAGTTCGGCATTCAAGGCAATGAACTGCTTCTGGTCATCGGGCACGTCATCCTCGGCAAAAATTGCTTCGACCGGGCACTCGGCTACACACAAGGTGCACTCGATACACTCGTCGGGATCAATCACCAGGAAATTCGGCCCCTCGCGGAAGCAATCGACGGGGCAAACATCGACACAATCCGTGTATTTGCATTTTATGCAGGGTTCCGTCACAACATAGGTCATACCATACCACCCTTCAGCCATGAGCAGGATTAGCAGTCCAAGTATAATGTAAGACTATCCACTTGCAATGCCGTCGAGAAAACACAAAGACCCCAGAATATTGTAGTATGCATAAGTTGATACCTAGTGTGACGTCAGCGGACCCTTCCCCCAGCGCCGCACTTTTTTGTTAGCATATGCACTGCTCTGTTCTCTGTTGCATCCAGAGCTTTTCAAAATCCGCATTTCCCATTCCCACATTCGACCCCCGCTTGGGGCAAAATCCAAACTCACGAGGAAACCATGAGCGAGCACATTCATCACGTCACCGATGCCAATTTCAAGAGCGAAGTGCTCGAATCCAGCCTGCCGGTGCTGGTCGATTACTGGGCCGAATGGTGCGGCCCGTGCAAAATGATTGCGCCGATCCTGGAAGACATTGCCAAGGATTACTCTGGCAAGCTCAAGGTGGCCAAGCTCAACATCGATGACAACCAGAAGATACCGGGCGAGTTTGGCATTCGCGGCATACCGACGCTAATGTTGTTCAAGGGCGGCAACATCGAAGCCACCAAGGTTGGTGCCCTGTCCAAGTCCCAACTTACCGCATTTATTGACAGCAACCTCTGATCCCGTTACAGTCCTGCCTCAGCCAAACGGCGTCCGCGGCAACAATATATAAAAGACGCGCGCCGGCCGGGCTGGAATCCGCCCTCGCTGTTTCCCTGATTTTTCCTGGATCACCCCTGATTCGTTATTTCTTCCCGCTTCACGTCTAGCAGGTCTACCTTATGCAGCTATCGGAGCTAAAAGTTCTCCACGTCAGTCAGTTACTCGAAATGGCCATCGCCAACGAGATCGACGGCGCCAACCGCCTGCGCAAGCAGGAATTGATCTTCGCCTTGCTCAAGAACCGCGCCAAGAAGGGCGAGAACATCTTCGGCGACGGCGCGCTTGAAGTGCTGCCCGACGGCTTTGGTTTTCTGCGCACGCCGGATACCTCGTATCTGGCCAGCACTGACGACATCTATGTCTCGCCTTCGCAAATTCGCCGCTTCAACCTGCACACCGGTGACACGGTCGAAGGAGAGATACGCACGCCGAAAGATGGCGAACGCTACTTCGCCCTGGTCAAGGTAGATAAGATCAATGGCGAATTGCCGGAAGCCTCGAAGCACAAGATACTCTTCGAGAACCTCACGCCGCTGCACCCGAACAAGCATATGCAATTGGAGCGCGACATGCGCGGCGAGGAGAACACCACTTCGCGCGTGATCGACATCATCGCGCCGATCGGCAAAGGCCAGCGCGGACTGTTGGTGTCCAGCCCGAAGAGCGGCAAGACCGTGATGATGCAGCACATCGCCCACGCCATCTCGGTCAACCATCCGGACGTGGTGCTGATCGTCCTGCTGATCGACGAACGCCCCGAGGAAGTCACCGAGATGCAGCGTTCCGTCAAAGGCGAAGTGGTCGCCTCGACCTTCGACGAACCGGCAACGCGCCACGTGCAGGTTGCCGAAATGGTCATCGAGAAGGCCAAGCGCCTGGTCGAGCACAAGAAGGATGTGGTGATCCTGCTCGATTCCATTACCCGCCTGGCGCGTGCCTACAACACCGTGGTGCCGGCTTCCGGCAAGGTGTTGACCGGCGGCGTTGATGCCAACGCCCTGCAAAAGCCCAAACGCTTTTTCGGCGCCGCCCGCAATGTCGAGGAAGGCGGCTCGCTGACCATCATCGCCACGGCGCTGATCGACACCGGCAGCCGCATGGACGACGTGATCTACGAGGAATTCAAAGGCACCGGCAACATGGAAATCCACCTGGATCGCCGCATGGCCGAGAAACGCGTCTATCCGGCGATCAACGTCAACCGTTCGGGAACGCGGCGCGAGGAACTGCTGCTGAAGCCCGATGTGCTACAAAAAATGTGGGTGCTGCGCAAGCTGCTCTACAACATGGACGACATGGAAGCGATGGAATTCCTGCTCGACAAGATCAAGGCCACCAAGAACAACGCCGAGTTCTTCGACGCCATGCGGCGCGGTTAGCCCAATTCGGTCGATTGCAATCCTCAAGCAAATCAAGGATAATTCACCCCATTAGCTGCCAGGCGACACCTCGCCACGGGCAGTTCGCCAAGGAACAAGTCATGAAAGAAAAGATCCACCCGAACTACGTTGAAATCGAAGTGACCTGCAGTTGCGGCAACAACTTCAAGACCTGCTCGACCAGCGGCAAGCCCCTGCACATCGAAGTCTGCTCCGAATGCCATCCGTTTTACACCGGCAAGCAGAAGATCGTTGACACCGCCGGCCGGGTGGAGCGCTTCCGTCAAAAATATGGCACTGTCCAGCGTTCAGCCTAACGTCAATCGCGGACAGACAAAGGCAGCTTCGGCTGCCTTTTTTCATTGTCCGGGCGCACGCCATAGGGCTAATCAGTGAAGACTGTTCTGCCCAGCGTTTTTCGGCTCGGCGCGGAGGCGGTGCCGCTGAGCGGCTTGGCTCTGGCCCTGCTATGCGCGTTGTACCTGCTGGCGGGACTGACCGGCCACGATCCATGGAAAAATGACGACGCCATCCACTTCGGCGTGGTCTATGGTTTTCTCCGCGACGGCAACTGGCTGGTGCCCCAGCTTGCCGGCGAGTCCTTCCTGGAAATGCCGCCGCTCTACTACTGGGTTGCCGCAATTTGCGCCAGACTAACCGGCTGGTTTCTGCCTCTGCATGATGCCGTGCGCCTGGCATCGGGGCTATTTGGGGCGTTGTTTCTCGGCTTGCTGGCATTCGCCGGCCGCGTTCTGCATCACATGGAATATGCCGAGCGTCGCGAACAGCGCGCGGCTGGGAAGAATGAAAGCGGGCAAGCCGCGGCGCTGATTGCCATCGGTTGCCTCGGCCTGCTGGTGCCGATTCACGATACCCAACCGCTGGTCGCATTGCTCGCCGCCAGCGCCGCCACTTATGCCGGCTTGGCCCTGCTGCCTAGGCGTGCAATAGCTGGCGGGCTGCTGGTCGGGCTCGGTCTTGGACTGGGTTTTCTAGCCAGTGGTCTGACTGCGCTGATTACTTTGGCGCCCCTGGCGCTGCTCTTGCCACTCCATGCCCATTGGCGTAGCGCCAGCAGTTTGCGCGGCCTGGCCATCGCCGTGGCCGTGGCGCTTCCGCTGGGTGCCAGTTGGCCGCTGTTGCTGGCTTGGCAAGCCCCTCATGCACTTAACGCGTGGTGGTCGCTCGCCCTTGCCGGAGTCCGCTATCAGAGCGGCTGGCTGCACGCAGTCTCCTATCTCGAACTACTCGCCTGGTTTGCCTGGCCGGCATTGCCGCTGGCGGTGTGGGCAGTGTGGCTCAATCGTCAACGACTCAGCCAGCCGTCCATGGTGTTGCCGCTGGCTGGCACGCTTATCGCGCTGCTGACCTTGCTGTTGCTCAGCGAACCCAGGCCGTTGCAGGCGCTGCCGTTATTGGTGCCGCTGATCCTGCTGGCGGCGGGCAGCGCAGGCCGCTTGCGGCGTGGCGCCACCAATGCCTTCGACTGGTTTGGCATGATGACGTTTACCCTTGTCGCCGGCTTGATCTGGCTCGGCGGCATTGCCATGATCAGCGGCATCCCTGCCCAAATTGAGCGCAATTTCGCCAAGCTGGCGCCAGGTTTTGTCCCTCATTTCTCGCCGCTGGCCTATGCGCTAGCCGCTCTGCTGAGTTTGGCCTGGCTGGTCTTGATCGTCGCCAGACCGCGCTCGCCATGGCGCGCCATCAACAATTGGGCGGCCGGTTTGACGCTGATGTGGGTCCTGCTGATGGCGCTGTGGCTGCCGTGGATCGACTATGGCAAGAGCTATCGAGGCGTTGCCGCCTCGATCAAGCAGGAATTTTCGGAGAATCCCAGCCACCCCGAGCCTAGAACTGGGCGAGAGTGCATCGCCGGACGCAACCTGGGCAGCGCCCTGCGGGTCTCGCTGCAATATTTCGCGGGGATAGCCACGCAACGGGCCGGCACAACCGCTGCGACTGCCTGCTCTATGCTCCTGGAGCAGAGCTATTCAACCAGCAAGGTGTCGCCACCCGGCTGGCGAAAAGTCTGGGAAGGCCACCGTCCGGGAGACCGCAGCGAAGTTCTGCGTTTTTATCGGCGAGATTGATTGATGCCTGTTGTCAAGCTGAATTTCGATTACGTCAGGCCGCGCTCCCTTGGCAATATCATGTATGTCATGGCGCCTTTCGTCAGCGCTGTGACTGATGATCCTGCGTTTCTGACCGGCACGGTTTGCGGGGTCGTTGCCGACCGGTCGCGGAATAGTTCGGCAATAGGGCAGCACAATGTGGTTTGACGAGGCCATCGAAGCCACGCTGGCGCAGCTCGACAGTGCCCACCGTCGCCGCCGTCTTCGTCCCGTCGCTATTCCCGGACCGCGCCTGGTGCTGGCCGATGGCCGCAGCCTGATCGACGCTTCTTCCAACGATTATCTCGGCCTCTCGCAGCATCCGGCGACGAAGGCCCGCGCTATCGAGTGGGTGGAGCGCTTCGGCGCCGGGGCGCGCGCTTCGCGCCTGGTCACGGGCACGCTCGAAGCGCTTGCCGAACTCGAAGCGCGGCTTGCCGCATTCAAGGGCGCCGAAGCTGCGCTGATTTTCAACGCCGGCTACCAAGCCAATGCTGCCGTGCTGCCGGTCCTGTGCGACCTTGCTGGCGGCCGTGACGCGCTGGTCTTCACCGATCGGCTCAATCACGCCAGCCTTCACGCCGGCTGTGCCGCCGCCGGCGTCAGGCAGATCCGCTTCCGCCACAACGATCTTGCGCACCTTGAAGAACTGCTGGCTCAATATGCCAACGGCGAACCGGCCTTCATCATTACCGAATCCGTCTTCAGCATGGACGGCGACCGCGCTGATGTCGCGCCGCTTGCCGCCATCGCCCGTCGCCACGGTGCCGTGCTCTACCTCGACGAAGCTCACGCCACGGGCGTTCTCGGCCCGCAGGGCCGTGGTCTTGCCGGCGCCGCGTCGGGCGCGGTCGTTATGGGCACGCTCGGCAAGGCCTTCGGCGCCGCCGGCGCCTACATCGCCGGATCGCGTCAGCTTATCGACTACCTCGTCAATCGTTGTGCCGGCATCATCTACAGCACGGCACCCGCGCCCGCCGCTTGCGGCGCAGTGGATGCCGCGCTCGACCTGATCCCAACGATGGACAGGGAACGTGCCTTGCTCGCGGTGCGTGGCGAACGATTGCGGCAGCGACTTGCGCACTTGGGTATCTCTACGCTCGGGTCGACGACGCAGATTGTGCCGGCCGTGCTGGGCAGCGAAGAAGCCGCGCTGGCGGCGCAGAAGAGGCTGGAGGAGCGGGGAGTGCTTGCCGTCGCCATCCGTCCGCCGACGGTGCCGGAAAGCGCCAGCCGGCTGCGTTTCTCGCTCTCTTCTGCGCATTCCGACGCCGACTTCGAACTGCTTCTTGACGCTGTCGGCGTGCTTGGCGCATGACCCCCCGCATCACGCTGGTCCATGGTTGGGGTTACGACGCCACGCTCTGGCGCGAGGTGCTGCCGCTGCTTGCCGATCTTGACGTCGAAGTCGCCGACCTCGGCTTCTTCGGCCATCCGTCCCTGCCTGAGGCCTGCGAGGCGCCGCGCATTGCCGTCGGCCACTCGCTTGGTGTGCTCTGGTGGCTAGTGCTCGCCAACCTGTCATGGACAAGACTCGTCGCTATCAACGGCTTCCCGCGCTTTACCGCAGTTCCCGATTTTCCGCAGGGCGTGGCGCCGCGCGTGCTGGAACGCATGAGGAAGCGCTTCGCCACGGCACCTGCGGCAGTGCTCGCTGATTTCCAGATCGCTTGCGGTGGTGCCGGTCCGGCACTGCCGAATGATGCCGTACCGCTTGCGCAGGGGCTGGCAAAACTTGCCGACAGCGACGGCCGTGCCGCTTTGGCGGAAAAGCGCCAAAATATTTTGGCGCTCGCCGCTCGCCACGACGCCATCGTGCCGGCCGCGATGAGCGAGGCTGCATTTGCCGCTCTACCCGCCGACCGCCTGCGTTGGACCGACGACGGCGGCCACCTGTTGCCGCTCACCTGCCCGCACGAATGCGCCGCGCTGATACGCGAGGCGGTGGCTTGAAGACGCATAAAGAGCGCATTGCTGGCCGCTTCGGCTCTGCTGTGGCCGACTACGATGCCCACAGTCCTATCCAGCGCGTGGCTGCGCGGCGCTTGGCGGAGCGCGTCAAGCACCTGGCCTTGCCAGCCCACCCGCGCGTGCTGGAAATCGGCTGTGGCACTGGCCACTTGACCCGCGAACTGCTACCCGCACTAGGCGGCACATGGATCGTCAGCGACATCGCCATGACGATGACAGCCGAATGCCGGCGCCTGATCGGCCCCGCCGTCCATTACATCGTCATGGACGGCGAACGGCCGGCGGTGGCGGCCGGCGGTTTCGACCTCATCCTCGCCAGCCTTGCCACACAGTGGTTCCTCGACCTGCCAGCGGCACTGGCGGCGCTGGCACCGCTACTGGCGCCGGACGGACAGATTGCGCTGGCGACGCTAGGCGCCGGCACTTTTGCCGAATGGCGTGTCGCGCATGAAAAAGCGGGAGTCAATGCCGCCACGCCGGCGTATCCGGACGCGCCAGCGCTGCGACGCGCCTTCCCGGCCGGCCTGACTGTAGAAGTGGCGGAGGAGGATTTGATTGAGCCGCTGGACGATCCGCTCGAATTCCTGCGCGGGCTGCGCTTCATCGGCGCCGACACGCCTGCACCCGGCGCCAGACCGCTGACAGTGGGCCAATTACGGCAGGTGCTGCGAGCGTTTTCCGCGGCAGGTCACGCCGGCATGAGCTACCATCTGCTTTATGCGATCGCCTTGCGGTCGAGCAACACCAGCCAGCCCCGGATGACGCGATAGAGCACCCAGCAGCCGGTGAATGCAACCACCAGTATGGCCGCCGGAATGCCGATCAGGGTGATCACCAGTACCCCAGCCACCAGCAGCCACAGGGCCGCGAACCAGAAGGTGCGCCATTGCCAGCGCCAGTGGCTCTCCAGCCAGCAGCCGCGAACCTCATTGCGCTTAAAGTAATTGATGACAATGGCGATGATCGAAGGCCAGCCGAAAACGAAGGCGCCGACAATGGTCGCCGAAGTCAGGATGCCGCTCACCGCCGACAGGGCGTGCAAGCCATACATGACATGACACCAGGCGCGCGGCCCATCCAGATCGTCGCCTGCGGGAATGACTTCGGGTTCGCTCATGTCACAGACCCAGCGCATCCCACAGCGCATCCACCCGCCGCTTGACCTCGTCGCTCATGGCAATCGGCCGGCCCCATTCGCGCTGGGTTTCGCCCGGCCATTTGCTAGTGGCGTCGAGGCCCATCTTGCTGCCTAGGCCGGCGACCGGCGAAGCGAAATCCAGGTAGTCGATCGGCGTGTTCTCGGCGATCAGCGTGTCGCGCGCCGCGTCGACGCGCGTCGTCAGCGCCCAGATGACTTCCTTCCAGTCGCGGATGTCGACGTCGTCGTCGGTGACGACGATGAACTTGGTGTACATGAATTGACGCAGGAAGCTCCAGATGCCGAACATCACGCGCTTGGCGTGGCCGGGATACTGCTTCTTGATGCTCACTAAAGCCATCCGGTAGGAACAGCCCTCGGGCGGCAGGTAGAAATCGACGATCTCGGGGAACTGCTTCTTCAGCAGCGGCACGAACACTTCGTTGAGCGCCACGCCGAGCATGGCCGGCTCGTCGGGCGGCTTGCCGGTGTAGGTGCTGTGATAAAGTGGATTGCGGCGCATGGTGATTCGCTCGATGGTAAACACCGGGAACTCGGCTTTCTCGTTGTAGTAGCCCGTATGATCTCCGTAAGGGCCTTCCAGCGCGGTCTCGCCGGGATAGATCGCGCCCTCCAGGATGATCTCGGCGTGCGCCGGCACCTGCAAATCGCAGCCCAGGCATTTCACCACCTCGGTCTTGGCGCCGCGCAGCAGGCCGGCGAACTGATATTCGGAAAGCGTATCCGGCACCGGCGTCACCGCGCCGAGAATGGTGGCCGGATCGGCGCCGAGCGCCACCGCCACCGGGAAGGGCTGGCCGGGGTTAGCCTGACAATGTTCGCGAAAATCCAGCGCGCCGCCGCGCTGCGCCAGCCAGCGCATGATCACCTTGTTCGGCGCGATCACCTGCTGCCGATAGATGCCCAGGTTCTGTCTGGTTTTGTTCGGACCGCGCGTCACCGTCAGCCCCCAGGTGATCAGCGGTGCCGCATCATTCGGCCAGCAGGTCTGGATCGGCAGGCGGGCCAGATCGACATCCTTGCCCTCCCAGACGATTTCCTGGCAGGGCGCGGAGGAGAGCACCTTAGGCGCCATGTTGAGCACCTGCTTCAACACCGGTAGCTTTTCCCAGGCATCCTTGAATCCCTTGGGCGGCTCGGGTTCCTTGAGATAGGCCAGCAGCTCGCCCACCTCGCGCAGGGCGGTCAGCGCATCGTCTTCCCGGCCCATGCCCAGCGCCACGCGCCGCACCGTGCCGAACAGGTTGCCGAGCACCGGAATCGTCGAGCCCTTGACGTTTTCGAAGAGGATCGCCGGACCGCCGGCGCGCAGCACGCGGTCGCAGATCTCGGTCATCTCGAATTTCGGATCGACCTCGACGGCCACGCGCTTCAATTCGCCGAGGCCTTCGAGCTGGGTGATGAAGTCGCGCAGGTCTTGATATTTCATGAGTGGATGGGGAATGGATGCAGGTAATAATCGATGGCGAGGCCACAGAAGATCGCCGCGCCGACCCAGTTGTTGTGCATGAAAGCCTTGAAGCAGCGCATGCGCTCGCGATCCTTGATCAGGACATAATGCCACGCCATCATGCCCGCCGCCACGACCAACCCGGCATAAAAATACATGCCGCGTCCCGCCTGCGCGCCGACCCAGGCCAGGATTGCCAAAGTCATCGCGTAGCACAGCATCACGGCAGCCACGTCGAAGCGACCGAAGGTGATGGCGGAAGTCTTGATGCCGATCTTGAGGTCGTCCTCGCGATCCACCAGCGCGTAGCAGGTGTCGTAGCCGATCGCCCAGAAGATGTTCGCCGCCAACATCACCCAGGCCAGGGTCGGCACCGTGTTGAGCTGCGCGGCAAAGGCCATCGGGATGCCGAAGCCGAAGGCGATGCCCAGATAAGCCTGCGGAATGGCGAAGAAGCGCTTGGTAAAGGGATAGCTGACGGCGAGGAACAGCGCCACCAGCGAGAGCTGCCACACTAGGGTGTTGAGCGGCAGGATCAGCAGGAAGGCCAGCAGCGCCAGCACGGCGGCCAGGATCAGCGCCTCGCGCCCCGACACTTCGCCGGAAGCCAGCGGCCTGTTTTTCGTGCGCTCGACATGCGGATCGAAATTGCGGTCGGCATAATCGTTGACCACCACCCCCGCCGAGCGCATCAGCAAAGTGCCCAGCGCGAAAATCCACACCAGCAGCGGCCGCGGCCGCCCCGCGCTGGCGATCCACAACGCCCACAGCGTCGGCCACAGCAAGAGCAGCGTGCCGATCGGCTTGTCGAGCCGCATCAGGCGCTCGTAGGCGTCGAGGCGCTGGCGCAGGGTGGAGAGGAGGGCGGGCATGCGGGGATTTTACACTGCCACGATGCAAGGACTTTTCCTCAGCTAGCACAATCTGCATGGCTTATATTTGCACGTGTAGAATTCATCGCCATAACAATATGTTTTGAGAGGTTGCCGGAAAATTCATGCTGACGGCAAATGACCACGCTACGAGTTCGCAGACGTGATGACTTAACTCCATCGTCACATCCTTTTCCAACGGATTGAGCAGTATGCGCTACTGGTGGGTCAATCAGAACCAGACCTATCGACACGAGGTGCCGGGCGGTTATCTTTGGTCGCCAAAACGCAAGGCCAACGGCAATCGCAATCCTTTTTACGACTTCATGCGCGGAGTAACTCCGGGCGATGCAGTATTTTCATTTGCAGGCACCCAAATAAAGGCTATTGGCATAGTAAGTTCTCACGCATATGAAGCACCGAAGCCGCTTGAATTCGGTCAAGCAGGGGCTTACTGGGACAAAATCGGTTGGCGTGTGGATGTTCGATTTACCGAACTTCGTTTACCGTTGCGACCATCGGAGCACATGCCTGTGCTGGTGCCGCTACTACCTGAGCGCTATGCGCCACTACTACCGTCTGGTAATGGCTTGCAAAGCGTGTACCTCACCCAGTTGTCAGAGCCGTTTGCAGGTGCGCTTGCCGATCTCATAGGAGCGGAAGCACGCAACTTGATCCTTGGCCATCGTGTCGCAGAGGAGCTTTCGTTACAACCAGCGATTGGCCTGATTGAGTGGGAAGAGCATGAGATGAATCGACTTCGAACAGACACCCATGTCCCTGAGACAACGCGGCAAGCGGTCGTGCTGGCGCGTCGCGGTCAAGGCCTGTTCAAGCAGCGTGTAATGCAGATCGAACGCGCTTGCCGTATCACTGGGGTGACACGTGAAGAGCATCTGCGCGCCAGCCACTGTAAGCCGTGGCGTGATGCCACTAACGATGAGCGTTTGGACGGTGAGAATGGTCTTCTCTTAACCCCAAATGTGGATCATCTTTTTGATCGCGGATTCATCGGATTTGAGGACAACGGAAATGTGCTGATCTCACCAGTGGCTCACGCGGATTCACTCGCCCGCATGGGTCTAAGTTCATCGCGGAAGACCAATGTCGGTGGCTTCTCAATGGGGCAGCGTCACTACCTTGAATTTCACCGCGAGAACGTGCTGTTGCGTTCGCGCTTTCTCGACGAAGTTCAAAAATGATATTCATCCTTGTCATTCTCCGAGAAACGCCAATCCGCCGCGGAACTCGACGCACTGCTGCTCGCTTTCCTCGACCGCGCTTTTCGCGGCGAACTTTGAATCCAACAGGAACCTGCCCATGATGAAGAATCGCTCTCCCCTCAAAGACAAGCCGCTGAGGAATCCCGGGCAGTCGGTGTCCAAACAGAGATTCGATCTCGCTTATGACAAAGTTCTTAGCCCGATTTTCCTTGCACTATTTTTAACTCTGATGGCGGCTCTGGAGTGGTGGTCGTATTTCTATCCTCGCCGCCCCAGCCCTTTTATAAATTCATTTTTTGCACTGGCAGCCATAGCTTATGCCGCCTTCCGCGTGGTGCGTACTGGGCCGAAATTGGGCGCACTGCGCCAGGCCGAAGAAGGTGAAAAGGCCGTAGGGCAATTCCTGGAGCGGTTGCGCGAACAGGGCTATCAGGTCTTCCATGACGTTCAGGGAGAAGGCTTCAACGTGGATCACGTCATCATCGGTCCGGGCGGTGTATTCACTATCGAAACCAAGACTTGGAGCAAACCGCGCCAAGGGAGTCCGAAAATCACCTTCGATGGTGAGACCTTGCTGGCGGCAGGCCGAGAGCCCGACCGCAATCCGGTGATTCAGGCCAAGGCGCAGGCCAGTTGGCTGCAACGCTTGCTGGCGGAAAGTACCGGGAAGACTCTGTCCGTGCGGCCTGTGATTCTTTTTCCGGGTTGGTACATCGAAGACAGCCGGGCTAGCCGCAAGGATTTGTGGGTGCTGGAACCCAAGGCCTTACCAAAGTTCTTGGCGAACGAGCCAAGTGTATGCGCGCCGGCATCAGCCGGCAGTCGGTACAGGATTTCGAGCGCGCAGAGATGGAGCGCCGTATCACCCTGGAAAGCCTGGACCGTCTGGCGCGGGCGATGGGCTGCCGCATGGTTTACGCGCTGGTGCCCGAAGGCGGTTCGCTTGACGGGCTGCGCGAGCGTCGCGCCCTTGAACTAGCCGAGGCGCAGCTCCAGCCGGCTGATCATTCCATGAAACTCGAAGCCCAAGGTGTTGCCGCGCCGGAGCGCGAGCGGCAGCGCAAGCTGCTGGCTGATACCCTGCTGAATGGCAGTCCGCGCAAGCTGTGGCAATGAACCTCGACTATCCACCTGGCGCCACGCCGCTTGATCCCGACGAGGCGGCCGGGCTGATCCCTGCGCACATCGCCAATCACGGCCAGTTGAACGAGTGGGAAATGGTGAACATTCTTGAAGGCGAGCAATGGGCCTTCGGTCGTCGTCACGCGGACTTGCTGACGAGCGCATTCGTTTGCCGCCCGCACAAGCACATGTTCGCGCAACACCTGGCGCTGGGCGGGAAAGTTCCGCACCACCGAAAAGAATATCGGCGTTGATCCGGTGCGCATCCAGCCGGACCTGCATGATCTGTGCGAGGACGTGAAGGCGCAGCTTGCCCACGCGAGCTATCCACTCGACAAGATCGCCGCGCACTTCAGCCATCGGCTGGTGGCGATCCATCCATTCGCCAACGGCAATGGCCGACTGTCGCGCACGCTTGCCGATCTGCTATTGGGGCAGCATGGTGCGCCGCGCTTTACCTGGGGTGCGGGCAATTTGATTGCCGAAGGCGAGGCTCGGCAACCCTATCTCACCGCCTTGCGCGCCGCCGGCCGAAAAGACTACGGTTCTTTGCTGGCTTTCGTGCGCTCTTGAGAATATTGACAATGCCCAATATGGGCATTAATATGCCCAAAATGGGTACAAAGTCCAAAGCGCCAACCAAGCAAACCAGCCTCGCCGATGCCTTATTCTCGGGCACGCAGCAGCGTGTGCTCGGTTTGGTTTTCGGTCAACCCGCGCGCAGTTTCTACGCTACCGAACTGATCGGCCTCACTGGCGGCGGTTCGGGCGCGGTGCAGCGTGAACTGGCGCGGCTGGCACAGAGCGGCCTGGTGACGGTGCATCCGCTCGGCAACCAGAAGCATTATCGGGCCAACCCCGATTCGCCGATCTTCACCGAATTGTGCGGCATCGCGCAGAAGACAGTCGGCCTGGCCGAGCCCTTGCGTGAGGCGCTGGCGCCTTTGGCGAAGAAGATAAAGGCCGCCTTTGTCTATGGCTCGGTCGCCAAGCGACAAGATACCGCAGCGAGCGACATCGACCTGATGCTGATCAGCGACAAGCTTACTTATGCCGATGTCTTTGGCATGCTGGAAGCGGTGAGCGTGCAGCTTGGCCGCCCAGTCAATCCGACTATTCATTCTCGTAAGGAACTCGCCAAGCGCATCTCCGAGGACAATTCCTTCGTCACGCGCGTGCTGGCGCAGCCGAAACTCTGGCTGATTGGCAATGAAAATGACCTCACCGTTTGAGAACCTGAGCGGTCCAGGGAAGCCGTTGAAAGCGGAACTGCCCGACGCGAAGGAGTTTGCGGGGCTGCACCGTTCAGGGTTGACGCGGCTCAAGGATGCGACCAACGCAACGCTTTCTCTGGAAGGCCGCTTCGACCTCGCCTACAACGCCGCCCATGCGTTGTGTCTGGCGGCCTTGCGCCGGCAAGGCTACCGCTCGGGGAACCGTTATATCGTGTTTCAGTTGCTGCCGCATACTCTCGGGCTGGGACCGGAGGTGTGGCGTGTCTTGGCAAAATGCCACGACATCCGCAACTTGGGCGAGTATGAAGGTGATCTGAATGTGGACGAGCGCATCGTCGACGACCTGATCACCGCATGCCGCACCGTAGCGG
>JAQTOA010000011.1 GCA_028713555.1 Sterolibacterium sp. | reverse complement strand
TCGCTGACCACGTTCTTCTTGAAGAAGCCGTAGGTGCGGTTGTCCGGCGTGGCGGTGAGGCCGATCAGGCTGGCATCGAAATAGTCGATCACCTGTTGCCACAGGTTGTAGATGGAGCGGTGGCATTCGTCGATGAAGATGAAATCGAAAAATTCCGGCGGAACTTTTTCGCTATAGACCACCGGCATCGGCGCTTTGGGCAGCGCCAGTTCGGCCGGGTTGATCTCTTCGGCGGCATCATCGAGTGGCGTGTCTTTGAGGATGGAATACAGCCGCTGGATAGTGCTGATGCAGACTAGACTATCCTTGGCGATGAACGAAGACTTCAGGCGTTGGGTCGTGTAAATCTCGGTGAACTTGCGGTTATCGTCGAGCGGCACGAAGGACATCATTTCCTGCTCGGCCTGTTCTCCTAGGTTTTTGGTATCCACCAGAAACAGGATGCGCTTTGCATTCGCGTACTTGAGCAGGCGGTAGATGGCGGTGATGGCGGTGTAGGTCTTGCCCGCGCCGGTCGCCATCTGGATCAGGGCACGCGGTCGATCCGCCTTGAACGAAGCCTCAAGATTGGTGATGGCGATTTCCTGGCAATCGCGCAGACGCAATTCCCTGGCGGGCAGATGATTCGGATTGAGTATGGGTAAGTGCTGCAAGCGTTCGCGCAGGCTGGCGCCTTGAGCCAGCCATTCCTTGAGTGTTTCGGGACGGTGAAAATTGAACACCTCGCGCGAACGCGGCCTGGGGTCGCGCGCATCGGTGAAGCGGGTGATGACGCCGGTACTCTCGTAGAGGAAAGGCAACGGCTGCTTGTTGTTGACCCACTTCAGCCTGGCGGCAGCATAGCCTTCGGTCTGGGATTCGACTTCGGTGATTTTGTGACCTTGTTCCTCGCGCTTGGCCTCGATTACGCCCACCGTTTTTTTATCCACGAACAGCACATAGTCTGCCGGGCCGACATCGGTCTGATATTCGCGTACCGCCTGCCCCTGCCCGGCATTCAGGTCGATCTTCTTGGCGTGCTGAACAACCCAGCCCGCCTGCCTGAGCAACGCGTCAATGTGATCGCGGGCTTTCTGTTCGGGGTTCTGGTTTTCGGTCATTGATAAACCAACTTACGTCATATTGGGATGCTCTGCGAATGATATAAGAACCAGTGATAAGACGGTAATACAAATTGAGTCCATTCGATAAGCCAACACGGGTCGGTTTGCGACTGTCAGTCAGCACCCAATACAGCAGGCCAAGGGCGCGGACGCCAGCGATTTTTCGAACGCCGCGACGACGACCGTGCCCTTGGCTTGCGGCCGGGAAGATGCTATTCCTTGAGCAGTTCAAACAATTGGCCCGATCGAGACCGGCTTACTTTGCAACCAGCACCGATATCCGCGCGAGATGCAGCACCCGCGTCGCCACCGAACCGAGGATGGCGTTTTGCAGGGCGCCGTGGCCGTGGCTGCCCATGCAGATCAGCTCGCAGCCAAGCTCTTGTGCCACCTTGACGATGATCGCCGCCGGCTCGCCGACATGGATATGCGGGGTATGCGGCAAGCCCGCAGCATCCAGCAGTTGGCGTGCCGGCGCCAGTGACGCTTCCCCTTCCTCGCGGTAATAGCGTTCCAGTGCAGCATGGCCCACATGCTGCGTGGCGAGACCGATGGGAATCGGCGGATGGACGGTGAGCAGATGCAGTTGCGGCTTGTCGGCAAACCATCTGACATGATCGATCAGGCTATGCACCGCGTTCAGCGATATCTCGGAACCATCGACAGCGAGCAGAATTTTCATGGTTAGGGCCTGTTTAGCAGGTTCTCATTCTACACATGGCACACCACGCCTTGCCAGAGTCGGCCGCCCAGGGTGGTTGCGTTGAACAAGCCGAATACGCCGAAGCCAAGCACCAGCAGGCCGGAAACCAGACGCACGGCCCTGGCCCGAATGACCTCGCGCCAGCGCGTCAGCACCAACCCGACCAACAACAAACTGGGCAGCGTTCCCAGGCCGAAGGCCAGCATCAAGCCGGCGCCGCGGGTCGCGCTGCCCGCCACTATGGCCATCGCCAGCACGCTATACACCATGCCGCAGGGCAGCCAGCCCCACAGCATGCCCAGCGGCAAGGCCTGCGCTACCGAGCGCGCCGGCAGGAAGCGCCGCGTCAGCGGCTGTACCCTGGCCCACAACTGCTGGCCGATACGTTCGCTGAAGGCCAGCGCTTGCGTCCAGCCGGTGAGATATAGTCCTAATGCCACCAGCATCAGGTTGGCGGAGATATACAAACCCATCTGCACCGGCAACAGGTGGTTGAGCATCAAGCCGAGATTGCCCAACGCTCCCATCGCCGCGCCGGCCATGGCATAGCTGGTGATGCGGCCCAGGTTGTAGGCCAGATGCAGCGTCCAGGCAGGCTTCTGCTGCGGCAGTTGTATACTGATTGCGCTGACGATGCCGCCGCACATGGCGATGCAATGCGTGCCGCCGAGCAGGCCGATCAGAAACACGGCGAAGTAGCCGGTATCGGGCATTTGGGGTGTGTGAGGGGATTTACCCCAGGTCTTTAAATGACTTTTGAATATCTCGTGCGTTCATGGTCGATCCGCAAGTATCGGTCGAAGACCATGGCGATATTGCGCACCAGCATGCGGCCGCGTGGCTCGACGCTGATCCATTGCTTGTCGATCTTGAGCAGGCCGGCTTGCTCCATCTCTCGCAGGGCCGAGAGTTCGGTGGCGAAGTAGGACTTGAAGTCAATCAGATGGGCAATCTCGATCGACTCGATCGATAACACGAAATGGCACATCAGGGCCTGGATGATCGAGCGCCGCAGCAGGTCGTCGGCATTCAGTTCAATGCCGCGCACCACCGGCAGAATGCCACGGTCGAGATAGTCGTAATACTCGTCGATGGTCTTGACGTTCTGGCAGTAGGTCGGCCCGACCTTGCTGATGGAGGACACGCCGAACGCCATCAAGTCGGCCTCGGCATGCGTCGAGTAACCCTGGAAATTGCGGTGCAGGCGGCCTTGGCGCTGTGCTACCGCGAGTTCGTCGTCGGGCTTGGCGAAGTGATCCATGCCGATGAACACATAGCCAGCGTTAGTCAGGCGGCGGATCGCCAATTGCAAAATTTGTAGTTTGGCGTCCGATGTGGGCAAGTCGCTTTCATTGATGCGCCGTTGCGGCTTGGCCAAACCGGGCAGGTGCGCGTAGTTGTAGATCGACAGGCGGTCGGGCGAAAGCCGGATGACTTCTTCCAGGGTTCGATTGAAGCTGATGACATTCTGCTTGGGCAAGCCGTAGATCAAGTCCACGCTCACCGACTTGAAATCATTGGTTCGCGCCGCCTCGATCACCAGTTTTGTTTCTTCGAGACTCTGGATGCGATTGACAGCCTGCTGTACGGCCGGATCGAAGTCCTGCACACCGATACTCATGCGATTGAAGCCGAGCTCGCCGAGCAGGGCAACCGTCCCGGCATCGACCTTGCGCGGATCAACCTCGATTGAGTATTCGCCATTCGGTATCAGGTGAAAATGTTCGCGGGTCATGTCCATCAGCCGGCGCATTTCTTCCTGCGAAAGGAAGGTCGGGGTGCCGCCACCCCAGTGCAATTGCACCACCTCATGCGACCCTTCCAGCGCTTCTGCCTGCATCGCCAATTCCTTGCCAAGATACTTCAGGTACTTGGCGGAACGGCCGTGATCCTTGGTGATGATCTTGTTGCAGGCACAGTAATAGCAGATGGTATTGCAGAACGGGATATGGAAGTATAATGACAAGGGCCGGCTGATTCCCCCTATGGTGCGTCGACCGAGCCACATGCGATAGTCTTCCGCATCGAAGGCTTCGACGAAGCGATCCGCCGTGGGATAGGACGTATACCGCGGGCCATTGACGTCGAAGCGGCGAATCAGTTGCGGATCAAAGATCAGCTCTTGGTAAGTTGTAAGCATCTGCAACAATAGGGACAATAAAGCCTGGCGGCCAGCGCACCAAGCGCTAAGATGCCGTAACCATGTACAATTCGCATTGACACAGATCAAACAGCTGCCCATGGCTGATTCCGAAGTGCACAAACCCGAGAAACATATCATTCCATTGACGTTAACCACTCTCAAGGCGGCTTGCTCGCAGTGCAACCTGCGCGAGCTTTGTCTGCCTTATGGTTTATCGGAACCCGAGATCGAGCAACTCGACAGCGCCGTAGGTGCGCGGCGGCGCATCAAGCGTCAGCAGAACCTCTACCACGCCGGCGAGGACTTCGAGGCAATCTATGCCATCAGAAGCGGCTTTTTCAAGACCGACGTGTTGCTCGAAGATGGTCGAAACCAGGTGACCGGCTTCCAGATGGCCGGAGAAATCCTCGGTATGGATGGCATCAGCGGTGAAACCCACACTTGTAATGCGGTCGCCTTGGAAGACAGCGAAGTTTGTGTCATTCCTTTTTCCCAACTCGAACAACTTTCCCGCGAAATCGAGACCTTGCAACACCACTTCCATAAAGTGATGAGCCGCGAGATTGTCCGCGATCATGGCGTCATGATGCTGCTCGGCACCATGCGTGCGGAGGAGCGACTGGCAGCCTTCCTGCTTAACCTTTCGCAGCGGTTTACCGCGCGCGGTTATTCGCCCGCCGAGTTTCATCTGCGCATGACGCGCGACGAGATTGGATCCTACCTGGGGCTGAAACTCGAAACCGTCAGCCGAGCCTTCTCCCACTTCCAGGAAGACGGACTGATCAGCGTTCAGCAGAAACACATCGTCATTCTTAATCACGCCGGTTTGAAGCAGTTGCTCAACCATCAGCCGAACTAAGCCACCTACGGAAGTGTGTCCGCCTCCGGATAGAGTCGGCATGAACCGACACCATGCACCCCGAAAATAACGAGCACCTCGTACCCCAGACCCAGAATCGGGCACTGGTACTCCAGAACCAAGAGCGAGCATTAGACATCCCGCAAATTCTCGCGCGCTTGCCCCTATTTCTCGAACTGTCGCCTGAGCAACTCGGCCATGTTGCCGCTGGCACGCGCGAGAAGCGTTTGGCCAAGGGCGAAATGCTGTTTCAGAAAGGAGATCCGCCGCAGGGCCTCTTTGTCATCGTATTCGGCCAGATTAAACTTGCCTTTCCCTCCAGCCAGGGCAATGAAAAAGTGGTTAACATCATCGGTCCCAGGCAGAGCTTCGGCGAAGCGCTGATGTTTCTGGACCGTCCCTATCCGGTTTTCGCCGAATCACTTACCGATTCGCTACTCCTGCAGATATCCAGAAGCGCCATGGTCGATCTTCTGGAGCGCGACACTTCGTTCGCCCGCCGCATGCTAGCCGGCTTGTCGCAGCGCCTGCACGCGCTGATGGATGATGTCGAATCTTACTCACTGCACTCCAGCACCCAGCGCGTAATCGGCTACCTGTTGCAGCTTTACGAATATGAAAATCCGGGTGACGGGGAGAAGACAACCACTCTCCCTACCTCCAAACAGGTGATCGCCTCACGCCTGAATCTAACCCCAGAAACCCTCTCGCGGATTTTTCGTGATCTTGCCGAAGCGCAGCTCATCACGGTGCATGGCAAGCGAATTACGATTCACGACTTGCGGCGTCTGCGAGAATTTGAACTTTGAAACGTTTGTAGATACGCACGGCGCCGATCAGGTTCCACTCCAGCCAAATACAGGAAGCCGCAAAAACCATTCCGGCCGCGGGCGCCAGCGGCGGCCACAACACAGCCGCAAGGAGCAGCGCCAAGGCGGCGAAATGCATTGTCATCTGACCGCGCATCGCCTTCTCGGGAATCATCTGCTTCATGTTGGGCGGTGGTGTTTTAGCGCTGACTATCCGCTGCAAATGCAGCCAGTTGAGGAATGGCATGATCTTGTAGAGCATCCCGATGATGATCGACAGGAATACTCCTGGCAGTATCAGGACCCCAAGCCAGAGCGGCGCGCGTGGGTGGCTACCGAGTTGCGGCAGGGCCGCGAATAATCCCCAGGAAAGCGCATAACCCAGTAACGCCAGCATGGCGACACGCCAGTAAAAGAAGGTGACATCGGTTAGGCGTCGCCGCCGCCGCAACTGCAACCAGAGTGTCGTGATGGCGTACAGCCCGGCCAACAACATTCCCGCGAACCCCACGGCGGACTGCCATGCCTGCGCCTCACCATTCGCCGCGATCAGATGCATGGACCACACGCTTAACACCAGCAACAATCCCAATGGCAAGACGCGCGTCAGCCAGACTGGATAAGCCGGAGTCAGTTGAAACATCGGCACGACCAGGAAAGAAACGCCGATCACCAGCATCAACGCCCATCCTCCCAGCCCCCAGGCGACATGTACATTGACGAACATCAGCAACGGAAATCCGGTCTGCTGCAAACCCAGGACACAAGCCAGGATCACACCCAGCACCAAGGTGACCAACAGGCCAAATATAGCCAGGCGCAAGACGTGGATAGTCATGCCGCGCGCCGGGGTGAGCAGCAAGGCGAATGCCATGACGGTCAGGAAAAAACCGAGGGAGATCGCAAAGGTTGCGGCGGCCATCAGGAACAGCGGTGGCCATTCCAGAACAAAAGCCGAAGCCAGAAGCACCGCTCCGGTGGTGATCAGGGGATGCACCACCGTCGCTACTAGCCGTGGCCGCCAGATGTTGGCGCCGGCCACCACTGCGACGAATTGCAGCAGTGCGCCGCACATGGCTTGCAGCATAAAATCGACGACGATCAAATGCGTCATCGCCAAAGCGCCAGACGACCAGCGCGACAACAGCGCCGCCGGTCCGTACCAGGTCAGGATTAGCCCGGCGACGATGCCGAACAGCGGCGCGGTCAGGAAGAAGCGGTATGGCACCGAGATCGGCGGCGCCTGCTCGAAGGACAGAATGGGTAGCATGGAAATCGGCAGTTTCGAGCTTAAAGTTAACCGCGATAAGCTGGAAATTCAGGTTATGGCTTGGTTATGCTTATCTCGTTGGTTCCATCCTCGCGCATCTTGCTGCTGTGGCGATAGCCATTGCGGTCAAGCACCGAATACAGCGGCACGGGCTCGCAATACACAAGCAAGATCAACTCTTCGCCCGGTCCCATCTGCTCCAGCGCCATCAAGGTCAGTTCTAGTGGCTCGGGCGGTTCCAGCTCGCGGCCATCGATCACGCGTGGCTCGGCCATTATGCTTCTGCCAAGCGTGCGCTGAGTTGCGCGGACAACTGTTCCACTTGCGCGCCCAGCGTCTGATCGCACATTGGGTAGAGAATATTCTCTTCCTTCATATTGTGCTGCTGCATCAGGATCAGCAGGGTTTCGGCAACGCCGGAGAACGTATCCGCATCCTGCGCCTTCTGCGCGACTTCAAGTTGTCCGAGCAGATTGCGCATCTGGTCATGTTCGATCCGCATCATTTGGGTGGGACCACTGGTCATGCCGGTAGCGTTCTCGAAGGCCGGGAACAACAAGGATTCTTCGGCGTCGAAATGCGCCAGCATGGTTTGCATATACCGACCAGTGGCTTCGCTGCAAGTTTTCCATTGGCCGCGCTGAGCTGCTTCCTCGGCCGCGGAAAAAAGGTCGTCGCAGTGCTTGTGATGCGCCGGCAGGGTTTGACTGATCGTTGGCATGGCGTTCTGTCCCAAAAAGAAAGTGAGGCTATTTTTATGAATCGACGTAGACATCACCTTGACGGCCATCAAGATTTTCCGGATCAAGTTTCCAGGACATAGCTTCCCGGTGCATCGGCAAGCGCCGGGTACTCGCTGGTGGCGACCGGGCCGGATTTCACCAGTCTTCCGGACTGGGGCTTGAGCCAAGCCATCCAGTCTTCCCACCAGCTGCCGGCATAATGCTCCGCTCGTTCGCGCCAACTTTCCGGGGAATCGTGGCGTTCGGCGTCAGCTACCCAGAATTCCCGCTTGGGCGGCTTCACCACCGGATTGACAATGCCCAAAATGTGGCCGGAACTGGAAAGCACATAGCGCTTTGGCCCGGAAACCAGGTTGTTGATGCGAAAGGTCTGTAGCCAGGGCGCGACATGATCGTCCTCGGCGCCGACCGCATAGATCGGTTGGACTATCCTTTCCAGATCAATTTTCTCGCCGGCGACCGTCAGGGCGTCTTTCTTAATCAGTTTGTTGTCGAGATAAAACTCGCGCAGATACCACTGATGCATCGCCGCCGGCATGCGCGTGGTGTCCATGTTCCAGAACAGCACGTCGAATGGCGGCGGCGTTTCTCCGTACAGGTAACCGTGTACCACATAATGCCAGATCAGGCTGTTGGAACGCAGCAAACGAAAGGCGCTGGCCATTTCCTTGCCGTCCAGGAACCCTTTCTCGGCCATATTCTTCGACAGCCATTTGAAGCTGTTTTCATCGAGAAACACTTCGATGTCGCCCGGCTTGTGGTAATCGACCAGGGTGGTAAACAAAGTCAGGCTTGCGACGGGTACTTTCCCGACCGGGTAGTGGCGATTGGCCCAAGCCATGTAGGTGGCTAGCGCGGCACCGCCGATGCAGTAACCGACTGCCTGCACCTGCTTGGCGCCGCTGATGGCGCAGGCGGTTTCAACGATGGCGCCGATCCCTTCAGTGATGTAATCGGCGAAGCTGACGTCGCGCATGCCCTCATCCGGATTTTTCCAGCTGGTGATGAAAACGGAATAGCCCTGATCGAGCAGGAACTTGACCATGCTCTTTTTTGGATTGAGATCGAGCACGTAATATTTGTTGATCCATGGTGTGACAATGACGATCGGCTTTTCGTAATTCTTCTCCACGCTTGGCGAGTAATGCAGCACTTCAAGCAGACGATTTCTGAATACCACCTTACCCGGCGTTGTGGCGAGATTCACCCCGACCATGAAATCGTCGGGATTGGTCATGCGCACCGAACCGGCTTTGAGATCGGCCAGGAAATTCCGCATGCCGCGAACCAGGCTCTCGCCATTGCTCTCGACCGCCTTGCGGATGGCCACCGGATTGGTCCACAGGAAATTGGTGGGCGCCATGGCGTTGAGCCATTTGCGCCACCAGAATGCGGCACGGCGGCGATCTTTACTCGATAACCCTGGGGTTTTATAGAGCATGTCCTGCATCTGATGGGTAAATAGCAGGTACCACTCCTTGGCGATATCCCAACTGGCGGTATCCTGCCACTGCGGATCGCTAAAGCGCGTGTCGTCCTGGTGTGGCTTGACCAGATCTTCGCTTTGAATGCCCAGTGCACGTTGCCACGAATGCCATTGCAGCATCATCAAGTTCGTGGAGAACCTGCCCAGCTCTTCGGCCAGTTCCTGGGGATGGGACAGCCAGGCCAATTGCGCATGCAGCAGCGGCGTGGCCATGCCCATCGGGTCGACATTGGCTTCCAACGCCTGATTCATGGCACTCCAGGTTGCTTGAGGCGTAAGTGGGGTTTTCGGATGTTTGCTTTTGATGGCGCTCATTTGAAGCTCCCTGAATGTGGCTCAAGTTATGTCGAAGGACTCTTCGTATTGAGGCACGACCACTTTCTGCCAATGCAGGGATTCACGCAGTGTGCTGGCAAAAGTGGCGGCAGTATCGGCTTCGCCATGCACGACAAAACAGTGCTGCGGAGGTTTAGTAAAATTTCTCAGCCAACTCACCAAAGCATCCCGATCGGCATGCGCGGACAAGCCGCCAATGGTATAGATGTCGGCACGCACTGCCACTTCCTCACCGAACAGGCGCACGCTACGGGCGCCCTCGACAAGGCGCCGGCCGAGCGTTCCGGCAGCCTGAAAACCGGTGATCAGCACCGAGCATTCACGCCGTGACAAGTTGTGCTGCAAGTGATATTTGATTCGACCGGCGTCGCACATGCCGCTCGCCGAAATAATCACAGCGCCACCTCTGATCTGGTTCAAGGCCATCGACGCTTCCACGTCGCGAACATAATGAATGCGCGGGCGCTCCGGATGTTGGCGCTGCCAGGTTATCAAGGCGCGCGTTTCATCATCGAGCAGGTCACGATGCCTCATGGTCAGTTCGGTCGCCGATACCGCCATCGGCGAATCAACGTAGATTTCCAGAGGTGGCAAACGTCCGCGACGCACCAGATCGGTGAGTACGAACAACACTTCCTGGGTGCGACCCACCGAAAAGGCCGGCATGATGACATTGCCGCCCTTTCTCAAGAGTGTGGCTTCGAACGCTTCCACCAGTTCATCCTCAGTGGCGGCAAGTGACTTGTGCAACCGGTTGCCGTATGTCGATTCGATCAGCAACACATCGGCCTCGCGAACTATTTCGGGATCGCGCAACACCGGCCGTCCCGGCTGGCCAAGGTCTCCTGAGAAGACCAGTTTCCTGGTCTTGACACGCGTTCGCTCTTGCTCTTCTAGCCCTATTTCAAGTATCGCCGAGCCAAGAATATGTCCGGCATCACGGAATCGGCAACGTATCGCTGCATGCGGAGAGAACTCAACAGCGTAGTCGATCGTCTGCAACTGGCGCAGACAAGCCTGCGCCTGCACCACAGTGTACAGCGGTGCTCTTTCCCAGCCCCGGCGTGAGTGACGACCGTGGAAATGACGGTTTTCCCACTCGGCCTCTTTTTCTTGAATGTGAGCCGAATCAAGCAGCATCACTTGCAACAGGTCGGCGGTCGCCGGTGTGACATATATCGGCCCATGGTAGCCAAGGGCGGTGAGTCGCGGCAGCAAACCGGAGTGGTCAAGATGAGCGTGGGTCAGAATAACGAAATCAAGCTGCCGCACGCCGAAACCGAGTGCAGCGAGATTCTTCCGATAAGATTCGCGTCCACCCTGAAACATCCCGCAATCGACGAGAAAACGCGGCTTCCCGGAAGCGCCTGTAGCAGCTTCGACCAGGTAACAGGAACCGGTGACTTCTCTTGCTGCGCCGTAAAAAGTGATTCGCATGATGGCGAGATGATGCTTGACGTTAGCTTTGGGGCATTGATCCTGGTCAAGCAAGCCCCGTTAGTCTTTCCTATAATCGAAATATAGATTCTTATTCACGAGGGGCTTGTCATGTTTAAGCATATCCTGGTTCCTACCGACGGCTCGGCGCTATCGGGCGACACCATCAAGCGCGCAGTGACTTTTGCCAAGGAAGCAAACGCCAAGATCACTTTCTTCTACGCCAAGCCGGGTTATCCCGTGGCTTTTTACGGTGAGGGCGCATTGATCGATCCGAGTACGCCGGAGAAGTTTTCCCAGATGGCGGATAAGCAGGCCGAGGAGATTCTGGGGATTGCCGCTCAGGAAGCCAAGATGGCGGGTGTAGCTAATGCAACACTGAGCGTCGTCAGTGATATTCCCTATGAAGCGATTATCGAGGCTGCAACTGCAGCGGGTTGTGACCTGATATTCATGGCATCGCACGGCCGGCGGGGGTTTGGCGGGCTGTTATTGGGCAGTGAAACTCAAAAAGTGCTGACTCACTCCAAGACCCCGGTACTGGTCTATCGTTGAGTGAAAACCGGACTGCGCTGGATAAAAACCGTAAAAAGACTGGAAGCTGCGCAAACAGCCCAGAAAGCGAAGAAACCAATCGAGTAGGTGGCCGTTCTCGACAAATGCACAGGTTCTCCGAACAAGTAGAGTTCCTGCGGATCGATCAGGGTAAAGAACACTACTTCAGCTACACCGGCAACAACGAAGGAAGGCCAGAGAATCCAGATGATCCGCCGCATTCAGAACTCCTTGGAGGTATGGGGAGGTTTGGTTACGTCTAAACAATTTGAGTGAGGGGTTGCCTATTCGTGAATGTCGTGGTTGTCTGCGGACGCCTTTTCACCCAGCATCGCCTCTCCTGAAGCAGGTAGGATAATGTTCCCTACCACCCGCCAGGATTTGGCGTCATCTTCCACCAGCACAACCCAGTGTCCTGCCGCCGGCAGCCTGAATTTGCCACTGTAACGCCCATCCAGAAGCGTGAGGATTTGACTTTGGTCCAGGCCGGCGCGGGTGGGATGCGAGATGGTCACCCGAATTTTTGGCGGTGGCGCGAAACCTGGCACTTTTGAGTTGATTCGTACACTGATGCCATCCAGCGTCAGGCTCACGCCGACTTCCAGGGCTAACCGTAATGCGAGCTCGCTGCGCGACAGGGTCTGGTTGATGGCAAGGCCCTTTTTGTAATAGTCTTCCGTGACCAGTCCATCGGCGGATGTGATCGCCAGCCATAACGTAACAATGCTAGCCACCACCACTAGCGCTGGCCCTGCCATGAGAATCCAGGGCCAGCGGTGGCGGTACCATGGAAGCATGGGTGTCTCGGCTCTTGGAGTCGGTTTCATTTGTCCAGTGGCATCATGAAACCGGCCTTTTCATGCACTGCAATGTTCTCGTCATTCACTGCCTTTACGTCAAAGTAGATCCGATTCGCGCCCTTTGTTCCCGATTCTGGCGGGACATACACTTCCACCGTCACGGTTTCGGTTTTCATGGCGGGAACCTCAACCGAAATTGAAGGCCGGTGTTGGATTTCGATTCGCTCCATGCCGCTTGCGCTAACCAGGTAAGCATGATCGGTTTCGCTGGCATTCGTGATCTTCAGTCGGAAGGAGTTTTCGATCATTCCATTCTCATCCTCGCGCGACATGCTGTTGCGATCGCGGATTACATCTACCCTGAGCGGAGTCCGTGTAGAGATACCATAGGCTGTTGCGCTTACGATGAACAACAGCAGCAGACCATATATCACGATCCGCGGACGGATCAGGTGGGCAAGTATTTCCTTGCGCCCCCATTTTTCCTGGATGGCGCGTTCGGTCGAATAACGTATCAGGCCGCGCGGATAGCCCATTTTATCCATGACCTTGTCGCAGCCGTCGATGCAGGCGGAACAGCCGATGCATTCGTATTGCAGGCCCTGGCGGATATCGATACCGGTCGGGCATACCTGGACGCAGATGTTGCAGTCCACGCAGTCGCCCTTGCCTGCCGCTTTGTGATCCTGTTTCTTTGAACGCACTCCGCGCGGTTCGCCACGTTCTTCATCGTAGGTCACGATCAAGGTATCGGAATCGAACATCACGCTCTGGAAACGGGCGTACGGACACATATACTTGCATACTTGCTCGCGCATGTAGCCGGCATTGCCGTAGGTGGCGAAGCCGTAAAACAGCAACCAGAAAATTTCCCACGGGCCAAGTGATGCGTTGAAGATTTCAGCGGTCAGCGTCTTGATCGGCGTGAAATAACCGACGAAAGTAAAGCCGGTCCACAGCGCGAATAAGAACCAGGCAGCGTGCTTGGCAAACTTGAGCGAGAACTTCCGCCCGTTCATGGTTTGCTGGTCGAGTTTCATGCGGGCGCTGCGATCGCCCTCGATCTTTCGCTCGATCCACATGAAAATTTCCGTATACACGGTCTGGGGACAAGCGTAGCCACAGAACAGGCGCCCGCCGATGGCAGTGAACAAAAACAGGGCGTAGGCCGAGATGATCAGCAGGATCGCCAGGTAAATGATGTCCTGCGGCCAGAAGATGAGACCGAAAATATAGAACTTCCGTTCTACCAAGTCGAACAGAACGGCCTGACGTCCATTCCAGGGCAGCCAGCAGAGTCCGTAGAACAGTATCTGCGTAAACCAGACCAGCGCCCAGCGCCAGTTGGCAAACAAGCCCGTCACCGAGCGCATGTAAATCGTCTTGCGGGCTTCGTAGAGCGAACTTTCCACAGTTTCCCCAGTTCCGCTCTGGTGTTCCGGCACAGGCGCAGACTTTTTCATGACATCTCTATTAGCAAATTCTAATAACTATAAATCAAAAAAACCCGGGGGGTAAGCCCGGGTCTTCTTGATTGGATTATTTCTTGACAGCCTGGACTGCGGTTGCGGATCCGGATTCTGCGAGTGCAGCGGTAGTGCTACCCGCTCCGCCACCCAGACCATACACATAGGCCGCCAGGACATGCGCCTTGGATTCGCCAAGAATGTCCTTGTGCGGTTGCATCTGCAAGGTGCGGCCCTTGGTGACGATGTCGACAATGGCTTCCTCCCTGCTGCTGTAAAGCCAAATCTTGTCTGTCAAATTCGGCGCGCCGATTGCGGTGTTGCCCTTGCCCTCCAGACCGTGGCAGGCAGAGCACACGGCAATGAATTTCTCCTTGCCCTTGGTGGCCAGAATGCTGTCATTCGGCAATCCCGACAAAGACCGAACATAGTTGGCGACTTCCTTGGCGCCGGCCGGGCCGCCAATCGCATCAGGATTGCCGCCATAGGCCGGCATGACACTGGTACGTCCCTCCATAATCGAAGTTTTGATCTGCTCCGGCTCGCCGCCGAACAGCCAGTCATTGTCGGTCAGGTTGGGGTAGCCCCTGGCGCCCTTGGCATCCGATCCATGACACTGCGCACAGTAAGTCAGGAACAGGCTCTTGCCCATCTCCCTGGCTTTCGGATCGGCCGCCACCGCATGTATATCCTGCTTCTTGAATGCATCATAAATCGGATCATATTTGGCCTTGGCGTCGGCTACTTCCTTGTCATACTGACCGTGGGACGACCAGCCAAACTGGCCCGCATAGTTACCGAGACCGGGATAGACAGCAAGGTAGCCCAGCGAAAACACCACTGTGAGATAGAACATCCAGCGCCACCAACTCGGCAACGGATTGCTGTATTCCTCAAGAGTCTCATCCCAGACATGGTGCGTGGTCTCTCCCGGCGCATGCTTGGCTTTATCCTGCGTCCAAAGAAACACGCCGCAACCAATCACGCTAACCAGCACCAGCACGGAAATGTAGGTGCTCCAGAATCCACTGACAAAATCGCTCATGATGCTTTCCTTTCGTTTAGCCGGAAGGGCGCGGGTTGCTTAACCGCTTCCACCGGTTCGTCATCCGTAAAAGGCAGCAGCGCCGCCTCCTCGAACGCCTGCTTGCGTTTGCCGCTGTATGCCCACCAAACGATGGCGAGAAACAGGGCAAACGTCAGCACCGTGAACAGCGAGCGCAGGTCGTTGATGTCCATATCAGTTGGCCTGCTTGAGGACGGTGCCCATGCCCTGCAGATAGGCGATCAGTACGTCCAGTTCGGTCTTGCCCTTGAGCTGCTCCTTGGCGCCGGCAATATCCGCTTCCGAATACGCAGGCTTGCCGTCGACCTTGGTCACGACGTTGAGGGCGCGCAGTTTGGCGTCGATGTCGTCACTCTTGACCGGGCGATCCAGCCAGTAGTAGGCCGGCATATTCGACTCCGGCACCACATCGCGAGGCTGGATCAGGTGAACGCGGTGCCATTCATCGGAAAAACGCCCGCCGACCCTGGCCAGATCCGGGCCGGTACGCTTGGAACCCCATTGGAATGGATGGTCATAAACGAACTCGCCTGCCACCGAGTAGTGTCCATAGCGCTCAGTCTCAGCACGAAACGGCCGGACCATCTGTGAATGACAGTTGTAGCAGCCCTCGCGGATATAAATGTCGCGTCCGACCAGGCGAACCGGGTCGTAAGGCTTGATGCCCGCCACAGGTTCGGTGGTGGACTTCTGGAAGAACAACGGAACGATCTCGACGAGGCCGCCCACACTGACCAGCAATATGATCAGAACGATCATGATGCCGATGTTTGATTCGATTTTGTCGTGAGTTAACATATTTGCCATTCTCCCCTATCAGGCATGCGCTACGGTGGGTTCAAGCACTGGCGCGTTGACCGCTTTGCCACTGGCGATCGTCTTGACCATGTTGTAAGCCATCAGCAACATTCCACTGAAGAACAACAGGCCCCCCAACAGTCGAATCGTATAGAACGGGTAGGTCGATTTCACCGACTCGACAAACGAGTAGGTGAGCGTGCCGTCCAGATTGGTGGCGCGCCACATCAGGCCCTGCATCACACCGGCAATCCACATTGGCGCGATGTACAGGACAACGCCGATGGTGGAGATCCAGAAGTGGGTGTTGATCAGCTTGACGCTATACATTTCAGTCTTGTCGAAGAGGCGCGGCAACAGGTAATAAATGGCGCCGATCGACACCATCGCCACCCAGCCGAGCGCACCGGAATGCACGTGGCCGATGGTCCAGTCGGTGTAGTGCGACAGGGCATTGACAGTCTTGATTGACATCATCGGCCCTTCGAAGGTCGACATGCCGTAGAAGGAGAGCGAGGTCACCAGGAACTTCAGGATCGGGTCGTCGCGCAACTTGTGCCAGGCGCCCGAGAGCGTCATGATGCCGTTGATCATGCCGCCCCAGGAGGGCGCCAGCAGGATCAGCGAAAACAGCATGCCAACCGACTGGGTCCAGTCCGGCAACGCGGTGTAATGAAGATGGTGGGGACCGGCCCACATGTAGGTGAATACCAGCGCCCAGAAATGCACCACCGACAGGCGGTAGGAATACACCGGACGGCCAGCTTGTTTTGGCACGAAGTAGTACATGATGCCGAGGAAACCGGCAGTGAGGAAGAACCCCACTGCGTTATGGCCGTACCACCACTGCACCATGGCATCCTGCGCGCCGGCGTATGCGGAGTAGGACTTCATCGGCAGGAAACTGACCGGAATTTCGGCGCTGTTGACCAGATGCAGAACTGCCACCGTCAGGATGAATGCTCCGAAAAACCAGTTGGCGACGTAGATATGCGGGGTCCTGCGCTTGATGATGGTGCCGAAAAAGACCAGCGCATAGGATACCCAGACGAGGGTAATGAGAATATCGATCGGCCACTCGAGTTCCGCGTACTCTTTGCCGGAGGTATAACCCAGCGGCAAGGTGACGGCGGCCAGAAGAATGATCAATTGCCAACCCCAGAAGGTGAAGCTTGCCAATCCCGGTGCAAACAACGGAGTATGGCAAGTACGCTGCACTACATAATACGAGGAGGCAAACAGGGCGCAGCCGCCGAATGCGAAAATCACCGCATTGGTATGCAGCGGACGAAGCCTGCCGTACGACAACCACTCGATGACGTTCAATTCGGGCCAAATCAACTGGGCGGCGATAATCACGCCAACCAGCATGCCAACAATGCCCCAAATCACGGTCATCACTGCGAACTGCCGCACGACTTGATAGTTGTATGTCGCTTGCGATTGCATGATGGTTTTACCTCTCAAGAAAAAAACAAACCTGCTTAACTCCGGCTCGCAATGAATAAACCTGGAGCTACGTTTCAAGCAAGGGAAACAACAATGTTCATCCTATGGCTTAATTGATAGGCGCAATATTGCTGAAACGCAAATCTAATTGCCGAATCATCATCTCGACTTCTAGGCGAAATACAGGAAAAGCGCGCATGCACCATCTTATCCCCTTGATCCCAGTAGCCTTCGATGCAAGCCAAACTTCGCAATAGGAATTGCAAATTTGACAATGTAAGGATACCGATATCCATATCCTGATGCAGGATATCAGTCTGTGAGAAACAAAATGCTGACTAATGTCAGCTATCGGCGTCTCGGAAAGAAATCCGAGACGCCGCAGAAGGGGGAGGGTATGACTTTCTCGTCTTACTTGCCGGATGCCTTCTGTTCTTCCTGGGCTTCAAGCCACAGGGCATTGACGACGGCGAGCAGAACTGCGAAGCCAAGACCGAGTATCCAGCTGAAATACCACATGGCAATGTCCTTTCCTTGATTAATAGAGGGCCTTGTCGTTAGCCGTAATGAAGCCGCGCGTGACCTTGCCTGCCATGACTCGGTAGGCCCAACTGGTATAGGCGAGGACGATCGGGACGAAGATCACGGCCACCCAGAGCATGACGTTGAGGGTGAACTGGCTGGAGGTGGCATCCCAGGCAGTCAGGCTGGACTTGGGCATGGACGACGAAGGCAGCACGAATGGGAACAGGGCAATACCCGCGGTCAGAATGACGCTCAGGCAGGCTAGCGAAGAGCCGATAAAAGACAGCAGAGTCCGCTTATTTCCTATCAGCACCAGCACCGAACTCGCACCCAGGTAAGCGATCGCCGGGACAACCCAAAGGATAGGATAGGTAATGAAGTTGTGGAACCAGGCGCCAGGTTGGCGACCCACTTCCTTCATTAACGGATTCAGCACCCCACCCACATCGGGAATGGAAAGGATCACATAGCCATCGATCTGGGTCACCCACAGCCCGGCACCGGCGAGGGCTGCCATGAGCACCAGCGCGAACAACCGCGCGGCCTTGATGGCCCGCTGCTGCAGTTCTCCTTCGACCCGATGGGCGATGAAAGTGGCTCCTTGCAGGGTCAACAGGGACAAGCTGACCACCCCGCAGAGCAGGGCGAAGGGGTTGAGCAAGGCCCAGAAGGAGCCCGTATAGAAGGAACGCATGGTGTCGTCCAGGTAGAAGGGCACTCCCTGGAAGAGGTTGCCGAAGGCCACGCCGAAGACCAGGGCAGGCACGGCACTGCCGGCAAACAGACCCCAGTCCCAGGCATTCCGCCAAGCCGGATTGGGCAGCTTGGAGCGATACTCAAAGCCGACCGGGCGAAAGAACAGGGCAAACAGCACCAACAGCAAGGCCCAATACATTCCAGAAAAGGCGGTGGCATAGACAAACGGCCAGGCGGCAAAGATCGCCCCGCCGGCGGTGATGAACCAGACCTGGTTGCCGTCCCAGTGCGGGGCGACGCTGTTGATCATCACGCGCCGGTCGGTGTCGTCCTTGCCCAGGAAGGGCATCAGTACACCCACGCCCATGTCATGGCCGTCCATGATGGCGAAGCCGATCAGCAACACGCCAATCAGCAACCACCAGATGAGTTTCAGGGTCAAATAATCGAACATGGTCAGTACTCCTTAAGCGTTGGGCTGCAAGGCGGTGGGGCCAAGACGGGCATACTTGAACATCAGGTACATCTCGGCCACCAGCAACAGGGTATAGAAACCGATGAAACCGGCGATCGAGCCCCACAGGCTGGCAGTCGAGAGGCTGGAAGCGGAGATGTGGGTCGGCAGTATTCCGAAAACCGTCCAGGGTTGGCGGCCGTATTCGGCGACGAACCAGCCCAGTTCGCAGGCAATCCACGGCATGGGTATGAACCACAGCGCCCATTTCAGCAGCCAGGGTTTGTCCTGGAAAGTTCCCTTAACGCTGGACCAGAAGGCGACCACCACCAGGGCCAGCATGGCGAAAGCCAGGCCCACCATCAGTCGGAAGGTCCAGAACAGGCCCGCCACGCGGGGTACCGAGTCCCTGGCCGCCTGCTCGATCTGCGCCGGGGTGGCCTGGCTCAGGTCCTCGCTGTACTTCATCACCAGCAGGCCATAGCCAAGATCGTTGACATGCTGGTCGAAGATGGACTTGGCCTCAGCGTCGGCCGGATTCTTGCGCATGGCCTTGAGGGCGATGGCCGCCTTCATCCCGGATTCGATACGTTCCTTGTTGCGCTGGCGAATCTCCTTGATGCCGGGCAATTGCCGGGTAGTGGAACGCGTGGCGAGCAGGCCCAGCGCATAGGGAATGCGGATCGCCCCGTTGTTGGCCTGCTTCTCTTCGTCGGGAAAGGCGATCAGGTTGAAGCTGGCCGGTGCAGGCTCGGTTTCCCACATGGCTTCAATGGCTGCGAGCTTCGATTTCTGCGATTCCGAAGTCGAATAAGCGGATTCGTCGCCCAGCACGATGACGGATGCCACCCCGGCCAGGCCGAAGGCGGCGGCAACGCGGAAGGAGCGCCGGGCAAATTCGATATGCTTGCCTTTCAGCAAATACCAGGAGGAAATCCCCAGCACGAACAGCGATCCCGTCACATAGCCGGCGGAAAGCGTATGCACGAACTTGGACTGGGCGATCGGATTGAGAACCAAGGCAGCGAAGTCGGTCAGTTCCATGCGCATGGTCACCGGGTTGAACGCGGAACCCACCGGATCCTGCATCCAGCCATTGGCGATCAGGATCAGCAAGGCGGAAAGATTGGTGCCCAAAGCCATGAAGATGGTCACACACAGGTGGCCGGTTTTTGACAATCGATCCCAGCCGAAGAAGAACAGCCCGACCATGGTGGATTCAAGGAAGAAGGCCAACAGCCCTTCAATCGCCAAGGGCGCGCCGAATATGTCGCCGACATAGTGGGAATAGTAGGACCAGTTGGTGCCGAATTGGAACTCCATGGTCAGTCCGGTGGTAACGCCCAAGGCAAAGTTGATGCCGTAGAGCTTGCCCCAGAACTTGGTCATTTCCCGGTAGATTTCCTTGCCGCTAATGACATACGCGGCTTCCATCACCACCAGCAGCCAGGAAAGCCCCAGCGTGAGTGGCACAAACAGGAAGTGATAAAACGCAGTCGCCGCGAATTGCAGGCGAGACAGGTCTACAACGCTTTCATTGATCATGGTTTCTCCAGTTCTTGAGTTGCGCGTTGAGGTTGAAATTCGGTAGTGGCCTGTGCGCCACCCACAAGACGTTCGGCAACTCTTGTCGCCACTTCAGTCTTGCTGGGCGGATCGCTGAAGAATATGAGCTTGATGGCAACGACCAAGGCTATCTTGACGGCCAGGGCGAGGGCGATTTCCCGGCGTAATTTATGGGACGCGGAGTCTGTTAAAAAAGATGGGGTTTTCATGGGAACCTTAAAACTTCAGGGGTGCTCATGGATAAATACTGACAATATCAGGATATTAATATCCTGATATCAGATATCAACCTGTTTCAAACAAAATCCTGACAGAAGTCAACTTTGGTGTTCGCCAAGGATCGCGCCACAAGTCTGGCGCCGCCAAAGGAATTCCTGCAGCTATTCGGTGAGGTCAATGTGCGCTATGGCACTGAGCCGCTCGATGTCGTTCAAGCGAACGTGACGGCGCTCGGTGGTAATGAGCCCGTTTTCCTGAAAGCGCTTGAGGATTCTGATCACAGTCTCCTCCGCCAAGCCAAGATAGTTGCCGATATCCAGACGCGACATGCTCAAACGAAATTGTGTTCCCGAATAATTCCGGCTGGCAAAGCGCCGGGAAAGGCCGATCAGAAACTCGGCAAGCCGTTCTTCGGCGCTGCGCTTTCCCAGCAACAGCATCAAATCCTCGTCCTGTCGTATCTGGCTGCTCATGATCCTCAGCATCTGGTACTGAATCGAGGGGATTTTCATTGCCACTTCATCAAGACGGCTGATCTCGACTTTGCAGACGGATACCGTCTCCAGCGCACTTGCCTCGCTGCTGTAGTGGCGTGAGGCAAGCGCGCTCAAGCCGAGCAATTCGCCGGCAATATGGAAACCGGTGATCTGCACCCTTCCATCCAGGGTACATACATAGGTCTTGACTGAGCCGCTGCGAATCGCATACAGGTAATCGAGATGCTCCCCGGGCAGGAACAGCACTTGACCGCGCTTATAGATTTCTTTCCTCTTGACGACGCTATCCAGTAAGGACATATCCGCGCGATCAAGGCCCAGGGGCAGGCAGAGCTGATAAATTCCGCAGTTATTGCAGGTGACCGGCTCGCAATGCTGTTTCGACAAGGGAAGCAAGGAGGAAACCCTGGCACTGGTGCTCATTTCATCGATCCGCCGCTTGCTGCGGTTGCGAAGCAGAGAGATGGTTCTACAGAAGATTTCCAAACAAACGCGCTCTGGTTCATTGACGGCTTCGGACAGGTTTTTTCGGTGGTTTTGCCGCTTTGCTTGCGCGAACATCGGACGCAGGCGGCAGCGAAAGGGCAGCGTGGGGCAATTCAGTTAGCCGGTACTTTCCGCTTTTCACCGCCAGAGCGAGCTTTTCCAGCGTCTGCTTATGCAACAACTCGACAATCTTGAGCTTGATAGGCTGCCACTTGGCGTGCATCGGGCAAGCCGACTCATCTTCGCATATTTTCAGACCGATGACGCAATTCTCGGCCAGGCCCGGTCCTTCGACGAGGGTGAGAATCCGCATCAGATCGGTCTTTTCGCAACCTTCCCGCAAGCAGAATCCTCCCTGTCTGCCGCGGAACGAATGGAGCACGCCTCCCCGGCAAAGATTCTGCATGATCTTTGCAAGATAGGCCGGCGGCACACTAAGGTGTTGTGCAATAGTGCGGTTGAGAATAGGAACCCCGCGCGGCTGTGTCGCGATATAGATCAGCGCTTGGATGGCATATTGGCTGGTGCGGGATAAAATCATGAAGGCAATTATGCCGTAATTGACAATGAGTTATTTGTCATGGTGACGGAGATCGCCATCATCCTTCAAAACCTGCTGCGGCCGATCATCGTCCATCAGGACACGATAAGCCGGACCTTCCATGTCCTCGAACTGGCCACTTTTCAGCGCCCACCAAAATACCACGCCAATCAGGAACACCAACACCACTGAAAGCGGGATCAGCAGGTAGAGCACTTCCATCAGGCAACCTTGGTCGGCAATGTTTCGGTTCGAACAACTGGCCCCGTCTGACCCTGCAAACGCAAGGTATTCAGCACCACCAGCAAAGAGCTCATCGACATGCCAAGACCCGCCATCCAGGGGGTGACCATTCCCAGCATCGCCAACGGAATCGCCAGCAGATTATAGGCGAACGCCCAAATCAGGTTTTGCCGTACGATGCGCAAGGTCCGCCGCGCCAGCTTTACACCCTGCGCGAACTGCATCAGGTCTTCCGCCAGCAGGACGATGTCAGCTTGCTGGCGGGCGAGGTCGGTACCGCTGCCCATGGCAATGGAAACCTGTGCCTGCGCCAGCACCGGCGCATCATTGACCCCGTCGCCGAGCATTGCCACGATCTCTCCATGCGCTTGCAGTTTGGAGATGAAAGCGTGTTTGGCTTCCGGCGTCTGGCCGCCGAGCGCATCTGTGATACCGAGTTGCGCCGCGGCTTCGGCCACTGCTGCTGGCGTATCGCCGCTGAGTATGCTGAGTCGTGCTCCCTGGCTACGCAATGATTCGATCAGCGCCGCAGCCTGGGGGCGCAGACTGTCCTGGAAACGCAACAAGGCCAGCCAACCCTGGCTGTTCGCCAGTGCAATCACGCTGCCACCCGCGTCTCGCCAGCGCAACGCCGTAGCGGATAAAGGCTGCGCATGCAGGGCACCGGCGAAATCCGGCGTGCCGATCCGCACCAGTTGGCCGGCAAGGCGCGCTTCGATACCCTGGCTATTCAAGGCCCGCAAATCTTCCACCAGCCCCAGTGGCTCGGTGCCAACCGCCGCCCGCAATGCGCGCCCGATAGGATGTTCCGAGCCCTGCTCCAGCGTTGCTGCCAAGGTCAACACGGCGGATGCCGATAAGTCCCCGAGCAGCAACGTCTCAACCAGAGTCAGCCGACCCTGAGTCAGCGTGCCAGTCTTGTCGAAAACAAAATGATTCGCACGGGCCAGCACCTCGATGGCATGGCCGCGCGTCACCATGATCCCCAGCCGCGACAGAGCGCCAGTGGCCACCGCCATTGCGGCTGGAGTCGCCAGCGATAGCGCGCAGGGGCAACTCACCACCAGCACGGCGACGAATACCCATAGTGCGCGCTGCGGATCGATCAAAGTCCACACCGCTCCGCTGATTACCGCCAGGACCAGCAACACGCCGACGAAATGCGCAGCGATACGATCAGCCATTTCCACCAGTCGCGGTTTTTCCATCGAAGCACGCTCGGCCAGGCGTTGGATTGCCGCCAGGCGGGTGTCCGTGCCGACTTTTTCGACACGCACAACCAGCGGGCTGGCCACATTGATACTGCCACCGATAACCGCATCGCCGCTCCGTTTCGCAACTGCCGCGCTTTCTCCGCTGAGGAGTGATTCATCCGTACTGCTTTCGCCTTGAATGACTTCGCCGTCGGCCGGAACCACTTCTCCCGGTTGTACTAGCAAGATATCGCCGGCCACGAGTTGAGCCACCGTGACGCTTTCGGCAGCCAACGCGGGAAATCCGGTGACACGTGAGGCAAAGGTCGGCAAGGCACGCGCCAGGGTCTCGATGCCGCGCGCTGCCTTTTGCCGTGCCATCATCTCGAAATAGCGACCGCCCAGCAGGAAAAAAAGAAACATCGTCACCGAATCGAAATACACTGCGCCACTCGCCGTCAGCGTCGCCCAGCAACTGGCCGCAAAGGCACTGCCGACGCCGAGAGCCACTGGTACATCCATGCCGACGCGGGCGAGCCGGATGTCGCGCCAAGCGCTGCGAAAAAATGGTGCGGCGGAATACAGGATCACCGGCAAGGTCAGGATCAGGCTGGCCCAGCGCATCAACTGCTCGATATCCGGCGTCATGTCGCCATCGACGGCCAGGTAGACCGGGATGGCATACATCATTACTTGCATCATGCCGAAGCCGGCGACGAACAAGCGCCACAGCGCCGCACCGCGCTCCTTCTGCACCAATTGCTCGGAACGCAACGGGTCATAGGGATGAGCACGGTAGCCTATGGCGGCAACTGCGGAGAGGATTCCGGAAAGCTTGGCGCGTCTTTCATCCCAGCGCACGCGAGCGCGGCGGGTAGCGTAGTTGATAGTGACGCCGGTGACACCGGCTTGGCGCATCAGGTGCTGTTCGTTAAGCCAGACACAGGCGGCGCAGGTAATACCCTCGAAGATCAGCGAAGCTTCGCGTTCATGCTCGCCAGTGGCTTGCACAAAGTTCTGCTGTACCTCGGGATGGTCAAATAACCCAGCGTTCCGCAAGGCTTCTGGCAACGCCTCACGCGGGCTTTCAGGCAACGCATCGCGATGCCGGTAATAGTCGGCCAGGCCATTCCCGACAATGGCTTTCGCCACTGCCTGGCAACCGGCACAGCACATGCGCCGGAGCCGGCTGTCGATCTCGACCTGCAAATCGGTATCTGCTGGAATCGGCAAGCCGCAGTGATAACAGTTACATTCTGGTGAATCCATGGCATTTGCATTACTGCTGACTTTGAAACAAGACGACCCGAATCGTATCAATTGGCCGGTGTTCGGAGCCGGGACACACTTTGATATGTGTCAAGTCATCGCCGGTTGCAAGCGTTAATATTACGTCCCTGCCATGAGCTTGTATTTGAGAAGCAATTTCAGATGTTGAAACACACAACCTTTTCGGGGATTTTTGCATTCTGTGGATTGGCATGAGTTTAGCCGACGTTGCTAGGTCGTTATTTTAGAATCACGCACTCCCCGGTTAGCCGGGGATCATTATTTTGTCGAGGTTGCCATTATGCCCGTCGCCTTGTCTCGCCGCCGTTTCATCACCTTCGCCGCTGCTGCTGCCGGTTTGCCGCTCCTGCTCAAAGCAGGTGGCGTACAGGCCAGATTGGTTCGCTGGGAGGGCATTGCCCTCGGGGGCCCGGCTTCGATCCAGCTCTACCACACCGACGAGACTGTCGCGCAACAAGCCATCACCGCAGCACTGGCTGAATTGCGGCGTCTCGAAGCGATTTTCAGCGTGTATCGCGCCGACAGCGCTATTTCCCGGCTCAATCGCCAAGGCAAGCTCGACCATGCCCCCGCCGACATGATGACCATGCTTGAGCGTGCGCTGTCCTTGGCGAAGATCAGCGACGGTGTCTATGACCCGACCGTACAGCCGCTCTGGAGTCTCTATTTCACCCATTTCGCTGCCGACAACGCGGACCCTGCCGGACCTTCGGCGCATGATCTTGCCGCCGCGCTGGCGCTGGTCGATTGGCGGTCGGTCGAAGTGGATCACGCCTCCAACCGCATCGCCTTTGCCCGTCCGGGCATGGGACTGACTTTGAACGCCGGTGCTCAGGGCTATGTTACCGACAAAGTCGCCGACGTATTGAGAGCGCATGGATTCGACCGCATGCTGGTGGACATGGGTGAGCCGCGGGTCTTTTCGGCCAAGCCGGATGGTTCGGCCTGGCGCATTGGGATTGCCAATCCGGCCGATCGGAACGAAACAATCACCAGCCTCGACGTGGTCGACAAGTGCATCTCTACTTCCGGCGGCTACGGCACCATTCTCGACAAAGCAGGACACTTCACCCACATCTTCAACACCCGCACCGGCGGCACGGCTCCGGCCATGTTCAGCGTTTCGGTGGTAGCCAAATCGGGTTTCGCCGCCGACGGCCTGTCCGCCACCATGCTGATGGCCCCGGTCGATAAGCGCCAGGCGATTCTCAAGGCCGGCGGTGGCGAGCAGGCGATTTTCGTCACGCCGCAAGGCGTCGTCGCCACGGTGAAGGCTTGATATGAGAGGTACTGAAGGATGAGCTTGCTAAGCTGGAGCAAATCAGCACTTCCGACCTTCTCTCGTGGGGGCATCCATCCCGACGAGCACAAGGAACTCACCGAAAACCTGCCGATCGAGGATTTCATCCCGACCAGCGTGTCCCTGCCGGTGAGCCAGAGCCTGGGCCCGTCGGCCGAGCCACTGGTGGTCAAAGCGGCCAAGGTCAAGCGCGGCGATGTCATCGCGACCGTGCCCGGCGGCGGCGTCTCTCTGCACGCGCCGGTCAGCGGCATCATCAAGAACGTGCAGACCGGCCCCCACGCCTCACTGGTCTACGACACCGTCATCACCATCCAGGCCAAGCCGGGCGAAGACGATCCTCAGTTTCCGGAGCAGGCCGGCTGGCAGGCGCTGCCGGTCGCGCAGATGCTCGAGCGCATCCGCGATGCCGGTGTGGTCGGACTCGGCGGCGCCGCCTTCCCCACCTACCGCAAGCTGACTCTGCCCAAGGATGCCAAGGTCGACACCCTGGTCATCAACGGCTCGGAGTGCGAGCCCTACCTGACCTGCGACTACCGGCTGATGCTGGAGGAGAGCGAGAAGGTTGTGCTCGGCTCCTGGCTCATCAGCAAGATCATTGGCGTCAAGAACTGCGTCATCGGCGTCGAAGACAACAAACAGCCCGCTGCCGAGAAGATGCGCCAGACCATCGCCGAACTAGGGCTCGACAAGATGGACCCGCCGGTCAAGATGACCGTGGTGGTGACCCAGACCCGCTATCCGCAGGGCTCCGAAAAGCAACTGGTGCAGTCGCTGACTGGCCGCTTGGTGCCCAAGGGTGGGTTGCCGATGCACGTCGGCATCGTGGTGCAGAACGTCGCCACGGCCATCGCCTGCCTTGAGGCGATCCGTAACGGCAAGCCGGTCCTGGAGCGGGTGCTGACGGTATCCGGCCTGGGCATCAAGACGCCAAAGAACCTCCGAGTCCCGATCGGCACCTCGGTCGAGGATCTTTTGGCGTATTGCGGCGGCTACAGCGGCGAGGTGGTGAAGATCCTGCTCGGCGGCCCGATGATGGGGCGCACCATCGCCGACCTCGGCGTCTCCGTGACTAAGGGCAGCAGCGGCCTGCTCTTCCTGACAGCGGCGGAAACCAGCATCACCCGCTACCAGCCCTGCATCTCCTGTGGCGAATGCATCGACGCCTGCCCCATGGGCCTGGAGCCCAATCGCGTATCGCAGTACATGGAGGCGGGGCGCCCGCTGGAGACCGAGCAGTTCGGCATCAGGGAATGTTTCGAGTGCGGCTGCTGCTCATGGAGTTGCCCATCCCACCGGCCCCTGGTGCAATTCATGCAGGTGGCCAAGGCTGCCTACCGTCGCCATGAGAGGAAAGCCAAGTGAGCGAAGCCGAAGTTACCCCGACCCCGACCCTGCATTTGTCCAGCGGTCCGCACATCGCCTCGGGCCGCACCACCGCCCAGATCATGTGGATGGTCAACCTGGCGTTGCTGCCCGCGCTGCTCTGGGCTTGGGCAGTGTTCGGCTGGGTGGTGCTGGCCATCACCCTGTCCTCGATCCTCGGCTGCGTCGTCGCCGAGTACGCCGTCTGCCGCATCGCCAAGAACGTCTCGACCCTGCCTGATGGGTCGGCGGTCTGCTCCGGCCTGCTGCTGGCGTACACCCTGCCGCCAGGCATACCGATCTGGATGCCTTTCATCGGCGGCATGCTGGCGCTAATTTTCACCAAGGGGATATTCGGCGGGCTGGGCTACAATATTTTCAACGTCGCGCTGGTGGGTCGCGCCATGATGATGGCCACCTTCCCGGTGGAGATGACCACGCGCTGGCTGACGCCGGCCTTCGGTAATGTCGACGCCGTCTCCGCCGCCACGGTGCTGGCACAGATCAAGCTCGGCGGCCAGGAGGCGCTGGCGAAGATCCTGGCGGCAGTTCCCGACGGCGGCCAACTGTGGTTCGACTTCTTCCTCGGAATGCGCGCCGGCTCGATCGGCGAAGTGTCGGTGGTAATGATCCTGCTGGGCGCGGCCTTCCTGCTTTGGAAGGGCATCATCAAGCTCTACATTCCGCTGAGCATTCTGGTCGGCGTCGCGTTGATGGCACCCTTCTCGCCGGCTCCGGAGATCTATATGCTGGGCGGTGGCATCTGGCTCGGCGCCTTCTTCATGGCGACCGATTACGTGACCAGCCCGACCATGCCCCGCGGCCAGATCATCTTCGGCTTGGGCATCGGCCTGCTGACCGGTATCATCCGCAACTGGGGCGGTTACCCAGAGGGCATCTGTTATGCGATCATGCTCATGAACATTCTGACCCCGGCGCTGAACGACTGGTTCAGGCCCAAGCGCCTTACTGCTGACGGAGCGCCGTCATGACCTGCATACCCGGCAAACCGGTAGTAGACCAGGCGCCGCCCAGCGGGCGCGAGATGGTGATCATCGCCGCCGGCCTCACCATGGTGTGTTTGTTCGCAGCGATGATTCTCGGTGGCCTGTATTTCGTGACCCAGCCTGCCAAGGAACACAACCTGCTCGTGCGCGAAGAGACCATGATCCGCGGCCTGCTCGGCTTGAGTCCGCAAGCCAGGATCCAGGAAGTACGCCGCTACCTGAAGAGGGAAGGCAAGAACACGCAGGTCATCTACCTGACCGGCAAAAAGCTCGCGCAACTGGAACTGGAAGGCAAGGAAGTTGCCGCCGTTGACGTGCCGAACGATGTCGCCGCCGCGGGCACCGAGCTGAAGGACGAGTGGGTCAAGAAGCAGGTCAAGGCCGTCGACCCGGAGCACTTCAAGTACGCCGGCCGCTTCTTCGTCGGCATTGAAGGGTCGCAGCCGGTCGGCTATGTCGTCGAGGGTGTCACGCTGGGCTTCAAGACCTGGGTACGCTTCTTCATGGCCATCGACTCGACTTACACCATACAGGGCGTAGAGATCATCGAGCACGAGGAAGACCCCGGCCTGGGCGCCGAGATCGTGCAGCGCTACTTCAAGAACCAGTTCGCCGGCAGGAGCTTCGAGGACGTCGAGAAGATCTCCGTCATCAAGGACCCGCTGCCCAAGGAGTGGCAGGAAGCCCTGGAGCAACTCGGCGATATGCCGTTCCGTCCCTGGCTGGAGAAATATCGCGAAATGCTGCCGAAGAATCCGAACATCTACGCCATCACGGGGTCTACCATCAGCAGCACGGCGGTCACCGTCGGCGTCAAGGCTGCCCTCGGCAACTTCCGCAAACGCATGAACATTGTGGAGAAATACCTATGAGCGCGAATCGTCCGCCGCCGCCGGTCTCGACCATGCTGATGCGTGGCCTGTTCGAGGAGAATCCTATTTTTCGGCTGGCCTTGAGCCTCTGCCCGGCCGTGGCGGTGACCACTGCGGTGAAGAATGGTCTGATGCTCGGCGTCGCCGTGCTGGTGGTGCAAGTGCTGTCGAGCATGTCCGGCTCCCTGGTCAAGCACATCATCAATCCGAAGATCCGCATACCGGTGTTCACCCTGCTTATCGCCATCTGGGTGAGCGCCATGGACATGATCCTGGCCGCCTATTTCTCCGACATTTACCAACAGGTCGGGCTGTATGTGAAGTTGATCGTGGCCTTCGCCATCATCATCTCGCGCATGGAGCTGTTCTCCATGAAGCATAGCGTCGTGCCCTGTTTTTGGGATGGTTTGGGCATGGGCCTGGGCTTCCTGGTCGGCCTGGTGCTGGCCGGTGCTTTCCGCGAGCTGCTAGGCAGCGGCAGTATTTTCGGCATCGCCATACTACCGTTCAAACCGCTGCTGCTGGTCGTGCTTCCGGCCGGTGGTTTTTTCACGATTGGCCTGATCATGGCCATGTTCAATTGGGTCGACGTCAAGCGGGGCCACAAGTTGCCCTCGGGCGGAGGAGGAGCACATGGCTGATGCAAAAGTAGTCTCAACCCACGAAATCCTGGTCGAGGGCGCGCTGCCCGCAGATGCGACGACGATACGCCTGGTGCGCAGCTCGGACGCGGACATTCCGCTGGCCGTGGTTTCCGTCAAGCCGGCGGCGCAGCCTAACAGCTTCATGCTGACCACCGCCGAGACGCTGAACAAGCAGGATCATTACCAGTTGACCGCCCAGGGCGTGGACCAGCCCTGGGAGATCGCCCCGTCGCCTCTGGCCATGGTGGTCTCGGTGATCATCGGCTCGGCGTTGATCAACAACTTCGTGTTCACGCGCTACCTGGGGCTGTGCGTGTTCTTCGGGGTCAGCCGCAACAAGGACACCGCGATTGGCATGGGCATTACCTTCACCATCGTCGGTTTGCTCTCGGGCATGATCGCCTGGGCGCTCAACACCTACGCCCTAGAGCCGTTGAAGCTGGGGTTCATGCAGATCATCGCCTTCATCGGCATCATCGCCTGCCTGGTGCAAGCTACCGACCTGATCCTGAAAAAAGTAAACCCGATTCTGCACAAGAAGTTTGGTATCTACTTGGTGCTGATCACCACTAACTGCATCATTCTGGCAGTGCCTTTGCTCAACGCGACCAGCGGCGCAACCTTCCTGCAGGCTTTCGGGCTGGCGCTGGGCGCCGGCGTCGGCTTCGCGCTGGCCCTGTTCTTGATGAGCTGCGCCGTCGAGAAGGTGAACATGGCGCCCGTGCCGATGGTGTTCAAGGGACTGCCGGTCGCCTTCATCATCGCCGGCCTGTTTGCCTTGAGCTTTCTCGGTTTCTCCGGCCTGAAGGTAGCATAACGCCATGGACCTCCTACACATTGCACTTTGGGGCGTCCTCGTGTTCACGACGCTCGGCCTGTTTTTCGGCATCGCGCTGGCCAGCGCGGCACGCAAGTTTCATGTCCCGGTCAATCCGCTGGTCGAGGAAGTGCGCGAGAACCTGCCCTCCGCCAATTGCGGCGCCTGCGGCTTCGCCGGCTGCCAGACCTACGCGGAAAAAGTGGTCGAAGATGAGAATGTTTCGCCGACCCTGTGCACTCCTGGCGGCAAGGTTGTCGCCATCGACATTTCGCGCCTCACCAACAAGGTCATGGGAGAAATCAAGGAAGTGGTGGCCATGCTGCGCTGCTCGGGTGCCGATTCGGTAGCCCGCAAGCAGGCCGAGTACGATGGCATCCACACCTGCCTCGGCGCCAACCTGGCGTTCGGTGGCGCCAAGGCCTGCAAGTACGGTTGCTTGGGCTTGGGCGACTGCGTGCGCGTATGCTCTTTCGACGCCATGAAGATCGGCGCGTCAGGCATCGTCGAGATCGACTACAGCAAGTGCACCGGTTGCGGCTTATGTCTCGAGGTCTGCCCGAAGGATTGCCTGATCAGTTACCCGCGCACACACCGCGTCGCGCTCACCTGTCAGTCCAAAGGCAAGGGCAAGGCAGTCAAGGAGACCTGCACCGTCGGTTGCGTCCAATGCCAAGCCTGCATCAAGGAATGCCCGGCCAAGGCCATTTCCATCGTCGACGGCATTTTGAACATCGACCACGTAGCTTGTATGGCCTATGGTCCAAGCTGCAACGAGATCTGCGTCACGGTCTGCCCCACCGACATCATTCATCATCCCGGCCAGCAGCCGGACGCCAACAAGCCCAAGCCCAAAAAAGTCGCGAAACAGGCTGACAAATCGGTATCTGAAGAAGCTGCGGCGTAGCCCACCCTCAAGTGGTTGTGGGGAGGTGATCGTTTTGGCACAGGTGCAGAATGAGCACCGATAACCGGAAAGCCTTACACGGAGAGGGACTCGGCGGGATGCATCGGGAAAAAAGCCGGCCCGTTATTTTGCATATTCATAGCACCAGAACGATAGATTTTGCAGCGCTTTTGTCACCGCAGCAGACAATTCCGATAGGTTTTAATCCGGCCTAAGTAACGCAACGGCAGTTTGCAGTCGATCCAGGCGCGCCGCAAGATCAGGACGGCCTGTTGCCACGGGCATCCAGGCCACTACTACCCGTTCAATCTTATCTGCAAGATCAACCGTCATCGGCTCTTTGATCTTGTATTCAGCCACGCGCAACAATACCTCCAACATTGACAAGTCCGGGCTTAAATCTTCAGTTGATTTAGCCGCTTCCGCGTAGGCAAGCAGCGTGCTTGGCTGCTCTACAGTATGCGCCGTAGATTTTGACGGTATTTTATCAAGTGTAGCAATAGCCGCGAGAACCGTATCAGGCGGGCGGTAGAGCGTCTTCACGCCACCCTTTCCACCTTTCCCTTGGATCGCTTTCGATGGCCAATTTTCACGCTTGGCTTTGATCGTACAGCCTCGCTCAGTTCCCGGCACACCGATCAGTCCGAGCGCCTTCAGTGATGCCAATTCGGCAGCGGAGAACCACCCACTATTCATTTCCATACCCCGCCGCCAAGTACCGAAGCTGAGAACGGAAATAATTATGAGTATGGAAGCGTAAGTAACGAAATGATTTCATTACAATATTCAATAAATACCTAAAAAACCGATGTATAGGTAGTACGGAAATGTTGACAGTTCTGAAATATGTTCATAACATTGCAGACATGTCAGCGTTAAAGCCCACAAAAAAACCAGCCAAAAAGGACTGGAACAAAGCCGATATCAAGGCCTCCCTGGAAAAGGCTGGCCTGACCCTTCGGAAGCTTGCCAAGGCGCACAACAAAGCGCACAGCTATTTCTCCGACACCCTGGTCCGACCCAACCCACGCGCCCAAAAAATACTGGCGGAGGAGATCGGTCATTCACCATCAAAGATCTGGCCTTCACGCTATGAAACCGATGGCCAACCAAAGCGCGGACTTTACACAGGGAGCCGCAAGAACGGTCGCGACTACCTAACTAGAAGTTTAGGCGGTGCGCACACGGTGTGCAATGGCAACGTTAAGGGGGGAGCCTAGCCATGCGTCGTCACGATCCACTTACCGGAGACCTGTTCGAAGTGCCGGCGCCAGCGGCAACCCTGCCAGGCGCCCAAGATTATAGCCTCGCCGTGAGACGGCTGCTTTCCGATGCGATCAAGGCCAGCCCGCTCAACGCCAGTCAGATCGCCGCACGAATGTCGGAACTGACCGGCACCACGATCACCGAACACCAATTGCACGCATGGACTGCCCCGAGCCGTGAAGGCTGGCGCTTCCCGTTTGAATATCAACCGGCCTTCGAGACAGCGGCTGAAACGCACGCACTAACCGCCTGGCTTGCCGATGTACGCGGCGGCCGGCTGCTTGTCGGCCGCGAAGCCCTGAACGCAGAGCTTGGTAGGTTGGAGCGGGTGCGCGACGACGCAGGAAAAAAAATCAAGCAACTCAAAACCGTGATGGGAGAGGACGCGTGAGTAAGAGCCATTACTCTGCCGCCGAACTGGCCGCATTGAAACTGCCAGGCATACCGACGACAGAACGAGGAATCAACCAAACCGCAATGCGGAGCGGGTGGCAATTCCAGGAAGTGAAAGCAAAGGGTGGCCGGACCGGAACCCGCAAAGAATACGCCGTCGCCACCCTGCCACCCGAAACCCGTACCGCCCTTCTCGAACGCCAACTCCATCCTACAGTCTCCTCCAGCGCGGTTGTCATGGCCGCGCCTTTACCAGTAGCGTCCAAAACACCGACGCTCTCCGGCCTTCTTCTTCCGGTACCGGCCGTCCAGGCCATGCATACCCTTACCGACAAGCAGCGTGCCGGCAGCGATGCCAGAAAAGGTGTACTCGCCGCCATCCATCGCCTGCAGGCCAACAGCGGCTGCAGCCAGGAAGCGGCCATGACGACATTACTGACTACCGCCAAAACTGGCAAGTTAGAGCCATCAATCGACTCCCTGCTGAAACTGGCCCGCGACCCGCGCGGCCGCAGCGGCGATGGCTACCCGTCGATCCGCACCCTCAAGCGCTGGCTCAAAGCCCCCGACCTAGCGCCCAAGGCCACACAGCAAGACATGAACGTGCCGCCCTGGGCGCCGGCGCTGATGAAGCTATACGGCCAACCGCAAAAGCCCAGCCTGTCATCCTGCATGGAACAGCTTCCCGCGCAATTGCCGCGCGGCATCACCGCCCCAAGCTATCACGCCGCCAACCGCTTCATCAACAAACTTGGCAACGTCGAACGCCAGCACGGCCGCATGCTCCCGCGCGAACTCAAGAACCTGCTGCCCTTCAAGCGGCGCGACGCCTCCAGCTTCACCCCGGACGCCATCTACACCGCCGACGGCCACACCTTCGATGCCGAAGTCTCGCACCCTCGCCACGGCAAGGCATTCCGGCCCGAGATCACCACGGTACTGTCCGTGCCCACGCGCCGCTGCGTCGGATGGTCGGCTGGCCTGGCCGAAAGCACCTGGGCGGTGATGGATGCCCTGCGCAACGCCGTCGAAACCGGCGGCATCCCACTGATCTGGTACGTCGATAACGGCAGCGGCTACAAGAATGTGTCGATGGAAGATGAAGTCGTCGGTTTCACCTCGCGCCTCGGTACCAGCATCGAACATAGCTTGCCGTACAACTCCCAGGCGCGCGGCATCGAAGAGAGATCGCACAAAAGCATCTGGGTACGCGGCGCGAAAAAGTTGCCCACCTACATGGGCGCCGACATGGACCGGCAAGCCCGCCAAAAGGTATTCAAAATCACCCGCGCGCAGTTGCGCGACACCGGCAGCTCGCCGCTCTTGATGGCCTGGACCAACTTCCTCACCTGGTGCCAGGGCGAGATCGACGCCTACAACGCCAGGCCGCACCGCAGCCTGCCCAAGCTACGCGATCCAGCCAGCGGAAAGCTGCGCCATATGAGCCCGAACGAAGCCTGGCAAGCCGCCATCAACGAAGGCTGGGCACCCACGATGGTCAGCGCCGCCGACGCCAAAGACCTGTTCCGTCCAGAGATCATCGCCACTACGACGCGCGGCGAAATCCGGCTCTTCAATAATCTCTACTTCAGCCACGATCTCAAGGAATTCACCGGAGAGAAAGTCCGCGTCGGCTACGACATCCATAACGGCGATCGCGTCTGGGTGCGCGACATGGACGGCCGGCTGATCTGTGTTGCCGAGTTCGAAGCCAATAAGACTAACTACTTCCCGCAAAGCGCCATCGACAAGGCCGCCATCGGACGCGCCCAGGCCCGCGAACGTCGCCTCGAAATCCACCTACAGGAAGTCCGCGACGAACTCGAACCGCCGGCGCTGCTGGAACACCAACAGGCCGCGTTCATTCCGATGCAGATGCCGGCCGAGCGCGTCGAAGTCGCTGAGGAAAATTTACTCAGATCTGCGGAAAACGTCATCAGCATGCCGACCGCAGGAGCGCGTCCCTGGCTTACCAACGATCCTGATCAATACCGCTGGCTGATGAAAAACCCGGCGCAATGGAAGCCCGACGATGCGGCTTGGCTGCTCGACTACACGGCATCGGAAGACTACGCAGACCTCGCCAGCCGTTACGAATTTCAGGGTGTGGCCTGGCGTAACGAAGACGCGGCGCGGGCGAGAGCGAAACTGGAAGGTTTTGAGGTGGTCGCCGGGTGATTGCAGTCACCCGGTCGGCCTTTTGAAGCAATGCAACAGCACAGGGAGTTTACATGAAAAAGCAATTTGTCAAAACCAGTAACTACGAACGGTTCCAGGCCGCGATCCGCTTCGTCGAGCAACGCGGCGCGCTGGAATCGAGTTGGCTGCTCGTCGAAGGCTCGCCGGGCTTCGGCAAAACCGAGACCGTCGAAGAGTGGGTCGCCAAGAACGGCGCGATCTACCTGCGCGCCAAAGAAAAATACACCCAGAGCTTCTTCCATGACGAACTCGCCGAAAAGCTCAAGGTGGATAGCGGCGGCAGCCGCAAGGAACGCTTCCAGCGCCTCATCACCAAGATCATGCACACCCAGGTGCCCATCGTCCTGGACGAAGTGCAGCACGCCCTGCCCAATGGCGCCAGCGTCCTTGAAGCGCTGCGCGACATCACCGACACCACTGAAACCATCGCCATCCTGGTGGCCGGCGAAGATCGCGTACAAAAGCGCATCGCCAAGTTCCCGCAGCTCTCGCGCCGCATCCGCGAGACTGTCGAATTCACCCCGGCCAGCGCTGAAGACACCGCCCTGATCTGCCGCGAGTTGGCCGAAGTGCTGATCGCCCCCGACCTGCAAGGCGAGATCCACCGTCAGAGCAAGGGCCAGGTCTCCGCCGTCATCAATGCGATCGCCGTCGTCGAACACCAGGCACGCCGCAATAAGGCGCAAAGCGTCGGCCTGGGCGACATGGCCGGACAGGAGCTGGTGCATGACTGGCAGGCTGGTAGGCCGCAGATCGTCAAGGCGGGATCACGGCCATGAAAGCCTACGCATGGGCAAACGGCCGCATCGACTTCGGTCGCACGGTGCCCAAAGACGCGCTTCCTATCGCCAGTGGGCCGGCAGAGCCACTGCGCAAACACATCAATGCCACCGCACGGCATTCCCACGACGGAAAGACACTACTGGTGCCTGGTATTCCTGAGTCTGGCGGCGGAGACGCCGCAGTCGATGCACTACTCACCTACTGTCGAGAGATCAAGAAACGGATGGACTTTCACGCGCGAAACTTCAGTCTGCATTCCAAACACTTTGTACATACATGGATCAAGGTCAAGGATTCCTTGCCTGATGCTGACCTAGTGGTTTTGGTGTGCACCCCAAAAGCCTCCGAGCCGGTGTGGCTAGGTTATTTGGATGGCGAGGTCTGGCGCTACATCGACGCCAGTCCAATTGAGCGTGGCGGCATCAAGGTAGAGGGCTGGAGCGATCTTCCCCTGCCAATGGAGGTGTTCTAATCATGCCCTGGACCACCGAAACCCTGCTCAAAGCTATCGGCGCGGCCGCGCCGGACCAATGCTTCACCGAAGCCTGCATGGTTGCTGCCACCGGCCTCACCGCCAAGCAGATTGAAAACGCCGCGAATAACCTGCGCAAGCACGGCTTCATCCAGCGCAGCAACAAGGGTTGTCACACTCTTACCGCTGCCGGCCGCAAGGCCCTCGAAGAAGGTGCCAAGTTGCGCGGCGGCCCCAAAGGCCCGCAGCCCGTTCGCAAAGTCGCACGCGGCCTGCGCCAGCGCGCCTGGAACGCCTTGCGCACCTGCAAGAAACTCACCGTCGACGACATCGTTATGCGCGTCGTCGACGGCGGCGAGCGCGATGCCTACGGCAACATCCGCCAATACGTGCGTGCCCTGTCCCTGGCTGGTTACGTGCGCGCCATGCCGGTGCGCGAGCCAGCTCTCAACCTCACGTCGAACGGCTGCAAGCGCTGGTTGCTGATCAACGACACCGGCCCCGAAGCCCCCGTCTGGCGTGCCGCTCACAAGACGCTCTACGACCCCAACCTTGAACTCGAAATACCCCTCGACCAGGAGGAAAGCGCATGAATACCCTGAACCCAACAGCGGGCACCAGTGCCGTAACTGAAACCCCACGCTGGCGCGAACTGCTCGAACAGGCAATCGAAGACGGTGAAACCAAGCAGGACATCGCCAACCGCCTCTTGGTATCGCGCACGATGGTGAGCCTCGCCCTTGCGGATAAGTATCCCAGTCGCATCGACGCCTTCGCCAAGCGCGTCATCGACGCTTACGACGGCTTTACCTGCCCGCACCTCTGCAATCGCGTCACGGCGCTGGACTGCAAGGAATACGCGTTGCGTGCCGCGCCGACCAGCAGCGCCAGGGACGCCCGTCACTGGCGTGCATGCCAGGCATGCAACCTCATGCCGCAGAACGTCCGCAAGCCCGTACAGGAGGCCAGACAATGAACTCTGTTATGCAAGCTGCGCCGATCAGGCCGCTTATCGCCAAGGGCCGCAACGCCGGGCAATTCCGGCCGCTGAACGACATCATTCTGGATCGCCTCAGCGCCGTGAAATCTGCCGTCGTCATCCTGCGGCGCGATGGATTCAGCGTGATCGACGTCGACCATATGAAGGGGCTGCTGCCGCGCATCTGGATCGAGAGCAGCGCGCGCTGCGCCAAATTCGCGGACGCCTTCACAGTCAAGTGGGCCACCGACGCAGACGGCCCCTACCAGGTCAATGAAACCCGGATCGGAGAGGTGCGTGTTTGCTGGACCGTACGAGGACATTGAAGATGAACATGCCAACAACGCGCCTCCCTGCCCTGGAAATACCCGCATTCCTCGAACGCCGGGAACCGCTGGCGCAGTATGGCCTATGGAGCAATGGCCGTTTCCTGATCGTCAAGGACGACGTTTCAATCAGCTTATCGCAGGACGATCTACGCGAGTTGCGCCGTTACTTCGATCAATTCGACAACGGGGCTTCGTAATGGCCATGTGGCGCCCCTGGACTCCCGAAGAGGATCAACGCGTGGTCGACATGGCCAATGGCGGAGCATGCGTAGACCAGATCGCCGACGCATTGAAGCGCAGTCATAACGCGGTGCAGTTCCGAATTTCGTATCTTCGGCAGCACCTCGGAGCCGATGCGCTGCCGAAGAGGCTGCCTGACCCTCGCCAGGTCCGAATCCGCAACAAGCCGCAGAAAGTACCTGGGCAGAGCTCCGCACCTAAGTACATCAAGCGCGGTGGCTGCGGCGAACAAAAGCCACGCGTCTGCCTGGGATGCGGCCGCACGTTTTCCTCCGCGCACTGCATGAACCGTCTCTGCAACACCTGTCGCGGTCGCAGCGCCAGCCCCTACGCCCCTTGAGGAGAGAACATGGCCACCTACCACCAGCTCATCACCGCACTCTCCGCCCACATCGGACGGGAACGTGGCATCACCGCCCGCCACCTGTGCGCCCGCCTCAACGTGCCGGAGCGCCAGGTGCGCACGCTGGTTTCCGAAGCCCGCGAGAACGGCTACGGGATCTGCGGAACGCCGCGCGACGGCTACTACATTGCTGCCAACGCCGAAGAGCTGGAAGAAACCTGTCAATTCTTGCGGCACCGCGCCATGCACAGCCTGACACTCGAATCTCGTCTGCGCAAAGTCTCCCTGGTCGATCTGGTCGGCCAGCTCCGCCTCCCAACCTGAAAGGACACACCCCATGACTGCCACACTCGCCCAGATCCGCGCCGCCGCCGAGACCCTCGCCAACGCCCATAACGACACCAGCGGCTGCGCCGCACTCCTGCAGGCCGAGATCAAAAATGCCATCGCACCGATCCTGGCGCGTTACAAAGCCACGCTCGACGGCTATGCCGCCGCCGAGGCGGTCGCCCACAAGAACCTCGAAGAGCTACTGATCGCCAATCCGCAACTCTTCAAGAAACCGCGCAGCCTCTCCATCGACGGCGTGCGCTGCGGCTACATCAAGGCGGCGGATACCCTCGACTGGGCCGACGATGCGGCGGTCATCGCCCGCATCAAGGCGCTGCGCGAGGATCTCGCCCCGGTCCTGATCCGCACCCAGGAAAGCCTGGTGGTCGATGCCCTGGCCGGCGTCGACGCCAAGGATCTGGTCGGTTTCGGCGTGCGCACCATAACCGGCGCCGACAACATCTTCATCACCGTCGGCGACAACGATGCCGAAAAGCTCACCAAGCTGGTGATTGCGGCCGCCGCCAGCCGCCAGGGCGAAGAAGACAAGCCCAAGGCCGCCAGGGGCAAGGCGAAGGTAGGGAAGGCAGTAGCTGCATAAGGCACGTATCAACCCCCGGAACTCAACGCAAAGGAGAAATCATGAAGTCATCCGCGCAAGAAATCATTCCCGCCCTCGGTACGCCTATGGAAGGCGGCTTTTTCGGTGGCTGCATCAACATCGACGGCAAGCGCTTCGGCTTGGCTGTAGCGCCGAAGGCCGAAGGCCAGCACAAACCAACCCTCTGGATTCAGCGTTACAAGGAAGTCCCCGGCGCCAAGTCCTACTACGACGGTCTCGCCAACACGCTCGCGATGGCGCGGGCCGGCAGCAAGCTTGCGCAATGGGCGCTCGACTTGCGCATCGCTGGCCATGACGATTGGTATCTGCTGGCCCAGGATGAAAAGGAAATTATCTACCGCGCCTTCAAGCCGACAACGGCGCAGAACTCGCTCTACTCCCGCTCCGGAATCAATGTATCGGCCATCGTGCCGACATGTCCCTACACGCGCGATACCCCAGCGCAAACGGCCATAGAAGCATTTCAAGCTGGCGGGGCAGAAGCCTTTGACGAGGACTACTACTGGACGTCGACGCAGCACGCAGCCTATTCGGTCTTTGCCTGGTGCCAGGACTTTGGGGACGGCTACCAGGGCACCAGCAACACCAGCCTCAAGCTTCGCGCCCGCGCCGTCCGCAGATTCCTATTGAGTAATTCATCCCTTTAACCATTTAGGAGAACGCGATGCGCATCAATCAAGGTGAATCGATAACGCTGTCCCTGGCCGGCGCCGATGTCACGCTCTCGGCGGACCTCCTCGCCGATCTGTGGATCAGGAAGATTATGAAGGAAAGCGCCGGAGACGAACCGGCCGACCCGCTCAAGCGGCCACCGCTCGCCGAGGGAGAGCTGTATCTCGGCCTCATCGTCAGCGCCGATGGCACAAAGAGGCACCATACCATCGTCCTACCGCATGAGCGCGACAAGATCGACTACCCAGATGCAATGGCCTGGGCCGCCGGCATCGGCGGTGCGTTGCCGGATCGCGTCGAGCAGGCGCTGATGTGGGCAACGATGCGCGATCAATTTCAGGCTGCATGGTACTGGTCCTGTGAGCAGCGCGCAGCCGGTTCCTACTCTGCCTGGTGCCAGAACTTTGGATACGGCAGCCAGAGCTACTACGGCACCAGCAACAAGCTTCGCGCCCGCGCCGTCCGCAGAGTGTACCTATTGAGTAATTCACCAATTTAACCATTTCACATCAGCATGGCACTCCATACCGAATTACCGATCCACAAGGCCGCATACGATTTGCTCGGCGTCGCGGTCGAACTCGTCAAGAACATGCCGAGGGACTTCAAGCAGTCTCTCGGCGGCGAGATTCGCACCGAATGTCTGGCGGTCCTCGTAGCGATCTACCGTGCTAACTGCGCACGCGACAAGGTTCCCCATATCGAAGTGCTCATCGAGCGCTTGCAGATGGTGATCCTGTTGCTGCGCTTGGCAAAGGACATGCGGATGATCTCGACCGGTCAGTTTGCACGGACGATCCCTTATACGCAGAGCATCGGTAAGCAGGCAACCGGATGGCGCCGGTCCGCAGCTCCGCCCGTTTCACGGGAGCCACGGCTCCCATGACTGTGCGATTTCTTGATCTGGTCGCGCCGCTGGCTTACGAGGCCACCGCCAAGCGCATCGCGGATACCGCCGGCAGCAGCCGGGCCGTGTCCGGCGCAGTTTCCCCGCTGATCGGCGCAAGCCTTCGGCAGGGCGACGTCGATAGCGCGACAGGACGCAGCACGCAGCCAATTCAAACTATGCCTGGTGCCAGAACTTTGGAAACGGCAACCAGAACAACAACAACACCAACAACAAGCTTCGCGCCCGCGCCGTCCGCAGCTCAAACACCGTGCCCCCATGCTGATGTCTTTTTATTCCCACGCCTGGCAGAAGCCTATTACGAATGCCGGCAGAACAAGCGCAACACCGCCAGTGCCCTTGCCTTCGAGGAGGACCTGGAGCGCAATTTGTGCGATCTCTACGATGAACTGGCCGATGGCAGCTATCGCCCCGGCCGCTCGGTCTGTTTCGTCATCACGCGGCCGAAGCCACGCGAAGTGTGGGCCGCCGACTTTCGAGACCGAGTTGTTCATCATCTGCTCTACAGACACATTGCCCCCCGTTACTATGCCAGCTTCATCGTCGATAGCTGCGCCTGCATCCCTGGACGGGGCACGCTCTACGCCGCCAAGCGGCTGGAAGCCAAGGTACGCAGCCTGACGCAGAACTGGAGCCGTCAGGCGTATTACCTGAAATGCGATCTCGCCAACTTCTTTGTGGCGATCGACAAGTACATCCTGCGCGAGCAACTCGCCGCGCGCATTACCGAGCCGTGGTGGCTTTGGCTTGCCGAGACCATTCTGTTTCATGATCCACGCCGGAACTACGAATATCGCGGTGACCCGGCGCGGCTTGGCCTGGTGCCCGAGCACAAGCGCCTGATCAACCACCCGGCGCACTTGGGCCTGCCGATCGGCAACTTGAGCAGCCAGTTTTTTGCGAACGTCTATCTCGACGCCCTGGACCAATTCGTCAAGCATCAAATCGGCGCGCGCCACTACATCCGCTACGTCGACGACTTTGTTCTGCTACACGAATCGACACGGTGGCTCTCCGACGCGTTGGCGCGAATCAACGCATTCCTGCCCGAACGCCTGCACGCCCGGCTCAATCCGGCCAAGACGATCCTGCAATCCATCGCGCGCGGTATCGACTTCGTCGGTCACATCGTTAAGCCTTGGCACCGTGTAACTCGGCGGCGCACCGTCCGCGAGGCGCTACTCAGGACGGCAGCGGCTCCGAACGACGAACTGTTAGAGACCGCCAATAGCTATTTCGGCCTACTGAGACAGGCCGATCATAGCCAGCTCGACCGTGTGCATCTCGCCAACGTACTGCGCCGACGCGGGCACTGTGTGAGCGGTGGGCTTACCAAAACGTACCGGAGGGCAAAATGAACAGCCATAACTCGACACAAGCGCAGGGGGCGACGGCGTCCGTAATGCGCAAAGAATTGCTTTTCACGGCCGCACTGCTGCGCGCCCAGGTGATGCGACTGCGCGCCGCCGCACTACGCTCAGATGGAGACCAATACCGGATCGACATGGAATCTGCCGCCGACCTGGAGCGCCGCGCCGAACAGATGGAGAAGGAAGCGGAACATGTCGCCTGAAGCCCTGCGCGATGCCGCCGACTGGCTGGGTGCGCGCCTCAAGGCTGCGCCCAGGCCGGTAAGAGTTCCGGCGCCGGTGCCCGTCAGCGAGCTTCCGCTGTTCGTGGACGCATCTGCCGAAAAGCTCGTTAATCCTCCTGCTGCCGTGGCATCCGCAGCGGGGGACACTGAACAGATCATGCTGAACCTGGATTGAAAGGACTGATATGCGTAATAAATCAACTGAGCTATGGCGCTGCGAACAGTGCCTGGAAATTCACGACAATGAGGATGACGCCCGAGAGTGCTGCCGTCCCGATGTGACGGCAGGTTATGGGTGTCTGGAATGCGGCCTGTTTTTCCTCAACGAAATCGGGGCAGAGAAATGCTGTTCTGACTCCGATGCCGATCCCGCTGCGCCTCCGATATTGAATCGGTTTGAACTCGAAGCGGCCGGACAGCAAAGGCTGTTCGGGTAATGACCATGCCCGCCAAGCCTAAGTCAGCCCGCAACAGCGAACTCGCCGCAATTCACTGCGCCAAGAAAGAACTTGGCCTGGATGACGAAACCTATCGCGACATGCTCTGGACCATCGCCCGCGTGCGGTCTGCCGGCGACCTGGGCTGGACGGACAGGAAGCGGGTACTCGACCACCTCAAGAGTCGCGGCGCCAGCGGCAAGACCAACGAATGGAGCTTCATCGAGCGCGCCGCCGAAGATCGCAAACCGTTGCTGCGCAAGATATGCGCAGTCTGCCGCGCCATGAAGGTCGGCAAGCGTTACGCCGAAGGCGTTGCCTTGACGCAGCACGGTGTCGCACGCCGTCTTGAAATGATGGATTACAGCGAACTGTGGAAGCTTGCCGGCGCGTTATCGCGCACTCAGATGTTCAAGGCCAAGAACGCACCGCCACCCGATGGCGGAATTGACCAGGGTAAAAGGTCGTAGTGAAGCTCTCTCTCGACCATCTTCCCGCAACCGCCCGCGAACTGATCGACGTGATGGGCCTGCCCGCCACCTTGCGCTTTATCGAAGCCTACCGGGGCCAGACCCTGGCCATCGCCAAGGGCAAGCGGCTGCGCGGCACAGCGCATTTGCAGGAAATTGCCGAGAAGATCGGCGCGGTCGCGGCCAAGGCCCTCTGTCGCCGTTACGGCGGCAGCTACCTCAGCGTGCCCATGTGCACCGCCGCCCTGCGCGCCATGCGCGACGCCAGGCTGCAAGCGCGCTTCGACGAGATCACCGGCGGCGGCAATTCCGCGCGGCATGCCGTGTCGGTGCTAGTGCGGGAATTCACCCTGGACGGCTCGACGGTCTGGCGGGTGTTGAAGCGCCCGTCTGGCGATGCGGCGCTGGAAGCAAAAGCCGCCGATGATCGGCAGCCGGCGTTATTTTGACCGCCGACTAGATACAGCGTAGTCTAAAATGATGCGGATTGTACGGTAAATATGAAACGACGATTCGATTATCCAGAGGACAGATTTTCTCTCCGCCGTTGGCTCGACGCTTCTCCACCAAGCCGGCGCATTGAGTACAAGCAGGAGGCTCTCGATGCCATTCGTATCACGATGTGGCACGGGAAGCTATATATTTGCGAACAAATTAGTCACGTCGAACTCCGAACGGTTAGATCGGGATGGCGCGGGGTTGTTGCCCATTGTTTGCGGAGAATGCGTTTCACATTGCGCAGTGCCCGCCTTTCTGAATTCCATTGACCACCGATTAAACCCGGCGTAGTCTAAAAAAGAGCCCGCCCCGTGCGGGCTTTTGCTTTCCTGCTGGCGCTCGCCAGCGGTTTTCCCGTCGCGCAGGCGCGTAACTTCGCGCTCATGCACCCTAGTGACAACATCGGGCACCAGTGCTCTGCCTGTAAAGCCTTTTCTCTCGATGCCGACGAACGTATGGCAGCCTGCGGTTTCGGTCGCTGTACGCACCAGGAATCCTGGCGATATCGCTCGCCGCATTCCGCCTGCTTCTTTACACCATCCCGCTTTGTCTCAAAGGAGGCAGCATGACATTACTCGAATCGTCGTGGCTAAGAATGGCCGGCGCCCTGCTGGTCTGCTTGGTGCTTGCATTGGCGCTTTATCTGACCTCTCCGCCACCAGGGCAAATGGATTTCGCGTTATGGCGCGTCGATTTGCACAAGCTATCTCTTGCTGCCGCTGGCGCTTGGATGGGCTATTGGTTTGACCGGTGGTCATCGCCTTATGCGCGACCAGATTGCTTCCTGGTTGGCGGCCGAGATGCCGTCTTTGCTGCCGCCATGCAGCGCCGTGCCATCATCCAGGGCGCAACGATTATCTGCATCGGGCTTGCGGCATGAGAATGCCGCGCAAGTTCGCCAGATGGGCGCTTTGCGTAGTGCTGGCGCTCGTCATTGGCCTGCCCATTCTGGCGCTGGCAAATGGCGTTCCGCGCGAAGCCCAGCAATACCGCCGCGACCTGGTGCGCAACGCTCGCATGATCTGGGGCCTCGATGCACCGGTGGCCACCTTCGCCGCGCAGATTCACCAGGAAAGCGGCTGGCGCAAGAACGCGCAATCGGCTTTCGCCTCCGGCCTCACCCAATTCACCCCGGACACCGCCGAGTGGGTCGGCAGCATCGATCCCGAACTGGCGCGCATGGGCCCGCAGCCCGGCAATCCGGTCTGGGCGATCCGCGCCCTGGTGCGCTATGACCTCTGGCTCTGGGATCGCCTTGCTCCGGCGGGCGTCGAGCGCAACCGCATGTGGGCCACGCTGCGTTGCTACAACGGCGGCCTGGGGCACTGGCGCAACGAGGCACGCTTGACCGCAGACCCTCAGGATAGGGCGGCGGTGGATTCCGCCTGCGGCCGGGCGGGCAGATCGATCCGCTTCTGTCCGGAGAACCTCGGCTATCCGCAACGCATCCTCGTCAAGCTCCAGCCGCTCTATGCGACTTGGGGGCGCGGGGTTTGATATGGGCAAGATCCTCTTCGCCGTCTTCATCATCTTCTGCTGCGGCCTCCTTTCCGGTTGGAGTTGGCAAGGGGCACGCGCCGAGGCGCGTATTCAGACAATCAAGGCGGAACAAGAAAAGGCAACCGGCGATGCCGCCCGCCAGGCCGCCAAAGACCTCAAGTCCGCCCAGGATCGCGCAGATGCCATCGATAACGCCGCCGCGATCCGCACGGCGGATCTCGAACAAAAACTCCAGGAGAAAAGAAATGCGCTCAAGACTGCCACGTTCAATCGCCCTTGTTTGGGTGGCCCTGCTTTGCGCCTGCTCGGCGAATCCCCCGGCCTCAAGCTCGGCCTTGCCGAGACCGCGACTGCCAGCCCACTTTACCGAGGATCTTCCACCGCTGCCGCCGATCCCCCGAACGAAGGCGAAGACTACGCCACCGACACCCAGATCGCCGACTGGATCGCTGGCGCCGCCGTCCTCTATGAACGCTGCCGAGGGCGAATCCGTGACATCCGCGCATGGAGCGACGGTGAAAAGTGACTGACATTTTTGACCGCGCTACGGAGCGCGAAGAGCAGAACCGTCAAGACGCGTTACAAGCGCAGGCGCGTCGAGCCGGATTAACGGGCAAGACCGTCGCCGACTCTGCGACGCAATGCCGGGTGTGCGATGAGCGCATACCGACCAAGCGTCGTCGCGCTCTGCCTGGTGTGCAGACCTGCGTCGATTGTCAAACCGAACTGGAGCGGGCCGCGAGCCCCGGATAGGAAACGATGGAGGCGACGACGATTGCGCTTTGCGCGCTACTGGTGTCAGGCACCAACCTGCTGCTCAACTACGTCATTTACCGCAACAACAAGGGCAAGGCGGACAACGAGCGCATCAACACATTGGAGAGCGGCTTGTCCAAGAAAATCACCGACCTCGGGGAACAGGTTGACGAAGACGTTTCCCAATTGCGCGTCCGCATCGAAAGCAACGACACGGACATCGCGCACCTGAAGGAAGGGGCCGAGCATGCCCCTACCCATAACGACCTTGGCAAGCTACATGAAAAGATCAACGGCGTTAGATCCGACGTTTCCGGGCTGGGCGGAAAGCTAGACGGCATGAATCGCCTGCTGGGAACCATCCATGAACATCTGCTGAGAGATCCGCGATGACCTACGCCGACGAAGTCATGCACGCCCGCCGCCTGGCGCTTCTATTGGCTCTTTACTTCGCCAACGGCTACACGCTGCCGCGCACCGCGCTGCGCAAGCAGGTCGAACTGACCGGCTACGTCATGAGCTTCGACCTGGCTGCCACGGAGATCGCCTGGCTGATCGAGCAGGGTCTGGTCGAACCGCTGGAACTCGATGCCGTGCGCCTCACCGCACGCGGCGAAGACATCGCCCTCGGTCGCGGCCAGAACCCCGGCGTGCGCCGGCCGTCGCCTGGCGAGGGGGCAGGCTGACATGGCACATGACGCCGACACTCGCCGCGCAGTGCGCGGCGATTACATCTTCAAGCAGCTCGGCCTGGAAGTCGCGGCCGTGATGCATGAAGTGCCCGTAGCCACCGCCCGGCGCTGGAAGCGCGAGGCGCTCACGGCCGGAGACGACTGGGACAAAGCCAAATCCGCGCAAATGATCGCCGGCGGCGGCATCGAGGACGTGGTGCGGCAAACGCTCGCCGTGGTGGTGCAGCAGGTCCAATCCACTGTCGAGGCGCTACAGCTCGATCCGAACATGCCGCCGGGCGAGAAGGTCAAGGCGCTGTCCAGTCTGGCCGATGCCTACAACAAGCTGATGGCCGCAAGCCGGCGGCTGATGCCGGAGACCGACCGTCTGGCCGTGGCCACCGATGTAGCCAAGCGCCTGGCGGAGTTCGTCCGCGCACACTTCCCGCAGCACCAGGCGGCCTTTGCGGAAATCCTCGGGCCGTTCGGCGAGGATCTGGCAAAAGCGTATGGGTAAGTTCTTGAGACCCTGGCGTACCGGGCTCGCCATAGTGCTCTGGATTTTTCTATGGGTACCTGTAGCAATCGTCGCGATTTCCTTGGCTGCACTGCTGATCGTAACCGAAGCACTGATTGAATGGCTTGAAGATGGCCAGTAACGCCCAAACCTCCGAAAAGACCTTCCTCGAAGAGCTGGCCGAGCTCGCCCAGGGTCTGCGCGCCGAACTGGAAGCCCGCCAGGTCGGCCTCGATCCATCGCGTGAAGCCATAGCCGCGCGCCGCAAGCGCGTCCTGGTCGACGGCGATTTCGAGTTCTTCTGCTACACCTATTGCCCGCATCACATCCGCCCGCCGGCGTCGAACTTCCACCGGCGCTTCTTCGTCCGCTTCCCGCAAGTCCTCGATGTGCCCGGCGCCGCCAAGGAATGGTGGATCGCCCCGCGCGGCGAAGCCAAGTCCTCACTGGCCACCAAGGTCGGCCCGCTCTGGGTTGCCGTGCGCGCTCTACTGCAAAAGCCAGCGATCCGTAAAGAGGTCGGATGGGAAGGCTCGGCGCCGTACTTCATCGACTACATCACCATGCTGGGCGCCGAGACCAAGCTGCCGACCAAGCTGCTCGAAGTCGTCAAGGTCGAGCTGACCGTCAACGCCGCGCTGGCACTGGATTTCCCCGAAGCCTGCGGTGCAACCAAGAACTGGAAGATCGGCGAGTTCACCACCAAGGCCGGCGTGAAGATGGAAGCCTTCGGCGCCGAGCAGGCGATCCGCGGCACCTTCCACGGCGCCAGCCGTCCCAAGCTGCTGCTGGGCGACGATCTGATCACCGACAAGGAAGCCAAGAGCCCGACCGAGCGCGACAACCGCTGGAACTGGCTGGAATCGGCAATCGACTACCTCGGCCCGCCCGACGGTTCGGTCAAGTTCATCGGCGTCGGCACGGTGTTGAACAAGGATGATCCGATCAGCCGCGCCAAGCGCACCATCGGCCACCTGGTGCATCACTTCCGCGCCATCGAAAAGCTGCCCACGCACATGGAACTGTGGGAGCAATGCCAGGCCGTCATGCTCAACGACGACAAGCCCTTCGCCGAGGAGTACTCCGCGCGCGGCGAGGTCTGTCCGGACAACGAGCTGCCCTCGTTCAAGTTCTACCAGGCGCACCAGGCCGACATGGACGCAGGCGCGGAGACTTCCTGGCCGGGCGTGCGCAGCCTCTATTGGCTGATGCGCCAACGCGCCAAGAACGCCAAGGCGTTCGCCACGGAAATGCAGGGCGACCCGCGCAGTGACGAAGACAAGGTCTTCGAGCCGGTGCATTTCTTCATTTCGCGGTTGCCGAACTGGATCATGTTCGGGGGCTGCGACCCGTCGATGGGCAAGGGCGAGAAGTCCGACCCGTCGGCCTTGGTTGCCGGCGGCTGGGATCGCGAGCGCGGCAAACTGCACGTCGTCGAGGCCAGCATCAAGCGCCGCGTACCTTCGAAGCTGGAGGCCGATCTGATTGACTTCCAGCGTGAGTACCGCTGCCAGGCCATTGGCTTCGAGAACAATAACGCCTACGAACACAGTCGCCAAACATTCAGGATGGCAGGCATCGCCAAAGGTGTACCGCTGCCTTTGGTCGGACTTACCGAGACCGTCGATCAGGAAGTGCGCATCGACTCCCTGGAGCCGTACATCACCGATGCGCTGGATCCGCGAATTCTATTTAGCCCGGCGCTAACACTGCTGCTGGCGGAAATGGATAGTTGGCCGGAGAAACAGGGTCATCATCACTATGACGGCCTCTGCGGCCTCTACATCCTGTGGAAAATCGCCAACATGCGCGGCGGCGGCGCAGCGCCCGCCGTGGCCTCCCGCCCCCGGCCCGGTCGCGGCAACATCACATCGAGGTACTGAACATGAGCGCCAAAGGCATCTGGGTCTCCGACCGTCAATTCATCCGCTTCGCTGAGCCGGGCATGCGCCTGACGGATCAGATCGCCACGCGCGATCGCAGCATCGACTATCTCGGCCTCGGCATGGTGCTGCCCAACCCCGACCCGATCCTCAAGGCCAAGGGCCAGGATATTCGAGTCTACCGGGATCTGCGCAGCGATGCGCACCTGGGCGGTTGCGTGCGTCGTCGCAAGAGTGCGGTTAAAGCCCTGGAATGGGGGCTGGATCGAGGCCAGGCCAAAAGCCGCGTGGCCAAGAACATCGAGGCCATCTTCGCCGACCTCAAACTGGACCGCATCATCGGCGAGATCCTCGAAGCGCCGCTGTATGGCTACCAACCCCTGGAGATCACCTGGGGCCGCGTGGGCGGGCTGGTGGTTCCGACGGATCTGCAAGGCAAGCCGCCCGAGTGGTTTGTCTATGGTCTCGACAACAAACTGCGTTTTCGCACCAAGGCCCGGCCGTTCGAAGGCGAGGATCTGCCGGAGCGCAAGTTCATCGTCGCCCGGCAGGACGCCACCTACGCCAACCCCTACGGTTTTCCGGATCTGTCGATGTGCTTCTGGCCGATCGTCTTCAAGAAGGGCGGCGTCAAGTTCTGGGTCAACTTCGCCGAGAAGTATGGCACGCCCTGGGCCATCGGTAAGCTGCCGCGCGGTACGCCTCAAGCGGATATCGATACCCTGGCCGACCAGCTCGAAGCGATGATCCAGGACGCCGTTGCCGTCGTTCCGGACGATGGCAGTGTCGAACTCGTCGAAGCCGCCGGCAAATCGGCCAGCGCCGATCTCTATGAGCGCCTGGTGATGTTCTGTCGTTCCGAGATCAGCATTGCGCTCACTGGCACCAATCAGACCGTAGAGGCCAACAGCAACAAAGCCAGCGCCAGCGCCGGGCTGGAAGTGGCCGACGATCTGCGCGACGGTGATGCCGGTATCGTGGCCGAAGTGATGAATCAATTGATCCGCTGGACCTGCGAAGTCAACTGGGGCGGCGGCGATCGCCCGGTCTGGAGCCTGTGGGACCAGGAAGCCCAGGATGTGACTCAGGCCGAGCGCGACAAGACCGTTACGGAATCCGGGGCCAAGCTCACCAACAAGTATTGGATGCGCGCCTACCGCTTCCAGGAAGGCGACCTGGCGCCGGAGAGCGCACCTACTCCGCCTGCATTTTCCGCTACGCAGTTTGCCGAAGGCGGCGCAACGGATCCCCTGGCCACCGAAACCGACCAGCTCGCCGCAGCGGCCGCCCCGGCCTGGTCCGCGATGCTCGATGCGATCCGCACGGAGGTCGATCAGGCCGCCGACCTGGCAACCCTGCAAACCCGCTTGACCGAGATCTACGGCGGCCTGGACAGCGGCGAGCTGAGAAACATCATGGCCGCCGCCTTCGCCCTGGCAGAGCTTAAAGGCATGGCTGACGCGCAAGCTGACGCCTGAGACGGGGGCTAAGCGGCTTGCCGCGAAGCTCCCTTTCGATGGACGGGTTAGCCGGCTACCCGCAGCAAAGACTGGCGACAACTGAAAGGGCATGACATGCACTACAGAAACGGCCGCGAGGCAAAGAACGGCGACAAGATTGTAAAACTGGAAGGCGGGAAGGTTGTTTCCTTCGGAGTGCTGCACAGTGCGCAGCCGGGAAACGACTTCTGCAACGGAAACATTGCGGTTGTTCAGTCTGCAACCGATTACGCCTGCATGTGTGATTGCCTGCATATTGACGACGTGGCTGAAATGCTGGCAGAAAAGGGCTTGGACAAGCGGCCCGAAGGGAAGTAATTCGCATCGCCGTCATTGGCTTACGCGCAAACTGACCAATGAATATGCCCGCCTTCGGTTTCAACACCCCATTCGCCGAGCAGCTCGACTTCTTCCGAGCCAAGCTCAACCTGCCCAGCGCGCGCTGGGACGATATCCAGCGCGCCGCGCATGATCGCGCCTTCATCGTCGCCGGCGCCGGCAAGGCGGATCTGCTCCAGGATCTGCGCAACGCGGTAGACAGCGCCATCAACGAAGGCCGTGGCCTCGAAGCCTTCCGTAAAGACTTTTCCGCCATCGTGCAAAGGAACGGCTGGACCGGCTGGACTGGTCAGGGCACGGCGGCCGGTGAAGCCTGGCGCACCAAAGTCATTTACCAGACCAACATGTCCACCAGTTACGCCGCCGGGCGTTACAAGCAACTCACCGATCCCGGCTTCCTCACGATCAACCCGTACTGGCGCTATGTGCATAACGATAGTGTCATGCACCCGCGCCCGCTGCACCAGTTGTGGGGCAACATGCGGCTGACGCTGCGCTATGACGATCCATTTTGGCGCACGCATTTCCCGCCCAATGGCTGGGGCTGTCAGTGCAGAGTCACACCGGTCGATGCGCCCGGTGAGGGCGATGCCACCAGGCCGCCTTCCGGTTGGGAAGCTATCGAGCAGAAAACCGGCGCGCAGGTCGGCATCGACAAGGGCTTCGATTACGCACCAGGCGCAAACGTCGATACTTCGCTGCGACAGATGGTGTCGGACAAGCTCATTACCTATGAACCCGCCATCACCAAGGCGCTCACCCGCGATCTGAACCGGTATATCGCCGCAAACGACCCGGCCTCCGAATTCGCGGCCGCTGTGCTGGCGGACCGGTCGATCACCTACCCGGCCTGGCTGGGATTCCCTGACAACTTTGCCGCCATCGAGGTGGCCACTGGGCACGATCTGCGTGGGTACATGGGCATCCTGCCTGCCGATGTGCCTCGTCATGTCGAATATGCCCACGGATACGATGGCGCTGGCCAGCGCCCGATCGTCTTGAGCGATTACGATCAAGTCTGGCGCGTGCTGACCGAGGCCGACAGCATCGATCTTGGCCACGCGACGACGTCTGGGCTGGCCGCGATCGTGGCGGCCAAGGAGATCGAGGGGGAGATATATCGGGCCGTGTTCGAAATCCGGCCGGGGAAGCGAAACCGCACGCTGGCGCTGGTTTCGCTGGTGATCAAGACCAAATAGGAGCAGGCGGAAGTCGATGCTGCGCTTTCGCGCTCCCCGACCTCAACGTCCGAAACGACCCCGCCTATGCTTCCATTATAGGACAAAGCCATGACCTTCAACATTCAAGTCAGCGACCAGGCCGTCAAGGCGGCCCTGGACCGGGTTTGCAATACCGTCACCGACATGCAGCCAATCATGCAGCGCATCGGTGAAAGCATCATGGAGCGCACCAAGCAGCGCTTTGTCTCTGCCACTGGGCCGGATGGCACGCCCTGGGCATCGAATAGCGAAGCCACCTTGATGGCGTATTTGATGTCCAGATCCGGAAATCGCGCGGCGTTCTCGAACGTCAAGACGCGCAAGCAGGGAACGACGCGGGTCGGCGACAAGAAAGGCTACTTCCTCAAGGATGGGACGCTCGGCAAGAAAGGGCAGGATCTCATGATGTCCAAGCGGCCGCTGCACGGCGCGTCCGGAGACCTGGCCAGGCAGTTCCACATCACGGCTACAAGCGATTCGGTGACCGTCAGCAATTCGATGATCTATGCCGCCATGCAACAGTTCGGGGGTACCAAGGCGAAGTTCCCGAATCTTTGGGGCGATATCCCGGCGCGCCCCTTCCTGCCGGTTACGGCTTCAGGGGAGCTTTACCCCCAAGAACGCGATTTGATCGTAGCGGAATTGCAGCGTTACATCCAAGGGGCGGTAGGGGGATAAAAGAGGCCGGGGATCTCCCTGGCCGAAAAGCGCGTTTTAAGCGATTTTGGAAGCCGGGTGGCATGAAGGTACCACCCGAGATCATGTAACGCGACACCGGCAATAATAACGCCACTGCCGGGGATTCTTCTAACCAGGCTTGGGTGCGGTTTCCGCCTCGATCTCTTCCGTCGTCACTTCCACCTGCCCGGCCAGTTCCTCAATCACGTCGAGAATGTTCAGTACGATATTGTCGCGCGCCACCCGGTCGGCGGGGCAAGAACCGGCCGCGATGCAGTTTGCGGCCGCCGCCAGGCTGCCGATCTGCGCGGCCTGGCGGCTGGCTTCCTGTGCCAGGATGTCGATATGGATGGTCATGGCTCAGCCCTCCTTCGACAGCAGGTTGGTCAGCAGTTGAGTCTTTTCGCGCTGAATCCAGCCTTCCAGGATCTCCTCGACGGGTTTCTGCGGCGTGGCACCTTCGGGCAGCGAGCGGTATTTGCCGGCCAGGTACAGTGATACCGCAGTGCGCGACACCCGCAACAGTCGCCCGATGTCGGCATTGTTCATGCCTTCGGCCGCCAGTGCCGTGATTTGCTCCCGGATCTCCGCCGTCATCTTGCGCTTGCCCTGTTGGTTGAGTTCCAGGAGGCCGATGTACTTGCTAGTCAGGTCTTTCTGCATCAGCAGCATGTTCATGCTCTCCGCCAGCGTCGCCATGTTCGCGTCCAGTCGGTCGAGGCGCTCCTCCCCCGTCAAGGGGGAGGTTGGGAGGGGGATGGGGTACGTCTGCGCCGCCAGCACCTTCGCCGCCCAGGTGCGGAAGTCCTTGGCGCGGCAGGTGTTGGCGAAGAAGCCGAGCTTCTGGCAGCCGGTGGCGGAGAAGATTAAGGATTCACGATTCTGACCCTGCCGCATCAAACTGATGCGGCAGGCGTCTTCTTCCGAGAATTCATCCGCGTGCCTGGTGTACAGATTGCGAATGCCGGCGCTGGTATTCGCGTCGTTATAGCCGAGGCAGCGGCCGGCCTCTTCAGCGGTCAGCCAGCGCTTGCCGGCGTGGTCGAGAATGGAAACAGGGGTGCCGAAAAACTCGGCGGGGGTGAGTTGCGTAATATTCATGGTGGTTCCTTATCATTAAGTAGTTGAACTTCCGATGTTGGTGGCGGGCCTCAACTTGGCTGATAAGAGCCAGGTGGTTGTTCCCCTTTCGGGTGTTGTATTCCCCACTCTTGGCCCGCCGTGAAACTCTACAAACAACGACGCCCCTCACGGGGCGGCAGTCGGCGCGTGTCTGACGGGTGCACCTTCCGCTTATCATTCAGTGCCGCCGATTCTCCCCGTGTGGGTTGACGTTGTCAAGTGAGCGGGGGTAGGCTGGAACTTTCCATATCAATAACGGGGGGAGTATGTTCGCGCTGCGTTTTATCCTATTGTTGTTTCTTGTCGCATTTAGCTGGAGCATGGGCAAGACCCCGTCCAGTGAATTGAATGCATTTGGGTCTGTTGTGGCGCTATCGTTTTTCTTGGCGGCCTCGGCTCTGTATTTGTTGCCAACCTACGAGGCGTGGCGCAAAAAACACACGAATCTTACGGCCATCGCGCTGGTCAACATTTTTCTGGGTTGGTCGCTTCTCGGGTGGGTTGTTGCGCTAGTCTGGGCATTCAAACGGCCAGAGTCGCAGAATAAGAAGGGCGAGCAAACGACAGCCACATCTAGCGCTCGGGGGCATGAGCCCGCTCCTAAGAAATCGCCATCGGCAACTAGGGCATGCCCCTTCTGTGCCGAAGAAATCAAGATCGAGGCGATTAAATGCAAACATTGCGGCAGCGATATACCTGCCCCGCAAGGCGAGCCCATGTGGACAGGAATGTAGGTGGGCGATTGATCCGTGCTTTCTGCCTGTTCGCCGCGCTGTTGCTTTCCCTATCGTTGGCCTTCGCCTCCCAGCACCGCTCCACTTCCACCAAGAACGCTTTCAAGCGCGAGAACCCTTGCCCTGAAACTGGAAAGCCACGCGGCCCATGCCCCGGCTGGATCATTGACCATGTCATCCCGCTTGACTGTGGCGGGCCGGATACCCCGGCAAACATGCAGTGGCAAACCGTTCTGGAAGCCAAGCTCAAGGATCGCGTTGAGCGCAAGGACTGCAAGCAAGGAACCCGCTTGACGGAATAGCCCCATTCGTGGCACGCTATTCGCGCGAACCCTGATCTGACCTAGGAAACCGCTGGCATGCGCCAGCGGTTTTTCTATTTGTGCCGTCGGCATCATGGCGGCATGGACAAAATAGAACACCCGCCGAGTTGGGGTGCCAAGCCCCTACACATCTTCGCGCCAGGCCGGCATGTCGCCATGTCCGGCGCCGTGCTCGACTTCTCGGCCGCCGACCTGGCCGCATCCGCCCAAGCCTACGATCCGGCCAAGCATGAAGCCCCGATTGTTGTCGGTCATCCTCGAACCGATGCGCCGGCCTATGGCTGGGTCAAGTCGCTGACGGCCCAAGGTAACAACGGCGGCCTCGAAGCCGAGCCGCACCAGGTCAATCCCGCTTTCGCCGAATTAGTGGCCCAGGGCGCGTACAAGAAGATTTCCGCCAGCTTCTACTCGCCTGACTCACCGCAGAACCCGGTTCCGGGTGTCTATTACCTGCGCCACGTCGGCTTCCTCGGCGCCCAGCCGCCAGCCGTCAAGGGCCTGCGCTCGCCCGAGTTCGCCGATGCCGAAGAGGGCGTGGTCGAGTTCGGTGACTGGGCCGACCAGCAGAACGCCAGCCTATGGCGTCGGTTGCGCGACTGGTTTATCGCTGACCACGGCCTGGACAAGGCCGACAGCATCATTCCCGATTATGCCGTGGCCACGCTCGAAGACGACGCGCGCCAGCCATCCGTCGAAGCGACGGCCGCCCCCCTCTTTTCCGAAGCCAACCACCAGGAGAGCCAAGTGAACCCTGAACAAGCAGCCGCCATCGAGGCGGAAAACGCCACACTCAAGCAGCAACTGGAAGCCAGCGCCGCCCGCGACAAGGCGGCGGCTACAGCGACTCGCCACGCCACCAACGTCGCCTTTGCTGAGGCGCTCGTTGCCGCAGGCCAGTTGCTGCCTGCGCAATCCGCCGTGGCGATTGCCACGCTCGATCACCTCGCCGGCCAGGAGTCCGTAGTCGAATTCGGCGAGGGCGACGCCAAGCAGCCGTTGGCCGATGCCTTCAAGGGCTTGCTGTCCGCGTTGCCCAAGCAGATCGAATTCGCCGAGACCGCCACCAAGCAAAAAGCCGGCGGCGCCACGGTCGACCTCAATGACGCCAACGCCATCGCGGCCCAGGCGGTCGAGTTTCAGGAAGCCGAAGCCAAAGCCGGCCGGGTCATCACCGCCACCGCCGCTGTCGCGCATATCACCGCGCAAAAGTAACGCCCCTCACTCACCTCACAGGAGACGACATGAACGCCTGCCTCATCAAGAGTTACACCGCCGGCGCGGCGATTGCCGCCGGCCGCTTCGTCAAGCACGGCGCGGCCGATAACGCCGCCATCCAGGCCACCGATGCCAGTGTGCCGATTCTCGGCATTTCGGAACAGATCGCCGTCGACTCCGGCGGCATGGTCGATGCCATCAAGGTCGGCCTCGCCTACCTCGAACTCGGCGGCAGCGTTACGCGCGGCAACATTCTGATCCCCGATGCCAGCGGCAAGGGCATCGCCGCCACCGTCGTCGCCGGTACCGAACAGCACGCCGGCGCGATAGCCGAAGTGTCCGGGTCCAGCGGCGACATCATCCCGGTGCAGGTCATTGCCGGTCAGGTGATCGCCACCGACACCGGTATCGCCACGGCCGACATCACCATCACCACCGGCCAGTTGTTGGCGCTGAACGCGACACCCAAGACGCTGATCGCCGCGCCGGGTTCCGGCTACGCCGTCATCCTGGTCGATGCGCAGTTGATGCTCGACTATGCCACCACCGCTTACGCCGGCATCGCCGCCGGCGAGGATCTGGAGATCCGTTACACCGACGGCTCCGGCCAATTGGTGGCGACCATCGAAACCACCGGCTTGCTCGACGCCACGGCCGACGCTTACCGCCACATCTACCCGGTCGCGGTCGCGGCCATCACCCCGGTCGACAACGCCGCCCTGGTGATGCGCCTGGCCTCTGGCGAAGTCATCACCGGTGACAGCCCGCTCAAGGTCCGCGTGCGTTATCGCACCGTAGCGCTGGCGCTCTAGCCCACAGCCGTACAACCCCATTTCAACCCGGAGACCCATACACATGAAAACCTACTGCAAACAGCACGCCTGGCAGCTCCTCGCTGTCGCGCTGATCATCATGGCCTGCCTGGCCGGTGTGATGCCGCCCGATGCCAGCCTGATGGCCGCGCCGCTGCTCATCGGCAACACCTACGCGCCGTTCCCGGTCACCCCGCAGTACACGGCCATCTCGCTCGCCTACCGCAACAACAAGCTGATCGCCGACGAGGTACTGCCGCGCGTACCGGTTCCCCTGCAGGCATTCAAGTATCTCAGCTACCCCAAGGGTACCTTCTTCACCGTGCCGGAAACGCTGGTCGGCCGCAAGGGCACGCCTAACCAGGTGGAATTCACCGGCACCGAGGTCGATAGTTCGACGCAGGATCACGCGCTTGACGACAAGGTGCCGATCGCCGACATCGAGAATGCCCGCAATCAGCCGGGCATGCCCGACCCGCTCGGACGCGCCGTCGAGGGCACCACCGAGCTGATCGCGCTGGGCCGCGAAAAGCGCGTCGCCGACCTGGTCTTCGATGCCGCGCAGTACGCCGCCGCCAACAAGATCGCCCTCACCGGCAACGATCAGTGGAACGTCGATCACGCCGACAGCAACCCGATCGCCGACATCACCACGGGCCTGGACACCTGCATCATGCGCCCCAACGTCATGGTCATCGGCCGCGCCGCCTTCACCAAGCTGGCCACGCATAAGTTGCTGGTCAAAGCCTACAACGGCACGGCGGGCGACGCCGGCCTGGTGCCACGCGCCTTTATTGCGCAACTCTTCGAGCTGGACGAAGTGCTGGTCGGCGAAGGCTGGATCAATACCGCCAAAAAAGGCCAGGCGCCGACGATGGTGCGTGTCTGGGGCAAGCATTGCGCCCTGGTCTATCGCAACCGTCTCGCCGATACGCAGCGCGGCACCACCTTCGGCTTCACCGCCCAATGGGGCGCGCGAATAGCCGGCAGCGAGTACAGCCGGGACATCGGTATGCGCGGCGGCCAGGTGGTGCGCGTGGGCGAGAGCGTGAAGGAACTGCTCATCGCCAACGACCTGGGCTATTTCATCGAAAACGCAGTCGCCTAATAACCCCCCCCCTGTAGGTAGCCCCGAGCCCGGCGGCGCTTGTGCCGCCGGGTCATCAAAAGGAATCCGGCACATGGGTAAATACATCGTACTGTCGCCAATCAAGAGCCGCGGCCAACTGCGCGAAGTCGGCGCAGTGGTCGATCTCGACGATGACATCGCCGCCGCATTGCGGCCGGGCCTCGTCAGGGCCGTCGCCGAGTTGGACGGCGACGCCGTCGAAGCTGCCGAAAAGGTACCGGCATCGAAACCAGCAGCCAAACCCGCTTCCAGGAAAAAGAAGTAGGTCATGACATACGCCACCCGCACCAACCTGGAGGAACGGTACGGTACCGCCGAGCTGACGCAACGCGAAAGCATGTTGGCTACCGGCGCCGTGGTGCGCGCCCTGGCGGATGCGGATGCCCTGATCAACGGCTATGTGGCGGGGCGTTACACCGTGCCGCTGTCTCCGGTGCCAGACAATCTGCCGCGCCTGGCTTGTGCGGTTGCGCGTTACTACATCTTGGGCGATGCCAACAGCGATCAATCCCGAAAGGACTTCGAGGATGCCGTTAACTGGCTCAAGGATGTCGCCGCCGGTCGCGTCACGCTGACCACTGCCGTCGTGAGCGATACGACGGCCACTGGCGGCAAGGCAGAGACGCGGACATCAACCAAGCAGTTCGACGCCTCCAGCCTGGCTGGATACTGAGATGATCACCGAGACCATCGCCTACCTGGAGACCAACAAGGCGGCCCTGGGACTGAAATTGGTTGGAGGCTCTGCCGAGTTCCAGACGGCGGTAGAGAAAGGCAATCCACCTGCCACGCCGGCAGTTTATGTGGTCGAGCAGGATGAGGACGCCGGGCCGAACCCGGTGGCGCCGGATGTGCATCAACGCGTGAAGGCCATCGTGGGCATCGTGCATGTGGTGCGCAATGTGTCCGACGCTGTAGGTGAAGCCGCCAGAAAGGACATGGTTACCCTGCGCGCCAGCACCAAAGCCAAGCTGCTTGGCTGGGTTCCGGCTACAGGATGCGATCCCTATGAGCGCGGCCGCAGCCATCTGCTGGCTTTTCGAGACGGCCACATGTGGTGGCTTGATGGATACAAGACTGAATTTTTCGACAGGAGCGTCCTATGAGCAAAGTCAATTCCACTGGGATGAATGACCAGAACAAGGCCCCCGGCCTCCAACCCGGCGCGGCTCCCAATTTCACCGACTGCCCTTTCTGGGGGCAGGGCGGGCAATACATCTACGATCCCGTAACCAAAACGCGGACCAAGGTTTCCCCGACCGTTGCCCCTGCAGACGGCATCGAAAAAACCCCGGTGGCCGGTGACACCCTGCCAGCCGATCAAACCCCCGCTGCGGACGCACAGACCGGTGCGGCTTCCTCCAATTTTACGAAGGGAAAGATAAATGGCTAACATCCTCGCCACCCCGCGCTTCTGGCGCAAGAAAGCTGTCGCGCTGAAAGCCGAAGGTACCTACGGCACCGACCCCGTTCCTACCGGCGCCGCCAACTGGTTTGAGGCGCGCAATGTCAGCCTGACCACCTTTGACGCGGAAGTCGTCGACCGAAACATCGACCAGAACTGGCTGGGCGTCGGCGGCAAGATCATCACGTCGAAGTGGTCCAAGCTGAGCTTCGATATCGCTCTGGCCGGATCCGGCACCGCCGGCACCGCGCCCAAGTGGGCGCCGATGGTTTTGGCTTGCGGCTGTGCGGAAACCCTCGTTGCCCTCACCTCGGCGGCCTACAACCTGATTTCGACGGCTTTTGGCAGTTGCACTGCCTACCTCGAGGTCGACGGCGTGCTGTACAAGTTCGTCGGCGCGCGGGGAAATCTCAAGTGCGCCATCAACGCCAAGGGCATCCCGGTATTGCGGGTGGAACTGACCTCGCTCTACACGGCTCCCGCGGCCGGCTCCATCTCCAGCATTTCCAAGACCGGCTGGACCTATGAGGACGCCAGCAACGCCACCAATACCGGCAAGGTCACGCTCAATAGCGTGGATCTCGCCTTCTCGACGCTGGAGTGGGACATCGGCAACCAGATCGCGCGCATCGACCTGCCCGGTCCGCAACTGGAAGTGGCGATCACCGACCGCAAGCCGTCTGCCAACCTGACGGTGCTTGCGCCGGCGCTGGCGACTTTCGATCCTTATGCCCTGGCCGTCGCCGGCACGGTGGTCGTTCTGACCAACACCCACGGCGTCGGCGCCGGGAAACAGCTCAAGAGCGACCTGAACGTGCGCGTTACGGGAGTGGCTGAAGACCAGGTGGAAGGCATGCTGGCCTACAAGCTCACGTTGGAGCCGACCCCGGTCTCGGGCAACGACGAAATCACCCTCACCAACATATAACCCATCTCCTCCCCTCCTTACCTTCCCTCCCTTTCAAGGGGAGGGCCAGGGTGGGAATGGGGAGAAGAAATTTATAAGGAAGCCACGATGTCATTCATTGCCCGCAGAAGCAAGTTCCGCAACTGGCCGGTGACCGTTAAACAATCCGAGTGTAATGATGCCGGTGAAGTTACCGAAACGGCATCCACCTTCGTTGCCCATTGGAGGCCATTCACCGAAGAAGATATCGAGAACCTGCTCGAAGCGGCCAAGAGTAAATATCCGGCGCCGAAAGTGGATATCTTGCCGACGCCAACCGAAGGGAAAGCCGAGGAGGTTTCTCTCAAAGAAGGCGAAGGCCCGGTTCCCATGTCGGTGGCACTCAAACGCAACGCCCACCTCTTTTGCAACATCGTAGGCGGCTGGGGAGAAGAGGTAACGGGCGAGGACAAGAGTCCGCTTCAATTCTCGGAAAAAGAGTTGGCCGCGATGATAACCGGCCCAGACGGCATGGCCATTTCTACCGGCTTACACCGGTCGCTTTTGGAACTCCGCTACGGATTGGCCCGCGAAAAAAACTTGCCGGCCTCGCCCGCGCCTGGGGTGAACTCCGCGCCGGCCGAGGCGGAGACGAGTTCGCCAGCGACCTTGCTGCCTTCGGAGTAACGGAAAAAAAGGCGGATTCAGGCGTCCTCGATATCTGGCCGGAAAACGTCGACACATGGGAAACCTTCCGCGCCCTGGAAACCAACTGGCGAATCATCGCCGGCGGCATGGCGGAACCACGCTACCAGGGCATCGAGTATGCCTCGATCCCGGAGGCGCTGCGGATGGCAGGCGTGAAGAAGAAAAAACAACCGGCGGTACGCGCCGGTCTGCGCATCATGGAACGCGCGGCGCTGGCGGCAATTAACGGACTGGACCAGAATGAGTAACGTCCCACTCGGCATCACCATCACGACCAATGGTCGCGTTGCCGCCGTTGCTGAAGTCAATCAGGTCGATGACAGTCTCAAGCGCGTCGGTACCACCGCCAAGCAGACAACCGTCGACCTGAATCAGACGCGCCAGCAAGTCGACAACATGGCGTTGTCGACCAAGCAACTGAACTTCGCCCTGCGCGGCGTGCCGGCGCAGTTCACCGACATCGCCACCTCGTTGGCCGCAGGCCAGAACCCCATGCAGGTGTTCTTGCAGCAAGGTGGCCAGCTCAAGGATATGTTCGGTGGCGCCGGCAACGCCGCCCGTGCGCTGGGTAGTTATGTCGTCGGCCTGATCAATCCCTTCACGGTTGGGGCCGCAGCCGTCGGCACGCTGGCTGCGGCCTACGAGATGGGCCGCCGCGAATCCGAGGCGATGGCACGTGCCATTATTCTCTCCGGCAACGCCGCAGGGGCCACAGCCGCGCAAATGCAGGGAATCTCGCGCGCCGTGTCCGCTGCCTCTGGCGCCACGCGTGGTGCCGTAGCCGATGTGGTGTCGCAACTGGTGGCCACCGCCAAGGTGGGCGCCGAGAGCCTGCAAAATATAACGGATACGGCAATCCGCCTGGAGCGTGCCGGCGGCCCGGCGATCGAGGACACCGTCAAGGCGTTTGCGGAACTTGGGAAGAGCCCTGTCGAGGCTTCTTTCAAGCTCAACGAGCAAACCAACTATCTTACCGGGTCGATTTACCTGCAGATCAAGGCGCTCGATGAACAAGGCAAATCGGCTGAGGCTGCGGCACTGGCGCAAAAAGCCTATGCCGATGCGATGCAGAAGCGCGTCCCACAGCTTGAAGAGAATCTCGGCACCCTGGAACGCGCGTGGCGCGGTGTCAAGGATGGCGCCAAGGGGGCATGGGATGCCATGCTTGGCGTTGGGCGCAAGGAAGATCCTGTAACCCAGATCAAGAAGGATCTGGCCGATGCCGAATGGAGGCTAGCAGACACCCGTAAGAACCGCGACTACAACCCGCAGGGCGCACGCGCCGAAGAGTTCCGGCTGCAGAACATCATCGCCGGCCTCAATGCCCAACTCGCTGTAGAAACCAAGATCGCTGCCCAAAAGAAAGAGCAGGCCGCTGCTCAGGATAAAGATAACGACAATCTTATTCAGACCAAAAAGTGGCGCGATGAAATCGACAAGTCGCAGACCCACCAGGTCGAACAGTTACGTGTGCAGCTTGACCTGGTCAAACAACTCAAGCCAACCACGAGTAACGAGGCGGCCGACCAAAAGCAACGCGAGCTGGAAATCAACAAGCAGATCGAATCGATCCAGCGCAACATGGGGTCGGAATCCCGAGCCCGCACCGAGGAGGAAATCAGCTATCAGCAGAAGCTCTCCGAGATCACGCTCAAATCCGGCGTCGACGAAATCGAAACACAATACAAGCTCGGCAAAATCACGTTACAGCGCCGCGATGAACTCCTATCCGATAACGCGCTTGAATTGAATTTCTCCAAGCAGCTCTACGAAGAGCAAATGGCGAACGTCGCCGGATTGACCAAGGCTGAAAAACAGCGCCATATCGACAAGTTGAACGAACTACAAGTCGAAGGTGCGGCCGATGCCAAGAAAGGCACCAACAAGGTGCTGATTGACGAAAAGAACCTGCGCGACGAGATCCTCAAGAACATCAACGCCACCGGCGCCACTGAGATCAGCGCCCTAGAAAAGACCATAGCAGCACAGCGCCTGCACAATGCCGAGATCGGCAAGACGGCGGAACAGAAGATGCTGGAAAAGCAGGCGATCGAGGAAGCCGGCACCCGGCAACTGAAGATCGACGCCGAAGAGTTCGCCAACGCCGCTACGATGGAAGGCGTCAACGAGGTCTATCGCGCCGCCCTGGCCGCCCGCGCCGAGCAGTTGAGGATAGAGATCGGCTTGCGCAGGCAGCTTGCCGGCCTGATGGGCGATGCGGCTGTCAAGGAAGCCGCTGCCGCAGCCAACAAGCAATTCCTGGACGGCTGGAAGCACGGCGCCGACGAGTTCGAGCGCATCTTCAGCGATGCGCTGATGCACGGCTTCGACAATGGCAAGGAATTCGGCCAGGACTTCATCGACAGTCTCGAACACTCTTTGAAGACGGCCGGCCTGAAGATCGGCGTCAAGATGGTGCTCGATCCGATTAGCGGATCAATCCAGGGCGCCATCACCGGGCAGAACCCGGCGGCGGCAATGGGACTTTTCGGCAACACCGGCTCCCTGATCAATACCCTCAGCGCCGGCGGCAGCCTGTACAACTTCGCCACCGGCAATGTCGGCGCCGGCATGTACGGCAGCTTCGCAACTTCCTCCATCGGCAGCTCGCTTGGCCTTTCTACCCCCGGACTGATGGGGCCAACAGTCACGGGTGAAGCCTTGAGTGGCCTGACAACATTTGGAACCGCCCTCCCTTACATCGGCGCAGCCATCGCCGCGATCAGCCTGGCCAGCAGCCTTTTCGGCGGCGGGGGCGGCCAGAAGGTCGGCGGCGATGCGACCTATCAGGACGGAAAAATCACGGATTGGGCCTGGGGCGCCCAAGGCCGATCCGCGTTCACGGAGACACAGACCAACGCCGCGATGGCGGAGGCGATGGACTCCTTCGCCAAGGGGGTGAGCGCCACGATCGCCAAGCTCGGCGGGAAGCTTGCTACCGACCTGGCGGTCTCATTTGGCCAGGCCGCCGATCCGGCTGGCGACGGGCCGGATCGTGTCGCCAGTCAAGTGCGGCGCGGCGCTAGTGTGCTGTACGAACACAGCCAGGACGTGGCCAGAGGCACCGGCCCGCAAGAACTCGGCACTGAGATGAACCGACTCATGGTCGCGGCACTCAAAGAATCCGACATGCCCGCCTGGGCCGATGCCATTACCTACACTGGTCGGCACTCTGGATGGGCTTGTGCTTTGAGCTGCTGAACGATGGCGGCCTGATGATCGTCTTCACGGACTGGCGTCAGCTCCCCGTTACAACGGACGCCATGCAAGCCGCTGGCGTTACTTGGCGAGGCATCGCGGTATGGGACAAGACTGGCGGTGCCAGGCCCTACAAGGGTGGCTTCCGCAGCCAGGCTGAATACATCGTCTGGGGCAGCAAAGGCGCCCTCAAGGGCGAGCGTTACTCACCCGGTGTGTTCCGTGTCAATCCACTGGCCGGCGGTAAGCTGCACCAGGTCGGCAAGCCGCTCCCCCTGATGGAGGAACTGGTGGCCGCCTGTGGCCCCGAAATTCTCGACCCATTCATGGGCAGTGCGACCACCGGAATGGCAGCCCTAAATCAGGGCAAACGATTCACCGGAATCGAGGTCAGCCAGCACTACTTTCAGGTGGCGATGGAGAGGATCAAGGAAGGGTGCTTGTAACGCGCCCAAAGGGTGTTGCAACCGGGAAATGCGTTGTGCCAAAACGCGCGCAAAATAGTGCCAAAACGCGCGCGCGCTTACAGTGGTCGCTCAGGCCCCGCAGCCGCAGTAAGACATGTTGATCTGTCTGGTACCCTGACAGCGCGGATTAAAATAAAGCGGCTCCCATTGCTGAGAGCCGCTTGTTTGTTGGTGCCGGCGAGAAGAGTTGAACTCCCGACCTTCGCATTACGAATGCGCTGCTCTACCAACTGAGCTACGCCGGCCCGATGCTGCAAGCCGCGGATTATATCGGCTCAATCACTCTGGAGCAATGTTCGGGAGTAGACGCTCGTCCCTTACTGATCGTTGACCAGTTCGCGCCAAGAAACTCGTCGCATGGTGCCATCGCCACCGATCGGCACATTTGAGGTGACGGTGGTGCCGTCCGAGAGCCGGGTCAGCTCGACGACAGTGTTATTCGGCAAACTGACGATCACCGGGCGCGTGGCGAGTGCATCGCCCAGAGAGACCGCAACGATTGTCCCGGCAGTGGAAATGGGAGCACCGGTACAGTAGTTGAGGAAGTAGCGAAAACTATATCCGCCCACCGAACAAGCGCTGGAACTGGGGATGTTGGTGTTGAAGGCGAGGGTGCCAAGCGCTAGCGTCGGATCCGTATTGTCGCGTTCGCGCGTATCCGGGAAATCCAGATACCACCCGTTGTCGCTGAGGAAAGTCACCGGGTTGTTGCTGCTGGTGCGGACGGACTGTCCGGTAGAGCAGATGGAAGCCGAGGTACCCGATGGACAAGTGGTGTTGGCCTCGGTTTGCAGGACGAAGTGGCTTCCCGCTGATCGGGGATTACTCAGACTGGTTGCGTCCAAATTATCCTTTACGGCATAAAACGACTGCTGTTGCGCATTGGCCAAATCGCTCGTGCCAAGATAGCGGCCAGTACCTACAAAGACGACTGGATAGCCGTTGCATTCGCCAAGTTCGGGTTTGGCGGTGATCGGTTGGGGGCTGCCACTGCCATCGACGAGCGTGACCAGTCGTTGCGCATCGTAACCAGCCGCGCCGACAGTATTGTTGATGTCGAAACGCCATACATTGCCGAGCAGATCGCCGCCGTACACGCGCAGCGCCGTGTTGTCGGTCATGGCGTTGTCCGCCCAGCCCCGTATCCGCGCCAGACCGCTCGGCGTGCCGGTACTGCCCACGCCCGTGCTGATCGAGCGGATGATCGCACCGGTGGCGGCGTTCAGGACATACAAACGACCCACGCCGTCACCTGGAGAGACATTGTTGTAGCCGGAAGCCACCATGACCACCCAGGTTCCATCCGCCAGTTTGGCAATCTCCGGATTGCCGAAGGTGTAGCCCAGATTGGTATCAGCAAACTCCCATAAAGCTTTTGGGGCAGCAGGGTCGGTGATATCCAGCGCATAGTAGCCGCGTCCGCCGCCGTTCATCCCGCCGACCAGAATGGTTTTCCATACGCCACCAGTAGAGATTTCCCCGACTGCCGGCGTGCCGTCGAGAAAATACTGATGCTGGTTGGCGTAATTCTTGTCCGCTAGCTTGTAAAGAGTGGGCAACATCAAGGAAGGAATATATGCCCACGCTTCTGCACCGGTGTCAGCATTGAAGGCATGCAGCATGCCATCGTTGGCAGCCGCATACACCATCCCCTGGCGCGCCGAGTTGGCGCTTTTGAACGCGCCATAGCCAGCGTCCGCATAGGCGAACAAGGTGGCTTTCACGTACACCGCCTCGGCATTTACGATGTCTCCCAGCACATGGGTGCGCTGACGGTAATACTTGGTGAGGTCGGTGGTCGCTCCTTCATTGCTGCGATCACCGCGCAGGAAACTTACCAGCGGGGAACCGGCGGCGGCGGTCTGGTTGGCGGCGCTAAGACAAGTGGCACCCGAGGCGCAGAATTGCGTCAGGGAGGAAATGTTCGGCGCGTTGAAATAAGCCTGCTCGGTGCCCGACAGACTGGCCCACAGGAAGGATTTCAAACGGCTGGCGGCGGTGCTGTCATAGGTGTAAATGGTGCGCGCGGTCGCGGTGTTTGCATCGAGCTGATCCCGCGCCGCCCAATCGATGGTGTCGGAAGGCCTACCGGAGGTCAGGTCGAGTTGCTGGCGAACCAACTCGCCATACCATTCCACAGTAGTGAAGGTGGAACTGAAGAGGAAGTTGTCGCCGGAGGTCACGTTTGGGTTACTGGTCGCCGCGGCAGCTGACGTGCCAATAGATTTGTTCACGCCTGTTAGAGCGTTGGACAAACCAGTTGCCAGTGAAGTCGGATTGGTCGCACTGAAATACGTGCCACGCCCGTTCACTGCGGCGTGCCAGAGATCATCGATTGCCTCGGGTTGGTCAGCGGCGGGAGTCGGCCAGTTGCATGCCCCGCTCGCCTGCCACGAACACACGCCACCTGCCGGGTTGGCCGCAGAACCGTTCTTTACGGCAGGGAAATCCCCGATGGTGTCTGTTAAATACGTGGGCGAGAAAACCATCCTGCCTCGTGCACCCAAGCCCAGTGTAAAGGTGGTCATATGCTGCCAGGCATCGTCACCGTTGGCTTTCTTGGAAACATCTGCCCCCAGCACCCCGATTGCATTTCCCAATGCAGTGGTCCGTAAACTCGTCACATAGTAGTATTCAGCGACGTCGGCCAGCGTATTGGCAGTTCCGCCAGTGGTGGCGCTCGTACTTGTGGACGTGCCATCGGTCGGACCGGTGGTGGACAATGGGGTCACAACGGCGGTCCCGTTAGAAGAAGTACTTGGAGTTCCCTGCATAGCGGCGGTTGGCCCAAGCGCGGGCGGCGTGGCGGAACAGGATGTCGTCGTTGAGCCCACATTGGTCCACGTTGTCGCCCCGCCAGGCGCGCCGGTGTCGCTGGTGGCAGTGGTCGTGCTGGAGCTGACATTGGTGACGGTAGTTGTGGTGGCGCCGTTGGTAGGAGGGGCGGCCACGCCATTGGTCGTAACGACCGAACGGTTATAGGTGGAAGTGGTGTTGTCTATGGACGTCGTTGAAGAACCCGTGGCAATCTGGTTGTAGCGTTGCGCCTGGGTAGTCACTGTATAGCCGTCATTAGGAGCAGCCCACTTGCAAGCATACAAACTATTGCTTGCGTAAACCCGGGTGCAGGAGCGCCCCGCGCCTTGATCTCCAGAATAGATACACCATTCCTGGCCTTGCCCATCCGTCACGCAACCCGTGTTCCCCGGTGCATTAGGCTTATTGGTACTGTTACTTGTGCCCCGGCAAGCATAGGCTTTGGGACTTCCTCCTCCCATTTGGCCGGTGCAATCATTCGAATTTCCAGGGTTGCTGGAGGTGCTCATGCACCAGGTTCTAATCGTGGACGCACTATTCTGCCCGTTATCCTGCAAACAACTGACGCCGCCTCCGCTTCCTCCTCCGCCCGTAGAGCAGTTCATGGTTGCAGAAACGGCGGTGATGTTGTTGCGCGTCCAGGGAGTTGTGGTTTGTGTTGGTGTAACCGTCCGATTCTGAACTATCGTGGTTACGGGGGTAACCACAGTGACGGTAACGGCAGCACCATCGTTATACGGGCGTGGTTCCGTTCCATCTTGCTGTCCGACAGAACCGCCGCTCAGATTGTAGGTCGAGGGACCGTTCCAGAAGCCGTCGGTGGAAAGTATGGTGAAGTTCTGCTGGCAGGAATACTGGATCGGGTCGGTCACCGTGACACCGTATAAGCTGGTGAGTTTTCCCGCGTAAATTCTCCCCGCGTTCGAAAGCGCCTCGCGCAATGGTGTGCTGCTGTTGGGTGAAGCGCTATAGAGCTTGGCGTACCAGGCGCTTTTCTGCGCGCTATCGAAAGTGGCGAAGTTCAGGAAATCCGGAGAGACGTTGTTGTTGATGGTCATGAAACCGACCCGGTAATGATTGTCGATCGGCTTGAATGCCAAGCCGGCCGCGGTTTTCATCATCTGCATGCGGGTCCGGTAATAACTGTACCAGTTGGCGAAGTTTTGCTTTTCGGCAGCGGTGGATATCGTCACCTTGGTAAACACGCTGCTGCCGGGTGTCGAGCCGATGTTGCTGTTGCACTCGCGGTAAAACGTGCTGGAACTGCTGTAGTAATTCCTCAACGCGGCGGTGGTCTGTGTGCCGGAATAGGCATAATAGTAAGCAGCGGCCGCAGTATCGGAGCTTCTGGCTTTAAAACTTGAGCTCAGATTGGTGGTGCCGCCGCCCGTGGCGTACCCATCATTCCATGCCCCGGTAAAGCTGGCGTTGGCGTAACTTGCGCCGGTAGAATCCACGGGCGGGGTATAGGTCACGGTGGGGTCGTAGTACACACCGTTGCATTGGCTGCTGGAGTAGCCGTACGCTCCGCCAAAGTCATTGGCCGTATCCGGCATGTAGGACCAATCCATGCTTCCTGAATCGTCCAGCACAAACATCAGATTAGGGAGAACCACCGAGGCGGAGGAAGACACCAAAGGCACCGAGGCAAGGTCGGTGGTCGCTGCTTGAATATTTACCCCTAGAGTCATCATTGCGGCACAGGAAACCAGCATCCGCCCGGCATGATGGAGTAATTCTTTGGCGATCATGGCAATCTCCTGATATCCATTACAGGGCAACTATCGTCTGGACGTAACTCACGGAATTACGTGGCCCGGCAATACGCGAAGTGATCCGGTAATACACTTGGCTACTGTGAGCAAGAGGAGGCGTACCTACTCCCTTACTCATGCCGGCAACAGCCCCGGCCGTCTGTGAAATGGCACAGTCGGTGAACGCAACGGCAGAATCGCCGGCTTGGGAACACATGCGTTGTATGATGTAGGACACGGTGTTTCCGGTACTGGCATCCTGAGCCAAAGTGACTACCCATCCGGCTGGCACCAAGGTATTGGTCCAAAAGGCATCCCAGGTTTGTCCCACTGCCGGATCCTGTCGGGAGGCGAGATAGCCCTGTGCGGGAATCGACGCAAACAAAACGCCGTTGGCATTGTTCATCTGCAACCAGGTGACGGCAGTTTCGGTGCCGGTGTCTCCCGCCTGCGTTGCCGCCTGCTGAAAAGCCAGGTTGCCGGCAATGATGTTGGACGTATCCACTGAACGCACCAGCGCTATCCCTGCCAGCGTCATCGCTACCAGTACGATCAAGGCGATCATCAGCACCACGCCTTTTTGCCTGGTACAAAGCTTCTCTCGGCCAGAGAGGATTATGGATTGTGTCAGCACCCTACTTGCACTCCCAGCCAGGCAATGTTCCGGATCGGCACCACCGTCTGAAATACCTTGTAGCGGTAATTCTGCCAATTCGCATTCGCCGTCAAGACAACGGGGGCGCCAGCATTACCCTGCCATGCAGGCGCGGCGGTTGTAACTGCGGTCTTCTCATACACGCCGCTACGCGCCACCAGAGCCAGCCGCACAGCGGAGGTCCGCACCCAGCCACACGCCGTAGTCGGGGTGGTCTGATCGTAAGTATCCACGACATAGCTCGGCAGCGGAGTGGGTGGCGAAGCGGGCACCACCGTCAACGTGTCGCGCCCATATTGCGCGCGCAGGCTGACGATGTTGCTGGCGATCGGCACCCAGATGGCGGCATCGCCGGTGTTGCCGGCGGCGGCGCAATCGTTTACCGTGTAGTCGCATACCGTCAGATTGCTGTTGCGGATGGCATAAGCCAGAATCTTCGGTGATTGCCCCATGTGATACAGCGTGCCACCGGGCATGCTCGTCAAGGGGGGCACGGGTTTCAGGGTCAGATTTGGACTCGCGGCATTGCCCACATAAGTGCTGTCAACCTGCATCAGGCTCAGGGAACATGGTGTCGGCCGGGTCTGCGGCACTGGAATTACATAGTCATTGGGAGCGTAGGCGGTCGGGGTTTGCACCGGGTAACTGGTCGCGGTCACTGATGGCCCAGTAATGCCATCCCCTTGTGTGGTCCCATTGGTGTTGCCATACACGACCAGCAAGGTGTCGGTATTGGCGTCCCCGGCGGGGATGGCGGCATGACTGATGGTCAGTGGCGCCATGGCAGACAGCGTCACTCCCGGCCGCAGCAACACATCGCAGCCGATCATGCGCAACTCACTATTACCCCAGCCGGCTTGTCGAATGTCGCGTTGCAAGCCGTAAAGCGCAATCGCACCGGTGTTCTGTGCATCACCTCCGCCGGTGGTTGAGCGCTTTTGCCCTTCGGCAAGGGCGAAGATCTGCATCATGACAATAATGCCAAGCATGCCGATGACCATGCCGACCATGATCTCGACCAGGCTGAAACCGCTCGAACAGCGGGGCAGGCGGCAGGAAATCGGGAACGAAAACAATTCGGTCTCCTAAGCTATTTGCGCAACAACAGTGTAGCTATGCGGCGTGGCCGTTCCTGGTTCGCCTGGCGCTAACCATCTGACGGTGACGGTAACCAGGCTGGTCGTTACAGTCGTCACCGGGTTAGTCGGCAGGTTGGTCACTACCAAAGAGACGGTCACCGTTGGTGGATTCGCGGCAGCACCAGGCAAGGCAGCCTGGACATCGGCCAGCCACGCCGTGTATGCAGCCCCGCCCGCGCCAGCGCTGCCCTGATAATTGGTTTGCATGGTTGCCGGGGTGCGGTCTCCGGCCCACATCTGGCCGATGAGCTGGTTCGCCACCATGCTGGCATCGGAGCGATATTTGGCATCGCTGGAGGCTTTGACGGCAGCGGCCTGCATGCCGACAATGGCCAGTATGCCCATGGAAAAAATCAGGATGGCGATCAGTGCTTCCAGCAGCATCGAGCCGGTTTGCCTGGATAGGCGTGGCGGGTAGCGGGTCACTTTAGCATCCTTGGGGATCGGTGCTGGCGAGGATCGGGTCGCACATGCGAATCTGGCCGCCCGTTGAAATTCGCACCCGCAGACAGCGCATTCCAGCTGTCGAGGAAGTCGCACAGGCGCCACCGGTGGGATTGCTGATGTTGATATCGATATTTCCCGCGGGCACCGGGGTTACCCGCCCCAAGCCGTTGAAAACGATGGCCGACTGGCCAGCAGCCACCACGGCGTTGGCCGAACCCTCCGCAGCCGGGCGGGCCTGTATGATGCGCGGGGCGACGGTATCCGAAGCCACGCTGTCGCATGCCCCCGAAGGGTCATCCAGACTGACCACCCAGTTGCCCCCCGTGGTGGAAAGCGCGCAGGCGGCAGTGACATCCGTCGTCAACTGAAAGCGCACTGCGGCATTGCGCCGTACCGCTTCTCCGCGTGCCAGATGGAGTCCGTTCTGGATGGCTTCGGCTGAGGTGCGAATTTGCGAACTCTGAATCCAACTAAAGAAACTGGGGGCGCCCATGACAAACAACAAGGCGACGATCGCCAGGCCGATCATCAACTCGACCAGCGAAGTGCCGCGCTGCATATGATTTAGGCTTAACACCCGCCGCCCTTCTTGGTCGCCCAGCAGGTGGCGTTGGTTGTCCAACCGGTCGGGACTGCCGCTGTCGCTTTGACATTCGACTCGTTGATGGTATAGGTAAATCCTGCCATGGTTCCTTTGCCGACTGCTTGGAGTGTGTACGTTGCTGCTGTTTGCACCGAACAGGAAAAATCGAAATACTGGCTGCTGGCGCTGTCTGCGGTACAAGCCGGTGCGCCAACGTAGGTCCGGCTGTCCTGAAAGAACTGCTCCATCTGCACCCGCTTGGTGGCAAGATTCGAGGTTGCATCAGGAATTTTCCCTCTGACGATGTAATCATTGTAGGCAGGCATGGCAACTGCCCCCAAGATGGCTACAACCACCACAACGATCATGAGTTCGATCAGGGTAAACCCGTTTTGTGTCTTCATGGAGAACCTCTTTCTTGATTGAGCCAATTCGAGGCAGCGAAGTGGCATAACAACAGGCAAAGTGGAATGATGTCGATTTGAATCATAGTCCACTGGCGTTTCGGGTAAAGTTCAGGCGACATACGGTTGCTTATTTTGCATGAACGGTCAATTCTCCCCCTCTACCCCGGCTTCCCTTAACGTCGGTTTATTCGCACGTCAGGCTCCCGTTTCGGCTCGCCTGGTTACCGCGCTGGTCGTTTCATGCCTGCTGCATGCGGCCATCTTGGTAATGCCCTATCTTGGCAGCAGCATGAGAGAAAACCGCATGATACAGAGGAGAGGAGAGAAACCTCCTCTTCCCTTTACAGCAACACTGACAACACGCACGATAGCCCCTTTAGCGGCTACCAACGCGTTCACGGTTGACGCAAGTTATCCGGGTTTATCCTTGCTCGATCACGGTTCCACCGTGGAATCATCCTCCGCGCAGTTGCACACTGAAGGCGTCGACCTGTTGCCGATGCCGGCCCCGCATTACTACACCACGGATCAACTCACCAAACGGCCGCAACCGGCTGGCGAAGCCGAGTTGGAACCACCTGAAATCGCTCATGTAATCGCATCGGGGAAAATGATCCTGAAGCTTTGGATCAACGAACTCGGCGAAGTCATCGCCGTCGATGTTGAGAAAACCGACCTGCCGGAGGAATTCTCCCGATCAGCGGTTGCCGCTTTCAAGCGCTTGCGTTTCACCGCTGGTGAACGTTACGGCCAGCGTGTCGGTAGCGTGATGAGAATCGAAGTCAGCTACGACGATAGTCGCTTGCGGCCGCCTTGAGGCAAGATTAGAGATGGGGAGGACTGACTTCCTCCTTGCCCTCCAAACCGCACGCGTAGTTCTTCCGCACATGGCTATCCAGTCATGTGGTTTCCTCAATCTGGCTTGCGCTCGCATGGGCGTCTTTCAGGTTTTTCTCTTGATGGTTCAAGGTCCTGCGTGCGTGTTGCGTGCGTTGACGCGTTGTGGAAGTTCGAGCACAATGAGAAGCGGGGTTTTGTTGACTTCGAAATATCAGACAGCCCCCATAATGGTACGGGTCCACTGTCCGATTACCGCCTTGGAGCGGACGACAATGACGGATGGAATTAGTTGCTGCCCTTTGATCAAAGGGCAGCTCGGGCGGGGTTGTTTTACCTAAAGCCGGACGGCTTCTGTGTGCTTAAGCGAACGTTGCACCAGATTGGTGGCTAGGCCGGACAAGATGACGTATAGGTGCATATACCAAAACAGGCGGATGTATAAAGGTCAAAAAAGATGCTAAACAGCGAAGTGATTTATGAGCGGATGTATAACGCGAGCGTTGATACACACGCACAGAAATCACTTCGTGGGAAGCACGAATTTACGGGACTTGGGCTGCCAAGGTATTCAATAGGCATAGAGCGGACTGACCGCCCCCACTCTCGTCCAACGGGTCGTTCGAGCACACTTGCTTCCCTTCGGTCGCAAGGTGCTCAACTCCAACGATACCGGATTGCCAGCGGCGAAGGGATGCCGATTCCTGAGTGTTGTACTCGCGTACTCGCCCAGGTTTTGGTGCGACAGCGATTATCAGATATACTGGAACCCAGACAAAATTTACTTATAGTTCTTCTGTAGGGTACAATTGATTATTGGTGCGGAGGGGGTATACAAAAATGCAAGAGCAAAAGAACCAGACTGGGGCGTCGAATAAAAAAAGTGCGGACGTCATCGTTGTCGGGGCGGGGCATAATGGGCTCATCGCCGGTTGTTATATGGCCCGGGCTGGGCTCGATGTTCTGGTATTGGAAGCCTACAAAACCGTGGGCGGGATGACGTGCACGAACCCGTTTGAGCCGGAAGCGCCCGACCACCTGATCAACGAATGTTCGTGTCAAGCCTCGTTGTTCCGGTTCTCGCCGATCGACGAAGAACTTGAGTTAACCAAGAAGTATGGGCTGCGGCAACGCCTAATGGATCCCATCCATACCCACCTCAGTTCCGAAGGCGATGAATCGATCGGAATGTGGCGGGATCCGCAGCAGATGGCGAAAGAAATCAGTTATTTTTCACCCAAGGATGGCGCCGCCTATATCGACTTCGTGAACCTGCTCATGCAGATAAATCACATCGGTCTGCCGTTTGCCTTGACGAATCCGGCGCGACCGGACATCGGCGTCGTTCTCAAGTCCATTGGCAGGGCCGTCAAGGGATATAAGCAGATCGGCAAGATCGCCAACCTGCTCGTCAGTTCCCAGTCCGGATATCTGGAAGAGTGTTTTGAGCATGACATGACCCGTGCCATGTTTACCTCGCCCCTGCCGTTCATGCCCTTCAAGAGCGACTTCAGCGCCTGGTCCTTGATCTATATTGGTGTGCTGGCGAAATATGGTGTTGCCATGTTCGAAGGCGGCACGCAAGGCTTTCCCAATGCGCTGGTTCGCTGCCTGGAAGCGGCCGGCGGGCAAGTGCGGACCAATGCCGAGGTCGCGGAAATGATCATGAAGAACGGCCGGGTAGCCGGCGTGCGACTCCAGAACGGCGACGAGATCATGGCCACCAAGGCCGTCATGACCGCTTTCAGTCCCAAGGTGGTGCTGAACGATTTGCTGCCCAAGGGGGTGTTGACGAACCAACAGGCGGTGCATGCGCGTCACATTCCCACCTCGGACAGAGGCGTCGCTGATTACAAGCTCAACATGGCGTTCAAGGGCAAGATTATCCCCCGCCGCCACCAGGCCTGGCGCGACAAGAAGTACAACGACGGCAATGACCTGCGGCTGACGTCGACGCAGTGGATGACCTACCAGCAATCGCTCAAGGCCTACGAGGACTGCGTTCGCGGCGAGGTTCCGGAGGTGATTGGGGGCCTGGTTCAGATCACGACGGCATTCGATGCGGCCATGGCGCCACCCGGGCATGACACCTTATGGTTCTGGAGCGGACTCACCCCGGCCGAGCCGCGGGAGGGATGGGACATAGCGCGCGACCAGATCACCACCCGCCTGATCAAGAACATCGGCGAGTATTTTGACGGTGTCGAAGAGCTGGAAATCGCTCGTCGTCCCCTGGCCCGGCCCGACCTCGAGAAACGCTTCTTCGCGATCGGCGGCAGCCCGTATCACGTCGAGCCGTACATTACGCGCCAGGGTCCACTGAAGCCGATGATGGGGTTTGGCGGCTACAAGACGCCGGTTCCCGGCCTGTACCTGAGCGGGTCGGGCACCCATCCGTCCGCCGGCATTTCCGGGATATCCGGCAGGAACGCGGCACTGACTTTATTGAAGGAAAGTCGTAAAGGCAGTGTGTAAAGGTAGCTGATCCCGTTCTCATCGTATTGGCTGTCGGGATTTTCTAAGTTTTTTACGGAGGAATAAATATGGATATGATGGCAATCACTCAGCATGCGATTCTGCCTATGCCGGCTACGTATAGCGCACCTGAGCTTTATGGGGTTTTATGGGCCTGGTATGCGGGCGGCGTTGCTTTGCTGGTTCTGCCCTGGGTTTTTAAAAGGTTGTTCAAGGACAAGGATACGGCACCGCTGATGATGTACATCGGCGGCTTGATCTGCTCGTTGCAGGAGGCATTGCTCGACACTTTGGGGCACCTCTGGTGGCCGGCCAATCTGCCCGGGCCGGTTTATACGGCGTTCGATATGCCTGTTCCGCTGTTGATTCCCGGTTGTTACGTTTTCTTTGTCGCGATGACCGGGTATTGGGCCTACACCAAGATGAAGCAGGGTATAGGTGTGGCGGGCGTCTTCAAGGTTTGGTCCATACTGGCCTTGAGCGACGCCATCATGGAAATTCCGGGGACAGCCAATGGGGTCTACCAATACTATGGTGAAGTCCCATTCAAGATTCTGGGTTTCCCGCTAGCCTGGGCCTGGCAGAACGGCACCGCGATGCTGATGGTCGGTTTCCTGCTGTGGCTGGTTGCGCCCTATTTGCAACAAGGCTGGCGCCGGCTGCTGGTCATTCTCGTCACCCCTGTCGCATTCGGGGCCTCGTACGGCATCCTTGGCTGGCCCTACTTCAATGCGCTGAACTGGCCGATGCCGTTCTGGGCCGCGCACGTGTGGACATTTGGCGGTTTCGTCTTGAGTTTGATCGTGGTGCGCTTCATTGCTGCTGTCGTGGCGCATGCGTCGGAAACACATCATCAGACTGCGCCTCTGGAAGCGCTATTGGGACCAGCGACTAACTTGAAGGAAAGTCGTAAAGGCAGTGTGTAAAGGTAGCTGATCCCGTTCTCATCGTATTGGCTGTCGGGATTTTCTAAGTTTTTTACGGAGGAATAAATATGGATATGATGGCAATCACTCAGCATGCGATTCTGCCTATGCCGGCTACGTATAGCGCACCTGAGCTTTATGGGGTTTTATGGGCCTGGTATGCGGGCGGCGTTGCTTTGCTGGTTCTGCCCTGGGTTTTTAAAAGGTTGTTCAAGGACAAGGATACGGCACCGCTGATGATGTACATCGGCGGCTTGATCTGCTCGTTGCAGGAGGCATTGCTCGACACTTTGGGGCACCTCTGGTGGCCGGCCAATCTGCCCGGGCCGGTTTATACGGCGTTCGATATGCCTGTTCCGCTGTTGATTCCCGGTTGTTACGTTTTCTTTGTCGCGATGACCGGGTATTGGGCCTACACCAAGATGAAGCAGGGTATAGGTGTGGCGGGCGTCTTCAAGGTTTGGTCCATACTGGCCTTGAGCGACGCCATCATGGAAATTCCGGGGACAGCCAATGGGGTCTACCAATACTATGGTGAAGTCCCATTCAAGATTCTGGGTTTCCCGCTAGCCTGGGCCTGGCAGAACGGCACCGCGATGCTGATGGTCGGTTTCCTGCTGTGGCTGGTTGCGCCCTATTTGCAACAAGGCTGGCGCCGGCTGCTGGTCATTCTCGTCACCCCTGTCGCATTCGGGGCCTCGTACGGCATCCTTGGCTGGCCCTACTTCAATGCGCTGAACTGGCCGATGCCGTTCTGGGCCGCGCACGTGTGGACATTTGGCGGTTTCGTCTTGAGTTTGATCGTGGTGCGCTTCATTGCTGCTGTCGTGGCGCATGCGTCGGAAACACATCATCAGACTGCGCCTCTGGAAGCGCTATTGGGACCAGCGACTAACCGCTAGAAACCACTGAACAAGTCACCGCAAACGCGGTGACTTGTTCAAATCGAGATGCCTCTCGCGACGTGAATGGGGTTTCCGTCGGACGAGAGGCTTTTTTAACCAGAATGCAGCGGTATGTCCCCGCTCCAGCACATGTTGGAGCGTACCACTTATCCCGTGCCCCAATCCACGACTTGGCGACCGCCGCGCAAATCCAGTGCGGCAGCATCTCCAACACTGAATTTGCCAAAAGCATAGACATTGGTCAGTCGCAAGTTACTGAATTTCGCGGCAGGATCGAATCCGTTGTCGTTTAGCGGGTGATTCTGTCCGGATTGTCGTACCTGCGGTCACCGTGGCGTTGAGCTTCGCTCCTAGCGCGTTACCGGTTACCTAGCCACGCTAGGCGCACCAGCGATGGTCACAACCCCCGTGGCGATAAACACCAGCGCCGCAGCGATGCGGATTAAGTTCATCGGCAGCCGCTGCGCCAGTTTCTCTCCAACGAGCACTGCCGGCACGTTGGCCAACATCATCCCCAGCGTTGTTCCCAATACCACCGCCGCCAGCATGTCAAAGCGCGCCGCCAGCGCCATTGTCGCGAACTGGGTTTTGTCGCCCATCTCGGCAATAAAGAAAGCGATTAGCGCGGTGACGAAGGCGCCGGCCTGATGAAGTTTGGGATCATCGTCGAGAGAGTCCGGGTGCAGCGTCCACAGCCCGAAACCGATAAACAGCGTGCCCGTCAGCCAAGGCAGCCATTGCGGCGCAACCAGGCTCGCTAGCCAGACGCCGAGCGAACCGGCCAGGGCGTGGTTGGCGACAGTCGCGACGAAAATCCCGGCGATGATCGCGCCGGGTTTCCTCAGCCGCGCGGCGAGAACAAAAGAGAGAAGCTGGGTTTTGTCGCCGATTTCAGCGAGGGCGACCAGCAGGGCTGAAGTGATGAAAGCATCCATGGAGGGAGGTCGGCGGGGTTATTTCTTATTGGGGCAGTCCGGCCTGATGCAGTTGGCGTAGATATAGAGGGCATGTTCGTTGATCACGAAGCCGCGCTTGCGGGCAATCGCATTTTGCCGTTTTTCAATCTCGGCGTCGTAGAACTCCTCAACTTTGCCGCATTCCAAGCAGACCAGGTGGTCGTGGTGAGTTCCTTCATTGAGTTCGAACACCGCCTTGCCTGCCTCGAAATAATGCCGCTGCAGCAGGCCGGCATGCTCAAACTGCGTCAGTACTCGATAAACGGTGGCCAATCCGATGTCTATGTTCGCGTCGACCAAATGGCGGTAGACATCCTCAGCCGCCATATGGCGCCCTTTGTTCGCCTCGTTGATGAATAGCTCGAGAACTTTCAGGCGGGGAACGGTCACCTTCAAACCGCTGTTTCTGAGATCGTAAGAATTGTTCATGGTGGGGGTAGTAAGCGCAACGCTCATTGTACCAACAGGCTTATAATACATTCCCGTATCTCCTTGGATAGTTTTGTGTTCCTTTCATTTCTCCGACATTTCGAGCTGCCCATGAAGCGAATTGCTTTTCTAGCCTTGCTTTCCCCCATCGCTCTTGCCGGTTGTTCCAGCATGCCGGAGGTTTCTGCTTGGCTGACTCCTTACCGCATCGACGTGCGCCAAGGTAATTTTGTCACTCAGGAAATGGTGGCGCAGCTCAAGCTTGGTCAGAGCCGTGAACAGGTGCGTTTTATCCTCGGCACGGCGCTATTGACCGACCCGTTTCACGCCGATCGCTGGGACTATCTTTACCGTTTTCAACCGGGTCATGGAGAGGCACAGCAGCGGCACCTTACCGTGTATTTTTCCGATAACAAACTGGCGCGCCTCGATGGCGATATCGTATCTAATCCGCCTGCGGCATCACCGGCCGCGCAGCCGGAGTCGCGCGTCATCGAAATCGGGCCGGCGGCGAGCACCGGCGGCAAGAACCCGGCCGAAAGCGGGAAAGCTGCACCGGCAAGCAAATAATCCGCAGCTTATCCTGCTCGCGACCTATCTATCGTTATGCACCAGACTGCCAAGCTAAGAATTGCGGTTGCCGGCGCTTCCGGTCGCATGGGACAAGCCCTGATCGAGGCATTGGCACAATCCTCCGACGCGACCTTGGTTGCGGCGCTTGATCAGCCTGGCAGTGGCTGGCTGGGCAAGGACGCCGGCGAGTCCATCGGCGCGCCCGGTAGTGTGCGCATCAGCGACGACATAGAGACCGCGTTGGCATTGGCTGACTGCCTGATCGACTTTACCCGCCCCTCAGGCAGCCTGCGTCACTTGGAAGCGTGTCGTCGCCGTGGCGTGCATCTGGTGCTGGGCACTACTGGCCTTGGTGCCCAGGACAAGCTGGCGATCCAGGACGCGGCGCGCGATATCCCGATCGTATTTGCGCCCAACATGGCGGTGGGAGTCAATCTGGTATTTCGTTTGCTTGATGTGGCGGCTCGTGCGCTCAACGACGGCTATGACGTGGAAATCATCGAGACGCACCACCGCCACAAGGTCGACGCGCCCTCCGGCACGGCGTTGCGCATGGGTGAAGTGGTGGCCAGTGCTCTGGGCCGCGAACTGTCCGAATGCGCCGTCTTCGGACGCGAGGGCCACACCGGCGAACGACCGGCTACGCAGATAGGATTCTCCACAGTACGCGGTGGCGATATTGTCGGCGACCACACCGTACTTTTTGCCGGCATCGGCGAGCGCATTGAAATTATCCATAAGGCTGCCAGCCGCATGCCCTATGCCTTGGGTGCGCTGCGAGCGGCGCGCTACCTGCGCGGCAAATTGCGCGGCTTGTTCGACATGCAGGACGTGCTGGGCCTGCGCTGATCCGGTTGGGATACGTGCCGAGGCGAGCCCCGGCAATTCCAGGCTGCGACTCTATCAACAACTCGTCAGCGATACTCATTCGCTATCGGCCTTGCCTGCATCAGCGCTTCGGCGCTATAATCCGCCGCAATGACGAAGCGGGGTGGGCCAAGGCCGACCCCGCTTTGCACATCTAGCTTGGAAACGCAACCAGCGCCAATTCAGGAGTCCCACCGTGAGCCAGTTTCCGTCCGCCATTCTTGCACTTGCCGACGGAACGGTGTTTCGCGGGAAGGGTATCGGGGCTGTCGGCGCCAGCGTCGGCGAGGTGGTGTTCAATACCGCCATGACCGGCTATCAGGAAATTCTTACCGATCCCTCCTATTGCCGGCAGATCGTTACCCTGACCTATCCCCATATCGGCAACACCGGCATCAATCGCGAGGATTGCGAGGCGGGCCAGGTGCATGCCGCAGGACTGGTCATTCGCGATCTGCCGCTGACAGCTTCCAATTTCCGCAGCGAGCAATCGCTGGCGGGATATCTGCAGGCTGAAAACGTCGTTGCCATTGCCGCTATCGACACCCGCAAGCTAACCCGCATCCTGCGCGAGCAAGGGGCGCAAGCCGGTTGTCTGGTCAGTGGCGCTTATGGTGCCGGCGCGCTTGACGAAAATGCTGCGATCACCAAGGCCAGAGCGTTTACCGGACTGGCGGGCATGGATTTGGCGAAAGTCGTCAGCACCAAGCAGGCTTATCCCTGGAGCGAAGGCGAGTGGCAACTTGGCAAGGGTTATCGCGTATCCGACAGCGTGGCCAAGCCCCAAAAATTTCATGTCGTTGCCTACGATTTCGGCGTCAAGCGGAATATCCTGCGCATGCTGGCAAGTCGTGGTTGCCGGCTGACCGTAGTGCCGGCGCAGACCTCGGCAGCCGAGGTGCTGGCGCTGAATCCCGACGGCATTTTCCTTTCCAACGGTCCCGGCGATCCCGAGCCTTGTGATTACGCCATCGCGGCGATCCGGGAATTTCTTGCCCGGGGCATCCCGACTTTCGGCATCTGCCTCGGGCACCAGTTGCTGGCGCTGGCCTCCGGCGCGAAAACCGTCAAGATGAAATTCGGCCATCACGGCGCCAATCATCCGGTCAAAGACCTCGACACGGGACAGGTCATGATCACCAGCCAGAACCATGGCTTTGCCGTCGATGCCCAAACCCTGCCGGCCAATTTGCGGCCCACCCATGTGTCGTTGTTCGACGGCAGCCTGCAGGGCATGGCGCGCACCGACGTGCCGGCCTTCTGCTTCCAGGGACACCCCGAGGCCAGCCCGGGGCCGCACGACGTGGCCGGCTTGTTCAACCGGTTCATCCAGCTGATGGAAAAGCATGCCTAAAAGAACCGACATCCACAGCATTCTGATCATCGGCGCCGGCCCAATCATCATCGGCCAGGCCTGCGAATTCGACTACTCCGGCGCTCAGGCTTGCAAGGCGCTGCGTGACGAGGGATTCCGGGTGATCCTGGTGAACTCCAACCCAGCGACGATCATGACCGACCCGGAGATGGCTGATGTGACCTACATCGAGCCGATCACCTGGCAAGTGGTGGAAAACATCATCGCCAAGGAGCGCCCGGATGCGCTGCTGCCGACCATGGGTGGGCAGACGGCGCTCAACTGCGCGCTCGATCTGGCCAAGCACGGCGTGCTGGAAAAATACGGCGTCGAGATGATCGGCGCCTCGCGCGAAGCCATCGACATGGCCGAGGACCGCGAAAAATTCAAACAGGCCATGACCCGCATCGGCCTCGGCTCGGCGCGCTCCGGCATCGCCCACAGCCTCGAAGAATCGTGGCAGGTGCAGGCCGTGCTGGGCTTTCCAACCATCATCCGCCCCTCGTTCACCATGGGCGGCAGCGGCGGCGGGATTGCTTACAACCAGGAAGAGTTTGTCGAAATCTGCAAGCGCGGCCTGGAAGCCTCGCCGACCAGCGAGCTGCTGATCGAGGAATCGCTGCTCGGCTGGAAAGAATTCGAGATGGAGGTGGTACGCGACCGCAAGGACAACTGCATCATCGTCTGCTCGATTGAGAACCTCGACCCGATGGGCGTGCATACTGGCGATTCAATCACGGTCGCGCCGGCGCAGACGCTGACCGACAAGGAATACCAGATCATGCGCAACGCCAGCATTGCGGTGCTGCGCGAGATCGGCGTCGATACGGGCGGCTCGAACGTGCAGTTCGCCATCAATCCCGCCGACGGCCGCATGATTGTGATCGAGATGAATCCACGTGTGTCGCGTTCTTCGGCGCTGGCCTCGAAGGCCACCGGTTTCCCGATCGCCAAGATCGCCGCCAAACTGGCCGTCGGCTATACGCTCGACGAACTAAAGAACGACATCACCAGCGGCGCCACGCCGGCCTCGTTCGAGCCCGCCATCGATTACGTTGTCACCAAAGTGCCGCGTTTTGCTTTCGAGAAGTTCCCGCTCGCCAATGACCGCCTGACCACCCAGATGAAATCGGTGGGCGAGGTGATGGCGATCGGCCGCACCTTCCAGGAATCGTTCCAGAAAGCACTGCGCGGGCTGGAAGTGTCGGTGTATGGCCTCGATGAGGTCGACGCCGAGCAGGAGGAAATCGAGCGCGAGCTGGGCAATCCCGGCCCCGAACGCATCTGGTACCTGGGCCAGGCCTTCCGCAGCGGCATTCCGTTTGACGAGATTCATCAACTGACGCGGATCGATCCGTGGTTCCTGGTGCAGATCGAGGACATCGTGCGCAGCGAGCAAAGCCTAGCCGGTCGCAGCCTCAAGGATTTCGCCCCAGAGGAAATACGCGATCTGAAACGCCAGGGATTTTCCGACCGGCGCCTGGCCAAGTTGCTTGACACATCGGAGACGGCGGTGCGCAACCACCGCCAGGCGCTGGGCATTCGCCCGGTGTACAAGAGAGTTGACACCTGCGCCGCAGAATTCGCCACATCCACCGCCTACATGTACTCGACCTATGAGGACGAATGCGAGGCGCGACCGACGCAGCGCAAGAAAATCATGGTGCTCGGCGGTGGCCCCAACCGTATCGGTCAGGGCATCGAGTTCGACTACTGCTGCGTGCATGCGGCGCTGGCGATGCGCGAAGATGGTTACGAGACCATCATGGTCAACTGCAACCCGGAGACGGTGTCGACCGACTATGACACCTCGGATCGCCTCTACTTCGAGCCGGTGACGCTGGAGGACGTGCTGGAAATTGTCCATGTCGAGCAACCGGCCGGGGTTATCGTCCAGTTCGGCGGACAGACGCCGCTGAAACGCGCGCGTGAGCTGGAAGCCAACGGCGTGCCGATTATCGGTACCAGCCCGGATATGATCGACGCCGCCGAGGACCGCGAGCGTTTCCAGCAGCTGATCCATCAGCTGGGCCTCAAGCAGCCGCCGAATCGCACCGCGCGTACGCCGGAAGAGGCGATCCGCCTGGCTGCCGAGATCGGTTACCCGCTGGTGGTACGACCGAGTTATGTACTCGGCGGGCGCGCCATGGAAATCGTGCACGAACAGAAGGATCTGGAGCGCTACATGCGCGAGGCGGTCAAGGTTTCCTTCGACTCGCCGGTGCTGCTTGACCGCTTCCTCAACGATGCCACCGAAGTCGATGTCGACGCGCTGTCCGATGGATCGCAGGTGATCATCGGCGGCATCATGGAACACATCGAGCAGGCGGGGGTGCATTCGGGCGATTCGGCCTGCTCGCTGCCACCGCATTCGCTGTCAAAAGAGATCCAGGACGAGATGCGTCGTCAGACCGAGATGATGGCGAAGGGCCTGAACGTGGTCGGCCTGATGAATGTGCAGTTTGCCATCCAGAATAATGGCGATGGCGAAGTCGTCTATGTGCTCGAAGTGAATCCGCGCGCCTCGCGCACCGTGCCCTTCGTCTCCAAGGCCAGCGGCCGGCCATTGGCGAAAATCGCTGCGCGCTGCATGGCCGGACGCAGCTTGGCCGAACAGGGCGTGACCGGCGAAGTGATTCCGCCGTATTACTCGGTCAAGGAAGCGGTGTTCCCCTTCATCAAGTTCCCCGGCGTCGACACCATCCTCGGGCCGGAAATGAAATCCACCGGCGAGGTAATGGGGGTCGGCCGCAGTTTCGCCGAAGCCTTCGTTAAGAGCCAGCTTGCCGCCGGCACCAAGTTGCCAAGCAGCGGCAAGGCATTCATTAGCGTCAAGCCGGCCGATAGACAGAAGGCCGTCGAGGTGGCGCGCGAACTGGCGGAGATCGGTTTCACGCTGGTCGCCACACGTGGCACGGCGGCGGCGATTGCCGCGGCGGGAATTGCCGTGACGGTGGTGAACAAGGTGGCCGAAGGGCGTCCACACGTCGTCGATATGATTAAAAACCAGGAGATTCACTTGATCGTCAACAGCGTCGAGGAAAAGCGTGCAGCGATTACTGATTCGCGCTCGATCCGGACCAGCGCGCTGGCGGCCAGGGTGACGCTGTATACCACTGTCGAAGGCGCGCGTGCCGCCTGTGCCGGCATGCGTCATCTGGCCACCATGGAAACCTATGCGCTGCAGGCGTTGCACTCCGAGCTATGAGCAAGTTCCCCATTACCATCAACGGCGCCGAGTTGCTGCGGGCTGAATTGCAGCGTCTGAAAACTGTCGAGCGTCCCAGCGTCATCGCCGCCATCGCCGAGGCGCGCTCGCATGGCGACCTTTCGGAGAACGCCGAATACGACGCTGCCAAGGAACGCCAGGGCTTCATCGAGTGGCGCATCAAGGAGGTCGAGGGAAAACTCGGCAACGCGCAGATCATCGATCCGAAATTGCTCGACGCGGATGGGCGGGTGGTGTTCGGTGCGACGATCGAACTCGAGGACCTCGAGGAAGGCAAGACGGTTACCTATCAGATCGTCGGGGACGACGAGGCCGACATCAAGTCGGGCAAAGTGTCCGTCAATTCGCCGATAGCCCGCGCCCTGATCGGAAAATTCGAAGGTGATGTCGCCGAAGTGCAGACCCCTGGCGGGATACGCGAGTACGAGGTGCTCGATGTCAAATATATTTGAGTGCCTGTTGCGCGGACGTCGATGAGAAAGCTCGCCGATGCGCTTTACTCGCTGGCTATCACGCTGTGGGTTGGCGCGCTGTTCGCCATCGGCTATCTGGCCGCGCCGGTCCTTTTTGCCCAGTTTGCGGATCGCGCGCTGGCAGGCAGTCTCGCCGGGGAAATGTTCAAGTGGGTGGCTTGGCTCGGCATGGCTAGCGCCGCCTATCTGCTATCGTTTTTAGTCGCACGGCGTAGCTTTGGTGCATTCAAGTCGGCGGTGTTCTGGCTGGTGATGCTGATGCTGGCTCTGAGCCTGGCCGGCTACTTCGGCATCGCTCCGCTACTCGCCCAGTTGAAGGCTGATGCTTTACCACGCCATGTCATGGAGAGTGCCCTACGCGATCGCTTCGCCACCTGGCACGGCATTTCCAGCGGACTGTATCTGATCGAGAGCCTGCTCGGACTCTGGCTGGTGATCTGGCAGGAGCGCGGCAAAAGGTAATCGCTCAATCTGGTATCTGTCGCAACATTTTTGCCAGTGATTGTTCTACCAGCCTAGATTAGCGAGGGAAGCGTTTGAGTTGGGAATGCGCATTGCGTGTGAATTCATCCCTATCGAAATGCCATTCAAGCAGTCGTCTCATGATCACAAATCACAAGATCACCTCAACGAGTTAGTCAAATGGAAAGTCAACGGTCGTTTAGCAAAACAAGGTGTCACTCAAATAAGCTGGAATGATGCCCTTCACCGACTCCAGATGTTTAAGAATGTCGTGATGAATCCTTACTCCCATCCCAGCGCGCCGAACATCCCCAAACAGGAAGTCGCCGATGCCATCGCGGCAGTAACGACCTTCCTTGATCTGGTCGCGAAGAAATGAAGCGGAGGAAGATATGAGCAAGAAAATCCAGGTAACCGAACCTGCGAACCATATCGCCGTTTTTCAGGAAACAGCGATCCGCCGCGTATGGCACGCGGAAGAATGGTGGTTTTCGGTCATCGACGTGGTGGGCGTTCTTTCCGAAACGGCCATCCCCAAGCGTTACTGGTCTGATCTCAAGCGAAAACTGGCTCAGGAAGCGGGTTCCGGGCAACCATACGAAAAAATCGTACGCTTGAAACTGACTGCGCCCGACGGAAAACAGCGGGAAACCGATTGCGCCAACACGGAGACCTTATTTCGTGTCATTCAGTCCATCCCCTCGCCGCGCGCGGAACCCTTCAAGCGCTGGCTGGCATAGGTGGGTTACGCGCGGGTAAAGGAAATCGAAAACCCGGAACTGGCCAGTGCCCGCGCCCGCGAGTTGTATCAGGCCAAAGGCTACCCGCAGGCATGGATCGAGAAGCGGCTGCGCTACTTTCGGAAAATTTTAGGTGCGCGTCGGCCGACGCGGTTTGCCTTTGGCGATTGGACGGGCGCGGGCGGCTCGGTCGGTTTTTGCGGCGGCGGCCTTCTTGGTCAGCTTGGGAGCAACCCGGCGCGGGCGGGCGGGCTGTACCGGTGCCGTGCTGGCTGCCTCCGTGGGTTTCTCGCGCCAGACCACCAGCAGATGGCCGATGTGCTGCACCGGGGCGGCATCGAGCGCCGCGCACAGTTCCGCCAGCAGCGCCTCGCGCTGTTCGCGTTCGCAGTCATAGACGCGAACCTTGATCAGTTCGTGGGTTGTCAGGCAGCGGTCGATCTCCTTCAGCACCGGCTCGGTCAGGCCTTTCTTGCTGATGCTGACGACCGGGTTGAGGGCGTGGGCCAGCGCGCGCAGTTCGCGGCGCCGAGTGGGCGTCAGGCTTGCTGTAATTGCGTTCATGGGAGCATTGTAACCGTTTGAAGAAGAACAAGACCAACAAGGCGTGGATCCATGAACACGTGACCGATCCCTACGTGCAGCGGGCGAAGGCGGAAGGCTGGCGTTCGCGCGCGGTGTTCAAGCTATCCGAGATCGACGCGCGGGAGCACCTGCTGAAGCCCGGCATGACCGTCGTCGATCTGGGTGCGGCGCCAGGGAGCTGGTCGCAGTATGCGGTAAAGAAGATCCAGCCGGGAGGCCGAATCTTCGCCCTGGATATCCTCGCCATGGAACCGATAGCCGGCGTCGATTTCATCCAGGGCGACTTTCGCGATGATGAGGTGCTGCATCGCTTCGAAGCCGGGCTTGGCGGCCGGACAGTGGACCTTGTATTGTCGGATATGGCCCCCAATATGTCAGGTGTCCAGATGACCGACCAGGCCAGGGTGATGGATCTGGCCGAGTTGACGCTGGCGTTTGCTGCGCAGCATCTGGTTGCTGGTGGCGACATGCTGGTCAAGGTATTTCAGGGTGCTGGCTATATGGCGTTGCGCGAGGCAATGCGGGCAGTTTTTGAGGTGATTCTGGTTCGCAAACCGAACGCTTCCCGGGGACGTAGCGCCGAAACCTTCTTGCTGGGGCGGAAAAAGCGCAAGTAAAGTGCCCCATAATCGCTTGTCAGCGTTTGCGCCCCTGCGCAAACGGCTCTAGAATCGTCATTCCACCGTTTCGGCCCAAGGGCCGAAGGAGATGCAAGCTTGAATAACATGTTTAAGAATTTGGCGATCTGGCTGGTTATCGGCATTGTGCTGATGACCGTCTTTAACCAGTTCAACTCGCGCCAAACCGCGCAGACGACCATGGACTACTCGCAGTTCCTCGACGAGGTGCGGTTGGGCCATATCACCAAGGTACTGATCCAGGGCCGCACACTCGATGCGACTACTACCGAGGGCAAGAAGATCATCGCTTATGCGCCCCCCGATCTGTGGATGGTCAGCGATCTGCTCAAGTACAACGTCAAGGTGGTCGCCAAGGCGGATGAAGAACAATCCTTCCTGATGAATCTGTTCATCTCCTGGTTCCCGATGCTGCTGCTGATCGGTGTCTGGATTTTCTTCATGCGCCAGATGCAGGGCGGCGGCAAGGGCGGCGCCTTCTCGTTCGGCAAGAGCAAGGCGCGCCTGATGGACGAGTCGTCAAACACCATCACTTTTGCTGACGTGGCCGGTTGCGACGAGGCCAAGGAGGATGTCTCGGAAATCGTCGACTTCCTGCGCGACCCGACCAAGTTCCAGAAACTCGGCGGGCGCATCCCGCGCGGCGTGTTGATGGTCGGTTCGCCGGGCACCGGCAAGACCTTGCTGGCCAAGGCCATCGCCGGCGAAGCCAAAGTGCCGTTCTTCTCGATCTCCGGCTCCGACTTCGTCGAGATGTTCGTCGGCGTTGGCGCGGCGCGCGTGCGCGACATGTTCGAGAACGCCAAGAAACAGGCGCCGTGCATCGTCTTCATCGACGAAATCGACGCGGTCGGTCGGCAGCGCGGCGCCGGCTTGGGCGGCGGCAACGACGAACGCGAGCAGACGCTGAACCAGTTGCTGGTCGAGATGGACGGCTTTGAGGGCACCTCTGGCGTCATCGTCATCGCCGCCACCAACCGCCCCGACGTCCTCGATCCGGCGCTGTTGCGTCCAGGCCGTTTCGACCGCCAGGTGGTGGTGCCCTTGCCCGACATCCGCGGGCGCGAGCAGATCCTCATGGTGCATATGCGCAAGGTGCCCATCGCGCCGGACGTCAAGGCCGACATCATCGCGCGCGGCACTCCGGGTTTCTCCGGCGCCGACCTGGCCAACCTGGTGAATGAAGCTGCGCTGTTCGCCGCGCGCCAGAACAAGCGCCTGGTGGACATGGAAGATTTCGAGCAGGCCAAGGACAAGATCATCATGGGTTCGGCGCGGCGTACCATGGTGATGCCCGAGGAAGAACGCAGGAACACCGCTTACCACGAGTCCGGCCATGTCGTCGTCGCCAAGCTGCTGGCCAAGACCGATCCGGTGCACAAGGTGACCATCATCCCGCGTGGTCGCGCGCTCGGCGTGACCATGCAGTTACCCGAAGAGGATCGCTACAGCCAGGACAAGGAACGCCTGTTGCAGACCATCGCGGTGCTGTTCGGCGGCCGCATCGCCGAAGAAATTTTCATGCACCAGATGACCACTGGCGCCTCCAACGACTTCGAGCGCGCCACCGGCATCGCCCGGCGCATGGTGACGCAGTGGGGCATGTCCGATGCCCTGGGGCCGATGGTGTATGGCGAGAATGAGGGCGAAGTGTTCCTCGGCCGTTCCGTGACCACCCACAAGAATGTTTCAGAAGCGACCATGCAGCAGGTCGATGCGGCGATCCGTCATATCATCGACGAGCAATACGCTGTCGCGCGCAAACTGATCGAGGACAACCGCGACAAGATCGAACTCATGGCGTCCTCCTTGCTGGAGATGGAAACCCTGGATTCCGACCAGATCAGCGACATCATGGCCGGCAATCCGCCACGCGCGCCCAAGCCGACCACGCCACCGCAGAAGCCCAGCGTCGACACGCCGCCCGACGCTGCGCCAAGCGCCACCGCACCAGCCTGACCTGCCAAAAAAGGCCGCGCTTGCGCGGCTTTTTAACATGGAACAGCATCTTCACTGCGGCCGCTTCGTCCTGAGCCTGAGAAGGCCCCTGATTATGGGCATCGTCAATCTGACCGACGACTCCTTTTCGGGCGATGGATTGCTCGGTGATGTTGAGCGTGCCATTGAACATGGCACGCGTCTGGTGGAGGAGGGCGCCCATATTCTCGACCTCGGCGCCGAATCTTCGCGCCCCGGCGCCCAGCCGATTCCCGCCGAGCAGGAACTGGCGCGCCTGCTGCCGGTGCTGGCAGGCTTGCGCCATTGCGGCGTGCCGCTTTCCGTGGATACACTGAAGCCGGAAGTGATGCGCGCCGCATTGGCGGCCGGCGCCGACATGATCAACGACATCGCCGCGCTACGCATGCCGGGCGCGCTTGAAGCGGTGGCGCAGAGCCGGGCTGCGGTCTGCCTGATGCACATGCGGGGTGTGCCGCAGACCATGCAGCAAGCTCCCGATTACGCGGATGTCGTGGCCGAAGTCGCTGCCTTCCTGGCCGAGCGAGTGGCGGCTGCCGAAGCGGCAGGCATCAGCCGCAATCGGATCGTGGTCGATCCGGGTTTCGGTTTCGGCAAAACTCTCGAACACAACCTGGCATTACTGCGTAGACTTGCCGAATTGAAGCCGCCTAGCTTACCCTTGCTGGTTGGCTTGTCGCGCAAGTCGATGCTGGGCTTGCTCGCCGGCCGGCCGGTCGGCGAGCGACTGTATGCGGGCATCGCCGCAGCCATGCTGGCCTTGCAGCGGGGTGCCGTGATATTAAGAGTGCATGACGTGGCGCCGCTGCGCGATACGATTGCTGTCTGGAACGCGGTGGAGGAACTCTGAAATGGGACGTAAATTTTTCGGTACCGATGGCGTGCGCGGGCGGGTTGGCGAGATGCCAATCATGCCGGAGTTCGTCCTGCGACTGGGCTATGCGGCCGGCGCCGCGCTGGTGGCGCGCGAGCAGCAGCACGGCCATACCAAAGAGGTCGAGAGGCCGGCCGTCCTGATTGGCAAGGACACGCGCATTTCCGGCTATATGCTCGAGGCGGCGCTGGAATCCGGATTTGCAGCGGCTGGCGTGGACGTCATGCTGTGCGGGCCGATGCCGACCCCGGCCATCGCCTACCTGACCCGTGCCCTGCGACTGCAGGCCGGCGTGGTCATCTCCGCTTCGCATAATCCGTATCAAGACAATGGCATCAAGTTTTTTTCTGCCCAGGGAACCAAGCTGCCCGACGCGGTCGAGGTCGAGATCGAGGCCCGCTTGGCGCAACCGATGGGCTGCATGGATTCTCTGCATCTAGGCAAGGCGCGCCGCGTTGAAGATGCCGCCGGGCGCTACATCGAATTTTGCAAGAGCACTTTTCCCAACGAGCTTGACCTGCGCGGCCTGAAGATCGTCGTGGATTGCGCTCATGGCGCGGCTTATCACATTGCGCCGAATGTGTTTCACGAACTGGGCGCTGACGTGGTTGCGATCGGTGCTGCGCCAAACGGCCTTAACATCAATGAGGACGTCGGCGCCACCGCACCGCAAAGTCTGTGCCGTAGCGTGCGTGAACATCATGCCGACCTGGGCATTGCCCTCGATGGCGATGCCGATCGACTGTTGATGGTCGATGCCAGCGGCAAATTGTTCGATGGCGACCAGTTGCTGTACATCATCGCTTGCCAGCGCGCCGCCGTTTCAACGGATGGCATGGGCGTGGTGGGTACTCTGATGAGCAACCTCGGCTTCGAGCATGCGCTGGGACGCCTGAAGATTCCCTTCGCCCGCGCCCAGGTCGGCGACCGTTACGTGCTGGAGATGATGCGAGAGCGCGGCTGGCTGCTGGGTGGCGAAAATTCCGGGCATATCATCTGCCTCGACAAGCACACCACCGGTGACGGCATTGTCGCCGCGCTGCAAGTGCTGGCGGTGCTGCGCAAGCAGGGAGTAACCCTGGCCGAAGCCTGTGCCGATCTCCACATGTACCCGCAGCAGCTGACCAACGTGCGCATGTCGGCAGGCTTCGACTGGCGCGCTGATGCCGGCATTCGCGCCGCCCATGAGGCAGCGGAGCGCACGCTGGCAGGTCGCGGTCGCGTGTTGTTGCGTCCCTCTGGTACTGAGCCGCTGCTGCGGGTGATGGTCGAAGGCGAGGATGATAACGCCGTGAGTCATTGGTCCGAGGTGATTGCGGGTGCTGTGCGGGCCGCCGTCGGGGCGGGCTAATATGGGCAAATAGCGCTTGAATTACTAAGCGCGCTGAACATTCAGTCTCGAGGACGTGACAGCCATTTCAAGATTGCTGTGACGGGCACTGTCGGTCGCCTTCGCTTCTCAACACTTCGCCTTGACAGCATTATCTGAGCCGAGGATACTTAATCCAGACAAGACCAGTCGGATAACTTATGGGAGGTGGGCCATGAAGACCGTAAGACAATTACTTGAAGGCAAGGGCCATGAAGTCGCAGCGATCTCGCCGGACAAGTCGATGTTCGAGGCAATGCAGTTGATGGCTGCCAGAAACGTTGGTGCGCTGCTGGTACTGGACGGAGGGGGGAAGCTGGTCGGCATTGTGACGGAGAGGGACTATGCTCGCAGGATGTATTTACTGAACAAGTCCGAGAAAGACGTCTTGGTTTCGGAATTCATGACTCGCCAAGTGGCCTATGTGCGTCCGAATCAGACCAACGAAGACTGCATGGCGCTGATCACGGATAAGAGGTTGCGCCACTTGCCAGTGCTGGAGAATGAACAGGTGATTGGCGTACTATCCATCGGCGACATGGTCAAGGACAACATCTCGGAGAAGGACTTCATCATCAACCAGCTCGTAAACTACATTCGCGGCTAATTCGACCACGGGTCTGCCGTGTTCGTTGGTAAGTCGTGATGGGCGTACAGGGGTTGTGCCTAAGCTGTGATGGGACCGCTTGGCTCTGGGCCTTGATTGTCAATGATCTCTGAGACGAGATCAGGACGGGTTTGTCAAGGCTCGTTATCAAGGCTCGTTATCAAGGCTCGTCGTGAAGTGCCCGATCGGGATGGCGTCGGGTTCGTGTCGCCGCCTTCCGGCCTAAACAGCATTTGGCCGACGGGGGGAATGGGCGGCTGATCGGCTCTCCCCGACGCTGGCCCCAGCGGCGGTTTCTTCCATGATCGCCAGCCGATTCCTTGGTAGGTACCTCAGGCCGGCATTATTTTATAAGGAGACCTTGCCATGACAAACACTGTATGTAACTTGAGTACGAAGGCATGTAAACCCTGCGAAGGTGGCGTGCCGCCGCTGGAGCAGGGCGAAATCAAGCGTCTTTTGCGGGAGCTTGAAGGCTGGGAGCAGACGGATAACGAAATCGCGAAGGCCTACCGATTCAAAAACTATTACGAGACCATGGCTTTTGTCAATGCAACCGCCTGGATCTCTCATCACGAAAACCACCATCCCGATCTTGAAGTGGGTTATCGCCAATGCCGCGTGCGTTATTCCACGCACGCTATAGGTGGCTTGTCGGAAAATGATTTCATCTGTGCGGCGAAGATCGATTGCATGATGATGGCCGAGAGTTGATTGGGTAAGGGGTCGGGCAGGTTCCGGCAGCGCGATTTGATGCGCGCCGATAAGAGCATCGGTTGAGGCTCCCGTCATGTAGTTGCCCGCATCGCAAATCAGATTGACAGGGTCGCGCACTAATGGTGCGGATTGAGCACTTTCGCCGCCCGAACTATCGGTAGGGATGATGTCTAACTGGAGTGCTTGCCGCAATGGCTAGTTCAACTCATGGCAAGGGAGTTGGAGCAATTCTATTACGTGGCTACCGAGGGCGATTATTTCCGCAGTGTTGTCCACTCAAAAGGAGGCTGTCATGCAATTAGAACAAGAGATCCATGCCGCAACGGAATCCTTCTCTCCTGACACGCCGAACCCGCTCTCTGGTGGGCGGGGCCACAAAGATCATTTCCTAAAGCTGATGTGGTTCCAGCCGAGCAAGGTTGCAGAGGTTTCATCCAAATATGGAACCCCGGCCCATTTGCCCGGACGTTTCAGGGTCTTGCGTCAATCGAAGCTGGCGACTAACGCTGGCTATCACTTGGTCGATCAGGACGATACAAGAGTGTCCGCCGAATCGTCGGCACTCGATGTCATGACCGACTTGCGCCGCGTAGTGGCCGTTACCATTGCCCCGTCAGCCTTTATCGAGAAGGCTAACCAGACCATGATCGTTCATCGCGTGCGGGCATTGTTCGTTGGCGATGATCTTCGCTTTCTGGGGATTGTCACGGCTTCCGATATCCTCGGCGAGAAACCGGTGCAAATTACCCAGCAACGCGGAATTCATCACGACGAGGTGCTTGTCCGGGACGTCATGACTCCGGCGGACCGGCTTGAAGTGATAGATATGAGCGAGTTGCGGGCTGCCAGGGTGGGTGATGTCGTGGAAACGCTAAAGCGTGCGGGTCGCCAACATGCATTGGCGGTGCATCAAGCATCGGGCGGTCGTCAGTGGATAACCGGCATTTTTTCCTTGACCCAGATTGCTCGACAAATGGGCATCGCGATCGAAGCAACGGACATCGGCCGCACCTTTGCCGAGATCGAGGCGGCGATTGGATGGTGAGGACGATAGCCTGCGCTGAGCATTCGGTAAGGCCATCGCAACGACAACCACAACCCTTATCCTGAAGGGTGCGCCATCAATAGCAGTTCGGTTGCATGGGAGTGGTAAGGGCTGTTGTGTGCTGCGGGAAAACCATAGGTATCTAGTCAACTATTGTGCTATAAAAGAACGGGGAGGTCGGTCCTGAGTTGAGGAAGTGTTAGGAAGGAGATTGAAATGAAATACAACGATTATCCGGTAATAGGTCTGGATTACCAAGAGGCGACTACGCCAGCCGTCACTATGGTGGGCGATGGTGTTAATTGTGGCGCGGCAGTTGGAGTAGCGGGTGCTGTAACGCAACGTACGGCGTTGTCGGATGTGTCTTCGCTGAAGCCGGCAGGAAATCCAGATGAATGTCAGTCGTTGGAACTTCCCGGCCACGAGGTTCTTGCGCGGCTCGCGCATGACGACCCACAGGCGTTTGAGGCATTGCGCCGCGAGATGATAGAAAGTTTTATCGACAGAGCTCCGATGAAATACAGGCATCGGCTACGTGGGATTCAATTCCGGGTCGACAGCGAGCGCCGTTTGTCACTTTCCGCCTTGGGATCGACAGTGAGGATCTATCAGATGATGTGGGGGAGCTTTCTTTGCCTGAACAGCAAATGGCAGGATTTGGTTTGCGCTATGGAGCAGGGCGAAAACTCCCATGACTCAACGTCTGCCATGGATTCCGTGCAGAAAGAAAGTGCCCGGATTCTTGCGTTTCGACCGCTCCATGCGCGCGAGCAGTGTTGAAATCCGGCAACCAGCAACCTTCCGGTTGTTGATGGGATGCACCCTGCGTGCATCGAGTGCTTTTCGTGCATAGTGCCGACGGCCTGGTGCCGGGCACTATTGCTTGCCTCGTGCCTCGGCAGCAAGCCGGAGTCCGGCAAGATTGATTCTTGCCGCCGATTACAGCGCAGCCACCACGCGGTCTCCCATCTCGCTGCAGGATAATTTCTTCATGCCCGCCTCGAAAATGTCGGCGGTGCGATAGCCGGCGGCGAGCACCTTTTTCACGGCGCCCTCGATGCGTGATGCAGCGGCCTCGTTGTTGAAGGTGTAGCGCAGCATCATCGCCACCGAAAGGATGGTAGCCAGCGGGTTGGCGAGGTTCTTGCCGGCGATGTCCGGCGCCGAGCCGTGGCAGGGTTCGTACATGCCCTTGTTGTTCTCGTCGAGCGATGCCGACGGCAGCATGCCGATGGAGCCGGTCAGCATCGAGGCTTCATCGGAGAGGATGTCGCCGAAGATGTTGCCGGTGACCATCACGTCGAACTGCTTGGGGTTGCGCACCAGTTGCATCGCGGCGTTGTCGACCAGCATGTGGCTGAGTGTGACATCCGGATACTCCGGGGCGAGCTCGATCATCACGTCGCGCCAGAGCTGGGTGGTTTCCAGCACGTTCATCTTGTCCACCGAGCAGACCTTCTTGCTGCGCTTCTGGGCCGCCTTGAAGGCGACGCGGCCGATGCGGCGGATTTCGTCTTCGTTGTAGATCATGGTATTGCGGCCGACGCGCTTGCCGTTTTCGACGGTGATGCCGCGCGGCTCGCCGAAGTAGATGTCGCCAGTCAGTTCACGCACGATCATGATATCGAGGCCGGCGACGATTTCCGGTTTCAGCGACGAAGCGTTGGCGAGTTCCGCATAGAGCACGGCCGGACGCAGGTTGGCGAACAGGTTCAGGTCTTTGCGGATGCCGAGCAGGCCGCGTTCCGGGCGTTGCGGGCGCGGCAGGTTGTCCCACTGCGGACCGCCGACGGCCCCCAGCAGAACGGCATCGGCGGCGCGCGCGATGTTTTGCGTGGCTTCCGGGTAGGGCGAGCCGGTGGCATCGACGGCGCCGCCACCAAGGAGCGCCTCCTCGGTTTCGATTTTCATGCCCTCGGCCTTGAAGACGTCAAGCACGCGCAATGCTTGACCGATGATTTCTGGACCGATGCCGTCGCCCGGCAGGACTGCAATTTTCATTTGGAATATCCTTTCAGTTGAACAGCCAGGGCTGTGCCGCTTTGTGTTGGTTCTCGAACGCCCTGATCTCGTCGGCATGCTGCAGGGTCAGGCCGATCTCGTCGAGGCCGTTCATCAGGCAATGCTTGCGATGTGGCGTGATGTCGAAACTGAACCACTCGCCGGCAGGGTTGCGCACGGTCTGCGTTTCCAGATCGACCCTCAGGCGATAGTCTGGCGTGGCGAAACACTCGCGGAATAACTGGTCGACGATGCCAACCGGTGCGACGATCGGCAGGATGCCGTTCTTGTAGCAATTGCCGAAGAAGATGTCGGCGAACGAAGGCGCGATGATGACCTGGATGCCATAGTCCTCGATGGCCCACGGCGCATGCTCGCGGCTCGATCCGCAACCGAAGTTGTCGCGTGTCAGCAGGATCTTGGCGTTGCGGTAGCGCGGCTGATTCAGCACGAAATCATTATTCAAGGGGCGGCTGCTGCAAACCATGCCCGGCTCACCGTGGTCCAAGTAACGCCATTCGTCGAACAAGTAGGGGCCGAAGCCGGAGCGCTTGATGGACTTCAGAAATTGCTTGGGAATGATTGCGTCGGTATCGACATTGGCGCGGTCGAGTGGGCAAACCAGCCCGTTCAATTGTGTAAAAGCTTTCATGGCAGTATCCCGTGGTTAGAGCAGGGTGCGGATATCGACGAAGTGCCCGGCAATCGCCGCGGCGGCGGCCATCTCCGGGCTGACCAGGTGTGTGCGTCCGCCCGGTCCCTGGCGGCCTTCGAAGTTGCGATTGGAGGTCGAGGCGCAGCGCTCGCCGGGCGGCAGGCGGTCGGCATTCATGGCCAGGCACATCGAGCAGCCCGGCTCGCGCCACTCGAACCCGGCGGCGAGGAAGATTTTGTCCAGGCCTTCCGCTTCGGCCTGGCGCTTGACCTGGCCGGAGCCCGGCACCACCAGCACCTGATTCACCGTGGCGGCCTTCTGCTTGCCTTGGGTGATCTTGGCGGCAGCGCGCAGGTCTTCGATGCGCGAGTTGGTGCAGGAACCGATGAACACCTTGTCGATGCGGATCTCCTCGATCGGCATATCGGCCGTCAGTCCCATGTACTTCAATGCCCGCTCGATGCCGGCGCGCTTGAGCGGGTCAGCCTCCTTGGCCGGATTGGGAACGCGGGAATTGATCGGCAGCACCTGTTCCGGCGACGTGCCCCAGGTGACTTGCGGGGAAATCTCTTCGCCTTTGAGTTCGAGCACGTTGTCGAATTGGGCATCGGCATCGGAGTGCAGGGTATTCCAGTAAGCCACCGCCCTGTCCCAGTCGGCGTCCTTCGGCGCATACGGACGACCCTTCAGATAGGCGATGGTCTTGTCGTCGGCGGCGATCAGGCCGGCGCGGGCACCGGCCTCGATGGCCATGTTGCAGATGGTCATGCGGCCTTCCATCGACAGGCTTCTGATCACGCTGCCGCCGAATTCGATAGCGCAGCCGGTGCCGCCGGCCGTGCCGATTCTGCCGATCACCGCCAGGGCCACGTCCTTGGCGGTTACGCCCTTGCCGAGCTGGCCGTCGATCTTGATCAGCATGCGCTTGGACTTCTTGGTGATCAGGGTCTGGGTCGCCAGCACATGCTCCACCTCGGAAGTGCCGATACCGTGCGCCAGCGCGCCGAAGGCGCCATGCGTGGATGTGTGGCTGTCGCCACAGACCACGGTCATGCCGGGCAGGGTGGTGCCGTTTTCCGGGCCGATCACGTGGATGATGCCCTGGTTGGCATGCTTGAAGGGGAAATACACCAGCGCGCCGAATTCCTTGATGTTCTGATCCAGCGTTTCCACTTGCAGGCTGGAGATCGGATCCCGAATCCCCTGGTCCCAGTCCTTGGTCGGCGTGTTGTGATCCGGCACCGCCACCACCGAACTGCTGCGCCACGGCCTGCGGCCGGCCAGACGCATGCCTTCGAAGGCTTGCGGACTGGTGACTTCATGCACCAGGTGGCGATCGATGTAGAGCAGACAGGTGCCGTCGCTTTCCTCGCGCACCACATGCGATTCCCATAATTTGTCGTAAAGTGTTTTGCCCGCCATAGCGACTCCTTGAAAAAATCCAGATACCGGCAATCAGTCTGCAACCCTGAAAGTATCGATATGCTAGTGGGTCTTGGATACCGGAACAAGACTAGCGGTTATACTAGTACCAAGACTAATACCCAAGTGAGGATGCATGGACACCCGCCGTAGCGAACTCGGCCAGTTTCTCCAGGCGCTGCGCCAACGCAGCGCCCCGGCCGCATTTGGTTTTCCGGCTGGAAACCGCCGCCGCACCCAAGGTTTGCGCCGCGAGGAAGTGGCGCAACTAGCCGGCATCAGCCCGACCTGGTACACCTGGATCGAACAAGGGCGCGAGATCAATATTTCCTCCGCCGTGCTCGATCGACTGGCGCAGACGCTGCAACTCAACCGCAGCGAGCGCGCCTACCTGTTCGAAATGGCCGGACGCCGCGATCCGCAATCCGCCCAAACCGAAGAAGACAGCGTTCCGACAGCGCTCGTGGCCATGCTCGCGGACATCAGTATCCCGGCCTACATCATGGGGAGCTATTGGGATTTGCTGGCCTGGAATGCTCCGGCCGCCAAGTTGTTTACCGGCTGGCTGGATCGGAAGCAGCCAGCATCCGCGCCTTTGCCCAACCTGCTGCGCTTCGTCTTTCTGCTGCCGCAATCCCGGCAATTCGTGGTGGACTGGGAAACCCGCGCGCGCCGCATTGCCGCCGAATTTCGCGCCGATTGCCGCAATCGGCTGGAAGATCCAGCCCTGCAACGCCTGATCGAAGAACTGAGCCAAGCCAGTCCGGATTTCGCGCGTTATTGGAAACAGCATGACGTTCTGGAACGCCAGGGAGGGCAACGCGCTTTCAACCATCCCAAGCGCGGCCTGATCAACTACCAGCAAGTCACTCTTCGGCCTGAGGAACAGGCGCAATTGAAACTGGTGCTGCTCAAGCCAAGCTAAGACCTGCTCTCGATTGAGCAACGCCTCACGCCTGTCGTTCCTGATCCCGCACCAGCTTGTACTCGATGGCATCGACCAGGGCGCGCCAGGAGGCGTCGATGATGTCGGTGGATACGCCGATGGTGGTCCAGTTTTCAAGATGATCGGTGGTCTCGATCAGCACTCGCACCTTGGCGGCCGAGGCCTTGTCGGAGTCGAGGACGCGCACCTTGTAGTCGGTGAGTTTGATCTCCTTGATCGCCGGGTAGAAGCGTTCCAGCGCCTTGCGCACCGCGTTGTCGAGCGCGTTGACCGGCCCGTCGCCTTCCGCGGCGGTGAATTCCTCCTGGTTGCCGACGCTGATCTTGATCATGGCGGATGAATTCATGCTATTCACCGCTGGCTCGTTGACGATGACCTTGAACTCCCGCAGTTCGAAGAACGGCTGATACTTGCCGAGAAGCTTGCGCACCACCAGTTCGAACGAGCTTTCGGCGGTCTCGAATTGGTAGCCTTCGTGTTCCAGTTCCTTGAGGCGATCGACCACTTTCTGGGTTTCCGGGGAATCCTTGGTGAGTGTCGGATCGACGGCGTTGATCCTGGCCAGCAGGGTGCTGCGCCCGGCCACTTCCGACATCAGGATGCGCCGGTTGTTGCCCACGCTCTCCGGGTTGATATGCTCATAGGATATCGGGTCCTTGTTCACCGCATCGATGTGCATGCCGCCCTTGTGGGCAAACGCATCGTTGCCGACATAAGGCGCCTTCTCGTTGTGGGTGATGTTGGCGATTTCGCTGACGAAACGTGCCGTCGAAGTCAGGTGCCGCATGCTTTCCGGCGGGATGCAGTCGAAGCCGAGCTTGAACTGCAGGTTGGGGATGATCGAGCACAGGTTGGCGTTGCCGCAGCGCTCGCCGATCCCGTTGATGGTGCCCTGCACCTGGGTCGCCCCCGCCTGCACCGCCATCACCGAATTGGCCACGGCGAGCTCGCCGTCGTTGTGGCAATGGATGCCGATGGCAACCTTGAAGCGGCCGACCACGGTGCGCGTGATTTCGAAGATTTCGCTGGGGAAGCCGCCGCCATTGGTATCGCAAAGGCACAGACAGTCCGCGCCGGCTTCGGCCGCGGCGGTCAGAGTCAGCAGAGCGTATTCGGGATTGGCCTTGTAGCCGTCGAAAAAATGTTCGGCGTCGAACACTACTTCCTTGCCCTGCCGCTTGAGGTAGCGGATGGTGTCGCCGATCATGGCCAGGTTTTCTTCCAGGCTGGTGCGCAGGATGTTGGTGACCTGGTAATCCCAGCACTTGCCGAAAATCGTGATGGCGCGGGTGCCGGCTTTCAAGAGCGACTGGACGTTGCTGTCCTGTGTGACGTCGATGCCCACCTTGCGGGTGCTGCCGAAGGCGGCAATTTTTGCGTGCTTGAGTTTGAGCGTGCCGAGGCGCGTGAAGAATTCCAGGTCCTTGGGGTTGGAGCCCGGATTGCCGGCTTCGATGTAGTTGATGCCCAGATCGTCCAGCCGTCCGACGATCTTGATCTTGTCTTCCACCGAGTAGGAGATTCCCTGGGCTTGGGCTCCATCCCGCAAAGTTGAATCGTAAGCATAGATTTTGGTCATGACATATTCCTGCATCTGCACTGGCAAGTTCGCATTCTGGCATGCCGCAGGTATCGCGGCGCCCCCGATATTTTGACAGAATCCGCCATTCATGCTGCTCAAGGGCATCTTCTTTTGACTCAATAGTACCCCGCAGCTATAATCCCGCCCTAATTTGCAGCAACGGCCAGGTAGCTCAGTTGGTAGAGCAGCGGACTGAAAATCCGCGTGTCGGCAGTTCAATTCTGCCCCTGGCCACCAGTATTCAAGCGGCTTCCAGCGATGGGAGCCGTTTTGAGTTTCGGGGTTTCCTGTTCTATTAACCCCTGTGTAACCAAATTTGACCAGTACCATGCCAAAAGTGCGAATTGGCACTGATCTTCCAACATAATCAAAATTGACATGGCGCAAACTGGCATATACTGATGGAAAGTAGAGTTCTTCTGTCAGGAGGGATCATGGACAAATTATTGACCAATACACTTTCTCTCGCACTCAGCAGCATCGGCACAGATCCTGACGGTTGGGACAAGCCAATGACGCCCGATGAAATTGAAGAGTTCATGAAATTTAATAATTCAGATCGGAGCATTGAGACGGTCAATCTCGGGCCGAGCGATGACAGAAATCAAGTTTGAGCAGTTACGACAATCAATCGAGATAATCGGCAACGGCTTCATCGGCAAGTCAAGCGCCTGTCTTCGATGGGCGCCAAAATGGGATGTTAGTCTTCAGAATCTGTATGAGACTTACAAAGAGTCACTGAAGCAAAAATATACGCGTAGCCCAAATGAGCTGCTCGACCGCCATAAGGTAGCGGCTGCTGTTATCCGCAGTATTTGTATAACTAACCCCCTCATCGCAACCGTACCTGGAGTCATCCCGCCACGCTTTGCAACGGTGAATTATCGGCTGGGATACCATACGGGGATTCATATTATCAGGCGATACGCTGAGCAGGATGCGATAGAGAATAAGGATGAAATTTTTCAAAGGATGCACACCGACCCGTTCATTTCCCCGACGCCAATAAATAATGACGGAAGCTATGAAGACCAGACCGTCAAAGGCCTTCACGAGGCTGCACGAGCACAAACGCTTGACCCCTTCTTGATTGCCAATATGCTGTATCTGCTTGACATGTATCATCGCATCGCCTGGACGCACAATAACCAGGCCAAGTAACCACAATTCTCCAACACACAGCCTCTAGGCAAGGGGCGGCCTGTAGCAGGCTTACTGCTCAGGAACGGCGTCCACAACGATATTGACCGTGAGCCTTAATCCCTGTGTGCCGAATGGCATCCGCGCGTGAGGTATCAAAGTGGTGAGAATGGAGGTGCCGAAATGACTAAGCGCCCGTTACCCCTTTCCAAGGTCTACTGCCTTCTCGAGCCGGGACCGGTGGTGCTACTTACCACCGCATACCAAGGCAAGGCCAACGTGATGACGATATCGTGGCACCTGATGATGGAGTTTGAGCCGCCGCTGGTGGGTTGCATCGTCAGCGGCCGCAACTTCAGCTTCGATGCCCTTATGGCGACGCGGCAATGTGTGCTTAATATCCCGACGGCGGAACTTGCAGCGAAGGTGGTGGGCTGCGGCAATGTTTCGGGGCGACGCGTGGACAAATTCCATGCCTTTGGCTTGACGCCGGCGCCGGCAGCGTTGGTCGCTGCGCCGCTGATAGCCGAGTGCTATGCCAACCTGGAATGCCGGGTGGCCGATACGCGGCAAGTGAAGCGCTACAATTTCTTCGTGCTCGAGGTGCTCAAGGCTTGGATCGACCCGGCATGCAAAATTCCGCGCACACTCCATCACCGGGGGCGGGGAGTTTTCATGCTGGCCGGCGAGACGATCAAGCTGCCGTCGAAGATGAAATGATCATGTCTTCATCCCTTCGCCATCATCGCCCTGATTAGGGACAGCGCCTGAGCGGCGCCTGGATAGTTGCTCTGCGCTGCCGAGTTCATCCAGAACTCCGCTTGGTTCGCGCTCTGGCGGGTTCCCAGCCCCCCTGCGTACATCAGGCCAAGGCGGTAATGCGCTTCGGGGACACCAAGCACGGCGATATTTTTATATAAGCGGAATGCTTCGGCATAATCTCCGCGACTGTAAGCGGCATTTCCTGCAGCAAGTTGCCCAGCTACGTTGAATTGGTCAGCCACCGCCACATTCGCCATCCTTGGTCCGGACTGACTCTTTAGACCATCGCCCGAACTGGCATTGACCGTCGCCGAGAAGGCGAGGACGGATATTGCCGCAAGCAGCAAAGAAAAAACGCTTCTTCGAATAACACTTGGTTTCATGACGACACTCCCATTCGGGTTTCGAGTGCCGGCCATGCAGGTGACGTTGTCGAATCCGATCGCCCGGATACGGCAGCTGGCAAGCATAGAACAAAACGTTCTTTAGCCCCTTTAGCATTGCGTCACCGGCTTTCGCCGGGTTTGCACCGCAGCTGTCTTAAACAGTTACGGATGGAAAGCACGATACAAGTATTGTGTCCTTCCGGATAGAGGAATTTTCTGCATTCGCGAATGTGCAGATATTGGCTTACTGCGTTGAGTTTTTCCGGGTGAAAACCACTTTCTCTATGAACGCATCGCCAGTATCATTTTTTCGATAAAGAACGGCGACATCGTAATCTTTGGCTGGCCTATAGGTTTTTTCTTCGTCGCGTTTTTGCAAAAACGAGAACACCAAGGGCAGTATGCCGAAGATAAAACGCGTCCGCTGGGGGACTGATTCTACCTGGCGGAATTCCACTTTTCCCTGTTCCGCCGCTGCCGACAACCATTTGTCCATCCGCTCAGGAATGCTACTGAGACTCACCTTGCTGGTGACGTCTACCTCTACCCGGGATTTGCCGCTCTCCAGTTCCGATGAGAGCTTGCCATCAAAAAGTTTTGAATCGATAAACATGATCGGACCGCGCGGGGTAATCTGCGGTTCATCTCCCGTATTCTGTGCCATGGCCATGCCATTTACCGCCAGCAACCCTATCAGTAGGTATGCGCAGGTTTTCATCATGTCCCCCCGTTCAGTTTGGCGAAACTCAAGTATAGCTGCATCTTGTGATTTCAAATGCCAATACGCACAGTTTACAGTCGATAATCGAGCTTGAGCCTTTGCTGAAGCTTCCTCGCTTGCTTGAAGGCTTCCTTCAGTACTTGGCGGTGAAACTCATTAAGATGGTCGGGGTCGATTCGGTTGGCGGACTCGGCTGTTGTGCCATCGTTCTGCTGATGCCCCAGGCGCAGTTGTTGGATAAAATAGAAACCTTCCACCATTGCCGAGACATCATCCCGTGCAAATTCCATGCGCTCGGCGACTGCACGCAGCCGCTGCACCGTGGAGGTGTGGTTGATGCCGTTGGCCAGGGCGAAAATGCGTGCGGCATCGACGAAGAGTCGCGAGCCGTAGGTCTTGAGATCGAGCGTGCGCGGGAACTGTTCGTTCTTATCGAGAACGAAATCGCGGATTATCCCCAGTGGCGGTGGCGTCTCGATCGCGTTGCTTGCCATGAAACGCAGAAACAGGGACGCGCCGACGCTGTGTGACAGCAACCAGTCGTGCAATTCACCAGCAAGTGATTCGCCGCCGAAAACGGGGCGAAAGTCGAAGAAAATGGTGGCGTTCAGCAAGGCTTGCGGGTTCGCCGCATGCAACCAACTGGAAAACTTGCTGCGCCACTCAGAGAGCGACAGGCATAATTCCGGATTGCTCGCCATGATGTTGCCTTTGCATAGGGCGAAGCCGCAGCGATCCAGTTTGTGGTTGACCGCCTGCGCGAAAGGCAAAAAAGCCTGACGCAATGCTTCGGCTCCGGCGCCGTCGTCATTGCCGGGATCCGCAAAAATGATGCCATTATCCTGGTCGGTGCAGAATGTCTGTTCAAAGCGGCCTTCAGAGCCGAAAACCAGCCAACACCAGTCGACCTTGGGGAGCGGAAACTCGGGCATGGTCAGTTCGATGATGCGTGCCGTAAGATGGTCGTTGAGCGTGGAAATCAAATGGATGAGTGCCTCGGCGGTGCTGCCATTGGACAGCATGCGCATCGTCAGCCGGCGGATTTCCTCGGCGGCGGCGATCAGCGCATCCGTGTCGCGGGCATTGCGGATGGCGCCGCTGAGCGCTTTGACGCCGCCGCGCTGCAACTCGTAGATATCCTCGTTCGAGATGACGCCGACCAGCCGGCCGGCGGCGTCGACGACAATGACGTGATGCACACCGCGGCGAGCCATCAGTAAAGCCGCCTGATAAACGGTAGACCGCCAACTGAGCATGACCAGTTCGCTGTCGCTCATTACCGAGGCGATCCATTGATCGACATCGCAGGATTTTGTTGCGACCCGATGCAGCAGATCGCGCAGGGTGAACATGCCGATCGGCTTGTTGTTTTCCGGTTCGATGACCACGATCGAGCCAACCTTCTCCTCGGCCATTATCTGCAAGGCTTCACGCAATGATGTTTCTGGCGTGGCGGTAACGGGCTGGCGGCGCATCAGCGCCGCCAGCTGGCTATGCAGGCCCAGGTTTGAATCGCTGACGCTGGCGGGAAGACGGTTTTCTGGCATTTGTGCTGATCGATCAATACTGAATTCTGGCGTAGTAGGTATTTTTTGCGGCGGTCAGTGCCTCGCCCAGCGTGTAAATGCCCATATCATTGAGCGGCTGGATCATGTGGAGAAATACTTCGCCGGTCACAATCGCATCGCCAAGCGCCGTATGTCGGCCGATAAGCGGGATGCCAAGACGTTCGGCAATGAGCTCAAGCTGATGCGATTCCTGATTCGGGTGGATCACCGCCGAAAGCAACAAGGTGTCGAGCACTGGCTGGGTAAAGCGGATGTTGGTGGATTCCTCCTTGAGTTGCAGAAAGCGCATGTCGAAAGCGGCGTTATGCGCCACCAGCACGGTGTCTTCGCTGAAGCGATAAAACTCCGGCAATACCTTCTCTATGGCTGGTTGTCCGTTCACCATTTCCTGGGTGATGCCGTGTATCGCTATCGATTCGGGATTCATCCGCCGGCGCGGATCGATCAGCTGCTCGAAACTCTCGTGGCGCAGCAGGCGCCTATTGACGATGCGCACGGCGCCGAACTGGATGATCTCATCTCCAGCAGAGGGATCCAGGCCGGTTGTCTCGGTATCGAAAACGGTATAGGTCAGATCGGTGAGCAAGCGGTCATCCAAAGCATGATCCTGGTTGCTGCGCTTGAAGAGATCGAAATCGTAGTATTCAGGCCGGCTTTCACCACGTAGCTGGGCGGGTGAGGCGACCGTTTCCTGATGCGCCGCGGCTGGAATCAGCAAACGAAAATAGGCCTGTTGTGTGGCGCTTTCGCGCTTGAACCAGAGTTCTCCGCCATGGCGATCCATGATGTCACGCAAGGTCAGGGGGCTATTCTCGCCGGACAAGTTCATCGGTTCGAGTTCCCAGGCGTGCAGCGTTTCCGTTGAAATTGCCGCTCCCGTCCACACCATGTCGAGATGGGCCAAGCGCCCGGCTTGCGTCAGGCGGAAGCGCAGCAGACGGATAGCGAAGGTTTCCAGCAGGCGGCCGACGAGATAGCTCATGGCCTGGATCAACGAAAAACTGTCGACCTTGACCCACAGATCGGGGTCGAGTTCGTCGATTTTTACGCTCAGACCGTATTTGCTCTCGATGCGGCGCTGTGCCGCAGCGATCAGGTCAGCGCCAAGCATTTCTTCGAGCGGCCAGCGTGCCCTGAGCGAGTCAGCATGACTGTCAAGCGTTCGGTCAAGCCGCTGGCCCATATTGAGCACTTCGTCGCCGATAATGCGGAGAAATCGCTTGCGTTGCTCGGCCTCCACATCGGGGTACTCAAGCAGCGTTTCGACTGCGGCACGGATGTTGGCGAGCGAGGCGCGACTACCCTCGGTCAGATTTTGCAGTATCTCGTCGCGTTTGGTCTCGATCTCGACGGTGCGGGTGATATTGTCGAGCATCAGTACATAGCCACCGATGACGTGTCCGGATCCTTCTTCGACTTCTCCATTGCTGGGCGTGGCCGAGAACACCGGCGCCATCTGGACGCGGATCAACTGGCCGGTACGGGTGGCGGTTACGAAATGTGTCGATGGCTGGCTATCCCCGGTGGTTAAGCGATATTGGAGCCTGTCGAGTGCGTGCGCGATCAGATTGCGGTCGAATACTCCAAAAATAGAGCGGCCGAGGCCGAGCAAGGCTCCGGCTTCGCCACTGCCGCCACCATCCCGGACGAAGGAACGAAATTGCGCGCGGGCACGATTGTTGTAAAGCAGTATCCGGCCGTCGAGGTTGCAAACGACAACGCTCTGGTTTAATTCCGACATCAGCGCGGCGAGACGGTTTCTTTCCTCAGCGACGGACGCATTGGCCTGACGGATCTGCGTTGCCACATCGGCGAGCAAACCATCGCGTTGCTGCGCCAGTTCATTGATCGTCCGGCCCAGTTGTTGCACTTCGGGCGGACCTTCGGGCGTGACACGAAAATTGCGGTTGGCGCCGAGCATCAACCGCATCAACTCAGCCAGTTTCAGCAGCCCCTGAACGTACTGACGAAACAAACCGTGAAAAATGGCCATGCCGATAACAAAGCCCAGAGCTGTCATCATTAATCCGATCGGCAATCGCGGCAGCAACAAGTCGGCCAGGATCTGTCGTTCGCTCCCAGGCATTTCGGCCATCAACAGCGCCAGCGTCAACAAGAATGGCCCGGTGATCAACAATCCCAGCAAAATGATGGCAAACAGGTAGCGCAGACGCAAATTCATGCTGCATTTTCCAGTGATAGTACGGAGCGGACTCTCGCTATCAGATCCTTGGTCGAGAATGGCTTGGTCACGTAGGCATCGGCGCCCAGCGCTATCCCTTTCTGTACTTCGGTGTCGCGGCCCTTGGCGGTCAGCATGATGATCTTGATGCTATCCCATTCCGGATTGGCGCGGATTTCCTGGCAAACCTCAAAACCACTCTGCTTCGGCAGCATGATGTCGAGCAGCACCAAGTCAGGTCGCAGATCGGCAACTTTTCTCAACGCCTCCTCGCCGTCGACAGCCACTGCCACTTGAAAGCCTTCGTGTTTCATTAAAAATTCGAGAGAAATAACGATATTCGGCTCGTCGTCGACGATCAGAATTTTCTTAGTCATCATGCCCTCTCCTTTTCTGGCTGATCCAATATCCGCAGCGGCAACGTGAATGAAAACGTGGCGCCCTCTTTCCCGTTTTCCGGCGCACTTTCCACCCACAACCGGCCGCCGCAGCGCTCGATGATCTGGCGGCTGATCGGCAGGCCGAGCCCGGTACCCTGCGGCTTGCCGGTCAGAACATCGCTGCTTTGGCCACCTTGGCGGAATTTCTCGAATATGATCGTTTGATCCTCGTGGCGGATCCCCGGACCGTTGTCGGCGACATCCATACGCAGCATGCCGCCCTCCTGGCGCATTCGTACGGCGACACGACCCGCTTGGGGAACGCAGAATTTCACCGCGTTCGACAACAGGTTGATGATAACTTGAATCAAGCGGTCGTGATCCGCCAGAATCGGCGGCACGGAATCCGGCAAATCCACTTCCAACGCGATGCTGCGCTCCTTGAAAAGCTGACTGGTGGACTCCACCGATTGTTTTACCACCTCGCGCAGATTGACCTCGGCAATATGCCATTCAGCTTTACCGGACTCGATCTTGGCCAGATCGAGCACCTGGTTGATGAGACGGGTCAATCGCTCGGTCTCGCCGACAATAATGCCGAGGAAGCGCTTGCGCTCGTCCAGGGCGGTTCTCGGATCGTCGTGCAGAATCTCGGAAAAGGCGCGGATTGAAGTCAGCGGCGTCCGCAATTCGTGAGTGATTGTCGACATGAAGTCGTCCTTGAGTCGATCGAGTTCCTTGAGTCGTTGGTTGGCGGCGCGCAGTTCGCGCGTTGCGGCAGATAGTTCTTGGGACTGCCGCTCCAACTGACGGCTGTAGGCGCGGACCTGGGAGGCCTCGTCGAGAATGTTCATCACTTCATCGAGACCGAGCGGCTCTTCCTGCACCACGGAGGCCACCATGGCCCGCGCCGAGGCGCTACCGATAGCGCCAGCCAGCAAACTCTCCGCGTACAGCACCAAATCGGCATCGGCAACCAACTCGGCCAACGAAGCCACGCCGCGCCGTTGCGCGTAGCTGGCGAAGGCTTCGCGCGCCCGCTCCGGGCCGAGGAAGCGGGCAGTCAACGGCAATAGGTCCTGCACCTGCGCGCTGCCGCGCCAGAAGCGAGCTCCTGCGCGCGTCTGGGTGGCGCGGAAAGCGTCGACGAAGAGGGTGGCCTGCCCGGCCTCGCGCGCATTCGGCTGGCGCAGCAGCGATACGCCGACATAAGCGCCGATATTAGCGAACATGCTCCAGAACAAACAGTGGGAGATCTCATCCAGGCCGGACAGGCCGAACAACTGCTGGGGCAGGAGCAGCGTTACGCCGAACAAGCCATGCTGCATAAAATCGGAAGGCAGCCAGCCGGACTTGGCGAAGGAGGGCAGCAGCAAGGTGTAGGTCCACACCAGAAAACCGGCCGAGAGTCCGGCCAGCGCGCCGGCACGGGTGCCTCCCTTCCAGTAAAGGGCGCCGACGATCACCGGGACGAACTGCGCCACGGCGGAAAAGGAAATCAGACCGATGCCGACCAGCGCATAAGCTTCGCCGGCCACGCGGAAGTAGAGGTAACCGAGCAGCAGGATGATGACGATGGCCCAGCGGCGAATGTTCAGCAGTTGCCAGGAAAGGTCGCTGCGTTGCGACAACCCGAGCCATTGCCAGCGCAGCATGATCGGCATGATCAAGTCGTTGCAGACCATGGTCGATAAGGCGATGGTCTCGACGATTACCATCCCGGTTGCCGCCGACAGCCCGCCGATGAACACCAGCAGCGCCAACCCCTGCTGCTGGAAAGCCATTGGCAAGGTCAGCACAAAGGTATCGGCATCCACGCCACCGCCTTCAAAAAGCAGCAGACCGCCGAGCGCAATCGGCAGCACGAACAGGTTGATCAGCAACAGATACAGAGGAAATTGCCAGATTGCGCGGTGCAAGTGGTTCTCGTTGACGTTTTCCACCACCGCAACCTGAAACTGGCGCGGCAACAGCATGATTGCCGCCATCGAAAGAAAAGTCAGCGAAGCCCAACTGCTGTAGTTGCCGCCGAAACGCAGCAACGACTCCAGTCTTGGCTCGATGCTGGCGCGCGTGAAGATGTCGGCGAAGCCGTCGTAGATGCCGAAGGTGACGAACAGGCCCACCGCAAGGAAAGCCAGCAACTTGACCAGCGACTCGAAGGCGATGGCCGCGACAAGGCCTTCGTGGCGTTCGGTGGCATCGAGATGGCGGGTGCCGAACAGGATGGAGAAGGCGGCCATGATCAGTGCCACGTAGAGCGTGCTGTCCTGAAGCACGGGCAGGGTATCGGCGCGCGCCGGCATGACGATCTCGGGATAGTGCAGCAGGATGGTGAAGCTGTTCGACACCGCTTTCAATTGCAGCGCGATATAAGGGACGACGCCAATCACCGCGATGACGGTCATCAGGCCGCCGAGCAGTTGGCTCTTGCCATAGCGGGCGGCGACAAAGTCGGCGATGGAAGTGAGACGGTTGGCTTTGGCGATGCGGATTATTTTCAGCATGACGAACCACCACAACGCCAGCATCAGCGTCGGACCGAGATAGATCGGCAGAAAACCAATGCCGGTGGCGGCAGCGCGTCCGACGCTGCCGTAATAGGTCCAGGTGGTGCAATACACCGCCAGCGACAGCGCGTAGATGGTCGGATTGGCGATGATGGAGTGACCCGCATCGGCGCGTCGGTCACCATACCAGGCAATGGCGAAAAGCACGCCGAGGTAGGCGAAGGAGGCCAGCGCAATGACCCAGCCTTGCAGCATCAGTCGCGCCTAAGCTCTATGACCCACGCCATCAATCCGATCAGTCCTGCCCAGGCGAGGAAAATGTAGGCGTACAACAATGGAATGCCAAACAGATTGGCGTCACGGTTGAAAAGAAACAGCAGCGGGTAGTTGAGCAGAACGCAGCCCAGCAGGAAGATTGCCACCAAGCGCTGGCCAGTCAGACGGGATCTGTTCATGGCTCCTCCTTTCGCGTGATCGATTATAGCCCCCGACTCAAGCGCGGTTGTTTTGACACCGTCGCGCAACCAGCCGAGAGGCTAATCACTACTTAGATAATGCGTTTCACATAAGCAAGAAATATCCACAGCCAGAACAATAGAAAGAAGGCGAGCAGTGGAACGTGTTTGTCGATGATCTGCCGCGGCGTGATGAAGCGCACTGCCTTGATCGCCGGCCCTGTGATTACTTGAAACAAACGATACACCGGGTTCGTCGCACGTCCGACACCCGCAAGGGAAGCCAGTACGCCCTGCCCGAGCAGCGCCAGCAATGCGACTTCGATCAAGGCGCGCAGCAAGCTGATGATTAAAAATTCCGAATTAGCCATGATTAATTCTTTTGCACTCCTATTCCGCTCCCCTCTTCGTGGATACCGTATTCCAGATCCAGGTTATTCATGTAGTGGGCGTAGTACCAGATGATGGCCACGTAAATGATGAGCGAGCCCTGGGCACTCATGTAAAAGCCTAAAGGAAAGCCGAGGAAGATGATGCTGTTGAGTTCGCGGGCAAAATAGCTCATGACAAAGGTCGCCATGAACCATATAACCAGCAACGCGACGGTAAGCCTCAGGTTCTTGTTCCAGTACTCAAGGTGCTTTGCGGTTAATTGCATGGCATTTCCCTTCCGTCAGGACTAAAGCATACCCCTATTTAGCCATAGTAACCGGGTCCGGATATGCACAAAAAAGGCCCTTCCGTTGCGGGAAGGGCCTTGCAAGCCGGGCTGAATGTCCTTAGTGGGCGACAGCCTTGGCGGCCAGGATGCCGGTGTTTTGGCGAACGTAGAGTTCGTCCCACATATCTTCCGCACGCTTGTCCTTGTACAACAGCGAACCAAGGATGACGGCCAGGAAGCCGAGCGGGATCGAATACAGACCCGGATTACGCAACTCGAACCATGGCTTCTCCAGACCCATGATGCTGGTCGTGTCGTTGCCGAACGAAGCGATCTTGTCCTGCGCGCCCTTCTTAGCCTTCTCGGCCTTGGCGATTTCCGCCTTGGTCTTGTTAACATCGATGATTGGCGTTGGCGCGGCAGCTACTGTGGCCACAGGCGCCGCCGCAGCTGCGGCAGGATCGGACGGCGCAGCGGGCACAGGTGCAGGTGCCGTTGCAGCAGCGAGATCCGCGTTCAGTTTGACGAGCTTCTCATCGGAGGCCTTGATGATCTTCTCCTGTGCGGCCTTTACCGCCATCGGGTAGGTCAGGTTCGGCGAGACCATTACCAGGCCAATGGCCGTGACGGTGCCGACGATCATGCCGAGCACGATGCCGCCGGTGTTGCAGCGCTTCCAGAACAGCGTCATGAGTACGCACGGGAAGTTGGCCGAGGACGCTACCGCGAAGGCCAGGGCAACCAGGTGTGCAACGTTCTGCCCCTTGGCAGAGATGCCGATGACGATAGCCATGGCGCCGACCAGGATAGTGGCGACCCGCGCGGCGCGAACCTGCTCCGCCTGGGTGACATGCTCTTCACGGATCACGCCGACGTAGAGGTCGTGCGCCATCGCCGAGGCTGCTGCGAGCACCAAGCCGGCGACCACCGCCACGATCGTGGCGAAGGCCACGGCGGATACGAAAGCCATCATCAGGTTGCCCATCAGAGCGTCCGGGCCGCCGCCCAGCGCTTGTGCGAGGAGCGGGTTAGCCATGTTGCCGCCGGCGTCGATGCCGGCGATGACGGCAGGACCTACCTTCATCGCTGAGCCCATGCCAAGGAACAGCGTCAGGACGTAGAAACCGCCGATGATCGCCATTGCCCAATTCACCGACTTGCGCGCGGCTTGCGCCGTGGGTACGGTGAAGAAACGCATGAGAATGTGCGGCATGCCGGCGGTGCCGAACACCAGGGCCATGCCGAGCGAGATCTGGTCGAGTGGCACCTTCAAGAACAGGCCTGGCTCAAGGAATATCTGGCCGAGCTGCTCAGGCGAGAGATTCTTTGCCTTGTCGCCAATCAACGTGGCGACGCGGGCCTGAACCTTGGCATCGCCGACGACGTTATTCAGGAAGTCGCCGAGGAAGCCATACTGGCTCCACACCATAATTACCATGACGATCGAGGCGCACACCAGCAGGATGGCCTTGATGATTTGCACCCAAGTGGTGGCGACCATACCGCCGAACAGCACGTACATCAGCATCAGAATGCCCACGCAGATCACCGAGATTTCGTAGTCGATGCCGATCAGCGTCTTGATCAGGACGCCCGCGCCGACCATCTGTGCGGTCAGGTAGAAAGTGGACACGGTGATGGTGGAGATCGCGCCGACGATGCGTGATTTCTTCGGATCGTTGCGGTAGGCAAGAATGTCGGACAGCGTGTACTTGCCGATATTCCGGCAGGGCTCGGCGATCACCAGCAGCACCGTGATGTAGGCAACCAGCCAACCGACCGAGTACATGAAGCCATCATAGCCGTAGAGTGAAATCAGTCCGGCGATGCCGAGAAAGGAGGCTGCCGACAAGTAGTCGCCGGCGATGGCCCAGCCGTTCTGCAGGCCCGACACACCGCCACCGGCGGCGTAGAAGTCGGACACCGTTTTGACGCGCTTGGCCGCGACGTAAGTGACATACATGGTCAGGCAGATGATGGCGCCGAAGACCAGGAAGGTCAGCCATTTCCACTTCTCTTCGACAGCGCCTTGGGCGAATACCGGTTGCGCTACGAAGGGCATGACGCAAGCGAACAGCGCCAGCCAGATCTTGTTTTTCAGGTTCATCCGCATGTTCATCATTTGGCTCCTATCTTTTCGGCATCACGCACCAACTCGGCCGCCATGGCGTCGAACTCCTTGGCCTTCGCTGTGTAATAGAAGGCGATACCCCAGGCCACAACAAACTGCGACAAGGCGAACAGAATGCCGACGTTCACCACCCCGTATACTTTGATGCGGTAGACGTCGGTGTAGTAGGCCGCGCCGATGGGCAATAGAAAATAGTAAATCAGCGAGAAAATCATCAGGCCCGTGAGAAACGCCATCTTTTTGGCATGCAGGCGCTGAAAGCGTGGGTCGGCATCTATCGCCACCCAGTTGATGGATGATTGCGTCATAGTCCCTCCTATTGGTTTGAGTGGTTCAAGGCAGGTTATACCTCCAGCCTTGATTGAGTGTGGCAGGGGGGGCTGACAATAGCCTTACATCGGACTGACGTGGCTCTTACAGCGACGAAAGCCTGTTCTTCAGGCGCCTAGCATTACATGCAGCGCGCCTGTGCATAAGGCTGGTGCTAGGCTGGCAGTGACATAGTCAATCAAAGGCCGTCGCCGGCAACTGTTCCATAAATACTCCTCCCTTGCGCGGGAAGGCGACTTGCGCCAGCGTTCCCTGGCCACTGGAGTTGTGCTGTAGTTGTACGCTGGCCCGGTGCAAGTCGGCGATCTCGCGTACGATCGGCAACCCCAAGCCGCTCCCGTGGGCGTCCGAGCCGAGCACACGATAGAAGCGTTCGAATACCCTTTCGCGCTCATGCTCGGGTATGCCGACGCCGTTATCCTCGATTTCAAGCAGGGCAAAAGCGCCGGCACGTACCCGCACCGTTACTTTGCCACCGCAAGGCGTGTACTTGATGGCGTTATCGACCAGATTGCTCGCCAGTTCGTGCAACAGCACCGGACTGCCGTCGATCCACAAGGGCCAGCCACTGCCTTCGAAGCCGATATCGATCTGCTTGGCCAGGGCGCGCGGCACGCTCTCCTGAGTTACGTTACGCGCCAATTGTTCCAGATCGACCCGCTCGAACACGTACACTTTCTCATAGCTGGCCTCGGCGCGCGCGAGGGCCAGCAATTGATTGATCAAATGCACGGCGCGGTCGGCGCTCTCGGCGATCTGCTCAAGCGAGCGGCGCATCAGTTGCGGGTCGGTTTCCGACAGCGCCAGTTCAGTCTGCATCTTTAGGCCGGTGAGCGGAGTGCGCATCTGGTGTGCGGCATCGGCAATGAAGCGTTGTTGCGCCGCCAGGTTTTCCTCAAGACGTGCCATCATGTCGTTGAAGGCGGCAATCACCGGGCGCAATTCCTCCGGTACGCCGTGGATGCTGATCGGCGCCAGGTCGCCCGGGCGCCGCTCACGGATGCGCTGCTGCAGACGGTTGAGGGGGGCGATCCCGCGCGTCAGGCCGAGATAGACCAGGACGACCGCCAGCGGAATGATGGCGAACTGCGGCAGGATCACGCCCGAGATGATGTGGCTGGCCAGATTCTCGCGCTTCCCGCGCGTCTCGGCTACCTGTACCAGCACCAGTCGTTGCCCGAGCGGCACAAACTGGTAGGCCACGCGAATATCGTTGCCGTTGATGTCATCATCGCGGAAGACGATGGTGGACGGCGCTGGCGGCGCATCATCCGGCACTGGGAATGGAACTTCGCGGTCACCGGCGATCAAGCTGCCATGCCAGTTGCTCACCTGGTAGTAGGTAATGTCGTTCTCGTCGGCGCGCAACAACGCTCGGGCCGGCGCCGGAAAATTGACGACCACGCGTCCGTCGACGAGCTTGACCAGGCGCACAATGGCGCCGACACTTTCGGCCAGCGCCTGGTCGTATGGCTGATTGGCGATCTGGTTGGCGACGTGATGGGTGACGGCGATGCTGATCGGCCACAGGAACAGCAGTGGCGCCAGCATCCAGTCAAGAATTTCTCCGAACAGCGAATTGAGTTCGGTCGGGGTGCCGAAGATGCGGGTGCGACGGGTATGCTCAGTGGCCTGCATCGGACCTCTTGGCGCGCGCTGCATTTTCGGCGGCGGCAGGTTTCTCCAGGCAATAACCGAGGCCGCGCACCGTGGTGATTTTAATCCCGCTGGGATCCAACTTCTTGCGCAAGCGATGCACGTACACCTCGATGGCGTTGGTGCTTACTTCTTCGCCCCAACTGCATAGGTGATCCACCAGATGTTCCTTGTTGACCAGCCGGCCAGCCCGCAGCAGGAGGATTTCCAGCAAGCCAAGTTCGCGTGCGGACAGGGCTACGGTTTGGCCGTCGATCTTTACCTGTCGATCGGCCTGATCATAACTCAGGGTGCCGAATTCGATGCAGGTGGGCATGCCGGTGCCACGGCGCGTCAGCGCCCGGACGCGAGCTTCAAGTTCGGGCAGGGCGAACGGTTTGCTCATGTAATCGTCGGCCCCCGCATCCAGGCCGCGTACCCGCTCCTCAAGGCCATCCTGGGCGGTGAGGATTAGCACCGGCAGGGTTTTCTTGCGCGCGCGCAAACGCCGCAATACTTCGATTCCGGACAGCTTGGGCAAGCCCAGATCGAGGATCAGCAGATCAAACTGCTGGCTGGACAGCGCTGCATCGGCGTCAACGCCGTTGGTGACGCAATCGATGGCGTAGCCGGCCTTGCGCAAGGATCTCTGCAGCCCATCGGCGATGATGCGATCATCTTCTGCCAGCAGAATTCTCATCGGGGCAAGCCTTTCGAGATACGCAGCGGTGCAACGCCTGTTGAGGGCCAGTTTAGCACAGGCCCAACCAAGCCTTGATATGCGCTTGGCCACGATGAATGGCGCTGCACCAAGAAAAAAGCCCTGCATAGGCAGGGCTTTTCCGGGTGCAGGGCCGTAGCCCGGCGCACGCGAGTGCAAGACTTACATGTCCATACCGCCCATACCGCCCATGCCGCCCATACCGCCCATGCCGCCCATGCCGCCGGCCATGCCGCCGCCGGACGACTTCTCTTCGACCAACTCGGCTACCATGCAGTCGGTGGTGAGCATCAGGCCAGCGATGGATGCGGCATTTTGCAGCGCGGTGCGTGTGACCTTGGTCGGGTCCAGCACGCCCATCGCCACCATGTCGCCATATTCGCCAGTGGCGGCGTTGTAGCCGTAGTTGCCCTTGCCTTCGAGCACTTTATTCACCACCACGCTCGGCTCGTCGCCTGCATTGGCAACAATCTCGCGCATCGGCTGCTCAAGCGCACGTAGCACGATCTTGATGCCGGCATCCTGGTCGTGATTGTCGCCCTTGAGCTTGCTCATCGACTGACGAGCACGCAGGAAGGCGACACCGCCGCCGGCGACGATACCCTCTTCCACCGCAGCGCGGGTGGCGTGCAGGGCGTCTTCGACGCGGGCTTTCTTCTCTTTCATTTCCACTTCGGTGGCGGCACCGACTTTGATCAGCGCCACACCGCCGGCCAGTTTGGCGACACGTTCCTGCATCTTTTCCTTGTCGTAGTCGCTGGTGGCTTCCTCGATCTGGGTGCGGATCTGCTTGACGCGTGCCTGGATGGTGGCGGCATCGCCGGCGCCATCGATGAGGATGGTATTTTCCTTACCGATTTCGATACGCTTGGCTTGGCCGAGATCCTTGAGCGTAGCCTTCTCCAGGGAGAGGCCGAGTTCCTCGGCGATCACCGTGCCGCCCGTCAGGGTTGCGATGTCTTCGAGCATGGCCTTGCGGCGGTCACCGAATCCCGGCGCCTTGACGGCGCAGGTCTTGAGGATGCCGCGGATGTTGTTCACCACTAGGGTGGCCAAGGCTTCGCCCTCGACATCCTCGGCGATGATCAGCAGCGGCCGGCCGGCCTTGGCGACTTGCTCAAGCACGGGCAGCAGATCGCGGATGTTGCTGATCTTCTTTTCGAACAGCAGGATCAGCGGGTTGTCGAGGATGGCAACCTGTTTTTCAGGGTTGTTGATGAAGTAAGGGCTAAGGTAGCCGCGGTCGAACTGCATGCCTTCGACGACTTCGAGTTCATTGACCAGGGATTTGCCGTCTTCGACGGTGATTACGCCCTCCTTGCCGACCTTGTCCATCGCCTTGGCGATGATTTCGCCGATGTCTGCATCGGCGTTGGCGGAGATTGAACCCACTTGGGCGATTTCCTTGTTGGTCGAGCAGGGCTTGGAGAGCTTTTTCAGTTCCTCGATGGTGGCGACGACGGCCTTGTCAATGCCGCGCTTCAGGTCCATCGGATTCATGCCGGCGGCAACGAACTTCATGCCTTCGCGGATGATCGATTGAGCCAACACTGTGGCAGTGGTGGTGCCGTCACCGGCGATATCGGAGGTCTTGGACGCAACTTCCTTGACCATTTGCGCGCCCATATTCTCGAACTTGTCCTTCAGTTCGATTTCCTTGGCGACGGAAACGCCGTCCTTGGTCACGGTCGGCGCCCCATAGGAACGCTCTAGCACCACATTACGGCCTTTAGGGCCGAGGGTCACCTTGACCGCATCGGCGAGCACATTGACTCCGGCAACCATACGCTGGCGGGCGGAATCACCAAATCTGACTTCTTTAGCTGGCATTCTCAATATCTCCTTGATAATTCTGAATAAGATTAGGCTTCAACAACGCCCATGATGTCTTCCTCGCGCATCACGAGCAATTCATCGCCGTCAATCTTGACGGTCTGGCCGGAATATTTGCCGAAGAGCACGCGGTCGCCAACTTTGACGGCCAAGGGACGAACCTTGCCATCCTCAAGGATTTTGCCATTGCCAACGGCGAGGATCTCGCCTTGATCGGGCTTTTCAGCGGCGGAATCAGGGATGACGATGCCGGAAGCCGTCTTGCGCTCTTCTTCGAGGCGCTTGACGATTACACGGTCATGCAAGGGACGGATTTTCATACAGTTTTCTCCTATTGACGACTTGTTGGGGAGCGGCACAGCCGCCTTTGGTTGATCGGCGGAAGCGGATATTAGCACTCATCGCCGGCGAGTGCTAATAATAAGGGTGGATTGGGGATATTTCAAGTACAGCGATTGAAAATATCGGCCGCTATCGGCTGCAGCCTAAGATGAGACTCGCCCACTGGCATTGGCGAGGGTTTCAGCGGGGTAAAGAGCCGGAACCATCGCCAATGCTTGTTCTCCGCGGGCCACTAGCCGATAGGCGGAATGTAGTATAGGATTAAATCCTACTGCATCATTTGGGGTTCTCATGCGCTCAACTCAACAATTCAGCATCACTCTGCCGAACGAGATGGCAGAAGTTGTCAGGACCAAGGTGGCGACTGGTGAATACGCTACCGAAAGCGAAGTGATTCGGGATGGACTGCGCGCCCTGATAGCCCGAGATCGCGCCGTTGAAAGCTGGCTGCGAGAACAGGTGGCGCCGGCTTACGACGCACTCAAAGCAAATCCATCTAGCGGCATCACCGCCGACCGGGTCCGAATCCGACTTGCCGCCGAACACGAGAAAGGAAAGCGAACGCCAAAACGTGAAGACATTTAAAGTTGTCTTCACGCCGGAAGCGGAAGACCAGCTTGTGTCGCTTTATCGCTACATCGCAGGCGTCACCTCGCCCGAAACTACAGCACGTTACATCGAGGCCATTATCACGTACTGCGAGACGCTACGCGCCTTCCCGCACCTTCCCGCACCGTGGCAGCAAACGCGATGACATTCGGCTTGGACTACGTATCACGAATTACAAGAAGCGGACCGTCATTGCTTTTGACGTGGACACAGAAACAGTTTCCATCATCGGCGTGTTCTATGGAGGAAGAGACTATGAGACGGCCTTGCAAGATGACAAAGATGACATCGAATAGTCATGGCGGAGCAAGTTAGCCGTTCCGGCAGCGACCACAGAAAACTCTCAGCTTAGGCTGCGGAAATCCGGAAAAGTCTCGGCTTAAGCTGCGGAATCACCCGAAATGGGGTTTGCGAAACTCCAGTCAACCCATTGTTTTCTGGCCTTATCGCAGGCTCATCTTAGGCTGCAGCCGATAGCTACAGCCTAAGATGAGACTTTTGCAGCCTAAGTCGAGACTCCATCGCTTGCACTGGAGCGGAGTTTCAGGCTCTTTGAGCTGAAACCCGCATAAGTACTTGTTCTTGGCGCCCCTAAAGCGACACAAGCCAATTAACCTCTAAAGACGCGGTTCAATGCTATTCGAGAAACGGTTCATGACGCCGCCCGCTTATATCTCGGTTATGCGATTGCCTATGCGGCCATCCTGAATATTACGATCACTTGTGAAATCTGCCCTTGAACGCCGCCGCGCTCAGGTCCACCTCTAGAGCGTCCAGGGTTTTGCTGAAATATTCCCGCATCTCGGGTAACGTCGGCGCTGCCTCCAGAAGGTGCGTAAAGCCCTCGTCATCAGAGGTTGGGCTGCAACTGCGTAGCCGCATGCAGGCGATATCGAAGTTACCTTGGCGATCAGCCTCGTCGAACACCCGATGGAAGTCCTCGGCGTTGTAGCCGTGTCGCGTCATGAGGGTGTAGAGGTCTATCCAGTCGCGCGTCTTCGAGCGATCGGCGCATACGAGAGCTTTGGTCTTAAATGCCTCGTCGAGCGTGGCTACTCTCAGTGGCGAATCGACCGCGCCGGTGAGCAAAGCCGTGACTCCGTTGTCCAGGCGAACGAAGGACGCTTTAACGACGCCCTCGTCCAGGCGGGCTAAGTAGTTCTGCTGGTGCTCTTCTAACAATAAGCCTGAGTTGATGAAATCCTGCTCTGCCACCACGTCCTGGTTGAGTTGTAGGTCGATCCCTTCGACACGCAGGCGTTGCACCAGGAGTGCGAGGCGTTGCGTGGGAAGCAAGTTCCCAAGGTATGCGAAGTCCAGATCCTCGCTGACTCGGTGCCCGATGCGTAGCGTTAGCGCGGTCCCCCCGATCAGCACGAACCCGTTCAGCAACGGTTCTTGCCGTAGGCGGTCCCAGAGCCGCCGGGTGTCACACGGTAGCTTGTCGATATCCATCGCGGATATGCCCCAGAATTCGTTCGGTCATCGGGCTTGCCTTTAGCGCCTCGCTTGAGCCTTCGGCCTTCAGCCGTTCCCATTCCGCGGACAGCTTGTCGAGGCCGAATTCCAGAGCGGCGTCGAGCAGCACTTGAAAGCGAGGTTTCACTAGCGCGCGGCGAACCAGGACAGCGTTGGAGGCGGACGCATTCGACCAGGCGAGCGCGACGCCGTACTTGTTTCGGAAATCTCCGCCCGCCCTGCTTCCCCTGTACGGCGCTCTGCCAACTAAGCCGATTGCTGTACCGGCAGCCCTCGCCAGTAACTCCACCACATTCAAGCGCGCAGACCCGCGCTTCTTCGCGCGGGAAATCGTTCCCTCCGGGATGCCGGCGCGAAGCGCTAGCGCTTTCTGGCTAATCCCTTGGGCGTGCGCCGTTTCCACAATTTGGGTGATCAGGTTGCTAGTTTCCATGGCCTATTAACCTCCTAGTCAATGGAAGAATACGCGTTATTGACGATATCGTCAATTTATGAGTGTAGACAAAAGCAGCCCGAAAGCGATCCGAACAACGCTCCCTCGAACTCCTCAATCATGCCTGAGCTTATGGAAAAGTCTCAGCTTAAGATGCGGAAATCCGGAAAAATCTCATCTTAGGCTGCAGAATCACTCAAAATGGGGTTTGCGAAACTCCAGCCAACCCATTGTTTTCTAGCTTTACCACAGGCTCAACTTAGCCTACGGACGATAGCCGCAGCTATCGTCCGCATTCTAAGATGAAACTATTGCAGCCTAAGGTGAAACTCAAACTCTAGCTGTGGAAATGATTTCCTCGTAGCGTCGCGCGGGATGTTGCGCCATTACTAGTTCTTGGTTGTCGGCAAACGGTGCTGCGCGAGCGTCCGCAGATCAAGTATGTTATAGCAGTCATCCAAGCTTCTTGGTTTTGTCCACATCATCATTTCCCCCTTTAAATACCAGGCGGGGGTCTGGGTTTGCTGAACGGGTTCTTAAGTTAAAGCTAATTGACCATACCATAACATGCTAACTGGACAAACCAAATTAGAGCAGTCTACAATCCAACCCGAAAAATCCCATACCCAAAGGTATTCTCAAATGGATGAACCAGTTAAGCGTTCTCGCCGGATCTACGAGGACATTTCATTGAAGCTTACCGAGAAGATAAACAGTGGCGAGTTTCCTGACGGCTGTATTCTGCCATCGGAACGAGAATTGGCAGAAATGTTCGGGGCCAGTCGCACCGCCGTTCGGGAAGCGATGCTGTCGCTGCAGTCATCGGGGCAGATTTCCGTTCGCCCAAGGAGCCGTGCCCGGGTGACCCTGCTGAATAACACCTCGTTCTTCAATCAACTCTCCGCCTCTGCGCAAAACTTGCTGGCGCGCCCGAACGGCGTGGCCGATTTACAGGAGGTTCGCATGTTCCTGGAGTGCGGACTGGCCAGGTATGCCGCGTGCTATGCCTCGCCGAAAGAGATCGATAAATTGACTGTTGCACTGGAGCAAAACAAGAAGGCGATCGCCGATCCTGATTTGTTCATAAAAACGGATATGGATTTTCACGGCATTCTTGCGGAAATTCCTGGCAATCCGATAATCGCGGCGTGCAACTCGGCGCTTGCCGGGTGGTTGATGTCACAGCGGACAGTCAGGGTCAAGGGAGCGTTCAAGATCGCCTACCAAGGACATGAAAAGATCTACCAGGCTATCGTAGCCCGCGATGTCGAAGCGGCCGACAAAACCATGGCCGATCACCTAAAAGCAGTGTCCGAGTTCTATTGGAAAGGTCGGGCAGCGAAGGCTGGCACACTTGAAGTTGTTGTCTGACTGCGCTGACAGGGCAATCGCAGGAGTGACGGCAGTTAGAGGCCGATAAACGGACTGTAGGGCAGCACAACCGGTTAATAACGGTATTCAGTCGCTCAGAAGCTGCAATCGTCATCAGTCTGCTGTTGGTCGGCTTCGACTAAAACTTTCTGACAATACTTTCATCAATATTTCTAACGTCGGTGCAACCCGATAACTGCATGGCGCGGATCAGTTCGGTTCTCAGAATCTCCAGAGCTTTCGTGACGCCGGCTTCTCCGCCCGCGCTCAGCCCGAAAAGATACGGTCGGCCGATGGAACATGCTTTTGCACCACGCGCCAAGGCTTTTAATACATGGCTACCACGACGTATTCCTCCATCGAGGATGACGTCGACCTGATCTCCTACGGCCTTGGCAATTTTCGGCAAGACTTCAATGGACGCCGCCGCGCCGTCCAATTGGCGGCCGCCATGGTTGGACACGATGACCGCCGTTGCGCCGATGTCGACGGCACGCCGTGCGTCATCGGTGGATAAGATCCCCTTGATGGCGAACGGACCGCCCCAAAGTTCGATCATCTCGCGGACATCTTTCCATACGAGGGATGGATTCAGGAGCTTGGCGGCGGCGACGAAGCTGCTGGCTCCGGAATTCGCAAAATTCGCCATGGACAGTTTGCCTTTCGCCGCCTGTCCGAGCAGCCATCCCGGATGTAGGGAAAAACTGCCGATGAAACTCGCCGAGAGTCTGAGCGGAGCCGCAAAGCCCGAGCGCAGATCGCGTTCTCGCTTGCCCGCAACCGCGCAATCGACCGTGATACAAAGCGCTGTATATCTGGATCGCTTGCAGCGCTCGATCAGTTCCCGCGTGACTTCGCGGTCCTTGAAAATATAGAGCTGAAACATCTTGGGACTGCTGCTCACGGCCGCCACATCTTCGAGGCTGTAGGTGGACATGGTTGACAGGCTATAGAGCGTGCCAGACTTTGCGGCGGCACGCGCCACCGCCAATTCGCCGTCGGGATGAAAGAACCGAGAGCCGCCGGTCGGCGCGCAAAATACTGGCCACGCCAACTCCTGGCCCAATATCCGGGTTGATGTGCTAACGGACGTGACGTCCACCAGGCATTTGGGGATCAGCTTTTCGTCATCAAAGGCGGAAGTGTTTCTCTGTGCCGTATTTTCGGTTTCTGCTGAACCATCCAGATATTCGAATATTGGACCCGGCAAACGGCGCCGCGCGAGCGTCCGCAAATCAAGTATGTTATAGCAGTCATCCAGGCTTCTTGGTCTTGTCCACATAATCAACTTGTCCTTAAATGACAGCTTAGAGCCCGATAAACGGGCTGTAGGGCAGAACAACCCGCTCGCATTGATTGCTGATCACCTGCCGAATATCGGCTTCCAGGCGCCGGGCGGTGTCCGACCCCCCGTTCTCGACAGCGATGTGCAGCGCGATCAAGGTCTCGCATAATTTCATATTGCGCCGTACCAGGTCGGAGACGCGAAAGCTGGGCGGCTTTTCTTCCAGCACCGCCTCGATCTCCGCCGCCAACAGTCCACTGGCGAATGTTTCGCGCGCATCGCCCAGCACTTCTTCAATCTCCTGGTTTTCCTCGACGTAGTTGTTGGCGGTGTTCTCGAAGCGATCGGCGATGACTTTGAGCGTCAGGCCGTCGATGGCCAAGGTTCTCGCGGTATTCTTGTCGGCGATGGTTTGCTGGTACTCGCCCAGATAGCGCTTGGAGGCCAGCACCAGGAAATTGGATATTCTCTCCCCGTTCCCGTGGCTTGCGTCGGGTAGCGGCTTCAGGGACGGCGGCGGCAGATTCAGTATTCTCCGGATATGGGGCACGTAAGCCATGAGCCCGACTAGCGTGTAGAAATAGGTCAGCGACTCACGCCCGTCGCCGGCAAAGTATTCATTGCGCATTCTCACCCATATGCTCGAAGCGATGGCATAGTATGCTGCCTCATACCAATTCCACGATGTTTGCGACACCTTGAATCCGGTGGTCTTCTCCCATATCGCGATGGCATCCCCGACCGGCATCAGTCGTCCGGCATTGCCCTCCGCATCCTGAAAGTTCGGCAGGACGCTGAAGACAAGATCGATAGCGGGATCGCCGAGACGCCAGAGCTCCCAATCCATCATCAGGGGGATTTCCCCTTTCGCGTTGTAGAGGAAATTCCCCGAACGGTAGTCGCCGTGGACGATCGACAGCTTAGTCGCGGGAGGGGGCGGGTTCTTCTTGAGCCAGCGAATCAGCATTTCGAATACCGGCTTGTTGAAACAAGCGCTGAGCCGATGGTGGTATTCCACGTACTCAAGTTCCAGACGCCAGACCTCCTCCAGGGCGGGAACGGACTCCGGCTCGATCAGTCCCAATGCGACCGGATCCAGTTTTGCCAACTCTCCCAGCATGGTCCAGAAGTTCTCGCCGATTCTTCTGCGCACCGATAGGTAGGGTTCCTGGAGAAATCCCTTCAGCGAACTCTCGCAACCTTCGACCTGCTCCATGATCACGAAAGGACTGCCGAGCCAACGGCTCTCATCGCTCCAGAACAAGGTGCGCGGCGCGGGCACTGGGGTGCCTTGCAGGGCTTCGAATATCCGGACTTCCTTGGCCACGTTGTCGCTGGAAAAGCCCCCGGTTCCGGGCATCATCCGCAAGACGGCTCTGCAGTAGTGATCCCCATCCGAGCGATAGCGGTAGCCGAGAAAATAAGTCATACGGGAGGCCCCGCCGAGGATCTGTTCCAATCGCTCGACGACCAGATCCTGCGCACACGGTATGTGTGCGGTCAGATACTCCTGCAGACGCTGCTCCAGTTTCATCTTTTCTGAACTCATTTATGCCAACTCCCCTGGATTTCCTCGGCGTTGGTCGTCAACTGGCAGCGGCAAAAATGTCGTTCGTCATGGGGCGATCTTTTGCTCAGCCTGCATGGCAATGAAATGCATGGCAAATCCGCATAGCACCAAGGTCAGGATGCCCGCTGGAATGGTCGCGACATAGCCAGCCGTGCTGTTCAGGGCGCTCCAGATCGGCCACGCGACCGCGGCGTTCCCCATGAAGTCCCCCGACAATACGGCGATGGGCACGATCAGCAGCTTTCCTGCTCCATTAAGAAGCGGCAAGATCTTGTAGACCAGGAAGGCCGCAGTATAAGCGCCAACCGTGTTGACAGGCGGCCACCAGAGCGGGAAGTCAAAGACGACGAAAGGTTGGGCGCCGTAATAGCGCCAGACGCCGAGGTTGATCGGAATCGGTTCCATCACGGCTTCTATCGTGGCCCATATCCAGAACCACTTCCATATGCTCCAGTAGGTGGTGCCTGTGCGGAATTGCTGCAGAATAAACAGAACGACTCCGCCAAAGAACGCTGTGTAAGCGAACAGCGTGATCACCGGGATTTTCTGGCCGAAGGTTTCGTAAAGCGGCCATTGATTGATGTCCGCCCAGTGGCACAGGCCGAGCACATCTATGGGAGCCTCGGCTAGCACGGTGAGGCTACCACCCAGCATCACCAGCACCGGCACCACGTCGCGCGTTTTCGCCGTGATCCGCAGGGCGCATGCCCAGCAGATCGTCACGAGAAAGGCGAGTGCCATGGTCCGATACAACTGCACGTCGGCCGGCATTACCATGCCGGTCGGCGGCAGGGGGTAGGAACCGGATACAAAAATCGGGGTGGTCAGCATGTTTGTATAGTCTCCATTTATTGTTGTCTTGTCGGATGATTACGTCTCTTTTCGTAACCGGGCGAGTACTCCTGACAATTAACACTTACCAACTTTTATTTCTTCCGCCATTTTCTCAGCCACCATGAGCACAGGAAAATGCAAGTTCGCCGTTGGGATCGTCGGGAATATGGAAGCATCTACAACGCGCAATCCATTGATGCCCCGCACGCGGCAATTGTGGTCTACAACTGCCCCAGGATCGTCGGCGTTGCCCATCTTGCAGGTGCCGCAGACGTGATGCGCGGGATTTGCGCGCTGTCGAACCAATTCGCGGAGCGCATCCTCATCTTGCAGGAGCGCGCCGACATCAAGCGTCGCCGACTTCAACAACGCCCGTCGAACGGGAGACAAGTCGAAAATGGCCGCAATTGCCCTGCTCTGCAACCAGACCCAAGAACTGTGTTTGTTCAAACGTGAGACCATATTGTTGTTAGGAACAAACAGTTCGTTGTTTCGAACCGCGGTAACTTCGGGATCCATGAAAACCTGCAGAAACATCCGCAATCCGATGACCAGTCGCGCGAAGTCACGACTGTCGGAAAGAAGATTAAAGCGGACTTTCGGCTCGACTGTAGGATCCGAGCCGGCAAGTTCTACGGTTCCTTTCGAGTAGGACTTGTAGACAGCGATCCTGGTTGAGCCAATACGTCGTCCAAGCGGATGCCAGCCTCCCTTGTTCATGGTTGCCACGAACATATCGTTTTCCGTACATCCGTTGATATGGGACGAGAAGTACATACAGTTTTGCTGCCACGAACGCTTCTCAACCGGCTGCATCGAGGCGTGCGGCAAATGGGTTACCAAAGTGACTTCGGGATGATTTTGCAGATTGCGTCCTACCCCCGCCAAGTCGCGAACGACCTCAACGCCCATTTCCTGTAGGTGACGACCTGGACCTAAGCCGGAGCGCATGAGCAGCGCTGGGCTATACAAAGCCCCGCATGCGACAATCGTTTCACCAGCAGAAAAACGTTGTTGACCCGTGGCAGTGCGCACCGCCACGCCGCAAACCCGGTCTGCGTCGACATCCAGCCGCTCGACAAAAGCGCCAGATAAAATCGTAAGATTGGGGCGTCTCCGCACCTCTTTCGTGAGATAGGCGATTGACGCCGAGACACGTTGATCCGGCAGGTTGCACATCGGCATCGGGCTGAAGCCTTCTCTAAAGTCCGCGTTACTGTCTTCAATGAGCGAATAACCGCGACGCTTTAGGGCATTGCCCACGGCTTTGCTGAACGGCGCCCAGTCCGACGCTACAACCCGCCTCACCGGCATCGGGCCGCTATCGCCATGCAATGGCCCGAAAAAGTCCAGATCGTGTTCGAGTTTGTTGAAATAGGGCAGGACGTCTTCCCATCCCCAGCCAATCATCCCGGAGTCCCGCCACTCGTTATAATCCGCGGGTCGTCCGCGATTGGCGGCCATGCCTTGGATGTTCGAGCTGCCTCCCACGCCGTAACCTTGAAGATAATGACGCGAGAACCGCGGCCTTCCTCCTCCCGGGTCAGCACCGACTTCCGCGATCAACTTAGGCCAGCTGAAGCTGGGATTCCCTAGGGAAAGCGGAAACGGATCGCGAATATCGGCATGTTCTTGTTCCGGTGGAGCATCTGGGCCGGCCTCAATCAACAACACTTTTATCTCGGGCGCTTCCGACAACCGGCCCGCCAGTACGCATCCTGCGGCACCGGCGCCGACAATGATGATGTCGAAGAATTGATCGTAATCCCGTTTCATATTTTCCCCTCCCAGAATACATAATTAATGACATTTCCAGAAGGTTGTCCTGCCTTCAGGAGCTGGGCCGATAAGCATTTCCAATCAGTTGAAGAAGTGAAGTGCGGTCAATCGAACAGTACTGTTCAAACGGCAGATTGTCAACCCAGTAATGATAAATGGCATCTCATAACAACTAACTGGTCATACCAGATACGGTAATTCTACTTGGTCAGTTGAATTGCGATCATCTGGCGATATCCTGCGGGTGAATGCAACGGCTTGTTTGCTAGGCGCTTGCCGCTGGATTGCTGATTACGATATCAACCACAATGCACGAATCGCGTATCAATAGCCGGTCCTGTACCGATGGCGGTAGCAGGCTATCCGTATCTCGACCTATCGGTTGGAAGACAATTGTCGCGTTCGCCAATTTAGGCCGCGGAATCATCCAATCTCGGATATGCGAAACTATCTCATGATATTGTGTAAGCGTTAGGCCCTGCCAGGTTCACTCACGACGGAGTTTGCTGTACAGGTTCCGAGCGTAGCGGCAACAGCGAATCAATCTGGCTGTTGAGACAGGTCGGCAACTTCTCCAGCGTGTTGCGTA